>NZ_JANUHA010000002.1 GCF_024753255.1 Massilia agri
ACAATTTGGTTCACCCAATTAGCGCGAACACAGCCTTTTTCTTGGCCCGGCGCCGGGTCCGGGCCTGCGCGTGCGGGTCAAGCGGGCAGTTCCATGTCAGATGAATAATTTGCAATAAAATTATTGTTTTACAATATTTTGTTGCTGTAACATGAACATTGTTCCTTTTCATGAGCGTTCCATGTTCCCGCCTTCCCTTTTCATCGCCGCCTGCCTGTTCCTGGCCAGCCCCCTCTCGACGGCCGGCCAGGTCGATTCCCTCTGGCAGGCCGCCAGCGAAACGCTGCGCGCCTCGCGCGACCTGGTGGCCAGCGAGGTCAATGCGGACACCGTGGTGACCGACGAGAGTGGGAAGAACCTGGACACCATCAAGAAGTCCACCAGGCTGACCGGCTGGCGCGACGGCGAGCCGGTGCGCACCACGGTGAAAATGGTCGAAAGCCAAGGGAGTGGATTAGGCGAGCTGAAGTTCGAATGGGGCGTCGCGAACCATCCCGAGCAGGCGCTGGCCGATGCCGACAGCATCGTGCGCGCCGGACCGGCGATGCTGGACGGGAAGGCCACCGTGCTGTTCCACCTGACGGGCGTGCAGCGCAAGCGCCCCTTCACGGCCAAGGTCTGGATCGACGAGGCGACCAGGCTGCCGCTGCGCGCCGACTACGTCTTCAAGGGCGCGTCGATGATGAAGTCGATGACGTATTCGATCGTGTTCGGGCGCGACGAGCAGGCGCGCTGGCTGCCCCTGAAGGTCGATTCCGACGCGACCGTCTCCGCCCTGCTCTACCAGGTCCGGATACAGAGTGCCCAGCAACTATCGAACTGGGTGAAACGTCCCTGAGCGCGACCGGGCTATACTTTCCTCATCGCAACAACCGCGCGCGCGCCATGGAAGCCCTGGACAAGGCCATCGTATTCACATCGAGCAAGTTCGACTGCAGCTCCGCGCTGCCCGAGGAGGACAATGCGGGCAACCAGCTCTACGGCCGCGACCTCGCAGCCTGGCTGTGCGAGCGGCTCAATGCCAAAGGACTCGATGCAGTTTTCTGGGACGAGGACTGGGGCTGGCTGATCCAGGGAACGGCCACGCCCGCGACGAGCTTCGAGATCGGCGTGTACGACTTCACCGGAGGGAGCGAGGATGGTGCTGTGGGAACGCCGGAATGGGGACTGCGGCTGCGCGCATCCCGGCGAAAAAAATGGTTCTGGCGGTTTCAGAAGACGGTCAAGATTCCGGTTCCGCCAGCGGTCGAGGCAGCCGTGCTGAAAGCCCTCGACGCGATCGGGGCCAGTCCGCGTCCATGGATGGACGGCCCCGCAGGATAGCGGCAGATCAGCCCAGCGCCACCGGCGCCCCGCCCTGCTCTGTCACGTACTGCGACAGCGAGGCGAACAGCTCCGAATCGTCGCGCGTGTTGCGCCACTCCTCGCCCACGCGCTTGTAGTGGTAGCCGCCCGAGCGCGCCGCCACCCACATTTCCTGCAGCGGGGCCTGGCTGTTGACGATGATCTTGGTCGCGTTGCGCAGGAATTCGATCTCCAGCACATTGCCGCTGCGGCGGCACTCGACGTCGACCACGTCATCGTCGTTGAGCTTGTCGAGGCACTGCTCGATGCGGTCAAGGGTGCTTTCGGCCAGCGCCAAAAATTCCGATTCGGTCATGCTACACTCCAAAGTCTGCTAATCAAACCCCCATTCTAATCGTGAAGTCCACTATCGCACTGCTTTGCGCTGCCGTACTCATGAGCGTGCTCGTCGCCGGCTGTGGCCAGACGGGTCCGCTCTACATGCCGACGCCGCCGGCCAAGCCCGCGCCAAGCGCCACGCCGCTGCCCGCCCAGCCCGTCCCCTCGAACAACGCCTCCACCCCGGCCCCCAACAAATAGAAGTCAAAGTTCCCCATGTCGCACTTCCAGTACCAGAACGGCGTCCTGCACGCCGACAGCGTTGCCCTGTCCGCCATCGCCGAGGAATTCGGCACGCCGACCTATGTCTATTCGAAGACCGCCCTGCTAGAAAATTTCGGCGCCTATGCGAGCGCCTGCGCGGGGCGCGACGCCCTGGTCTGCTATGCGATGAAGGCCAACTCCAACCTCGCCATCCTCGACCTGCTGGCGCGCCAGGGTGCGGGCTTCGACATCGTCTCGGGCGGCGAGCTGCTGCGCGTGATCGCCGCCGGCGGCGATCCGGGCAAGACCATCTTCTCGGGTGTCGGCAAGACCGTCGAGGAAATGCGGCTGGCGCTGGAAAAGAACATCCTGTGCTTCAACGTCGAGTCGATCCCGGAACTGCACCGTCTCAACGAGGTGGCCGGCAGCATGGGCAAGCGCGCGCCGGTGTCGCTGCGCGTGAACCCGAACGTGGACGCCAAGACCCACCCCTATATCGCCACCGGCCTGAAGGCGAACAAGTTCGGCGTGGCTTTTGACGATGCGCTGGACACCTACCGCACGGCCGCCAGCCTGCCGAACCTGGACGTGGTCGGCATCGACTGCCACATCGGCTCGCAGCTGCTGGACGACGCGCCGCTGCTGGAAGCCCTGGACAAGCTGATCGAGCTGATCGACACCCTGCACGCCGAAGGCATCCACATCCACCACCTCGACATCGGCGGCGGCCTGGGTGTGAACTACGGCGCCGAAGGCGAGAAGCCGCCGGTCCCGGTGGGCGACTACCTGGGCCGCCTGTTCGCCCGCATCGACGCCTGGCGCGCGGAAAAACACGGCGGCGCCCCGGTCAAGGTGATCTTCGAACCGGGCCGCTCGATCGTGGCCGACACCGGCGTGCTGCTGACGAAGATCGAGTTCCTGAAACCCGGTGTGGAGAAGAACTTCGCCATCGTCGACGCGGCGATGAACGACCTGATGCGCCCGACCCTGTACCAGGCCTGGATGGGCGTGCAGGCAGTCAGCCCGCGCGAGGGCGACAAGCTGGTCTACGACCTCGTGGGCCCGGTGTGCGAATCGGGCGACTGGCTGGCGCGCGAGCGCGAGCTGAACGTGGAGCCTGGCGACCTGCTGGCCATCATGACGGCCGGCGCCTACGGCATGACCATGGCCTCGAACTACAACACGCGCGGCCGCGCGGCGGAAGTCATCGTCGACGGCGACACCGTCCACCAGATCCGCCAGCGCGAGAACCCGGCCGACCTGTTCGCGCTGGAATCGATGCTGAAATAATCAGGCTGGGGGCAGCATCTGCGGATTGAAGGCCACTTCCCAGAGGTGGCCGTCCGGGTCGGCGAAGTAGCCGGCATAGCCGCCGTAGAAGGTGTCGGCGGCGGGTTTCACGATGCGCGCCCCGGCCCCTTTCGCCTGCGCCATGACAGCGTCGACCTCTTCTTTCGAAGCGACGTTGTGGGCCAGCGAGAATTCGGTGGAGTTGAGGCTGCCCTGCGGCGCCCCCGTGTCGTGCGCCAGGCTGGCGCGTGGCCACAGGGCCAGGCGCAGGCCGCCCTCCATGTCGAAAAAGGCGACGGCGCCGTGCTCGAACTCCCTGCCGACGATGCCTTCCGTTTCCCATCCCAGGCCGTCGCGGTAGAAGGCCACGGACTGCTCCAGGTGCTCCACGCCGAGCGTGATCAGGCTGATTCGCGGTTTCATCCAATACCCTCCCAAAACGACAGCGTAGCGCGATTGTCAGGCGCGCGCCGCCCCCGTCTTCTTGACGTAACTCCAGTAGACACGCATCGCGAGCAGCAGCGCCACGATCGCGCCGAAAATGATCGGTTCCTGGAAGTCGTTCTTGCCCGCCTTCATCCACCAGAAATGCAGGATGCCCAGCGGCGCGATCACGTAGATCAGGCGGTGCAGCCACAGCCAGCGCTTGCCGCCCAGGCGCTTCACCATCGCATTGGTGCTGGTCACGGCCAGCGGAATCAGCAGGACAAACGCAATGAAGCCCACCGTGATGAAGGGCCGCCTGACCACGTCCTTGAGCATCCCGGCGATATCGAAGAAGTGATCGAACCAGAAGAAGGTCACGAAGTGCAGCAGCGCGTAGAAGAAGGCGTAGAGGCCCAGCATGCGGCGCAGCTTGATCACCCAGTTCCAGCCGCTCAGGCGCCGCAATGGCGTCACGGCGAGGGTAATGCACAGGAAGTACAGGGTCCAGTCGCCGGTGCCGCGCGTGAGGAACTCGAGCGGCTCGACCGGCACGCCCTGGAAGACCAGCCAGGCCATGCGCACAAAGGGCAGCAGCGCCAGGAAGAAGACCAGCGACTTGATGAGCGTGAGCTGCTTCGGCGTCGGATTGAAAGCCATCGTCAGAAGAACTTTTTCAGGTCCATGCCGCTGTAGAGCGAGGCGACCTGGTCGTAGCCGTTGAACATCAGGGTCTTGCGCTTGCGCTGGAAGAAGCCGTCCTCGCCGATGCGGCGCTCGGTGGCCTGCGACCAGCGCGGGTGGTCGACGTTCGGGTTCACGTTCGAATAGAAACCGTATTCGTTGGGCGCCGAATCGTTCCAGGCGGTGCGCGGCTGGCGGCTCACCAGCCGGATGCGCACGATCGACTTGGCCGATTTGAAGCCGTACTTCCATGGCACGATGAGGCGCACCGGCGCGCCGTTCTGGTTGGGCAGCACCTGGCCGTACATGCCGACCGCGAGCAGCGCCAGCGGATGCATGGCCTCGTCCATGCGCAGGCCTTCCACATAGGGCCAGTCGAGCACGGGGCTGCGCAGGCCGGGCATCTGGCGGCGGTCGGCCAGGGTCGTGAATTCCACGTATTTGGCGTTCCCGGTCGGCTCGACCTGCTTGAGGATGTTCGACAGCGAATAGCCGACCCAGGGAATCACCATCGACCATCCTTCCACACAGCGCAGGCGGTAGACGCGCTCTTCCAGCGGGGCGAGTTTCAATATCCGGTCGATGTCGAGGGTGACGGGCTTTTTCACTTCGCCGTCGATGGTCACCGTCCAGGGGCGGGTGCGCAGGGTGTGCGCGTTCTCGACCGGGTCGCCTTTGTCGGTGCCGAATTCATAGTAGTTGTTATAGGAGCTGGCGTCCTTGAAGGAGGTCTGCTGCTCCTGGGTCGACAGGCCCGCGTTGCGGGTGGCGGCCAGGCGCTGGGCGCTTCCCTGCGCGAAGGCTTCGCGGTTGGCCATCTCCCAGACGCCGCTGCCGACGGCGGCGGTGGCGGCGATGCGGGCGATGAATTGGCGGCGGCCTTCGTAGACCTCGCGCGGCGTGATCTCGGAGGAATACGGGAGGTCGATTCCGTTCGGGCTGCGTTTGAAAAGCATGGTTGACTCCGCTGCAGAGAGAGATTTCAGGTTACACCAGCCGGCTTGGGCGCACGTTAGCGCCAATAGCCGCCAGGCAAGGAAGCGCTGGCCGCGCAGGACAAAAGCGCGTCATCCGGTGGGAAAGACCAGCGTGAAACGGGTTTCGGGACCGTGAGACTGCACGGTGGCTTTGCCGCCATGCAAGGTCATGATGGCGCTCACGATCGACAGGCCCAGTCCCGTCGACCCTTCGGCGTCGCTGCGGGCGCTGTCGACACGGTAGAACCGTTCGAACAGGTGCTCCAGGTGCTCGCGGGGAATCGGGGCGCCGGCGTTCGCCACGCTCAGTTCCACCATGCCGGCGCGCGGCTGGGCGTGCAGTGTCACCGTGCTGCCGGCGTCCGCATGGCGCACCGCGTTCGACACCAGGTTGGCCAGCGCCCGGC
Organism: Massilia agri; assembly: GCF_024753255.1. Classification (GTDB taxonomy): domain Bacteria; phylum Pseudomonadota; class Gammaproteobacteria; order Burkholderiales; family Burkholderiaceae_D; genus Telluria; species Telluria agri. The sequence goes on from NZ_JANUHA010000002.1 coordinate 5,669, forward strand.
GCACCAGCGCGGGATCGGCGGCGATGCGCCCTTCCCCGCTGCATTGCAGGCGCAGGCCGCGCTCCTCGGCCATCCCTTCGAAGAAGCCGGCGACGCGCTCCAGCTCCTCACGCGCCTCGAGCGGCTGGCGCGCGAGCACCACCTCTTCCTGGCCGGCGCGGGCCAGGAAAAGCATGCTCTCGATCATGCGCGCCAGGCGTTCGAGTTCCTCGATGTTCGAGGCCAGCAGGGCTTCGTATTCTTCCCGGCTGCGGCCCTGGCCGAGCGCGACCTGGCTCTGCCCGATCATGTTCGTCACGGGCGTCCTGAATTCGTGCGCCAGGTCGGCGGAAAAGCCTGACAGGCGCGCATAGCCATCCTGCAGGCGTTGCAGCATGGCGTTGAAGGCGTCGACGAGGGGGCGCAGCTCGGACGGCGCTCCGGCGATGTCGAGACGATGGGCAAGGGCGCCGGGCTTGACCAGCGCCGCATGCTCGGCCACCGCCCGCAGCGGACGCAGGCCGCGCCGCAGCATCAGGGCGGCCAGCACGGCGGCAAGCAGGGCGCCGGCGGCGCAGGCGGCCAGGATGCGGGCGCGGTAGCGCGCGAACATGGCGGTGCGCTCGCCATAGGCGCGCGCCACCACCACCGTGACCGGCGTCGCGCCCAGGCGCGCACTGCCGGCGACGACGCGGCCGGGAACGCCGCCGCGCGCGGTCCAGGCGACGATGGCGCCGTGGCCCGGCGCGGCGCCGGCGCTTGGTGGCACGGGATAGCGTTCGCCAGCCGGGTTGATATCGGCCAGCACCGCGCCGCCCGGCGCCACGATGCGCACCAGCGAATTCTCCTGGCCGCTCATGGTGTCGCGGAAGAAGTCGGGCTGGGCGGCCAGCAGTTCGGCCGCGCCGGGGCGGCCGAGCACGATCTGCACCTGGCGCAGCTTGCCCAGCAGCTGCAGCTCGTCGCGGCGCACGATTTCGGCGACAAAGGCGCGGTAGAGGTAGATGCCGAGGAGGGAGGCGGTCAATGCGACGATCAGCACGAAGGCCAGCGTCACCCGCAGGGTCAGAGAGGACTTCATGACGGGGCCTGCGCTTCGCACACATAGCCCATGCCGCGCCGCGTGTGGATCAGTTTCTGCGTGAAGGGGTCGTCGATCTTGCGCCGCAGGCGGCGCACGGCGGCGTCGATGACGTTGGTGTCGCTGTCGAAGTTCATGTCCCAGACCTGGGACGCGATCAGGGCGCGCGAGAGCACCTGGCCCTGGCGCCGCGCCAGCAGGTGCAGCAGGGCGAATTCCTGGGCCGTCAGGGCAATCGTCTCAAGCCCGCGCCGTACCCGGCGGCGCAGCACGTCGATCTCGAGGTCGGCGATCCGGATCAGCTCTTCCTCGCGCACCGGCCCGCGCCGCAGCAGGGTGCGGATGCGCGCCACCAGCTCGACGAAAGCGAAGGGCTTGACCAGGTAGTCGTCGGCGCCCAGCTCCAGCCCGCGCACGCGGTCCTCGACCTCGTCGCGCGCCGTCAGGAACAGCACCGGGATCTGCTCGGACTCCGGATCGGCGCGCAGGGCTTCCAGCACCTGCCAGCCGTCCATCCGCGGCAGCATCACGTCCAGCACGACCAGCTCGATGGCCTCCTCGCGGACGATGGCCAGGCCGTCGCGGCCATTGCGCGCGAGCCGCACCGCGAAGCCCGACTCCGCCAGGCCGCGCTGGAGGTAGTCGCCGGTCTTCGGTTCGTCTTCGATCACGAGGATGCTCATGGCGGGAATGGGAAAGAAAACCGCATTCTATGCCGAAGCAACGCCGCCGAAGATGACGAAGCTGTCATCTGGCGGTCAGCCTGCCATCAAGCGCCGCGTGCGAGGATGGCGGGCATCGATACTTCAATGGAGAACCACCATGCGACTCATCAAGCAGCTCACCCTCGCCGCCCTGTTTGGGGCCGCCAGCCTGGCGGCATCCGCCGCCCCGAATCCGCTCAGCGTCCACGTGCTCGACCAGCAAAGCGGCCAGCCGGGCGCCGGCATCGAAGTCACGCTCGAGCAGCGCAAGGGGACGGAATGGATTCAGTTGGCGAGTGGCGTGACGAACGGGCAGGGACGCATCCCCGCCCTCTACCCGGAAGGCAAGGCGATGGCGGCGGGCGACTACCGCATCGTGTTCAGGACGGGCGAGCATTTCGCGCGCACGGAGCAGGCGAGCTTCTTCCCGCGCATTCCGGTCGAGTTCACCGTCGATGCGCCGGCGCAGCACTACCACATTCCCCTGCTGCTGAGCCCCTTCGGCTACTCGACCTACCGGGGCAACTGAAAAGGTTTACAGCTCGCCGTAGGAGTGCAGCCCCGACAGGAACATGTTCACGCCCAGGAAGGCGAAGGTGGTGACCAACAGCCCCACCACCGACCACCAGGCCGCCACGCGGCCGCGCAGGCCGCTCATCAGGCGCATGTGCAGCCAGGCCGCGTAGTTGAGCCAGACGATCAGGGCCCAGGTCTCCTTCGGGTCCCAGGACCAGTAGCCGCCCCAGGCCTCGGCCGCCCACAGGGCGCCCAGGATGGTGGCGACGGTGAAGAAGGCGAAGCCGACCGAGATCGACTTGTACATCACGTCGTCCAGCACCTCGAGCGCGGGCAGGCGGTCGGCCAGGATGCCGTGGGACTTGAGCAGGTAGGCGGTGCCGACCATGGCGGCCAGGGCAAAGGTGCCGTAGCCAATGAAGTTGGCCGGCACGTGGATCTTCATCCACCAGCTCTGCAGGGCCGGCACCAGGGGCTGGATCTGGGCGGCGTCGCGCGAGACCGTGTACCAGAGCAGGAAGGCCACCGCGGCCGTGATAATCAGGAGCACGAAGGGGCCGAGCTGGCGGGTCGCGTAGCGGCCTTCGTAGTAGAGGTAGAACAGCGCGGTGATGATCGCGAACAGGATGAAGACTTCATACAGGTTCGACACCGGGATGTGGCCGACGTCCGGCCCCATCAGGTAGGACTCGTACCAGCGCACCATCATGCCGACCGAACCCAGCACCACGCCGGCCCAGCACAGCTTGCTGCCGACCGAGCCGCCGAACGCCGAGCGGCTGACCAGGCCCAGCCAGTAGAACACGGTCGAGAACACGAACAGGGCGCTCATCCACAGGATCGCGGACTGGCTCGACAGCATGTACTTCAGGAAGAATTTGGTGTTAGCCGCCTCGATCGCGCCGCCGTACAGCGAGATCGCCCACAGGGACAGCAGGCCCACCAGGGGCAGCAGCCAGCGCATCGGCTTCCAGTACCAGCCCAGCAGCGCGAAGGTCGGCGCGGTCGCCACCAGGATCACCTGTTCGTAGATGTCCATGTGGTGGGCATAGCGGTTCAGTGCGAACAGGGCGGCGCCCAAGAGGGCGATGGCGTAGAGCCAGTCCACCAGGGTCAGGCTGCGGAAGAAGCCCGGCGCTTCGACGTAAGTCTGTGCGGCCTTGGCTTGGGTGTGCGACAGTTCCATGCTTGTCTCCAGATTGCGCGTGGGCTCAGGCCCGCTGCGGCAGTTTTTCTTTCAGGTCGTCGAACTCGCGCTCGAAGTCGAGCGTCTTGCGCTGGGTGCTCATGGCCATCAGCGCATGCGCGCCTTCGCTGCCGTCGCGCACCCAGACCCACATGCGTCGTTCACGAATATAAAACATCGCGAACACGCCCGCCACCAGCAGCAGGCAGCCGAAATAGACGATGCCCTTGCCCGGGGAGCGGGTCAGCTGCAGCACCGAGGCCTTCACCTCTTCGAATTCCTCCAGCTGCAGGTAGACCGGGGCGCCGTAGAACACGCTGTCCGACAGCGCATTGGTGGCCAGCTGCAGGTAGCGGCCATTCGCCTCGGTCGGCTCGACCGGTTGCAAGCCGGCGCGCTCGTTGGCGGCCTGCCACAGCTCCCACAGGGCGCCGTTGAGCATCTTCATGAAGATGTTCGCCGCCTTTTCCTGCTCGGCTGCGGGGATCTTCTCCAGGAACTGCGAGACGCCGACGAAGCCGCCCCGCCCTTCCCCCGCACCGGCGAAGATGGCCAGGGTGCGCGCCGCGGACTCCTCCAGCTGGCGCGCCAGGCCGTCCTGGCCGCGCTGCTCGGGCGCGAGGGCGCGCGAGGCATAGCGGCGCGCGGCCTCCTCGCGCAGGGCCGGGTCGCTGAGCGCCGCGCGCAGGCGCATCCAGGTGCGCACGCTGTACTCGGCGTCGGCGGGAATGCGCAGGAAGCTGAAGTTCTCGGCCGGGCTGGAACGCACGCCGGCCAGGTACACCTGGGCGCCCTCCAAGGTTACCGGCTGCATGTAGTTCAGGAATTCGCGTGCCTGGCCGGTCTTGTCGCGCAGCTTGTACTGCACGCTCGGGCCGACGTTTTTCAAGTCCTTGTTGTCCGCGTTCTTCGCCGCCGAGCCGGAGGCCTTGCCGAGGGTGGCGGCCAGCTGCTCGTTGAAGGAGGTGTTCTTCGCCACCGCACGGGCATCCTGGTTGGCCGCCATGTTCTCGACGTTGAAGGGACGGAAGCCCGACCATTCCACGCTATAGGTCTCGCCGCCCTGCTTCAGCTCGGTGGACGCGCCCACGGTGCCGGCGATCTCGAACGGTTCCGCCTTGGGACCGGCCATCGGGAAGCCGGTGAGTTTGAGCTTGCTGCCGCCGTCTTCGAAGCTCGACTGGTAGACCGCGACGCCCTTGTAGATCAGGGGGTGGTTGACCTTGATGGTGGCCGGGAAGGTCTTGCCGGTTTCCGGGTCGTGCACGACGACGTCGCTGGCGAAGAGCTTCGGCATCCCGGTGGAGTAGAAATCGATGTGGAACTTCTTCAGCTGGATCGAGAACGGCAGTTCCTGCACCAGCACGCCCGAGGGCTGGGGCAGCAGCGCGGTATTGCTGGTCTGGCCTTCGGCGATCAGGGTATTGCCGCGGAAGGTGGGGTTCGAGACGCTCAGGCGGTGCTGGGCGGGAATCTCGGCGATCACGCCGCTGCCCCCAAAAGGCGTCTTGCCGAGGAACCACTGCTGGAACTTGACCGGCAATTCCGAATCGAGCATGCCGCCCAGCAGGATCACGATGATGGCCGAGTGGGCGAAGATGTAGCCGAACTTGTTGCCGGCGCCCTTCTTTGCCGCCACCAGGGTGCCGCTTTCCTTCTCGACCAGCTTGACCGCGTAACCGGCATGGCGCAGGCGCGCGGCGGTCTGCCGGGCGAGGCCGGCGCGGTCCAGCGGCGCCGTCCATTCAAGCTTGTGGTGGAAGTTGCGCAAGGACTCTTCGCGCACGTTCTCGCGCCAGCTGCGCATGTCCTTCACCATCTTCGGCGCATTGCGCACCACGCACAGGGCGGTGGAGACGATCAGCGTGACGAGGATGGCCAGGAACCAGGGACTGGTGTAGACGTTGTACAGGCCGAGCCTGGCGAACACCTCGAACCAGAAGGGTCCGAACTGGTTCACGTAGTTCGGCATCGGCTCGGCCTGCTTGAGCACGGTGCCGATCACCGAGGCGATCGCCACGATGGTGAGCAGGCTGATGGCGAAACGCATCGAGGACACCAGCTCGACCGCTTCGGCGAACCCGCGGCGGCGGGTGTTCAGTTCAATTCCGGTGGTACGCATGTTCTATCTTCTGCCGCGCCGGTGAAACCGGCAAACCTGCCGAGCATACAGCAAAAAGGGCAGCCAGCTCGACGCCGCCGCCCTTTCTTTTACGTATCTGACGCGCCTTACTTCAGGCCCGCGATATAGTCCGACACCGCCTTCATCTCTTCGGGCGACATGCGCTGCGCGAGCGTGGTCATCTGGATGCTGTTCTTGCGGGTGCCGGTCTTGAAGGCTTCCAGCTGGGCGTAGGTGTAGTCCTGGTGCTGGCCCGACAGGCGCGGATACTGGGCCGGGATACCGCCGGCGGTGGCGCCGTGGCAGCTGGCGCAGGCGGCGACGCCCTTCTCGGCGATGCCGCCGCGGTAGATCTTGCGGCCGAGTTCCACGGTGTCCTTGTTCTTGGCGGCGCCCGGTTTCTGCTTCTGGGTGGCGAGATAGGCGGCGATATGGCGCTTCTCGTCCTCGGTCAGCATCTTGGCGTAGGTCGTCATGACCGGCTGCTGGCGGTTCGGGGTGGTGAAGTCGACCAGCTGCTTGTGGGTGTAGGCTTCGATCTGGCCGGCCAGTTTCGGGTTGGCGACGATGGTCGAATTGCCGGCGGCGCCGTGGCAGGACATGCAGGCTGGCAGGCCACGCGCGGCGTCGCCCGAATCGTAGAGGGTTCCGCCCTTGGCCGGGTCGGCTTTCGCGGCGACGCGTTGTGCTTCGGCCGCGGAAACACTACCGCATACAGCCAGGGTTGCAACCAACAAGGACTTCAAAAGCGGAAACGTCAGACGATTCATTCAAGCACCCTGAAAAAGTCAAAAACAGATTTTGGAATTTACAGTGAAACTTAGTGCAGCGGCCTTACTGGCGCTCCCCCTGGGGAGCAGCGATGAACCCCTTATTGTACAATAGCTTTGTTTCCGCATCGCCATTTCGTTGTCATTTAAACCTTTCCCCACGTTCAAAAAGCATGTCCCAACTCTGGCAGGCCCGGTTTTTCACGACCGTTAATCAGTTGCGCGATCTTCCCGGCACCACCGTGCCCGAAATCGCCTTCGCCGGGCGCTCGAACGCTGGCAAGTCCACGGCGATCAATATTCTCACCAACCAGAAGGGCCTGGCCTTCGCGTCCAAGACGCCTGGCCGCACCCAGCACATCAATTATTTCTCGATCGGCGGCGCCCACGTGGCCCAGCACCGCAAGGACCCGACCATCGTCGAGGAAATCCGCGCCCTGCTGGTCGACCTGCCCGGCTACGGCTATGCCGAAGTCTCCGGCACGGCCAAGCTGCACTGGCAAAAGCTGCTGGGCGACTACGTCCAGCGCCGCGAGCAGCTGGCCGCCCTGGTCCTGATCATGGACTCGCGCCGCCCCTTCACCGACCTCGACGTGCAGATGCTCGAATGGTTCGCCCCGACCGGCAAGCCGATCCACTGCATTCTCACCAAGGCCGACAAGCTCAACCAGAACGAAAAGACCAACGCCCTGCGCCAGGCGCAGAAGATCCTCGACAGCTATGTCGATGAAGACGGCGAAGGCTTCCCGTTCACGGTGCAGCTGTTCTCGGCGCTCAAGCGCATCGGCATCGAGGAAGCGGACGCCAAGATCATCGAACTGCTGGGGCTGGACCGCGACGACGAGGCCGCGGCGGAACCAGACGACGCGCAATAAACATTTGTTAGGAAGACTATGACAATTATCGTTCCTGCCAGCTACCCCGCCGCACGCATGCGCCGCATGCGCCGCGATCCTTTCTCGCGCGCCCTGATGCGCGAGAACGTTGTCACGCCCTCGGACCTGATCTACCCGGTCTTCATCCTGGACGGCCAGAACCAGCGCCAGCAAGTCGCCTCGATGCCGGGCGTGGAGCGCGTCTCGGTCGACCTGCTGCTCAAGGTCGCCGAAGAGTGCGTGACCCTCGGCATCCCGATGCTGGCCCTGTTCCCGGTGGTCGACGCCTCGCTCAAGACCTATGACGGCGTGGAAGCGACGAATCCGGAAGGCCTGGTGCCGCGCGCCGTGCGCGAACTGAAGAAGCACTTCCCGGAACTGGGCATCATGACCGACGTCGCCCTGGATCCCTACACCACCCACGGCCAGGACGGCCTGCCGGACGAGAACGGCTACATCGTCAACGAGAAGACCATCGAGATGCTGATTCGCCAGTCGCTCGCCCAGGCCGAGGCCGGCGTGGACGTGGTGGCGCCTTCCGACATGATGGACGGCAGGATCGGCGCGATCCGCAACGCGCTCGAGGCGGACAGCCACATCCACACCCGCATCATGGCCTACTCCGCCAAGTATGCCTCCGCCTTCTACGGCCCCTTCCGCGACGCGGTCGGGTCGGCGGCGAACCTCGGCAAGGCCGACAAGAACACCTACCAGATGGACCCGGCCAACACCGACGAGGCCCTGCGCGAAGTCGCGCTCGACCTGGCCGAAGGCGCCGACATGGTGATGGTCAAGCCGGGCATGCCTTACCTGGACGTGGTGCGCCGCGTGAAGGACGAGTTCAAGGTGCCGACGTTTGCCTACCAGGTCAGCGGCGAATACGCGATGCTGAAGGCGGCCGCCCAGAACGGCTGGCTGGACCACGACAAGGTCATGATGGAATCGCTGATGGCCTTCAAGCGCGCCGGCGCCGACGGCGTGCTGACCTATTTCGCGCTCGACGTGGCGCGCAAGCTGAAGGCGCAGGGCTGAACCGTTCCGCTCCCATGAAAACCGCGCGCTGCGCGGTTTTTTTTTGGAAAGCTGTCACAGGATGCGGGGCTGGCTCGTCTAAGAGGCATTCACCCACCTCGACAAAGGAAAACACCATGTCCAGATCGCGCTTGCCCTACCACTCCCTCTCCCCCGCCGTCTCCCAGGCAATGGCGGCGGCCGGCCCCATCCTCGACGAGTCGCCCCTCGGCAAGCAGCTGGTGCACCTGATCTACCTGCGCGTCTCGCAGATCAACGGCTGCGCCTTCTGCGTGGACAAGCACGCACGCGACCTCATCAAGGGAGGCGAAGACTTCCAGCGCATTAACAGCCTCGTCACCTGGCGCGAAACGGACTTCTACAGCGCCCGCGAGCGCGCCGCCCTGGCCTGGGCGGAAGCGGCGACCCGCCTCGACGGCGGCGAGGTCCCCGACGCCGTCTTCCTGGGCCTGAAGGAAGTGTTCTCCGATCGGGAGATCGCCGACATCGGCTTCGCGACGGCCCTGATGAACGCCTGGAACCGGATGGCGATCGGATTCCACCAGCCGGTGGCCCGGGCCGCCTTCCCTTCCGCCCAATGAGTGAAATAGAGGCTTTCTCGGCCCTGCGCCCGCGCCTGTTCTCGATCGCCTACCGCATGCTGGGCGTGCGCGCCGATGCCGAGGACGTGGTGCAGGATGCCTGGCTGCGCTGGAGCGATCCGGCCCGTCCTGCCGTGCAATCGGGCGAAGCCTGGCTGGTGTCGGTGGTGACGCGCCTGTCGATCGACCGCTTGCGCGCGGCCAAGCTCCAGCGCGCCCACTACGTCGGCGAGTGGCTGCCCGAGCCGCTGGTCGGCGTGGACGAGCATACGCCCGAGGATGCCGCCATCCTCGCCAGCGAATTGTCGGTGGCCCTGATGTGGGTGCTGGAACGGCTCGCGCCGGAAGAGCGCGCCGCCTTCCTGCTGCGCCAGGCCTTCGAGCAGGACTACGGCGAACTGGCGGCCGTGCTGGGCAAGAGCGAAGCGGCATGCCGCCAGCTGGTGCACCGCGCCGGCGAGCGGATCCGGCAGGATGCGCCGCGCTTCCAGGTCCGGCGGGATGCGCACCGCAGCCTGCTGGAACGCTTCCGGCTGGCCGCGAGCCGCGGCGACATGGCGGCGCTCAGGGAGCTGCTGGCCGAGGACGTCGCCATCGTGGCCGACGGCGGCGGCAAGGTGGCGTCCTTCATGAAGGTCTTGCGCGGTGGCCATCGCATCGCCAACCTGTACAAGGCGGTATTCCTGCGCAATGGACCGAAGCTGGCCTACCGCATGGCCCTGGTCAATGGCGAGCCGGGACTGCTGCGCTATATCGACGGCCAGCTGGAGTCGGTCCAGGCGTTCGTGAGCGACGGGGAGCGCATCACCGCCATCTACGCGATGCGCAACCCCGACAAGCTCGCCACCGCCCTTCAGTACGCCTCGACGCTGACGCCCAGCAGCTCCACCGCCTCGCCGTGATTTACCTGCCGCGCATCATCCAGGCCGTTCAGCACCGCCACATTGGCTTCGCACTAGCATGAGTTTTGACGATGAAGCTGAAACCTGTTCATTTTGGACTTGTCATACTAGGGCTGATTCACCTCGGTCAATCGCGTGGCACGAGCACTATTGCCACGCGACGTTCGACGCGAGGCACATCGCGGTGAGTTCCACCGTGACTGCCTGTGGAGGGGAAAGCGCTGACTTGGCGCGCGAGCGGCAAGTGAAACTAGCCCCAGCGAAGCAGGAATCCAACTGTATGGCGAGCTTAAGCAACACTAGCAAGCTTTGCATAAGTTTGGAGGAACGGTCGTGCACGATGTCGAAAGGGAAGGTCTTGCTCGGAGCCCGGTAGCCTAAAGGGTGGCGTGGCTTCGGGGAACACTTCGCGGACCAATCGATCATGACGTGCTCTCGAAAGTGAAGTGCAGCACCAGGAGCTGCTTCCTGGCATAGGAACCTGCCCGAGTAGCAGCTCGGGCAGGCTTTCAATTTAATGATCCGATTCACAGGCTGTACAGCCGAGCACGACAAGCTCGCCAACGCCGGCTTGTTCGCGAAATCAAATGCAAAAAACGCGCGGCCGCGATGGCGCGCGCGGGATCAGCGCCACTGCGGCGGCGGCTTATACTCCGGGAACATTTCCTTGAACAGGAAGGTCATCAGCTCGTCCGTATCCTGCGGCCTTGCGCTGAGCTTGACGATGCGCCCCAGGCGGTGCGAATCCCATTCGAAGTCGCCGGTCTTCTCGCGGCGGATCAGCTCGATCATCTTCTTGACCACGGCAATCTCGACGTCCGGCTCGCTGCCCTGCTCCACCGTCACCTGGGTCAGCCAGCGGCGCTTGAAGTTCGGGTTCCACCCGCGGAACTTCAGGTCCATGCTGTGGAAGGTCTTGTTCGAGATCGAGAACACGCCGCCGGTCTCGTTGCGGTCTTCGCGGCCGCGGCCGTTGATCGACGCGATATTGTTCATGGCGTTGCGCATGCCCCTGGTCGCTTCGCTTTCCGGCGTCGTGTCTTCGCTGCCGGTGGCGGCCCCGCGCTGGCGCTTGCGGGCGGCGATGAAGTCGGCCATGTCGACCGGCTGCTGCTCGTCGAATTTCTTCTGCGGCTCAGGCTTGGTCGGTTCGACCGGCTTTTCTTCCGGCAAGGTGATCGTATCCGGCAGGCGCGCGATCTCGATCCGCTCCTGCTGCGGACGCGGCGTGGGTTTGGTTTTCGTCGTCGGCGTGGGCGCCTGCGCACGCGGCGGGGGCTTGGGCGGCTGCTGCATGGGCGCGATATAGACCACCTCGCCCTCGCTGCCCGAGGCCGGTTTCGCCTGCTTGGCGTCCTTGTCGGGCTGGATGAACCAGATCAGCACCAGCAGGGCGTGCAGCAGGATCGTGGCCACCAGCGCCGGCCGGTTCGGCCCCTGGCGCCCATAGGTCGGCGCGACGCGTCCCGGCAGCGGCTGGCCGCAGTGGGCGCAGACGTCGCTATGCTCCTCGTAGCTGTGGGAATGGTCACGCAAGGTCAAACGGTTCCTGGATAGTGGCAACTGGTTACCGGGCAGCTTGTTACCGGAAGGCTGCACGAGAGCCGCAGTCTAACCGTTTTGCGACAGAGGCGCAGCTTAGAGGAAGCTTAGCGGCGTTTCCGGAAGCTTGAAGGATGTTACAAGATGTTTCCGTCGAGCCATACAGGCAGGCGGGAGGACCCGCCTGCCCGCCCTGTCAGTGCGCTGCCGCTTCTTCCAGTTTCGTCAGTTGCTTGTCCGTCATCGGACCGGTGCCGCTGTACTTGTCGAGGTAGAGATAGATCACCGGGGTGATGTAGAGCGTGATCACCTGCGAGAAGATCAGGCCGCCCACCACGGCAAGACCCAGGGGCTGGCGCAGCTCGGCGCCGGCGCCGATGCCCAGCGCGATCGGCAGCGCGCCCATCATCGCGGCCAGGGTCGTCATCAGGATCGGACGGAAGCGCAGGATGCAGGCCTCGCGGATCGCGTCGACCGGCTTCATCCCCTGGTTGCGCTGGGCGTCGAGGGCGAAGTCGATCATCATGATCGCGTTCTTCTTGACGATACCGATCAGCATCAGGATACCGATCATCGCGATCAGGGTCAGGTCCATGTCGAAGATCCACAGCGTCAGCAGCGCCCCCACTGCCGCCGAAGGCAGGCCGGCCAGGATGGTGATGGGGTGGATATAGCTTTCATAGAGCACGCCCAACAGCACGTAGATCACGCCGAGCGCGGCGAGAATCAGGATCAGCTGGCTCGATTGGGTGTCCTTGAACACGGCGGCGTCGCCGCCGTAGTTCGTGATGATGGACGCCGGCAGCTTCATGTCGCGCCCCATCTGTTCGATCGCGGCGGTGGCGTCGCCCAGCGGGACGCCCGGCGCCAGGTTGAAGGACAGCGTGATCGCCTGGAGCTGGCCCTGGTGGTTCACCGCCAACGGTCCCACCGTGCGCCGCACCTTGGCGAAGCTCGACAGCTTGACCAGCTCGCCGGTGCTGGCGCGTACCGACACGCGCGACAAGGCTTCGTCGTAGTAGCGGTCGGCCGGCGCCGCTTCGAGAATCACATAGTAGCTGGCCGCGGTCGAGTAGATGGTCGAGACCTGGCGCTCGCCGAAGGAGGCATACAGCACAGTGCGCACATCGGCCATCTCCACGCCCAGCAAGGCCGCCTTGTCGCGGTCGATGTCGATGGTCGCCTGCAAGGCCTTGTTCTGTGAATCGCTGGTGACGTCGCGGAAACGCTGGTCGGCCCGCATGCGCTCGAGGAACTGCTCGGCCCAGCCGCCGATCTCGCCGCCGGACACGCTCTGCAGCGTGTACTGGTAGCGGCTCTTGGACTGGCGCCCGCCCAGCTGGAGGTTCTGCAGCGGCGCCATGAACACCTGCACGCCCGCGACCTTGCGGGTGGCCTTGCGCAGCTCGTCGACCACCTGCGACATCGGCGGACGCTGGCTGCGCGGCTTGAGCACCATGAACATGCGGCCGGTATTGCCGCCGCCGGTGAACGAGGTCACGTCCTGCACATAGGGGCTGGCGCGCATGATGTCGCGCACCTGGGCCTGCAGGCCGACCAGCGCCATCGACGAGGTGTCTTCCGAGGCCTCGACAGTGACGCGGATCTGGCCGATGTCTTCCTCAGGGAAAAAGCCTTTGGGCATACCCATATACAGGACGGCAGTCAGCGCGAAGGTGCCGACGGCCAGCATCAGCACCAGGAAACGGTGGCGCAGCGCCATGTCCAGGGTGCGGGCATAGCCGTCGCGCACATTGGTGAACATCGCCTCGAAGCGGCGGCCGACCCAGGACATGTCCTTCGGATCGACGTGGCCGCCATGCTTGATCAGGCGCGAGCACAGCATCGGCACCAGGGTCAGCGAGACCACGGCCGACACCAGCACCGCCAGGCCGACGATCACGGCGAATTCCCGGAACAGCAGGCCGATCACGCCCGGCATGAAGAAAATCGGGATGAACACCGCCACCAGCGAGATCGAGATCGAGATGATGGTGAAACCCATCTCCTTCGAACCGACCAGCGCTGCCTTCATGGGTTTCTTTCCCATCTCCATGTGGCGCACGATATTTTCCAGCACCACGATGGCGTCATCGACCACAAGGCCCACCGCCAGTGTGATGCCAAGGAGCGAAATGTTGTCTAGGCTATAGCCAAAAGCATAGAGCAGCGACAGCGCACCCAGCAGCGAGATCGGGACCGTGACGGCGGGAATGAAAGTGGCAGTCCAGCGGTGCAGGAACAGGAAGATCACCAGGATGACCAGCACCACGGTGCCGGCCAGGGTCAGGTTGACGTCGTGGATCGCCTCGCGGATGGACACCGAGCGGTCGCTGACGAGATGGATCTTGATCGACTTCGGGAGCTGGTCTTCGAAGCGCGGCATGAGGGCGCGCACCGCATCGACCACCGCCACGGTGTTCGCGTCTGGCTGGCGCTGCAGCATCAGCACGATCGAGCGCTCGCCGTTCAGGCTGCCGTTGGCCTTGACCGACTGGTAGCTGTCCTCGACCTCGGCGACGTCGCGCAGGCGCACCGGCTGGCCATTGCGGGTGGCGACGATCAGGCCGGCGAAGTCGGCGGCGCGCATCAGCTGGCCGCTGCCCTGGATGGTCAGGGTCTGGGTAGGTCCGTCGAGCATGCCCAGCGGCGTGTTCGAATTGGCCGAACGCAGGGCCGCGGCCAGCTCGTCCATCGAGATATTGCGGGCATTCATCAGGTCATGCCTGGCGCGCACGCGGACGGCGAAACGCTTGCCGCCATTCACCGTCACCTGGGCCACGCCCGGCAAGGTCGAAATGGCCGGCGAGACCAGGTTTTCCGCGTAATCGTTCAGCTCCGCCAGGTCCATGGACGGCGAGGTCATGTGCATGAACAGGACCGGGGCATCGGCCGGGTTGACCTTGCGATAGGACGGCAGCTCGGTCATTTCCTGGGGCAGGCGGCGCTGCGCCAGCAGCAGGGCTGCCTGCACGTCGATGGCCGCCTGGTTGACGTCGACCGAAGGGTCGAACTCCAGCGTGATATTGGTGTCGCCCTCGGTGCTGGTCGAGCTGATCATGCTGATCCCGGCGATCGTCGCGAACTGCTTTTCCAACGGCAAGGCAACCGACGAAGCCATGGTTTCCGGACTGGCGCCCGGCAGGTCGGCGCTGACGTTGATGACGGGCGTGTTATAGCTCGGCAGCGCCGCAACCGGAATCTGCATATAGGCCAGCACGCCCGCCAGGATCAGGCTGAGCGACAGCAGCACCACCATGACGGGACGGCGGATGCACAGTTCGGACAGGTTCATGCCTCTTCACCTTTCTTGCGCGCGGCCGTGCCGCCGGCGGTGGCGGCCAGGCGCACCTTGCCGCCAGGACGGAGGTTCTGTTTGCCTTCGGTGATGACGCGCTCGTCGCCCGCGAGACCGCTCACGGCAGCATACTCGCCGAAACCGTGCAGGCGCGCCACCTTGACCTGGCGCGCCTGGTTACCCTCGCCCACGACGTAGACAAAGGTGCCCTGGGTGTTGGTGATGATGGCGTTCTGCGGAATCACGACCGCATCACGCAGGGTCTGGACCGTCAGGCGGGTGGTAACGTACTGGCCCGGCCACAGATTGGCCTCGGGATTGGCGAACTGGGCCTTGACTCGGATGGTGCCGGTGGCCGGATCGACCGCGTTGTCCACGAACTTCAGCTCGCCCGCGATCGGCCGGCCGGCGTCGCCGGCGCTGGCCTGGACCGGCACCCGGCCGGCACGCTGGGCGCCCAGCACCGCCCCGAGCGCCGACTCCGGCAGCGTGAAGGAAACATCGATCGGGTCGAGCTGGGTGATGGTGGTGAGCGAGGTGGTCGGCTGCACCAGGGCGCCCGGGTGGATGTCGATGGCGCCGACGCGGCCCGACATCGGGGCGCGGATGCTCGTATAGCTGGCGCTGACCTGGCTGGCGCGCGCGGCTGCGGCATTGCTCTGGACCAGGGCGCGGGCCGCCTCGAC
The DNA here is from genome assembly GCF_024753255.1 of Massilia agri. Classification (GTDB taxonomy): domain Bacteria; phylum Pseudomonadota; class Gammaproteobacteria; order Burkholderiales; family Burkholderiaceae_D; genus Telluria; species Telluria agri. Next base: position 20,943 of record NZ_JANUHA010000002.1, read on the forward strand.
CTGGCTCTTGAGGGAGTCGACGGCGCTCTGGGACAGGAAATTCTGGGAAGCCAGTTCCTGGCTGCGCTTGTACTGGCGCTCGAGGTCGGCCAGGGTCGCGCGGTTCTGCGCCACCTGGGCCTCGGCGCGCGCCACGTTGGCGCGGTCGGCGCGGTCGTCGAGCGAGAACATGAGCTGGCCTTCCTTGACGAACTGGCCTTCGCGGATGTGCACCTGGCGGATGGTGGCGGTGGTCTGCGGGTGCAGGTCGACGGTGCGCACGGGAGTGACGGTGCCGTTGGCGGACAATTCCACGCCGACGTCCTGGCGTTGCGGCGTGACCACGTTGACCGTGGTCGGCGGCATGGCGCCCTGCGCGCCCGCGGCGGCGCCGTCCGGGCCGGCATGGGCGCCATCGCCCTTGTTCAGGTACCAGGCGCCGGCAAGGGCCAGTGCTACGACACCTACGATCATTCCCGCATTCTTCTTTTTCATGTTCGTCTCTTGCCGCCAGTTCCGGCGGCTCTTTCTCTCAGTTGCCCGGGGTGCAGCGCATATGCGCGGCGCTGCATTTTCGCATGGCCATGTTTCAGGATTGTGTATTGGGTTTCTTTTTGTTTTTTACTTGTTTGGGTAGTACTCGGGCAGCACCAGCGTGACTTCCAGCCCGCCCTCAGGGTGATTCGCCAGGGCGATGCTGCCGCCGTGCTGCTCCGCGATATTGCGCGCGATGGTCAGGCCCAGGCCGGTGCCGCCCGACTCGCGCGAACGCGAGGTTTCGACCCGGTAGAAGGGATCGAACACCCGGCCCAGCTCGCCGGCCGGGATGCCCGGGCCGCCGTCGCGGATGCGCACGCGCGCCGCGCCATGGGTGCGGTCGACGCAGACGCGCGCCTCGCGGCCGTACTTCACCGCGTTGTCGATCAGGTTGCCGAAGCAGCGGCGCAGGTCGAGCGGCCGGCCCATCAGGGCCATGCCGGCATGGCCTTTCAGCTCGACCTGCTGGCCCGCATCGACGGCGTCGGCGCACACGGCTTCCAGCAGCGAGTCGAGGTCGAGCATCTGCATGTTCTCGGTGGTGTCCATGCTGCGCGCCAGCACCAGGCCCTCGCGCACCATTTCCTGCATCGCCGACAGGTCGCCGATCAGGCGTTCCTGCAGCTCTGTGTCGGACACTTTTTCCAGGCGCAGGCGCATGCGCGTCAGGGGCGTCTGCAGGTCGTGGGTGATGGCCGCCAGCATCTGGGTGCGCTGGAAGATGTACTGGCGGATGCGCGCCTGCATGGCGTTGAAGGCGGCGCTGGCCTGGCGGATCTCGCTGGCGCCGTTCAGTTCGAGCGGCGCGCGGTTGATGTCCTGGCCCAGGTCCTGGGCGGCGCGCGCCAGCACCTTCAGCGGGCGGGTGGTCATGCGCGCCACCAGGTAGGCGAGCGCGGCGATGCTGACCAGGAACAGGGCGATGGTGGTGCGGTAGTCGGTTTCGGGGCCGGTGAAGACCGAGCGCGGCGGCAGCACCGAGAGGCGCAGTTCCTCGCCGTCGCGCAGGCGCACGTTCAGGGTCTCGCAGGCGCCGCGCCACTGGGTCGAGACCAGGCCGTAGAGCACCATCTGCTGGTGCGGCATGTCGCAGGAAGCCGGGCGGCTGGCTGCCGAGGTGATGCGGTAGCCGTCGCCCAGGCGCGCCGCCAGCGAGCGCGCGAACCAGCTGGGCGGCTGGGCCGGCGGCTGGACGTTGCCGACTTCGAGGCGCAGGCCGGGGCGGTTGGCCACCGAGAGGTAGACGGACCTGGCCGAGGTCGGCACGATCTCGGTCGCCATGACGAGCTGCTCGGCGCGCTCGAGCAGGTGCTGGTCGCGCTGCTGCTCGATGACGCGCAGGCGCTCGAGGTCGGCGGCCAGCTGGGTGAGCGTTGCCGAAATCAGGATGCCGAGCAGCAGGGTGATGAAGACGCGCCCGGTCATCGAGCCGAGGAAGGCTTTCACGCAGGCGGCTCCACGGTGACCTGGCCGGCCAGCACGTAGCCGCCGTTGCGCACGGTCTTGATGATCTGCGGCATGCGGGCGTCTTCGCCGAGCTTCTGGCGCAGGCGCGAGATCTGGATGTCGATCGAGCGGTCGAAGGGGTCGGCGTCGCGGCCCTGGGTCAGGTTCAGCAGCTGGTCGCGGTTGAGCACCCGGTTCGGGTGCTCGAGGAAGACGCGCAGCAGGCGGAATTCCGCGCCCGAGAGCATGATGACCACGCCCTGCGGATTGACCAGGTGGCGCGCGGTCAGGTCCAGGGTCCAGCCGGAGAAACGCATCTGCTGCACGTTCTCGGACGGGGCGTTGGACGGCATCGCGTGCGAGCGGCGCAGCACGCTGCGGATGCGGGCCAGCAGTTCGCGCGGCTCGAAGGGTTTCGGCAGGTAGTCGTCGGCGCCCATCTCGAGGCCGAGGATGCGGTCGAGCGGCTCGTTGCGGGCGGTCAGCATGATGACCGGCAGGCTGGAGGTGGCGCGCAGCTTGCGGCACAGGGTCAGCCCGTCGTCGCCCGGCATGTTCAGGTCGAGCACGATCAGGTCCGGGCGCGCGTCGTCGAGCGCTTTCCACATGCCGGTGCCGTCGGCGGCGGCGATCGTGCGGTAGCCGTTCGACTCCAGGTAGTCGGCGAGCAGGGTGCGGATATCGCGGTCGTCGTCGACGATCAAGATCGTAGAGGGATTGTCCATAACCTCAATTATCCGTATTCGGCGCAAGGATGGACAGCCGTTTTGTATCGGCTTGTATATGCCGCTGAGCACGAAACATATTGATACAAAGTATCGCACAGGGGAAATCCCGCGGTTACAGTTTTTTCCGATGATGGGAACCGTGCAGCGAGCAGTCCGGATGCAAGGTGCACACCGACCGACTCCTCATTCTCACAAAGGAAACAACATGAACACCGTCCGCAAGAACATCGTGATCGTCCTGTCCGCGCTCGGCATCGCCGGCGCCTCGCTGGGTGTCCAGGCGCAGAGCGCCGCGCCGCAGGAAGGCCGCCACGGCCATGCGATGAGCAAGGAGCAGCGCGAAGCGAAACGCGCCGAGTTCCGCAACATGACTCCTGAACAACGCCAGGCGAAATTCGCCGAATTCAAGGCCAAGCGCGCCGAACATCGCGCCGCCCGCCAGGCCAAACTGGCCGAGTCGCTGAAGCTGACCCCGGCCCAGCAGCCGGTGTGGCAGGCTTTCGTGGCCAGCACGACCCCACCCCAGAAAGGCGAGCGCGCCGGCCAGCGCCTGAGCAAGGAACAGCGCGCCGCCCTCACCGCCCCGCAACGCCTGGAGCGCCGCATCGCCATGCAGAAGCAGCGCACCGCCCGCATGGAAGCCCGCCTGTCGGCCCTGAACAGCCTGTACGCGGCCCTCAGCCCCGAGCAGCGCAAGGTGTTCGACGCGTCGCAGCAGCGCCGCGGCGGCCGTCATCACCGTGGCCACGGCGGCCACGGCATGATGCATGGCTGAGCGTTTGCCAGCTGAATGACGAAGGACGCCCGCGGGCGTCCTTTTTTTATCGATCAGGCTGGCTCAGGCGTCGGCCAGGGGCGGGCTCTCGACGCTGGCCGGAGGCAGCACCGGCAGGCGCACCGTGAACGTGGTGCCGACGTCGACCTCGGATTCGACCTCGATGCGCCCGCCGTGCTTGCTGACAGTGCTGTAGGACAGCGACAGGCCCAGCCCGGTGCCGCTGCCCACGGGCTTGGTCGTGAAGAAGGGCTCGAAGATACGGTTCATGTTCTTCTGCGGAATGCCGCAGCCGGTGTCGCTGATGGCCACCCAGACCCAGTCGCCATCGACGCCGGTGCTGATGGTGATGAGGCCCTGCTCGCGGATCGCATGGGCGGCATTGACCAGCAGGTTCATGAAGACCTGGTTCAGCTGTGAAGGCAGGCAGGTGACGAACGGCAGGCTGCCATAGCGCTTCTCGATCGTCGCCTTGTACTTGATCTCGTTGGCGACGATGGTCAATGTGCTGTCGAGGCCGGCGTGCAGGTCGGCGCGCTGCCAGTCGGTGTCGCCCATGTGCGAAAAATCCTTGAGCGCCTGGACGATTTCGCGCACCCGCTTCAGCCCGTCGAGCGATTCCGCCACCAGGTCGGGAACGTCTTCCCGCAGGAAAGCCAGGTCCGCTTCGTGTGCGATGGCTTCGACGCGCGCTTCCAGCGCCGAGCCGGGCGCCGCCTGCTTGACCACCCTGTCGTAGGCCCCCACCACCGCCAGCAGGGTGTTGATGTAGCGTTTCAGCGAACTCATGTTGCTGTTCACGAAGCCCAGGGGGTTGTTGATCTCGTGGGCCACGCCGGCGGCCAGCTGGCCGATGGAAGCCATCTTTTCGGACTGGAGCAGCTGGTCGTGCGCTTCGCGCAGGCGTGCGATCAGGCGTTCCTGCTCCTGCTCCATGTGCTTGCGCGCGCTGATGTCGCTGAGCGAGCCGATGACTTCGACCGGCGCGCCGTGCTCGTCGCGGATCAGGCGCAGCTGGTCGTGCATCCACAGGTAGTCGCCATTGGCGGTGCGAAACCGGTATTCGTAGGTCCGCTCGCCTTCGACGAACAGCAGGGCCAGGCTGGAAAAGATGTTGGGGGCGTCTTCCGGGTGGATATGGTCGAACCAGAAGTTCGGGTCGGCCAGCATTTCCTCGGGCTGGTAGCCGAGGACGCGGTAGGCGTTCTTGCTGACGAAGGTCAGCTTGAAATCGCCGCTGGGGACCGAGCTGTAGACGATCGCCGGGGTGTTGTCGATCAGGTATTGCAAACGGACCAGCGGGGACGTCTCCTCGGCCGGCCGCGGTGGCGGGCTCGAGTCGAAGGACTCGAATTCTTCAAAGTTCATGGCGCGGGAGAACGGAGATGTGCTGTTTTGTATTATCCCGGCGAATGTGTTTACGAGGACTATTTATTTTCCTATTGGAAATAATTCTCTCTGTCCGGTATGGCGCCGCTACAACAGGCGATGGCTGCCCGCGCGGGCAGCCTGTCGACTCAGGCACTGGACGTGCTGCGCCGTTTCGGCACGTAGGGCAGCGCGAACAGGTAGAGGCCGGATAGCAGCTGCAGGAAGAGCGGCGGCAAGGGCGCGTAGGTGATCCAGGGAGATGGCTCACCCTCGCCCACGGCCCTGGCCGCGACGTTGAGGATCACCGTGACGGTGAAGACGATCGACAGCCAGCGGTGGCCCTGCCGCATCCAGGCGGTCCGGTTCATTGTCCCTCCCGGGCGGCCTGGATCATTTTCCAGCCATTGCCGGACGGATCCCGGAAGCCGGCATCGACGGCCCCGTAGCGCTCCACGGGCTGCTGGGAAAATTCGACCCCGCGTTCGGCAAGCCGCGCATGCGTGGCGCGGCAGTCGTCCACCAGCAGGACCAGCGGCGGCATCGCGCCCTTGGCGACGATCTCCTCCAGCGCGCGCGCGGTGGCGGCATCGTGCACCGGCGGCCCGGGCTTGAGCAGCCCGAGCTGCAGAGGCTGGTCCGGGTGCTGCACCGTCAGCCAGCGGTAGTCTCCATTGCGCACGTCCGTGTGGACCCGGAAGCCCAGCTTGTCCACGTAAAACGCCAGCGCCTCGTCCTGGTCACGGACATACAGTCCGACCGTTCCTACTCCTCGCATCATCGACCTCCTCCTTGGATTGAGGCTCCAGTCTGCCATCGGCAAGCGAGCGGCGCTTCTCCGAAACTGCGGTCTTGAGGTTCGGGCGGCTGATGCTGCGCAGGACGCATTCGGGCATCGAGGCCATCGGCGCCGGCAATGATTGCTCGCGCGCCCGAAGCTGTCCCGGGCTCTCGCCGGTGATATCGCGGAACACCCGCCCGAAGGTACCCGGGCTGTTCCAACCGGTCTGGAGCAGCACGTCGAGGATGGGAAGCCCGGTCTCGCGCAGCAGGGCGGCCGCCCGTTCGATACGGCGGGTAAGCAGGTAGCGGTGCGGCGGCAGGCCGAAGGCCTTCTTGAATTCGCGTGCGAAGTGCGCTTCCGACACCGCGCTTGCCTCGGCCAGGCGGCTGATGGGCCAGTCCTCGTGGGGCGCCGCGTCCATGCGGTCTTTCGCTCTCAGCAAACGCCGCAGCAGTCCCGGGTTCTGGCGCATCCGGAGATCCTGCTCAAGGCAGCCTGGCGAGGGAAGCGAGGAATTTTTCCGGATTCTGGTAGCCGATGACGCGGCTGTCCGGAATCTCTTCCCCGTTCGGCGCAAACAGGATGATTCCCGGCGGCCCGAACAGCTTGAAGCGCTTGAGCATGGCCTTGTCAGCCGCATCGTTGGCCGTCACGTCCACCTGCAGCAGGATGGTATTGGCCAGCCTTACCTGCACCGCCGGATCGACGAAGGTCAGCTTCTCCATCTCCTTGCAGGACACGCACCAGTCGGCGTAGAAGTCCAGCATCACGGTCTTGCCGCCCGTGTCGGCGAGCTCGCGGTCGAGGTCGTCGACGGTCTTGATGCGCTTGAATGCAAGACCCTGGTGGACGCCGCCCGTCAGGTGGGCCAGCGGCGCCAGGGCGTCGCGGCCGCCGGTCGCGGCGCCGACCAGCTGGATGCCGCCCAGCAAGGCAAACGCGGCGCCCGCCGCCATCGCCACCCAGTGCTTGTGCTTGCGCAGCAGGTAAAAGCCATAGCCCAGCAGGAGCAGCGCCCAGCCCAGCATCTGCACCATCGGCGGCAGCACCGGCGACACCAGCCACAGGGCCATCGCCAGCATCAGCACGCCGAACAGGCGCTTGACCGATTCCATCCAGGCGCCCGCGCGCGGCAGCAGCGAGCCGGCCGACAGGCCGACCAGCAGCAGCGGGATGCTCATGCCGGCCGCCATCGCGAACAGGGCCGCGCCGCCGACCAGCACGTCGCGGGTCTGGCTGATGTAGACCAGGGCGCCGGCCAGGGGCGCGGCCACGCAGGGGCCGACGATCAGGGCCGAGATGGCGCCCATCGCGAACACGCCGACGAGCTTGCCGCCCGACTGGCGGCCGGACGCATTGGCCAGGCGGCTCTGCAGGCTCGACGGCAGCTGCAGTTCGTAGAAACCGAACATTGACATCGCCATCGCCACGATCAGGAGGGCAAAGGCGCCCAGCACCCAGGGGTTCTGCAGGGCGGCCGCCAGGCCCTCCCCTGCCAGCCCGGCAGCGATGCCGAGCAGGGTGTAGACGATGGCCATGCCGAGCGAATACGTGAGCGACAGCAGGAAGCCGCGCCCGCGGCTCACCTGGCCTTCGCCGACGATGATCGAGGACAGGATCGGCACCATCGGCAGCACGCAGGGCGTGAAGGCCAGGCCCAGGCCGAGCAGGATGAAGGCCGGCACGATGGTGAGCAGGCGGCCGCCCTGGAGGACGGCGTCGATGCGCGACATCTCGGAGGGTGCGGGGGCAGCGGCCGGCGCTGCTGCCGGCGCCGGCCCGGCCTGCACTGGTGCTGCCGGGGCGGGAGCCGGGGCCGTGTCCATGGCCGGCTGCGAAGACAGCGGGCCGGTCGACATGTGCGGCGCATTGGCGCCGATGGGCAGCGCGGGCGCGGCCGGGGCGCCCCCGCCGGCGTCCAGCCGGGCGCTGTGTTCCTGCGGCGGATAGCACAGGCCGGCGTCGGCGCAGCCCTGGCTGCTGGCAGTGAAGGTGAACGGGCCGCTGCCCTCCACGGGAATACGGATGATCAGCTCGCCCTTGTGGGTCTCGACATCCTTCTGGAAGGTTTCGTCGTACTTCACCTTGCCGGGCGGGATTTCCGCCATACCCAGCTTGGCCCCCGCCGCGCGGAAGGCGAAGCGCTCGCGGTACATGTAGTAGCCGTCGGCGATCTGGTAGCGCACCTCGACGGTCTGGGGATCGGCCATGCGGGCTTCGAAGCGGAAGGCGATGGCGGGATCGAGGAAGTCGTCGGCGGCGCGTGCGCCGCCCGCGAGCAGCAGTGTGGCAAATAGGGTCAGGCAGGCAAGCGCCAGGACGCGTGAAATGCTGGTCAAGGAAAAGGACATGATGATGGATGAGTTGTTACTGCGCACCGGCATGGTACACCGCTGGAGCCTTGCATGCGCAATCGCCGCTGCCAGCTTGACGATACGGCAATCCGTCGCACTGCCCGAAGGCTTTTAGTTGGCGCAGGAAATCTACACACTTGCTCCGGCCTGCGCATGGGCGCGATCGCGGCTGCGCGATCCGGCCACGCCGGTCGCCAGCGCCGTGCCCAGCATGATCAGGCCACAAGCCGACAGCACTTTCCCGTCCAGGACCTCGTCCAGGAACGACGCGCCCCATAGCACCCCGAACGCCGGCACCAGGAAGGGCACGGCCATCGTCCGCGCAGCGCCGACCCGGGCAATCAATCGGAAAAACAGAACGTAGGCGAGTGCGGTACAGGCGGCGCTCAGGCCGAGCAGAGCCAGCCAGGCCGGGACGGAAGGCAGGCGTGCCGGTGCCAGGACCAGCGCGGGCACGGCCAGGACCGCCGCCGAGGCGAGCTGGCTGCCGGTGGCGACGGCGAGTGGGGGCACGTGCGCCAGGTAGCGTTTGCTGTAATGGGCGGAAAACGCATACAGTACCGTGGCGGAGACACAGGCCAGGACCGCCCATCCCGTGGCCGCCGCTCCGCTGCCCTCCTTGAGGCCGGCGCTGTCCCATGCCAGCCAGGCCACGCCGGCGAAGCCCAGCGCCAGCCCGGCCGCGCGCTTGCGCCCAATCCCTTCGCCAAGCCATAGCAGCCCGATTATCGCGGCGTACAGCGGCGTGGCGGCATTGAAGATGGCCGACAGGCTGGCGTTGATGCTCTGCGCAGCGACCGCGAACAGCACGAAAGGTAGCGCGCTGTTGCTGATCCCCACCAGCAGGATCGGTCGCCAGTGGCGGCGCATCGCCATGACGCCACCCTCGCGCCGCGCCGCCAACAGCGGCAGCAGCAGGGTCGCTGCGCCTGCCGCCCGGGCGCCCGCCAGCGTCAGCGCGCCGAACTCGCCCGCGCTGATGCGCATGAACAGGTAGGATGCTCCCCACAGGCCTGCAAGCGCCAGCAGGGTAGCGATATCGATTTTCTTCATCCCCCCTCCCTCGTACTCAGCGCGCGCGCAGGTCGCGCAGCGCCTGCTCGAGATCGCGGTCATCGGGACCGAGCACGCGGACGAGGCGTCCTGCGGCGTCGAGCAGGACGACGGCCGGAATATCGCGGATGCCGAACGCCGCGAACACCTCGCCGGTGCTGTCGAGCGCCAGCGGGATCCGGGTCTTGCGGGTGCGCGCGTACTCTGCAAGCTCACCGGTCGACGACCAGACAGGGCCCGAGATGGCGAACCAGTCGATGTCCCCCGACCTGGCGAGCCGCTCGCTTTCCTGGCGCACGCGCGCACATGCTTGCGCCGTCCGAGGGCGGCTGTCGCGCAGGTATGACTCGCACCAGGGCGAGAAAAACACGAGGGCCTGGGGCCGGCCGGCCTGGCCCAGCGCCGCACGCCGGCCATCGATCGTGGTCACGGCGAGGCCGCGCACGTCGCTGCCCTCTCCCTGGGATGGACTGGCGCCGCGTGGCGCGAGGGAAGGCGCGGCTGCGGCGATATGCCCCGATGCGGCGCGCTCGAGCGCGGCGATGAGTTGCTCGTCGTGCTTGTGGCCGACGTGGAGGATGCGCCCGTCAGCGCCGATCACCACGTGCTGCGGCGTGACACGCAGGTTCAGCCTGCGTCCGAGGCTGCCGTCATCGATGGCCACGGGCATCGGCAGCCGATACACGTCGCGGACAGTGCGCACGGCGGCGTCGGTTTCGCTGAACCCGGCGTTCACGGCGACCACCGTGATCCGCTCTCCATACTTGCGGTAAAGCCGGCTGGACTGCGGCATCTGTTCGAGGCAGATCGAGCACCAGGTCGCCCAGAATTTCAGGTAGACCGGCCGCTTGCCATACAAGGCGCCGAGGTCGATGCTGCTCCCGTCCACGGTGCGCAGGACAGCGGCTGGCGCGGGCCGGCCAACGAGGCCGCGGCCCGCCTGGGCGGCGCGGCTTGCGCCGTCTCCGCCCTCATCGGCGCGCTGCCGGGCGTTGGTAGATAAAGGAAGCACGGCGCAGCACAGCAAGAGTGCAAGGGCCGGCAGGGTAGCTAATCGGTTCGACATGAGAATCCCGGTAACGAAAACCCAGCCATCGTATCCAGCTCATGAGACATAAAACAGATGCAAGAATTACGCAAATCTCTGTACCATGTTTCAACCTTTCGCTGAACAGATGCACAACGCTATGCCCTCCTCCCACGCAGCCTGCCTGGCCATCCGTATCGACCGCAGTGCGGGACGGTCGCTGGCCGAGCAAATCAGCGCCGCAATTGGCGACGCCATCCGCGACGGTCGCCTGGCGCCGGGCGCGCGTCTCCCGTCCTGGCACGACCTGTCGGTGCAGCTGGGCGTGGCGCGCGGCACCGTGCGGGTCGCCTACGAACGCTTGCGCGACCAGCAACTCGTCGCCGCAGCCGGTGCAGCCGGGACGCGTGTCGCCTCCCAGCAGGCGGGCGCCGGCACGCGCGGCCATGGCGCGCCCGGACGTCTCGCCATCCCGGCGAGGCCGTCCACGCGGCCTGCCGTATTCCAGGTGGGCGTCCCTGCACAGGACGTGTTTCCGTTCAAGACGTGGTCGCGCATCATGGGGCGCGCAGCGCGCACGGCGGCCGCAGTCCCCCTGGCCTATCCCGACCCGCGCGGCGAACCGGCGCTGCGCGCCGAGATTGCAGCCTATCTGTCGTTCGCCCGCGGCATCGCTTGTGACCCGGGCCAGGTGCTCGTCACCACTGGCTACGCTGGCGCGCTGGCCATGGCCCTGCGCGCCCTGCGGCTGGACGGCCGGCGCGCCTGGATCGAGGATCCCGGCTATGCCCCTACCCGCGAGCTGCTGGCGCAGTCGGGCCTGCGCCCCGTGCCGGTACCGGTCGATGACGAGGGACTGGACGTTGCGGCCGGCATCAGGCACGCACCCGACGCCGCGCTGGCCGTGGTGACGCCGGGCCAGCAGGCGCCGCTCGGGATGACGCTGCCGCTGGCACGGCGTCGCGCACTGCTGGAGTGGGCCGCCTCGGCGCAGGCATGGATTGTCGAAGACGACTATCTGGGAGAACTTCAGCTGCAGGGCCGTGCCACGCCGGCGCTCGCGTCGCTCGACCACGCCGGCAGGGTGCTGCACATCGGGACCTTCAGCAAGACGATCAGCCCTGCGCTGCGCGTGGGCTTCATGGTGGCGCCGCCGGGATTAGCGGAGCAAATGGGAAAGTCGGCGGACACGTGGGCGACTGCCCCCGCTCCCGCGGTCCAGCTGGCGGTAGCCGGGTTCATGCGCGAGGGGCACTATTTGCGCCATCTGCGGCGCGTGAAGCGCCTGTACGCCGAGCGCCGTCGGGCGCTTGCCGCCTGCTTGCGTGGCCTGGACATCGTCCACCAGGAAGCAGGTTTGTCAGTACTGGTGCGCCTGGGCGACGGTGTCGACGACCTGCAGCTCGCGGAGCAGGCGCGCACAGCCGGCCTGGGGCCGTCGGCGCTGTCCTGGTGGTGCGCTGGGCCAGGGCAGCGCGGCCTGCTTCTCGGGGTCAGCAATGTGCAGCCCGACGTACTTCATGACAGCTGTGCCAGGCTGGCACATGTCCTGGGGGCGGGACGATAGTGGCCCGGGCGGCTGCGATACAAAAAAAAACCAGGCACGGGGCCTGGTTTTTTCAGTCGCGAAAGAGCGATTACTCGGCGGTCGGTGCTTCTTCAGCCGAGGTGACTTCCGGACGGTCCAGCAGTTCGACATAGGCCATCGGCGCATTGTCGCCCACGCGGAAACCCATTTTCAGGATGCGCAGGTAGCCGCCGTTACGGTTGGCGTAACGCGGGCCGAGTTCGGCGAACAGCTTCTGCACCATTTCGCGATCGCGCAGGCGAGCGAATGCCAGGCGCTTGTTGGCCAGGGTGTCGGTCTTGCCCAGGGTCAGGATCGGTTCGATGACGCGACGCAGTTCCTTGGCTTTCGGCACGGTGGTCTTGATGGCTTCATGACGCAGCAGCGAGACGGTCATGTTGCGCAGCATTGCCAGGCGGTGGGACGAGGTACGGTTCAGCTTACGGAGGCCGTGACGGTGACGCATGGTACTTCCTTTCGAGTGTTTACAATCCAGTTCTTCGATCGTTCATGCTTGCGCATGTCCGCGGACCGGTTTTAGTGGTTAAAGACTGCCCGGACAGACATTGCCCGGGCAGGTACTGCAATTACTTTTCCAGGCCGGCAGGCGGCCAGTTTTCCAGCTTCATGCCCAGGGTCAGGCCGCGCGAAGCAAGGACTTCCTTGATTTCGTTGAGCGACTTGCGGCCCAGGTTCGGCGTCTTCAGCAGTTCGTTTTCCGAACGCTGGATCAGGTCGCCGATGTAGTAAATGTTTTCGGCCTTCAGGCAGTTTGCCGAGCGGACGGTCAGTTCCAGGTCGTCCACCGGACGCAGCAGGATCGGATCGACCAGCGGAGCACGCGACGGTGCTTCGGCGGCGGCTTCGGTGCCTTCCAGGGCGGCGAACACGTTCAGCTGGTCGACCAGCACGCGTGCCGACTGGCGGATCGCTTCTTCCGGAGTGATGACGCCGTTGGTCTCGATGTTGATGATCAGCTTGTCCAGGTCGGTACGCTGTTCGACACGGGCCGATTCCACGGCGTAGGACACGCGGCGCACCGGCGAGAACGACGCGTCCAGGATGATGCGGCCGATGGTCTTGTTGGTGTCTTCCGACAGGCGGCGCACGTTACCAGGAACGTAGCCACGGCCCTTCTCGACCTTGATCTGCATGTCCAGCTTGCCGCCGGCGGTCAGGTGGGCGATCACGTGATCCGGGTTGATCAGTTCCACGTCATGCGGCAGGTCGATGTCCGAAGCCAGCACGGCGCCTTCGCCTTCCTTCTTCAGGGTCAGGGTGACGGAGTCGCGGTTGTGGACCTTGAAGACCACGCCCTTCAGGTTCAGCAGCAGGTCGACGACGTCTTCCTGCACGCCGTCCAGCGACGAGTACTCGTGCACGACACCGGCGATCGTCACTTCGGTCGGCGCGTAGCCGATCATCGACGACAGCAGCACGCGGCGCAGCGCGTTGCCCAGGGTGTGGCCATAACCACGCTCGAAGGGTTCCATCACGACTTTTGCGTGGCCGGCGCCCAGTGCTTCGACATCGATGATACGTGGTTTCAACAGACTGTTTTGCATGAAATGTCCTTTTCAATACCCTCGGCTCGTTACACCGATAAGGCTGATGGCATTAGTAGAAAAGCCCACTTGCCGATGCGGCAAGCAGGCGGATACGACTTGAATTCGGGGTTCACCCATCCGGGGGCGGCGGCGTGCCGCCAGCTCCCCGGGGGTATAGACGGCGGCGCCAATGCGCCGCGATCTATTAACGCGAGTACAGTTCGACGATCAGTGCTTCGTTGACGTCGGCAGCGATCTCGTTACGCTCCGGGAAGGAACGGAAGGTGCCTTCGAACTTCTTGGCATCGACCGACACCCAGCTCGGGAAGCCGACTTGTTCAGCCAGCGACAGCGCTTCAGCGATACGCACTTGCTTCTTGGCCTTTTCGCGGACAGCGATGACGTCGCCGGTCTTGACCTGGTAGGAAGCGATGTTCACGACCTGGCCGTTGACGGTGAAGGCCTTGTGGCTCACCAGCTGGCGCGCTTCAGCGCGGGTCGAGCCGAAGCCCATGCGGTAAGCGACGTTGTCCAGGCGCGATTCCAGCAGCTTCAGCAGGGTTTCGCCGGTGTTGCCCTTGCGGCGCGATGCTTCAGCGAAGTAGCGGCGGAACTGGCGCTCGAGCACGCCGTAGATACGCTTGACCTTCTGCTTTTCGCGCAGCTGGTTGCCGTAGTCCGAGGTGCGGGCACCCGACTTGACGCCGTGCTGGCCTGGCTTGACGTCCAGTTTGCACTTCGAGTCGAGCGAGCGGCGTGCGCTCTTCAGGAACAGGTCGGTGCCTTCACGGCGCGACAGTTTTGCTTTTGGTCCGATATAACGTGCCACGTTGAATCCTTAAAATAATAATCACGCCCCGGAGGCATCGCGAGCGATGCGGCAGGCGCTAGTCCACTTCTACGAGAGAGCGGACGTGGCTTGAAAAAACGCCCGCCGTGAAAACGGCAGACGACAAGAGCCGGGCAGTATAACCCATTTTGGGCTTACTGCGCCGGTTTATCCCGTAAAACACAACGGGGCGCAAGGCCCCGTCGTTGGCTTTTCGCGACGCAGGAGAGGGCTTGCACCCTCACCTACTGCCGAGTCAGCGCCGTATTAGATACGACGACGCTTCGGCGGACGGCAGCCGTTGTGCGGAACCGGGGTGACGTCCTGGATCTCGGTGATCTTGATGCCCAGGTTGTTCAGTGCACGCACAGCCGATTCACGGCCAGGGCCTGGGCCCTTGATGCGCACTTCCAGGTTCTTCACGCCCGATTCCTGAGCGACCTTGCCTGCGGCTTCGGCAGCAACCTGCGCTGCGAACGGGGTCGATTTGCGCGAGCCTTTGAAGCCGGCGCCGCCCGAGGTTGCCCACGACAGAGCGTTGCCCTGACGGTCGGTGATCGTGATGATGGTGTTGTTGAAGGACGCGTGCACGTGGGCGATACCCTCGGCAACGTTCTTCTTGACTTTCTTGCGCACGCGGGCTGCTGCTGCGCTGCTCTGTTGCTTGGCCATGGTCGGTTCCTAGATTATTTCTTGAGCGATTGAGCTGCCTTGCGCGGGCCCTTGCGGGTACGAGCATTGGTGCGGGTACGCTGACCGCGCACTGGCAGGCCCTTGCGGTGACGCATGCCGCGGTAGCAGCCCAGGTCCATCAGACGCTTGATGTTCATGGACAGTTCGCGGCGCAGGTCGCCTTCCACGACAAACTTCGCAACTTCGTCGCGCAGCTTCTCGAGTTCGTTATCGTCCAGGTCCTTGACCTTCTTGTTGGTCGCGATACCGGTTGCGTCGCAGATCTTCTGCGAACGCGGACGGCCAATACCGTAGATCGCCGTCAGGCCGATAACAGTGTGCTGATGATTTGGGATGTTAACCCCTGCAATACGTGCCATTCGTTATTCCTCGAAATTAACCTTGACGCTGCTTGTGACGCGGCTCGACGCAGATCACACGGACCACGCCCTTGCGCTTGATGATCTTGCAGTTGCGGCAGATCCGCTTGACTGAAGCGTTAACTTTCATTTTGCACTCTCTTCGGTTCGTTTACTTTAATGATTTTTACTTGGTGCGGAACACAATGCGGGCCCGGGACAGGTCGTACGGGGTCAACTCCACCGTCACCTTGTCACCCGGGAGAATGCGGATGTAATTCATGCGCATTTTACCCGAGATATGTCCCAGAACCACGTGCCCGTTTTCCAGCTTCACGCGAAATGTTGCGTTCGGGAGATTCTCGAGAATCTCCCCTTGCATTTGGATGACGTCGTCTTTTGCCATTCGGTCTATGCCTTCCCCGCTTAACGCGACGGAATCCCGCCCTTGAAGTTTGCCTTCCGCAACAATGACTCGTACTGTTGCGACATGACGTAGTTCTGCACTTGTGCCATGAAGTCCATCGTCACCACGACTACGATGAGGAGCGACGTGCCACCGAAGTAGAAAGGAACTTTCCACTGCGAGGTCAGGAACTCCGGCACCAGGCACACCAGGGTGATGTAGACCGCACCGGCCAGGGTCAGGCGCATCAGGATCTTGTCGATGTAGCGGGCAGTCTGCTCGCCCGGACGGATGCCCGGAACGAATGCGCCGCTCTTCTTCAAGTTGTCCGCCGTTTCCTTGCTGTTGAATACCAGCGCCGTGTAGAAGAAGCAGAAGAATACAATCGCCACCGCATACAGCACCGCGTGAAGCGGCTCACCGTTCGCCAGCGACGCGGCCAGATCCTTGAGGAACCCGATGAAGGGGCTCGAGGAGTCCTTGCCACGCGTGAACCAGTCCACGATGGTCGCCGGGAACAGGATGATCGACGAGGCGAAGATCGGCGGAATCACGCCGGCCATGTTCAGCTTCAAGGGCAGGTGGCTGGTTTGGCCACCGTAGATCTTGTTGCCGACCTGGCGTTTAGCGTAATTGACCAGGATCTTGCGCTGTCCGCGTTCCACGAACACGACGGCATACGTAACCCCTGCTACCAGGAGCACGATGATGATCGCTGCAATGCTGCTGATCGAACCGTTCGAAACCAGGGTGAACAGGCCACCCAGGGCCGACGGCAGACCTGCTGCGATACCGGCAAAAATGATGATCGAAATACCGTTGCCAAGACCACGCTCGGTGATCTGCTCGCCCAGCCACATGAGGAACATGGTGCCGGTCAGCAGGGTGACCACCGTGACGAAGCGGAAGCCCATGCCCGGATCGAGCACGAGGCCAGGCTGCGCTTCGAGCGCGACCGCGATGCCGAACGCCTGGAACAGTGCCAGCGCAACCGTGAAGTAACGGGTGTACTGGGTGATCTTGCGGCGGCCGGCTTCGCCCTCTTTCTTCAGCGCCTCGAGTTGCGGCGAGACGATCGATGCAAGCTGCATGATGATCGAAGCCGAAATGTAAGGCATGATGCCGAGGGCGAACACGGTAAAGCGGGACAGGGCGCCACCCGAGAACATGTTGAACATGCCCAGGATGCCGCCTTCGTTCTGCTTGAACAGCGCTGCCAGCTGCACCGGGTCAATCCCGGGGACCGGGATGTGAGCACCGATGCGGTACACGACCAATGCGCCAAGCAAAAACCACAGCCGACCCCAGGGGAAGCCGGAAGCGGCGCTTTTACCAAGTTGTGAATTAGTCGCCAATTTTTGCTCCGATCAGGCAGGGCCGCAATTAAGCGACCGAACCGCCAGCTGCTTCGATCGCCGCTTTCGCGCCGGCAGTTGCCTTCAGGCCCTTGAGGGTCACCGCTTTGGTGATCTCGCCCGACAGGATGACGCGCACGTCGCGTGCCACCACCGGCAGGATGCCTGCTTGCTTGAGCACCAGGATGTCGATTTCGCCGACGGCCAGGTTGTTCAGGTCCGACAGACGCACTTCAGCCTTGAACGATGCGTTCAGCGACTTGAAGCCACGCTTCGGCAGACGACGCTGCAGAGGCATCTGACCGCCTTCGAAGCCGACTTTGTGGAAGCCGCCCGAACGCGATTTCTGACCCTTGTGACCGCGGCCGGCAGTCTTGCCCAGGCCCGAGCCGATACCGCGGCCAACGCGACGCTTCGCGTGCTTGGCGCCGTCAGCTGGTTGAATGGTATTGAGTTCCATTGATTTCTCCGTACGTAAGCCGCGGCTTACGAAACAACTTTAACGAGGTACGCGACTTTGTTGATCATGCCACGCACGGACGGGGTGTCCTGCAGCTCGGAGACCGAGTTGACACGACGCAGACCCAGGCCGCGCACGGTGGCACGGTGATCCTGACGGGTACCGATCAGGCCCTTGACGAGCTTGACTTTGACAGTGTTTGCCATGTTTGTTCCCCTTAACCCAGGATGTCTTCAACCGACTTGCCGCGCTTGGCAGCGATGTCAGCCGGAGTGCTCATTTTTGCCAGACCGTCGAGGGTCGCGCGAACCAGGTTGTACGGGTTCGAGGAACCGGTCGACTTGGCGACCACGTCGGTCACGCCCATCACTTCGAAGATAGCGCGCATTGCGCCACCAGCGATGACGCCGGTACCCGGCTTGGCCGGCGACATCATGACGCGCGATGCGCCGTGACGACCGGTGACGGTGTGGTGCAGCGTACCGTTCTTGAGGGGCACCTTGATCAGGTTGCGGCGGGCTTCTTCCATCGCTTTCTGCACGCCGACAGGAACTTCCTTCGACTTGCCCTTGCCCATGCCGATGCGGCCATCGCCGTCACCGACAACGGTCAGCGCTGCAAAACCCATGATACGACCACCCTTGACCACTTTGGTCACGCGGTTGATCGCGATCATTTTTTCGCGCATGCCATCATCCGGCTTGTCGCTTTGCATTTTCGCTTGCATTTTTGCCATGACGATTCTTCCTTAGAACTTCAGACCGGCTTCGCGGGCAGCTTCTGCCAGCGCTTTGACACGGCCGTGGTAACGGAAACCCGAGCGGTCGAATGCCACTTCGGTGATCCCTGCTTTCAGTGCTTTCTCTGCGACGCGCTTGCCGACCAGGGCAGCGGCTGCAGCGTTGCCGCCCGCACCCGACTTGCCGGCCAGTTCGGCGCGCACTTCCGCTTCCAGCGTCGAAGCCGACACCAGCACCTTTGCGTCCGGGCTGATCAGGTTCGCATAGATGTGCAGGTTGGTGCGGTGAACCGACAGACGGTTCACGCCCAGCTGGGCGATCTTGATGCGGGTTTGACGTCCGCGACGCAGACGCGATTCTTTCTTGTCCATCGTCAGCTCCGATTATTTCTTCTTGGTTTCTTTAAGCTTCACCACTTCGTCCGAATAACGGACACCCTTGCCCTTGTAAGGCTCAGGCGAGCGGTAAGCGCGCACTTCAGCGGCCGTCTGGCCGACCTTCTGGCGATCGATACCCTTGATCACGATTTCGGTCGGGGTCGGGGTGGCCGCGGTGACGCCTTCCGGCATCGCGTGCAGCACCGGGTGCGAGAAGCCCAGCGACAGGTTCAGGGCGTTGCCCTGCACAGCTGCCTTGTAGCCCACGCCCACCAGGTTCAGCTTCTTCTCGAAGCCCTTGGTGACGCCGGTAACCATGTTGTTGACCAGGGCGCGCAGGGTGCCCGACATGGCGTTCGATTCACGCGAATCGTCCACCACGTCGAAGGTCAGCGTGCCGTTGTTGTTTTCCACTTTGACCAGGCCGTTCAGCGACTGGGTCAGGGTGCCGAGCGGGCCCTTGACGGTGATCGACGACGCGGTGATCGCGACATCGGTACCTGCCGGGACGGCGATTGGCATCTTAGCTACTCGAGACATGTCTACTCCTTAAGCCACGTAGCACAGCACTTCGCCACCGATGCCGGTTGCACGTGCTTTGCGGTCGGTCATCACGCCTTGCGGGGTCGAGACGATTGCCACGCCCAGGCCATTCATGACCGACGGGATTTCATCCTTGCCCTTATAGACGCGCAGGCCAGGACGGGACACGCGCTCGATGCGCTCGATGACCGGACGGCCGGTGTAATACTTCAGACCGATTTTCAGTTCAGCCTTACCACCTTCGGTGGTCACGGCGAAATCTTCGATGTAACCCTCGTCCTTCAGGACGTTGGCGATCGCAACCTTGACTTTCGACGACGGCATTGCGACCGAGGTCTTCTGGACAGTTTGTGCGTTGCGGATGCGGGTCAGCATATCGGCGATAGGATCGCTCATACTCATTGCTTATTCTCCTATTACCAGCTGGCTTTGGTCATACCCGGGATTTCGCCTTTCATGGCGAATTCGCGGAGTTTGGTGCGGGCCAGACCGAATTTACGGAAGGTGCCACGTGGACGGCCGGTCATGGCGCAGCGGTTGCGCTGGCGGGTCGGCGCCGAGTTGCGCGGCAGAGCCTGCAGCTTCAGGCGCGCTTCGTAACGTTCTTCTTCCGACTTCGACTGGTCGTCGATGATTGCTTTCAGAGCTGCACGCTTTGCGGCGAATTTCTCCACCAGGTCTGCACGCTTCTGTTCGCGGTTAATCAGTGCAAGTTTTGCCATGCTCTTAGTTCCTGAACGGGAATTTGAAGGCGGCGAGCAGCGCTTTGGCTTCTTCGTCGGTCTTAGCGGTGGTGGTGATCGAGATGTTCATGCCACGCAGCGCGTCGATCTTGTCGTAATCGATCTCAGGGAAGATGATCTGTTCCTTGACACCGATGTTGTAGTTGCCACGGCCGTCGAACGATTTGCCATTCACACCGCGGAAGTCACGCACGCGCGGCAGGGCCACGGTGATGAAGCGGTCCAGGAATTCGTACATGCGGTTGCCACGCAGGGTGACCATGGTACCGATCGGGTAGCCTTCGCGGATCTTGAAACCTGCGATTGCCTTGCGTGCCTTGGTCACGACCGGCTTCTGGCCGGCGATCTTGGTCAGGTCGCCAGTGGCGTGCTCGATGACTTTCTTGTCAGCGACTGCTTCCGACAGACCCATGTTCAGGGTGATCTTGGTCAGGCGCGGGACTTCCATCACCGACTTGTAACCGAATTTCTCGGTCAACTCGGCGACGATCTTGTCTTTGTAAATTTGTTGGAGACGGGCCATTTATCTTACCCCTTCACTACTTCGCCGTTCGACTTGAAGACGCGGACTTTTTTGCCGTCCACATCTTTGAAGCCAACGCGATCTGCCTTGCCGGTCGCAGCGTTGAACAGCGCGACGTTCGACACGTGAATCGGCATAGTCTTGTCGACGATACCACCAGTAACACCGGTCATCGGGTTCGGCTTGGTCGCTTTCTTAGCGACGTTGACGCCTTCAACGATGACGTGTTCAGCGTCTACACGCTTCTGAACGACGCCACGCTTGCCCTTGTCCTTACCGGCCAGAACGATGACTTCGTCGTTTTTACGAATCTTATCCATGTCGACTCCTTACAGAACTTCAGGTGCCAGGGACACGATCTTCATGAACTTCTCGGTACGCAGCTCGCGCGTCACCGGTCCGAAGATACGGGTACCGATCGGCTCCAGCTTGCTGTTCAGCAGGACGGCGGCATTGCCATCGAACTTCACCAGGGAACCGTCCTGGCGGCGCACACCTTTAGCGGTACGCACAACCACGGCGTTGTAAATTTCGCCCTTCTTGACGCGGCCACGCGGCGCAGCCACCTTGACGGTGACCTTGATGATGTCGCCAATGCTCGCATAACGGCGCTTCGAGCCGCCCAACACCTTGATGCACAGAACTTCCTTGGCACCGGTGTTGTCGGCTACTTCGAGCCGGCTTTCGGTTTGAATCATAGTATTTTCTTTCCCAACTTAAGCCGTAGAAAACCCCACGGAAATCCATGGGCCTGCGGTCAGTCTTGGTCCCGCCATGACGCCCCTGCTGGAGCCCCATGTTTGGGTGATGGACTTTCCATTCGTTACAGGCCGCAGATACCGAGGGATACGCACTGCGGCAACACATGAACGAAGCCCGCTAGTATCACAGATACCAGCGGGCCACGCAAGACAAATTTTTAGGCTTTAGATGACCTGTGCTTCCTGCACAACACGGGTCACGGTCCAGGCCTTCGTCTTCGAGATCGGGCGACCTTCCGTGATCTCGACCGTGTCGCCGGTCTTGACCTGGTTGGTCTCGTCGTGCGCGTGATACTTGTTCGAGCGCACGATGATCTTGCCGTACAGCGGGTGCTTCACGTGACGCTCGATCAGGACGGTCACCGTCTTGTCCATTTTGTCGGACACGACCTTGCCGACCAGCGTACGCTTCAGCGCCGTTTTAGTGGTGTCGTTCATTTGGCTTCCTTCGAGTTCATCACAGTCTTCACACGCGCGATGTCGCGACGTACTTTCTTGAGCTGCGCGGTGTTGCCCAGCTGCTGGGTAGCGATTTGCATGCGCAGGCCGAACTGGGCCTTCAGCAGCTCATTCAGCTCCTTTTGCAGCGCTTCCTGGTCCTTGCCGCGGAGTTCCGATGCTTTCATATTCAACTCCTGTTATTGGCCGACTTGACGGACCACGAAAGTGGTCGCCAGCGGCAGTTTGGCAGCGGCCAGGCGGAACGCTTCGCGCGCCAGTTCTTCAGCGACGCCGTCCATCTCGTACAGGACCTTGCCTGGCTGGATTTCAGCGACGTAGTACTCCGGGTTACCCTTACCGTTACCCATACGGACTTCGGCCGGCTTGTTCGAGATCGGCTTGTCCGGGAAGATACGGATCCAGATACGGCCGCCACGCTTGATGTGACGGGTCATCGCGCGACGTGCGGCTTCGATCTGGCGTGCGGTGATACGGCCGCGGGCAACTGCCTTCAGGCCGAATTCGCCGAACGACACCGAGGTGCCGCGGGTGTGCGAGATGCCGGTGTTACGGCCCTTCTGCTCTTTACGATACTTTCTGCGGGATGGCTGCAGCATCTTTATTCTCCTGCTTTCTCAGCCGGCTTGGCAGCGGCGCGACGACCTGCTGGAGCGGCTCCTGGTTTGGCGCCTGGGCGCGGACGGCCGCCCGGCTTGCCATCATCGCGACGCGGGCCGCGTGGCTTCTTCTCGTCGGCCGGGACGTCGATCACAGGTGCTTCGCCCGTTGCCGAACGATCGCCCTTGTAGACCCACACCTTGACGCCGATGATGCCGTAGGTGGTCGATGCTTCGCTGGTGCCGTAGTCGATATCGGCGCGCAGGGTGTGCAGGGGCACACGGCCTTCGCGGTACCATTCGGTACGTGCGATCTCGATGCCGTTCAGGCGGCCCGACGACATGATCTTGATGCCGACGGCGCCCAGGCGCATGGCGTTCTGCATCGCGCGCTTCATGGCGCGACGGAACATGATGCGCTTTTCGAGCTGCTGCGCGATCGAATCGGCGATCAGCTGCGAATCGATTTCCGGCTTGCGGATCTCTTCGATATTGACGTGCACGGGCACGCCCATGATCTTCGCCAGCGACGACTTCAGCACTTCGATGTCTTCGCCCTTCTTGCCGATCACGACGCCAGGACGCGACGAGAAGATGGTGAAGCGCGCGTTCTTGGCAGGACGCTCGATGACGACGCGACCGACCGAAGCGTTCTTCAGCTTCTTCTTCAGGAAAGCGCGAGCTTCCAGGTCTTCCTTCAGCATTTCGGCGAAGTTGCCGTTGCCAGCGTACCAGCGCGATGCCCAGTTACGGGTGACCGCCAGGCGGAAGCCGGTTGGGTGGATTTTCTGACCCATCGTGTGACCCCTTAGTTACCGACAGTCACGTAGATGTGACAGGATTGTTTCGAAATGCGATCACCGCGGCCTTTGGCGCGAGCCGTAAAGCGCTTCAGGATCGGGCCCTTTTCGACGTAGATCTGCACGACCTTCAGTTCGTCGATGTCCGCACCATCGTTGTGCTCGGCGTTGGCGATTGCCGACTCCAGCACCTTCTTGATGATGGTCGCGCCCTTTTTCGGGCTGAACTGCAGAATGTTGAGTGCTGCGTCAACTTTCTTGCCGCGGATCAGGTCCGCAACGAGGCGGCCCTTCTGTTCCGACAGGCGAACGCCTTTGAGGATTGCTTTAGTTTCCATTATCGTTTCGCCTTCTTGTCAGCAGCGTGGCCCTTGAACGTACGGGTCAGCGCGAATTCGCCGAGCTTGTGGCCGACCATGTTCTCCGAGACATACACCGGCACGTGGACCTTGCCGTTGTGGACGGCGATGGTCAGACCGATGAAGTCAGGAGTGATCGTCGAGCGGCGCGACCAGGTTTTGACTGGCTTCTTGTCTTTGCTCGCTTGCGCGGCTTCGACCTTCTTCACCAGGTGGGCGTCAATGAACGGCCCTTTTTTCAATGAACGAGTCATGTTTTATCCCTTATTTCTTGCCGCGGCGCGAGACGATCATCGACGAAGTGCGCTTGTTCGAACGCGTCTTCTTGCCCTTGGTCTGCTGGCCCCATGGCGACACCGGGTGACGACCCGCTGCCGTACGACCCTCACCACCACCGTGCGGGTGGTCGATCGGGTTCATGACGACACCGCGGACGGTCGGACGCACACCGCGCCAACGCATCGCACCGGCTTTACCGATCTTGCGCAGGCTGTGTTCGGCGTTGCCGACTTCACCCACGGTTGCACGGCACTCGATGTGCACGCGACGGACTTCACCCGAGCGCAGGCGGACCTGGGCGTAGGTGCCTTCGCGGGCCATCAGGACGACAGCGGCGCCGGCGGTGCGGGCCATCTGTGCGCCTTTGCCAGGCAGCATTTCGACGCAGTGCATCACGGTACCGACCGGGATGTTGCGGATCGGCAGGCAGTTACCGGCCTTGATCGGTGCTTCCGAACCGTTCATCAGGGTATCGCCGACAGCGACGCCCTTCGGAGCGATGATGTACGCACGGGCGCCGTCCGCGTAGCACAGCAGAGCGATGTGCGCGGTACGGTTCGGGTCGTATTCGATACGCTCGACCTTGGCAGGGATACCATCCTTCTGGCGCTTGAAGTCGACCAGACGGTAGTGCTGCTTGTGGCCACCGCCGATGTGACGGGTGGTGATGTGACCGTTGTTGTTACGGCCGGCGGTCTTCGATTTCTTTTCAACCAGGGCTGCGAACGGACGGCCTTTGTACAGGTCGCTGTTCACAACCTTCACCATGCCGCGGCGGCCTGGGGAGGTTGGCTTCATCTTAACGAGTGCCATTATTTAGCCTCCTCGACAAAATTGATTTCCTGGCCAGGCTTCAGGCACACGAAAGCACGCTTCGTGTGGTTGCGGCGACCAGTGAAACGGCCAGCGCGCTTCTGCTTGCCTTCGCGGTTCACGGTCTGCACCGATTCCACTTCGACTTTGAACAGCAGCTCGACGGCAGCCTTGATTTCCGGCTTGGTCGCATCCGGCAGAACCTTGAACACGATCTGTTCGTTCTTTTCAGCGACGAAGGTCGCCTTTTCGGAAATGACCGGAGCCAGCAGCACCTTCATCAGGCGCTCTTCGCTGAATTTGATTGCGGCGCTCATGCGTACATCTCCTCGATCTTGGCCAGAGCAGCTTTGGTGACCAGGACTTTCTTGTAGAACACCAGCGACATCGGGTCAGCCGACTTCGGCTCGACGACGAGCACGTTCGGCAGGTTGCGCGATGCCAGTTCCAGGTTTTCATCGATGGTGTCGGTGATCACCAGGACCGATTCCAGGCCCATGCCCTGCAGCTTTTGCGACAGCAGCTTGGTCTTCGGGGCTTCGATCGACAGGTTTTCGACGACGTTCAGACGGCCTTCGCGGGCCAGCTGCGAGAAGATCGAGCAGATACCTGCGCGGAACATCTTCTTGTTGACCTTGTGCGAGAAGTTCTCGTCCGGGGTGTTCGGGAAGATGCGACCACCGCCGCGCCACAGAGGCGACGACGACATACCAGCACGAGCGCGGCCGGTGCCCTTCTGGCGCCATGGCTTCTTCGTGGTGTGGCTGACTTCTTCACGGTCTTTCTGCTTGCGGTTGCCGCTGCGCGCGTTGGCGGCGTAGGCGACCACGATCTGGTGGATCAGGGCTTCGTTGTATTCGCGGCCGAACACGGTGTCGGCAGCTGCAACGCCGGCGCCAGCTTGACCTTGCTCATTCAGGAGCTGGAGTTCCATACTTAGGCTCCTTTCTTGGCTTTGGTTTTGACAGCCGGCTTGACGATCACCTGGCCGTTCTTGGCGCCAGGAACGGCACCCTTCACGAGCAGCAGTTGACGGTCAGCGTCGATACGGGCGATTTCCAGGTTCTGGGTGGTGACGGTAACGTCGCCCAGGTGACCGGTCATGCGCTTGCCCGGGAACACGCGGCCCGGATCCTGCGCCATACCGATGGAGCCAGGAACGTTGTGCGAACGCGAGTTACCGTGGGTCTGACGACCCGAAGCAAAGTTGTAACGCTTGATGGTACCGGCGTAGCCCTTACCGATCGAGGTGCCCTGCACGTCGATTTTCTGGCCCACTTCGAACATCGAAGCATTGATGGTGTCGCCGGCTTTGAGTTCAGCGGCTTTGGCGGAATCGATGCGGAATTCACGCAGCATCGTGCCAGCTTCCACGCCAGCTTTGGCGAGGTGGCCGGCGGCGGCCTTGTTCACGCGCGAGGCGCGACGTTGACCGAAGACGACCTGAACTGCAGTGTAGCCATCAGTTTCAGGGGTTTTGACTTGCGCAACACGGTTGTTGGACACGTCCAGCACGGTGACAGGGATCGAATCGCCGTCATCCGTGAAGATACGCATCATGCCAACCTTGCGACCGAGGAGGCCCAGGCTCATTTTTTCTCCATTCCCACCTACGATTGGGCGGGGCTAATTAGTACTACTAAAAAAGCATGGGCTAAAAAAGACGTGCCCATACCGAAGCCGGCTAGTATAACGCGCAAACGGCAACGGCGCAACAGGATAAATCGGGGTTGAAACCGGCCTGTTGCGTTTTCCGCAGTATCGTGGAGAGAGCGAGGAATCCGGTCTTGTCGACCGGCACAGAAAAGGCACACCGCTGCGCCTTTTCTCTGCAGGCTACGACCATTGCTGGGAGCCTGCGATCTGGAAGTCTGGTGGGCGGTGCAGGATTCGAACCTGCGACCCCTTGGATGTCGACCAAGTATTCTAACCAGCTGAACTAACCGCCCGGGGAGCCGCATTATACGTAGCGGCCCAGCAGTTTTGCAATAGCTTTTTTTCGATACCTTTCATGAGGCCGGTATCGGATCGCGGGTTGTCGATGCCGCCACGAAATGCTATTGTACAAATGCACTTAGCAAAAGTTTCTCTTCAGCACTACCTCTCGCCGGCAGCCCCCCCGGCTGCGTCCCGCGCAGCTTGCTGCCTTTCCCTGGCATGTGCGCCTCCCGGCCCGTCCCGCATGCCCCGACCCGGTCCGCCGCCCGTGCGCGCGGACGCATCGTTTAAAAAGGATGATCCATGACCGTTATCGATTCGCAACGCTGGTCCCGCCCCCTCGATCCCGCCCGCCTCGTGCTTGCCACCGACCTCGATGGCACCCTGCTGGCCGGCACCCATGAGGCGCGGCGCCGCGTGCGCGAACTGTTCGCCGGCGCCGCCGTCGCTCCAGAAGGCACCCGCCCCGTCCTGGTCTTCGTCACCGGACGCGGCCTCGAGACCGTCATCCCCCTGCTGAGCGACCCCGGCATCCCCACGCCCGACTACATCATCGCCGACGTCGGCGCCACCGTGGTCGACCGCGAGCTGCGCCCGGTCGAGCCGATCCAGCACGAGCTCACCGCCCACTGGCCCGGCAGCCAGGCCGTGCTGCGCGCGCTGAGCGGCTTCCCGCAGCTGGTGCGCCAGAGCGTGCCCCAGGAGCGGCGCTGCTCCTTCCTCGCGCCAGAAGACGCCGTCACCCCCGCCCTGCAGGCGGCGGTGGAAGCCCTCGGCTGCGAGCTGCT
Organism: Massilia agri; assembly: GCF_024753255.1. Taxonomy (GTDB): domain Bacteria; phylum Pseudomonadota; class Gammaproteobacteria; order Burkholderiales; family Burkholderiaceae_D; genus Telluria; species Telluria agri. Next base: position 47,911 of record NZ_JANUHA010000002.1, read on the forward strand.
GTTCTCGGCCGGCCGCTACCTCGACGTGCTGCCGCGCGGCGTCGGCAAGGGCGCCGCGCTGCGCCGCCTGGCCACCGCCGCCGGCTTCGACCCCGCCAGCGTGGTGGTGGCGGGCGATACCCTGAACGACCTGTCCATGTTCGAAGCAGGCTTTCGCGGCGTGGTGGTGGGCGGCGCCGAGCCCGCCCTGGCCGAGCGGGTGCGCAAGAACCCGCGCGTGCACGTGGCCACGCAGGAAGGCTGTGGCGGCATCCTCGAGGGCCTGGCGCGCCACGGCATGCCGCTGGGCGAAACGCGCCCCCAGGACGCAGCGCCGGTCCACGGCGACGCCGAGCTGGTCATGGTCTACCATCGCCTGCCCTACGATGAGATCGAGGTCGACGGCATCACGCTGCAGCAGCGCCCGAAGAGCCCGAACGGCATCATGCCGACCCTGATGAACTTCTTCGCGGGCGGACGCAAGGGCTCCTGGGTGGCGTGGTCGCGGCAGGCGAGCCGCGCCCCGGAGGGTTTCACCACCCACGTGGCGGTCGACGCCGCCCGCTATCCGCAACTGCAGGCGGCGCGCATCGCGCTCACCGAGGAAGACATCGACCTGTTCTACAAGAAGTTCTCGAAAGAAGCCTTCTGGCCCATCATCTTCTCCTTCCCGGACAAGGCCCGGTTCAAGCAGGCCCACTGGGAACGCTTCCTGGAAGTGAACCGCCTGTTCGCCGAACAGACCGCGCGCGAGGCCGCATATGGCGCCACCGCGTGGATCCACGATTACAACCTGTGGATGGTCCCGGCTTTTCTCCGCCCGCTGCGGCCGGACCTCACCATCGCCTTCTTCCACCACACGGCCTTTCCCTCGAGCGACGTGTTCAACATCCTGCCCTGGCGCCGCGACATCATCGGCAGCCTGCTGCAGTGCGACTACGTGGGCTTCCACATCCCGCGCTACGTCGAGAACTTCGTCGACGCGGTGCGCTCCTTCGCGCCGGTCGACGTGGCCGGCAGCGTGCCCTGCGCGCCGCGCTTCCTCACCTATGGCTGCGCGCTCGGGGTCGACCGCATGATGACCGCGATCGAGGTCGGCGGGCGCCGGGTGGCGCTGGGCGCGCATCCGGTCGGCACCGACGTCGCCGCGATCCGCTCCCTGGTGCAGGGCGACACCGTGCAGCGCCAGCTGGCGGAGCTGGACGGGTATCTGGATGGCAGGACGGGCATCGTCTCGATCGAGCGCCTCGATTATGTGAAAGGCTCGCTGGAGAAGCTGGAAGCCTTCGAGCGCATGCTGGAACGCCATCCGGAACTGCTGGGCAAGGTGACCCTGCTGAACATCGTCACCCCGGCCGCCAGCGGCATGGAAATCTACGACAGCCTGCGCGAGGAACTCGACCGCGCCGTCGGCCGCATCAACGGCCGCTTCTCGACGCTCGACTGGGTGCCGGTGCGCTACTTCTACCGCTCCCTGCCTTTCGAAGACGTGGTGGCCCATTACGCCGCCTGCGGCATCGCCTGGATCACGCCGTTGCGCGACGGCCTGAACCTGGTGGCCAAGGAATACATCGCCGCGCGCCAGGCGGTCGGGCGGCCCGGCGTGCTGCTCCTGTCCGAGTTCGCAGGCGCCGCCGTCGAACTGCACGGCGCCCTGCTGGTCAACCCCTACGATGCGAACGCCATGAGCGAGACCCTGTACCAGGCCCTGACCATGGGCGCCGACGAAGTCGCCTACCGCGCCGCGCGCCTCGGGATGATCGTGGAAGAGCATGACGTGGCGCGCTGGGGCGAAGGCTTCCTGGCGGCCCTGGCGCCCGCGGCCCTCGCCGACGAACGCCCGGCGGCGTGAAGGGAGGACCGGACATGAACGCTCTCGTCCTCGGCAACCCGCTGGCCGACTGGCTGATCGCCCTGGTGGCCGCGGCGGTGGTCGCGGCCGGCCTGGACGCCGTCAAGGCCATCCTGCTGCGCCGCCTCTCGCGCCTGGTGGCGGCCGATCCCGGCAATGCGCGCGCGGCGGGCTCCTTTGTCGCCGCCCTCTCCAGCACCCGCCTGGCGGTGCTGGTGCTGGTCGGGCTGTATGCCGGCGCCAGCCTGCTTGTGCTGCCCGAACGCGCCCAGCTGGTGCTGAGCCGTATCGCAATCGCGGCGGTGCTGGTGCAGTGCGCGCTCTGGGGCGACCACGCGGTGCGCGCCTGGCTGGCCGGCACGCGCGCCCGCCAGGCGGCCGACCCGGACCGCGTGACCTCGTCCGCGGCGATCGCCTTCCTGTTGCGGGTGGCGCTGTGGGCGGTGGTCGCGCTGATGATCCTCGATAACCTCGGCGTCAACATCACCACCCTGGTGGCCAGCCTGGGCATCGGCGGTATCGCCATCGCCCTGGCGGTGCAGAGCATCCTCGGCGACCTGTTCGCCTCGCTCTCCATCGTGCTGGACAAGCCCTTCGTGGTGGGCGACTTCATCATCGTCGACACCATGCTCGGCACGGTCGAGCGCATCGGACTGAAGACCACCCGCGTGCGCAGCCTGGGCGGCGAGCAGATCGTGTTCTCGAACGCCGACCTGCTGAAAAGCCGCATCCAGAACCTGCGCCGCATGGAAGCGCGGCGCGTGGTGTTCCGCTTCGACCTCACCTACGAGACGCCGGAGCCGACCCTGCGCCTGCTGCCCGGCCTGATCGAGGAAATCGTCGTCGCCCAGCCGCAGGTGCGCTTCGACCGCGCCCACCTGGCCTCGCTGGCGGCGCCCGGCTACACCTTCGAGACGGTCTATTATGTGGACAGCGCCGACTACCGGGTCTTCATGGACACGCAGCAGGAGATCTACCTGCGCATCGTGGCGATGCTGGAGGAGCAGGGCGTGCGCCTGGCGCTGCCGGCGCATTCCCTGCACCTGGCGGAGCCGTCCGGCGCGGCCGTCCTGCGGCAGGCCGCCTGAGTCAGGGCGCCAGCGGCAGGATGCGCAGCGGGCTGCCTGCATCGCAGCCCAACGCATCCAGGGCCGCCTGCGGCAGCGCCACGACATGCGCCTCCGGGTCGGTGTCCGCGACCAGGACCCGGAAGCGGTGGCGCTGCGTGCAGGCTGCCAGGGTCGCCACGGCGCGCTGCGGCTTGTCCGCTCTGGCGGGCGCCAGGCGGCTGTCGCGTAGCGCACGCAGGTCGTGCAGGTTGGCTTGCAGGACCGGGCCACCGTCGAAGATGTCGATATAGCCGTCGAAGCGCAGCCCTTCCTGTTCCAGCAGGCGCCGCGCCGGCGCCGTATCGGCGTGGGTCGTGCCGATCGCCGCCCTGGCCTGCTCTCCCAGCAGGTGGGTGTAGAGAGGCAGGCGCGGCACCAGGTGCTCGATGAAGAGGCGGTCGCCCTTGCCGCACAAATCGTCGGCTTCGTGGAAATCCATGTGGAAGAAGGGCCGGCCCACGGCTTCCCAAAAGGGCGAGGAGCCGTGCTCGTCCTGGAAGCCGCGCATCTCGGCGAAGACCTTGGCGCCGAAGAGCCGCGGGAACTGGGCCATGAACAGCAGGCGGCCTTTCGACAGCAGCTTGCCGTTGCTGCCGCTGCGGTAGTCCGGATGCAGGTAGAGCGAGCACAGTTCGGCCGCGCCCGACAGGTCGTGGCTCAGGTGCAGCGACTGCACCCGGTTCACCAGGCCGGTGGTGGGACTGGCATGCACGCTGGTGGCGATCCGGTAGTTATAGAAGGGCTCCTTGACGCCGACCGCGGCCTTGATGGCGGACACGCCGCATACCCGGCCACTTGCCAGGTCTTCCAGCACGAACAGATAGTCGGCATCTTCCTGCGCGGCCTCGCCGGCAAAGGAGGCGGCCGCCACGGCCAGGCGCTCGCCCAGGGCGCCGCGGTCGGCCTTCAACGTCGTCATGCCGGGTCCGATGCCCTTCGCCAGGTCGAGGACGGCATCGAGATCGGTTTCCAGTGCGTTGCGCAGGACGAGCATGGTCTACAAGGCCTTCTCCACCGGAGGGATGGCCACGTCGGGCAAGGCCAGCTTTTCCTGGTGCCTGCGGTGGATGCCGAACAGGATCAGGCCGGACACCCCGGCGATCGCCGCCATCATCAGGAAGAAGCCTTCGGGGCGCATGGTCTCCCAGGTGGCGCCGATCACGCCCGAGAGCAGGTTGCCGGTGAAGGAGCAGAAGAACCAGGCGGCCACGGTGGTGGCGGCGAAGCGCTTCGGCGCCAGGGTGGCGAACAGGCCCAGGCCAACCGGCAGGATGTACAGCTCGGCCAGGGTAAAGATGGCGAAGAACAGCACCATCCAGGGCCAGCCGATCGCGAAGCCGGCGCCGGCCGTCAGCACGATCAGGCCCGCCAGCAGGGCATAGGAGATGCCGATGCCGAGCGCCCCCTGCCCCATCCGCTTCAAGGCGGGCGTGGCGTGGCCACGGGCGGCGCGGGCATTCCACATGCGCACCAGCAAAGGGCTGAACAGGAACACGAACATCGGATTGAGCGACTGGAACCAGGTCACGGGAATCGTCATGCCGAAGGCCGTGCGCTCGACCGCCGCATCGGACCATACCGCGAAGGTATTGCCGGTCTGCTCGTAGGCGATCCGGAACAGCATCACGGCCAGCGCCACGCCCACCAGCAGCGGCACGTTCGACATGCCCTCGTTCGAATCGATGGCCCCGGGGCGGCCGCCCGGTTTCGAGGCTTCCGGCGGCAGGTACCTGCCGCCCCAGAGATAGACGAGGAGGCCCAGGCACATGCCGATGCCGGCGGCGCCGAAGCCATAGTGCCAGCCATAGACCTCCCCCAGGGTGCCGCAGACCAGCGGCGCCAGGAATGCGCCCAGGTTGATGCCGACGTAATAGACGTTGAAGGCGGCGCCGGCGCGCGGGTCGTCCTTCGGGTACAGCAGGGTGACCTGGCTCGGCAAGTTCGGCAGGAACAGGCCATTGCCGATCGCGATCACGGCCATCGCCGGGAAGAACAGCGCCTCGAAGGCCATCATGAAGTGGCCCAGCGCCATGAGCAGGCCACCGATCACCACGGCCGGCCTGCGGCCCAGCCAGCGGTCGGCGATCATGCCGCCGAAGATCGGCGTGAGATACACGCCCGCCGCATAGGCGCCGAAGACCAGGGAGGCGGAAGCCTGGGTGTACTGCAGCTCCTTGGTCATGTAGTAGATCTGCAGGGCGCGCATGCCGAAGAAGGAGAACTTCTCCCACATCTCGGTCAGGAACAGGATGGTCAGGCCCCGCGGCTGGCCGAACCAGGTGGCGGTGTCACGCATGGCCGGTCTCCTCGTCGAGTGGCCACATGGGCCGTTGCAGGTGCACGTAAGGCAGGCGCGCCAGGTCGCTGTGCAGGGCGCCGGGGGCGTCGCAGATGATCGTCTCATGCGCGATCGGGTCGAAGCAGGCGCGGAAGTGCCGGGTCGACTTCACCACCGCCAGGCGCTTGGTGGAAAGGTCGATGCCCAGCTCGGTGAAGCATTCGGGCGAGAATACCTGCTGGCGCCGGGTGTTCAGGACGATGTCGATGCCCAGCGCTCGGATCGCCACCGCGTCGCCCAGGCTTTCCGTGTACTTGCCGGCCAGCCCGTGCTGGCGCGCGTCGCGCCGCACCGCCGTCACGGTCGCCAGCAGGTCGACCGGCTGGCCGGAACCCGGGCCGACCTTGCCGCCGATGCGCAGGGGCAGCACGGCGCCGACGCCGGCATCCATGGCCAGCTGCACGGCCAGCGGATCCCAGAGCATGCCCAGGGCGACGTCGCGGGCGCCGCGCTCGAGCAGTGCGCGCAGCACGAAGGTGCTGTCGCAGGCCGCGCCGCCGCCGGGGTTGTCGGAGCTGTCGGCCATCACCACCAGGCCCGCGCTCGGGGCCAGCGCCGCGTCCACGGCCTCGTCGAGCGCCAGCATCGAGCGCGCCCCGAGATTGCGCAGCGCGTAGAAGGCATGCGCCAGCTGGGCCGCGATTGTGTCCGCCCTTTCGCGCGCGCCGCTTTCGAACACCACCAGCACCGCGGCGCCGGTCTCGGCGGTGTCGGACCAGGGAAAGCCGTGGATCAGCGAAATCGACAGGATGCCGTCCTGGGCCTCCTCCTCCCGCACCCGCTCGAGCAGCGCGCGCATCGGCGCTTCGCCCGTGCCGAACAGGCCCAGCATCGGCACCCGGCGCAGCAGGGTGTCGGGCCGGCATCCGCCTCCGGCCATGCCGGACAGGATCGCATGCAGTTCGCGGGTGCGCGCCAGGTAGTCGGTGTGCGGATACTCCTTGCAGGCGACGAGCACCGCGCCGCTGTCCGTCATGCGCGGCGTCACGGTCGCGTGCAGGTCGAGCAAGGCGCCGACCGGGACGCCGGGCCCCACCGCGGCGCGCACGCGTTCGAGCAGGTCGCCTTCGCAATCCTGGCAGCCCTGGGCGATCATGGCGCCGTGCAGCACCAGGAACACCGCATCGACCGGACCGGCGGCCGCCAGTTGCCCGAGCAGCTCGTCGCGCAAGCCTTCATACACCTGGCGCGCCACCGGCCCGCCCGGCTGGGCCCAGGCGCACAGGCCTTGCGTGACCCTGTCGCCGTGTTCCCGCGCCACCTCGAGCAGGAAGCCATAGCCGGGAAAGCCATGGGCCAGGGCCTGGGCCGCCGCATCCGCGCCCGGCCGCACCAGGATGCCCTCTTCGAAGGAACGCAGCGTGGTCGGGATCGGCGAGAAGCTGTTGGTTTCGTGGGCGAGCGCGGCAAGGAAGATGTGCATGGCAGTCCTCAGGTCTGGAAACGCGCGGGGCTGATACGGGCGGGGTCGAAGCCGAACGATGCCAGCTCCGGCGCCGGCCCTTCGCCCAGCAGCAGCGACGCATAATAGCGTCCCGCGCCGGGCGCCGACTGGATGCCGTAGCCGCCCTGCCCCGCGGCCCAGAAGAATCCCGGCAGCTTCGGATCGAAACCCCCGACAAGCTCGCCGTCCGCGACGAAGCTGCGCAGGCCGGCCCAGGTGTGGGTCGGACGCCGGATGCGCAGGGTGGTCAGGCGCTCGATGTTGTCGATGGCGATCGCGACGTCGAGTTCCTCGGCCTGCACGTCGTGCGGCGCCACCGGATCGGCATTCACGGGGGAGCCGAGCAGCATGCCGGCGTCGGGCTTGATATAGAAGGATTCCGTCACGTCGAGGAAGAGCGGCCAGTCCTGCGTCGCGATGCCTTCGGGCGGGGCGAAGATGAAGGCCGAGCGGCGCTTCGGCACCAGGCCCACGGGGTCGGCGCCGGCCAGGCGCGCGACCTCGTCGGCCCAGGCGCCGGCCGCGTTCACCACCACCGGCGCGCGGAAGGTTCCCGCGCGGGTCGTCACTTCCCACAGGCCGTCGACGCGCCGCACCGCACGCGCTGCGGCGTCGTAGACGGTAAGCCCGCCGTTGGCGCGCGCGCCGCGCAGGAAGCCCTGCAGCAGGGCGTCGACGTCGATGTCCGCCGCATCCTGTTCCAGCACCCCGCCGATCAGCTGGTCCGCGCGCAGGACCGGCACCAGTTCGAGGGCGGCCTGCACGTCGAGGCGCTCCACCGGCGATGAGGTGGCGCGCACCAGCGTTTCGTGGGCATCGAGCAGCGCTTCCTGGCCCGGCGTGCCAAACACGAATGCGCCGCGCGGCGTCAGGAGGGGATGCCCGGTGAAGCCGGCCGGCGGATTGCGGAAGAAGTCGAGGCTGGCGCGGGTCAGCGCGCGGACCTGGTCCGGTCCGTAGCTTTCCATGAACAGCGCGGCCGAGCGCCCGGTGCTGTGGTAGCCGGGCTGCGACTCGGCCTCCAGCACGATGACGCGCGCACGGCGCGAGAGCCAGTAGGCGACCGACGCGCCGCCGATGCCGGCGCCGATCACGATGAAATCCGCAGTGTCATGCCCCATACGATCCACTTGCCCGCCTTTCGCCGATTCCATAATTTTCAGAAAAAGAAAATTCTTCTATACCTGAAAGATATGCGACGCCGAACGCCTGCGCAAGCATTTTCTGAAACAATCCGGCGCAGCCACGCAACGATTGACGGCGCCTGCAGAGCTGGTGATAATGATTTTTATTTCTGAATCAGAAAATTTCTACTGACGCGAAACGAAGGAGAACACCATGCCCGGAATCGAACGCACGCCCAGCGAACTGCCGCTGCCCTTCTCGAAAGCGGTCCGCGCGGGCGGATTCCTGATGCTGTCCGGGCAGATCCCCCTGGGCGGGGACGGCGCTCCCTTGCGCGGAACGATCGAGGAACAGACCGCGAGCGTCATCGAGCGCATCGCGGCGACGCTGGCGCAGCACGCGTGCCGCCTGGACGATGTGGTGCGGGTGACGGTATGGCTGTCCGACCTGGCGCTGTTCGCGCGCTTCAACGAGGTCTATGCCGGCTATTTCAAGGCGCCGCACCTGCCCGCCAGGTCGACGGTGCAGGCGAAGCTGGCCTTCGACGTGGACGTCGAGATCGAGGTGACGGCGTACGCGCCGTAAGCGGGCTTATTTCTTCGGCTTCCTGGAGGCTGTCTTCGCCGCCGGCTTGGCAGCCGGCGCAGGCGCGCTGTCAGGCACGGTATCCGGCGCCGGCTCGATCAGGGAAGCAAAGGTGCCTTCCGAACTCGGCTCGTCGGAGGTGCACACCGACAGCACGCGGCAGGTCCCCTCCCCCACCGCGATATAGGCATGCGCCATGCCGCTGTCGAAGTAGATGGAGTCGCCCGTTTCCAGGCGCACCGGGGCGTAGAGGTCGGTGTAGAGGTCGACCGCGCCTTCCAGCACCAGGGCGAATTCCTCGCCGGGATGGCGGATCAGCTCGCCGAATTCGGCCAGCGAGCGCGCGTGGATCTCGGCGAAGATCGGCACCGAGCGCTTGTTCAGCAGGTCGGCCGCCGGATACAGGTGGGAATAGTTCGGGGTGTTGATGACGTAGCCGGTCCCGCGCCGGTTGATGCTGCGCCGTCCGCTGGAGACCGGCGCCGGCGCCTTCTCCACCGTGGGGCTGCCGCTGAACAGCTCCGAGATGTCGATTTCCAGGGCATTGCAGATGCGCAGCAGCTTGTCGTAGCTGAGCGACATCTTGTTGTTCTCGATCTTGGAGATGGTGGACATCGGCATGCCGCTCTTCTCGCCAGCCTCGATCAGCGTCATGCCGCGTTCCTTGCGGATGCGCCGCAGCGACTCGCCCAGGTTGCCGTCCGGTCCGTGATTGATCGCGCGTTTGGTTGCCATGCCCTGTCCTCGTATGATGCGCCATTATAGTGCGGCCTTGCCACGATTGAAAACGCGACACGCCGATTTTCCGGAACGCTAAATCTGCTGCGCACCGTGCGGATCGGGCACCCGCGGCCAGTATGCAAGCGAGCGCAGGCGATAGGGGATGGCGGCGAAGCCGAAGCTCATCGCGCCGGGCGTGCTCACGTAGAGGACCTTGCGTGCGATCGGCGCGAATTCGGCGTGGAAATGCTGTGTCGACTTCACCACCACGATGGCCTTGTCGACCAAGGAGATCCCCGCGCCGGTGAAGGCGTCCAGCCCATAGGTCTGGGTGCGCACCGAGCACAGGAGGATGTGCAGGCCGCCCGCCGCCTCGACCCAGGCGCAGTCGCCCAGGCGCTCGCGCGTGCCGAGCGCGCTCTGGCTGTGGTTCGGCACGATGGCGCGCACGGTCACGCGCAGGTCGACCGGCAGGCCCGAGGCGGGACCGCATTTGCCGCCGATGCGCAGGTCGAGCTGGGCGCCGACGCCGGCGGCCTTGCAGATGTGGACCGCGCCCAGGTCCCAGATCGCGCCGACGGCGCTGTTCGCGACCCGGCGCTCGACCAGGCGGCGCAGGATGAAGGTGCTGTCGCCGGCCGCACCGCCCCCCGGGTTGTCGGCGACGTCCGCCAGCACGGCCGGCCCCTTCGGCTCCGCGGCGCCGAAACCGGACTCGAAGGCCGCATCGAGCGCCTCGTCGATGCCGCACACGCTCGCGCCGATGCGCTCGCGCAGCGCCCAGAACTCCCGGCCGAGCTGCCGCGCCATGGCCTGCGCCAGGGCCGGATCGTTGTCGGTGACCACCCACAGCTTTGCGCCCGCCTCCGGTACGTCGCCCCAGGGGAAGCCATGGCCGAGCGAGACCGACAGCACACCCGGCTCGCGCTCCACCGCCTGCATGCGCCTGACAAAACCCTGCATCGGCTCGCGGGTCGTGTGCCACAGGCCCACCATCCGGCAATCGAAGACGGCGGTGACGGGGCGCACCTTGCCGAGCGCGGCATCCTTGAGAATGCGGTACAGCTCTTCGCCGCGCGCATCGGTATCGATGTGCGGATATTCCTTGAAGGCGACGATGACGTCGGCGGCGCCGCGCATCTGTTCCGTGAAGTGGCAGTGCAGGTCGAGCTCGAGCCCGATCGGCACGCCCGGGCCGACGACCGCGCGGATCGCGGCGGCCAGGTCGCCCTCGCAGTCGTCGATGCCTTCGGCCGCCATCGCCCCGTGCAGCAGCAGCTGCACGGCGTCGACCGGCAGGGCCGCGCGCAGGTCCGCCAGGATCTCGTCGCGCAGCGCCTCGTACACATGGCGCACCGTGCGCCCGCCAGGCTGGGCCAGCGTGCACAGGCTCTCCACCACTTCCCCGCCCTCGCCTTCGACCAGATCGCGCAGGTAGCGGAGAAACGCGCCCGCGCCTTCCGGATCGCGCCGGCTGGCGTCACCGTGAAAGATGCCGATTTCCTCGAAGTCGCCCAGCCCGGTCGGCGCCGCGGCGAAGGTATTGGTCTCGGTGGCCAGGTGGGCGATGAAGAAGCGCATGCGCACGGCTCAGTAGTTCAGGTTCCAGGTGATCAGGTGGCCGACCAGGCCGAGCCACACCACGCCCAGCAGGCCGAGCGCCACCAGCACCGCCCAGATCCGGGTCAGGCGCGATGCATCCGTGCGGCGCATGCGCCACGCCACCCACACGCCCACCACGGCAGCGCCGATGGCCAGCAGGCCGCTCGCTTCCAGCAGGCCGACGAGCCAGTCGATGCCGCTGTGGTAGACGGCGACGTCGGTGCTCAGGACCGGCTTGATCAGGATGAACCAGGCGGCGATGTAGACCAGGGACACCAGCACCGCCCCGCGCTGGAAGCGCCGCAGGCGCCGCAGCTCGGGCGAGGCGCCGCTCGTCGCGCGGTCGGCGCGGCGCAGCAGGGCCCCCACCGGCCAGGCCACCAGGGCGAGCGTGAGCACCAGGAAGGACAGCAGCAGGATGCTGACATTGAGCGGCGCCGAGTTCAGGAAGCTCGCTTCCTGCAGCACCGCGACCGGGTTGTCGCTGTCGATCACGGTCTTGACGCCATTGATTTCCCTGAGCGCCATCATCTGGCTGCCCCCCACCTTGCGCCACAGCTGCGGGCCGACTTCGCGGTAGGTGCCCATCTCGCCAAGGCCGTCCGGCACGGCAATCGTCCCGTCCGGGTTGGCCGTGATGACGGTCTGCTGCAGCAGGTAGAAGAAGCGCAGGAAGCCGTGATCGACCCGGCGCGAGCTCTGGTAGCGTCCGGCGATCTTTTGCGCGTCCGCCTGCGCCGTGGCCAGGGTCGGCTGCTCGGCCGCTGGAGGCGCCGGGAAGTAGCGGTCCATGAAGCCGTCCATCAGCTCCTTGCGCGCGCCATACACGGCGCTGTCCTTGCCGCGACTGTTGAAGGTAAAGAAGATGCCGACGTTTTCCTCTGGCAGCAGGTTCATCTCGGTGTGGTAGACGATGGTGTCGCCGCCGTGGCCGATGAGCAGGCGCCCGTTGTGCCGCACGTGGAAGAAGCCGTGGGCCATGGTGCCGAAGCCCGGCAGGTCCTTGTGCCGGTAGCTGGGGCTGTGCATGCGCGCGACCGTTGCGGGTTCGAGGATGCTGGCGCCGTCCACGCTGCCCTGTCCCAGGTGGGCCAGCATGAAGCGGCTCATGTCGGCGGCCGTCGTGGTGAGCGAGCCGGCCGGCGCCGTGATCACCAGCTCGAAGGGCGACGGCGGTTCGTTGATGGTGTCGTAGCCCTTCGACAGGAAGCCCGGGAAGCCTTTCGGCAGCGGCTGGACGAAGGTCGAGTGGTTCATGCCGAGCGGTTTGAAGATGTGCTGCTGGACGTAGGTCTCGAAGGGCAGCCCCGAGACCCGCTGCACGATGTAGCCGGCCAGCGCCACGCCATAGTTCGAATAGCCGGGCGCCTCGCCGGGCGCGAACAGCATGGGCCGCGGATGCTCCTTCAGGTAGCGTTCGGTGGTCTGGGCCAGGGCCGGGTCGTAACCCAGCAGGTCCTTCAGGCCCTCCTCGAAGCCGGCGCGGTGGTTCATCAGGTCGCGCATGGTGATCGGCTTGCCGTAGGCTTCCTCGATCTTGAAATCCAGGTAGTCGTTGACGTTGCGATCCAGGTCGATTTTCCCTTGCTGGACCAGCTGCATGACGGCGGTCCAGGTGAACGGCTTGGAGGTCGAGCCCGGGCGCACCAGGGTGGTGGCCGGGTCCATCGCAACCTTGGCCTCGACGTCGGCCAGGCCGTAGCCCTTCTGCAGCAGCACCTTGCCGTCCTTGACCACGCTGATCACCATGCCGGCGATCTCGCCACTCTTGAGCGCGTACGGGACGCGGCCGTCGAGCCAGGCCGACAGGTCGGTGGCGTCCAGCGCATGCGCGCTCCCTGCGGCAGCGCCGTTCGCTGCCGCGCGCGGCGCTTCCGGCACCCGGGGGTCGGCGCTGCGGCTCTTCTCCAGCGCCGCCTCGGCCTTTTCCTTTGGCGTCTGCTGCTGCTTTGGAGTGGGCGCCAGGTCGGCGGGCGACTTCTGGCCCTGGCCTGCCGCCAGCGAAGGCAGCAGGCCGAGGGTGGCGGCTGCGAGGAGTGACAAGAGGTGGGTGCGCGCTTTCATCGGACTCCTTGGGGGACTTAGTAGTTGGGGTTGAAGCTCAGCAGATGGTGATGGAAGCCCACCGCCGTCAGGGCCAGGAAGCACAGTATCCACAGGACGGGCAGCGCCAGCGCGCCCTTCCTTCCCCCGGCTGCGAACACCGTGCGCGCATGCCACAGGGCCACGCCGAGACCGCCGAGGAAGGCCAGCCAGCTTGCCAGCTGCGCCATGACCACGAAGGCGCTCGGGTCGCTGTCGTTCATCCGGACGAAGACCACGGTCCACAGCAGCACGCTGACGAGAACCAGGCAGCAGGCCAGGCGCAGCCAGGTCAGCGAGCGCGCCGGCGCCGGCAAGCCGTGGCGGCGGCGCAGCCGCGCCACCAGCGGCCAGGCCAGCACCGTGCCCAGCACCAGCACCAGAGAAGCCAGCAGCAGCGCGAGCATCGTGCCGCTCGCCATGAAGGGCACCGGCTCGAAGATGAAAGCGAACACGAAGGGCTCCAGTCCCCAGCGCTTGACCGCGCCGTTCTCGACGATCGCCTGCAGGCGCCGCTTGCCGTTCTCCTCCTGCCACAGGAAGGGCTTCACTTCGCGGAACACGTTGCGGCTGCCGGCGATGTCGATCGCCACCCGGCCGCCCTCCAGGGCTTCGATCTTCAAGGGGCTGAACAGCTGCATGATGGACAGGAAGGTCGAATCCTCGCGCCGGCTGTTGCGGTATGCGCCGGCCAGCATCTTCGCATGCGCTTCGGCGGTGGCCCGGTCCACGCTCGAAGTGACGGCGGGACGGGGATCGGGCAGGTAGCGGTCGGCAAAACCGTGATAGAGGCGTTCGCGGATCCACTGGCCGAGGGCGTGGCGCCCGGGTGCGTTCACCGAGACGTAGATGCCGATGTTCTCGTCCGGCAGCAGGATCATGTCGGAGTGGAAGAGGATGGTGTCGCCGCCGTGGCCGACGGCGCGGCGGCCGTTGACGTCCTGCTGGTAGAAGCCCAGGCCGATGCCGTTCAGGTCCGGCATGCCGCGCGTGATCTGCGTCTGCATCAGCGTCACGGTCTCGGGTTTCAGGATGCGCTTGCCGTCCAGCTCGCCCCCGCCGAGGATGGCCAGCATGAAGCGCGCCATGTCGCTGCCGGGCGCCGACATGCTGCCGGCCGGCGGCAGGCTGACGATCTCGAAACCCTTGGCCGGTTCGTCGACGCTGAGGTAACCCTGCGACATCTGGCCGCGCAACGCCGCGGGCAAGGGCTGGCGGAAGGTCGACTGCGTCATGCCCAGCGGCGTGAAGATGCGCTGCTCGATGTAGTCGTCGAAAGACAGGCCGCTGGTGCGCTGCACGATGTAGCCGGCCAGCGCCGTGGCCCAGTTCGAATAGCCCTGGGTGGTGCCGGGATCGTACAGGTAGGGCGGAATGTAGCTCTTCAGGACCGCGCCGTTGTCCGGAGTATGGTCGCCGTAGACGATCAGGCCGCGGCCCGCCTCTTCCAGGCCGGTCGTGTGGGTCAGCACGTGGCGCAGCGTGAGGGCCTTGCCGTTGCGGCCCGGGACGGTGAAATCGAGGTAGCGGTTGACGTCCGCGTCGAGATCGAGCTTGCCCTGCTCGACCAGCTGCATCACGGCGGTCCAGGTGAACAGCTTGGAAATCGATCCGGGCCGGAACAGGGTGCGCGCGGGGTCGACCGGCAGCGCCTTTTCCCAGTCGGCGTAGCCATAGCCTTTCTGGAGCAGGGGCTTGCCGTCCTTGACCACCACTACTACCGCACCGGGAACGCCGGTGGTGCGCAGGGCGCTCGGCATCATGCCGTCCAGCCAGGTCTCGAGGTCGGATGCGTTCAGGACCGGCGTGGCGGCCGGCGTCACCGGCACCGCGGCCGGCGCAGGGGCCGCGGGGGAAGCCGGGACCGGGCCGGGAGCCTGGGCATGGGCCGGCAGCAGCCGGCCGAGGACCAGTACGAATCCAAGCGCGAGGGCAGCGAGCGATGGGCGGCGCATCAGAAGCTCCTCGCCACGCTCAGGCCGACGGTGCGCGGCTGCATCGGCGTCGCACGCAAGGGGCCGCCGAACGAGGTCAGCGCGGTGTCGGCGCCGCTCAGGGCGCGCTTGTCCGTCAGGTTACGGACAAACGCCCCGAGCTCCCAGCCGTCGATGTCCACGCCCAGCTGCGCATCCGCGACCGTATAGCCCGGGATGCTGAAATACGGCACCGAGCTGGTGGGCGTATCGAAGCCCGCATTGCGCTGGCCGACGTGGCGCACGCCGAGCCCCGCCCAGGCGCGCTTGCCGTTCAATTCGAAGTCGTAGCGGCCGTTCACGGACGCCGAGAACCTGGCGGTGTTCGGCAGGCGCATGCCGGCCTGGCCCAGGGCGGGCGCGTCTTCGGTCAGCTTGGCGTCGGTCCAGGCCAGGCTCCCATCCAGGCTGAATCGCTCGTTCACCTTGTAGCGCAGGGCCAGCTCCAGGCCCTTCGATTCGGCCTCGCCGGCATTTCCGGTCAGCGTGGTCACCCCGAAAGCGACCGGCTGCTGCAGCTTGTCCCAGCGGATGTCGAACAGCGCAAGCTCGAGGAACAGGCGCCGGTCCAGCAGGTCGGCCTTGTAGCCGACTTCATAGCTCCACAGCTTGTCGGCTTCGAAGGTCAGCGGCGCGCCCGGGACGATCGACCCGTCCTGGTCGAGCGCCGGCGGATTCGGTCCGCCCGGACGGTAGCCGCTGGCGGCGCGGAAGTAGACGCTGCTGGACTTGTCGATCGAGTAGCGCGCTGTCGCCAGGTAGGTCTTCGACCCTTCCTTGCCGCCGGATTCGAAGTCTTTCACGCCATTGGTGACGGTGCCGTAGACCTGGCGGTTGCGCGCATTGCGGGCGCCGAGCGTGAAGGACCAGGCGGCAGAAGGGTTCCAGGTGATGTCGCCGTACAAGGCGTTCTCCTGGAAACGCGAGGGCTGGCCCGAGGTGACGAAGTCCATCTGCGAACTATCCGGCAGCTGGGCCCACAGGCGCTGGTAGCGGTTGCCGGTTTCCTTGTTGTGGTAGAAGCCCAGCAGCCATTCGACCGGACCGCGGCTCGAGGTCAGGCGCACTTCCGCGGTGCGCTTGCGCAGGTCGGTGTCATTGTCGAGACCCGCGAAGTCGATGCCGGCCGCCCCCACGATCTCGGTGGCGTCGAGCGCCGTCTTCGCCTTGAAGCGCTGGCTGGAGGCGATCACGTTCAGGCGCGCCCAGCCCATCTCGTATTCGACGGTCCCGGACAGCACGCCGGTGCGGATGCTGTAGGGTTCGGGGCGGTAGAGGAACTGGGTCAGCTCGCCGTGCAGTGGCTGGCCGGTGCGGGCGTCGTACTGGGCGATGACGGTGCCGTCGCGCTCGATGTCCTGCTGGGTGGCGGTCAGGCGCATGCGCAGCTTCGAACTCGGGTCGATCAGCACCGACAGGCGCATGCCGCGCGTGTCGCCGTCGTTGACGTGCTTGCCCGCCGCCGGGCCGATGGCGCGCAGGAAGCCGCCGTCATGTTCGTTGAAGGCGGCCACCCGCAAGGCCGCCACGCCTTCGCTCAGGGGCGCGTTGATGACCGCGTGTTCGGTGTGCCCGAGCGCGCCCTTGCGGCTCTGGCGCACCGCCAGGCCGGCCTTGCCCGACAGGCCGCTCGGATCGGGGTCGTTGGTCACGTACTTGAGCAGGCCGCCCATCGCGCCGGCGCCGTACAGCGTGCCCTGGGGGCCGCGCAGCAGCTCGACGTGGTGCAGGTCGAGCAGCGACAGGTCCAGCGCCGATACCGCTTCGCCGACGAAGCCCGTGCTGGAGCCGAAGGGCGTGTCGTCGATATAGATGCCGACGGTCGGCGCGCTCAGGCTGCCCACCGTCACGCCGCGGATGCTCACCTGGCCACGCCCCGGTCCGCCATCGCTTTCCACGTGCACGCCCGGGAGCGAGCCCACGTAGTCGGTCAGCGAGGCGGCGCCGGAGCGCTCGAGGGATTCGGTGCTGATGGTCTCGACGCGCAGCGGCACGTCGCGGATCGGCTCGCGGCGCCGGGTGGCGGTTACGGTGACGACTTCGGTCTTGCTGTCGGTGTCGGCGGCCGGACCGGACCCCGGATCGGCCGCCTGCCCGGTCTGGGCCGCGGCCTGGGCGCAGGCCAGGGACAGGAGGGAAGCGACGGCGAGGGAAACCGCCTTGCGGCGCGGGAAGTCGCTTGTTGTGGTATTCGACAGCTGCGAAACGCTTCGGTACATGATGCACTCCTGGTGATGGAACCGCGGTCAATACGCTTTTCAAAATACTACATTATTTTCTGAATATTAAACAATCAGAAAATTATGTTCGTTGTTTTCTGTTGTGGAAAATTTTGTTGTGCGCTGCAGGAGAAGACGCTGTCCGCGCGCGTGGCGGCGGGAAGCAGGGAGGAGGAGGAGAGGGATGGCCGGCACAGGGCCGGCGCAGGTGGGAAAGATGCGGAACGTCAGCGCGCTTGCGGCGCCGCGGTGGAATGGCGCACGACGAGCTGCCCTCCCAGGCGCGTCTGGTGGCGCGGAGCCGGGTCGCCCTGGATGCGCTGCAGCAGCAGCTCGGTCAGCCGGCGCCCCATCTCATGGCTGGGCTGCGCGACGGTGGTGAGGCGGGGGGTCGCGAAGGCCGCCACGCCCAGGTCGTCGCCGCCGGCCACCGACAGCGCGGCGGGAACCGCGACGCCGGCCTCGCGCGCGGCGCACAGGGCGCCCAGGGCCATCAGGTCGTTGCAGGCGAACAGCGCGCTGGGCGGCGCGTCCAGGCCGAGCAGGCGGCGCGCGGCATCGTGGCCGCCCTGGCAGTCGGCGCTGCCATGCACCAGCAGCTTGGGATCGAGCGCGAGCCCGGCCTCGGCCAGCGCCCTGCGGCATCCGGCCAGGCGCGCCGAGCCGGCCGGCTCGTGTGCGGGGCCCGCGACGCAGGCGATGCGGCGGTGCCCCAGCTCGAGCAGGTGGCGGGTGGCGAGGTAGCCGGTCGCCTCGTGGTCCAGGCCGATGAAGTCGGTGTCGACGCCGGCGACGGCATGGTCGGCCAGCACCACCGGCACGCGCCCGCTCGACAGCAAGGCGGCCAGCTCCTCGTTGGCGCGGGCGGCGCCGGCCACCAGCACCAGGCCGTCGATGCGCTTCTCGATCAGCGAACGCAGGTGGGCCGCCTGGCGCTGCGGGTCCTCGTAGCCGTTGCACAGCATGATGTTGTAGCCCACCGCGAAGGCGGCGTCCTCGATGCCGCGCAGGAGCTCGGCCATGGCCGCATGGGTGTTGTCCGGCACGGAGACGCCGATGGTACGGGTCTTGTCGTTCTTGAGGCTGCGCGCCATCGCGTTCGGGATGTAGCCCATCTCGCCGATGACCGCCAGCACGCGCTCGCGCACGTCCTCGCTCACCGCCCGCGTCTTGTTGATCACGTGCGAGACGGTCGAGGTCGATACGCCGGCCCGCTCCGCCACCTGCTTCATTGTTGCCATCCTGTCTCCTTCCGGCCCGGATTATGACCGGAATGTGTCGGAACCGCCAATGGCGTATGGACATCACACGGGGCAGCATTGTGAATTCGTGCCCGTGTACAATCGGACAATTACCGCCTATATTGGGCGCTAAAAATCGATGGCCGATCCACCCCGACACGACAAAGGAGCATGTATGGCAATCAGTCTGCAAAAAGGCGGCAACGTCAACCTGAGCAAGGAAGCACCGGGCCTGACCAAGGTCATCATCGGCCTGGGCTGGGATCCGCGCTCGACCGACGGCGCCGCTTTCGACCTCGACGGCAGCGCCTTCCTGCTGAAGGCCGACGCCAAGGTGCGCAGCGACACCGACTTCATCTTCTATAACAACCTGAAATCGAGCGACGGCTCGGTGGTCCACGCCGGCGACAACACCACCGGCCAGGGCGATGGCGACGACGAGAAGATCGCCGTCGACCTGTCGCGCGTGCCGGCCGAGGTCGAGAAGGTGTCGTTCTGCGTCACCATCCACGACGCCGATGCGCGCCGCCAGAACTTCGGCATGGTCGCCAAGGCCTATATCCGCTGCCTGAACGCGAATGGCGAAGCCGAGATCGCGCGCTACGACCTGTCCGAGGACAGCTCGACGGAAACCGCGATGATCTTCGGCGAGCTGTATCGCCACAGCGGCGAATGGAAGTTCCGCGCCGTCGGCCAGGGCTTCAAGGGCGGCCTGGGTCCGCTCGCGCGCTCCTTCGGCGTGAACGTCTAAGCGGCATCCCAGCAATAAAGAGAGGCGGCGGCAGCCGCCCTTTCTGCGCGCCCATCCGGGCGCGAAGTCCATCTGTCTCGAAAGACTCCATGCGCGTCTGGTTCAACAGGACGTTCTCGTCCGTCTACACCGCCCTCAAGCTGATCCGCGAAGCCGATGAGCACGGGCGTTTCACCCTCATCCACAGCAATGCCAACCGCCATACCCCGGCGGCGCGGATCGCCCACGAGTTCCACGGCGAACCGACCGGGCTGGCGCCGGAGGCCTACGTCGACTGGTGCCTGGAGTTCTGCCGCCTGCAGCGCATCGACATCTTCGTGCCGGGCCGCGAGGCCACCACGCTGTCGAACCACCACGCGCGCTTCGAGGCGATCGGTACGCGGGTGCTGAGCGCGGCCACGCCGTCCAGGCTGCAGCTCATCCACGACAAGGCCGGCTTCTACGCCGAAACGGATTTGCCGCTGGCGCCGGTGGCCGAGTTCCGCCGCTTCGAGAACCTGGCCGAATTCGACGCCGCCTGGGATGAACTGCGCCCGCGCCATGCGAAGCTGTGCATCAAGCCTTCGCGCGGCATCTACGGCATCGGCTTCGCCATCGTCGACGAAGAGCGCAGCAGCGCCGCCCTGCTCCTCGCAGGCGTCGAATACCACATCGGCTACCAGGACCTGCGCCGCGGGCTGGCGGAGCTGGGCGAGTTCCGCACCATGCTCCTGATGGAATACCTGGACGGCCACGAATACAGCGTCGACTGCGTCGGCGACCGCGGCCGCCTGGTGGCGGCGGTGGCGCGCCGCAAGCTGCCGGGAGCCGGCAGCGGCCAGCTGATCGACATGCGGCCCGAAATCATCGAGGCGACCGCGAAGCTCGCCGGCGACTATGGCCTCTCCGGCATCTTCAACGTGCAGTTCCGCGAGGCGGCGGGCAAGCCGCGTCTTCTGGAGATCAACCCGCGCATGTCGGGCGGCATCGGCATGGCCTGCGCGGCCGGACCGAACCTGCCCTGGATCGCGCTGAAGGGTTTTGCGGACGGCTTCGACACCGTCAGGGTGCCGGAGGTGCGCGGCGGCATGCGCGTGATCGAGATGCCGCAGCCCCAGGAGCTGCCATGAACAGCCGCTCCAACCCGCTTGAGCTGGCGCGACGCAGCGTGGCGCTGCCGACCGGCACGCTCGAGCTGACCCTCGACAGGGGCGCCATGGAGGCGGACGACCTGCTCGGTTTCGCCGCGCGCGCCAATGCCAAGCGCGGTTTCCTCTTCCTGAGCAAGGTGCTGGGCAAGCATTGGCCGGTCAGGCCCTCGACCATGCTGCAGGTGCACGACCGGCTCGCCGCGACCGTGCCGGAGGTGGAAGGCCCGATCGTCTTCATCGCCATGGCCGAAACCGCGATCGGACTGGGCCAGGGCGTGTTCGAAGCCTGGCTGCGCGCGCATCCGGGCTGCGAGGCCCTGTTCGTGCACACCACGCGCTACCGCGTGGGCAGCGGGGACCTGATCGAGTTCGAGGAAGCGCACAGCCACGCGCCGCGCCAGTTCCTGCACATGCCGGAAGACCCGGCCTTGCGTGCCCTCCTCCTGAACGCCGGCACCCTGGTGCTGGTGGACGACGAAGCCAGCACCGGCAACACCTTCCTGAACCTGACCAATGCCTGCCGCCGCCTGAACCCAGGCATCGCGCGCGTGCACCTGGCGACGATCACCAACTTCATGGGCCGCGACGCCACCGACGGCCTGTCCGCCCGCTTCGGCCTGCCGGTCACCATGGGGGCGCTGGTCGATGGCGAATACCGCTTCCAGCCCGGCGACTACGTGGCGCCGATTGAGGCGGCCCAGCGTTTCGATCCGGATGCCGACCGCGGCGCCAGCACCCGCTTCGGGCGCCTCGGCCTGCGCCGCGCCCTGGACGCGCCCGAACAGCTGGCCGAGCGCCTGGCCGGCGAATTCGCGCCCGGGGCCACCGTTGCGGTGCTGGGCACCGGCGAATTCATGCATGCGGCGACCCTGCTGGGTGCGGCTTTGGCGCGGCGCGGCGTGGATGTGAAGATCCAATCGACCACGCGTTCGCCCATCCTCACATGGGGTGCGGTCAGCCACGCCCTGCGCTTCCCCGACAACTACGGCGAAGGCGTCGCCAACTTCATCTACAACATCGCGCCCGGCCAGTACGATCACGTGCTGGTCTGCCACGAGACCGCGCCAAACGCCGCCCTGCGCGAACTGGCGGAGCTCCTGCACGCGCGCTTGTTCCACTTCCAGTCCGAGGCCAAAGTTGAAGAAGTTCCTGTTCGCTGACCTGGACGATACGCTGTTCCAGACTTTCGAGAAGTGCGGGCCGCTGAACGGCGCCGACATGCTCGAGCCGGCCGCCTATTACAGGGACGGCAGCATCTGCTCGTACACCACGCGCGCCCAGCGCGCCTTCCTCAGCTTCGTGCAGGACGGGATGACGGTGATCCCGACCACCGCGCGCGACCACGACGGATTGAAGCGCGTGCACCTGCCTTTCGACAGCTACGCCATCATCAACTACGGCGGCGTGGTGCTGCGGCCCGACGGGCATGCGGACAAGCCCTGGCTCGAGCAGACCCGCGCGGCCATGCACACCGCCCTGCCCGGCCTGCAGGAGCTGGCGCGCCACATCGACGCCTATGCGGCGCGCACGGGTTTCGGCGGGCGCGCGCGCATGATCGAGGACTTCGCCACGCCCTTCTTCCTGGTCGTGAAAGACCCGGACAAGCGCCACGAACGCCTGGCGACGGTCGAGCAGGAAGCGGTGCTGCCCTGGATCGCCGACGGCCACGGGGACTACTGCGTCCACCGCAACGGCAACAACCTGGCCATCCTGCCGAAGGCGCTCGACAAGGCCAATGCCGTGGCCCGCGTCACCGAGCTGCTGCGCGCCGAGCACGGCGACATCGTCACCTTCGGCATGGGCGACAGCCGTTCGGATGCGCGCTTCATGGCCGCCTGCGACTATGCCATCGTCCCGCGCGCCACCCAATTGGCGCGCCTGACCGTGGAGGCGCTGTGAGCTTCTCGGGCAGCTACCGCAGCGAGGACGTGACTTTCCTGCTGACGCGGCTGGAGGCGCAGAGCTTCACCAGCGTCGCTGAAAAGGAACGCCTGATCCAGTCGGGCCAGCGCCACTACAGCCAGATGCTGTCGCAGGAATCGCCGCCCTCGCCACGCTACATGGCGGTGTTCGAGGACGCCTGCCGCGCCAACAATGAGCGCATGGCGCTTGATTGCCTGCGCCTGGCCAGCCTGGTCGACGCCCGCCGCGAAGGCGACATCACCGTGGTGTCGCTGGCGCGCGCCGGCACGCCGGTGGGCGTGGTGGTGACGCGCCTGCTGCGCGAGGTGTTCGGGCGCAAGGCGACGCATTACTGCGTCTCGATCGTGCGCGACCGCGGCATCGACTGGGCGGCGCTGCGCCACATCCTCGCGAATGGCCATGCGCCGGAATCGATCGTCTTCGTGGACGGCTGGACCGGCAAGGGCGTGATCGCGCGCGAGCTCGCGCTGTCGGTGTCCGCCTTCAATGCGAGCGAAAAGAGCAAGATCGACAACGGCCTCTACGTGCTGTCCGATCTCTCGGGAGCCAGCGCCTGCGCCGCTTCCGGGGACGATTACCTGATCCCGTCCAGCATCCTGAACGCGACGGTATCGGGACTGGTGAGCCGCACGGTGCTGGACGAACGCATCGGCCCGCAGGATTTCCATGGCTGCGTGTATTACGGCGAGTTCGCGCCGCATGACCAATCGCAGCGCTTCGCGGACGAAGTGGCGGCGCTGGCCATCGCGCAGGCCGGGCAGGCCATTCCGGCCCCAAGCGCGCTGGACGCGCCGGCGGCTGCGCAGCGTTCGCGCGCCTACCTGGACGGCGCCATGGCACGCTACGGCATCCGGGACGTCAACATGATTAAACCCGGCATCGGTGAAGCGACTCGGGTGCTGCTGCGCCGCGTGCCGCGCCTGCTGGTGCTGCGTGCGCGCGGCGCGCCGGATGTGGCCCACCTCGAGGTGCTGGCCGAAGAAAAACAGGTCCCGGTCGAGATCGATGCGGACCTCCCCTACCACGCAGTATCCCTGATCAGGAGTGCATCGGATGGCTAAATCCATGGGCGCGTCGCTGTACGTGCCGGCCAATCACAAGAACCTGGCGAGCATCGCGAACGGCGAAAAGCTGCCGCAGGCGCGCTCGCTCATCTTCTGCCTGGAAGATGCGATCGCCGACCGGGAGCTGAGCTGGTCGCTGTTCAACCTGTCGGTGGTGCTGGCGAACATGCGCGCGGATATTCCGGCCGAGCGTTTCGTCCGCGTGCGCAATCCCGACGTCATGGCGCGCGTGCTGGCCATGGCAGGCAGCGAGAAGCTCACCGGCTTCGTGCTGCCCAAGGTCACGCGCCACAACTTCGAGACCTATTTCCGCCTGGTGCGCGATACCGATCACGTCCTGATGCCGACACTGGAGACGGCCGAGGTGTTCAACGACAGCGAGATGCAGATGCTCCGCACCGTGTTCGAGGCGCCGGGCGTGCGCCACCGCATCCTGGCCCTGCGCATTGGCGGCAACGACCTGCTCGCCCTGCTCGGCCTGCGCCGTCCGCGCGGCATGACGATCTACCGCACCCCGCTCGGCCCCGTGATCGCGCGCCTGGTGACGACCTTCCGGCCCTACGGCTTCAGCTTGACGGCGCCGGTGTTCGAATACCTCGACCTGCCGGAACTGCTGGACCAGGAAGTGCTCGAAGACCTCGCCTACGGCATGGTCGGCAAGACCGCCATCCACCCGACGCAGATCGCGCCGATCGAGCAGCACTACAAGGTGCGCCCGCAAGACCTGGCGGTGGCGCGCGCCATCCTGGATGAGGCCAGCCCCGCCGTGTTCCGCATGGACGACGCCATGTGCGAAGTCGCCACCCACCGCGCCTGGGCCGAGCGCCTGGTAGAGCAGTCGCACCGTTTCGGCGCCCGTTCGATGGAAGGAGAACCGTCATGACCACCTTTGCACGCGGCCAGAAGGGCAAGCTGGCGGACCTGGGCTGCGGCCACGCCTTCACCGTCGAGCTGGACGTGGCGGCGTCCGGCATGTCGGTCGACGTGTCCTGCTTCGGCCTGGATGCGCAGGACAGGCTGTCGGACGACCGCTATATGGTGTTCTACAACCAGCTGGCCAGCCCCGAGGGCGCGGTGCGGCTGGAGCTGGGCGGCTCCCTGTCCCGCTTCACGGTGAACCTCGACGCCCTGCCGGCCTCGATCGCCAAGCTGGTCTTCGTGGCCGCCATCGACGGCGCGCAGACCATGCGTGCGCTTGGCAGCAGTAGCCTGAGAATCGGCGGCGCGGTGAACTTCCCGTGGTCGGGCGCGGACTTCGGCGACGAGAAGGCGGTGATCGTGGCGGAGCTGTACCGGCGCGACGGGACCTGGCGCTTCGGCGCGGTCGGCCAGGGTTTCAATGGCGGACTGTCGGCGCTGCTGGCGCATTTCGGCGGCACCGAAGCCGCCCCTGCTCCCGCTCCGGCGCCCGCCGCGCCCAAGGTCTCGCTGTCGAAAGTCACCCTCGAAAAGCGCGGCGACAAGGTCTCGCTCGACAAGCGCGCCGGCCGCGGCTTCGGCCGCATCCACGTGAACCTCAACTGGAACCAGTCCGCCACCGCGGCGCCGCAGCCGGCCAAGACCGGCTTCTTCGACAAGCTGGTGGGCGGCGCGGGCATGCGCAAGGGACGCGGCGGCATCGACCTCGACCTCGGCTGCATGTACGAACTGGCCGACGGCCGGCGCGGCCTGGTCCAGGCCCTCGGCAACGCCTGGGGCGACTTCGAGCGCGAACCATTCATCCGCCTCGACGCCGACGACCGCACCGGCGCGGTGGCCGGCGGCGAGAACCTCTACATCAACGGCGAGCGCTTCGACCAGATCCGCCGCGCCCTGATCTTTTCCTTCATCTACGAGGGCGTGCCCAACTGGTCCGCGACCGACGGCGTCGTGACGATCGCCGCGCCCGAACAGGCGCCGATCGAGGTGCGCCTGGATGGCGGCGGCAACCAGATGATGTGCGCGATCGCCCTCATCGAGAACCGCGGCGGCAGCCTGCAGGTCACGAAGCTGGCCGAGTACTTCCAGCAGATGGGCGGCACCAGCGCCCACGAGCTGATGGACCGGCATTTCGGTTTCGGGCTGCGCTGGAAGACCGGGTCGAAAGCCTGAGCGATCCTTCAGCTTTCACATTTAACTGCGAACCCTGGTGTCAGGTCTGACATTCGGACACGGTCTCAACAGTCCATGCCATGGCCTTGCCAGCTGCTCTTGCTGTTCGAGTGTGACATGGATTTATGGCTGTGCTCGTGTCCAAATGTCAGACCTGACACCGAGTTTGTGACAGACCTGACACCGAGTTTGTGACACCGAGTTTGGCAGCGCACATTTGCGCTACCACTTGCATCCCTTGTCGGTGATGGTGTCGATAGCCAGCGGAATCAGCAGAATCAGGTTCATTGAGGTGCCGCCGCTGTACTTCTTTGTGCAGGGCGGCCGCTTCGCCTTTTCGATGGCGCGGCCCAGATTGTTCTTCTCCGCTTCCAGCCGGCTCTCTGCGGCCCGCACCTGTTCGAAAGGTTCCGCGACATAATCCTTGCTGAGGCGGCCTGCATCGGCGCGCAGGGCGGCCATGTCGAGTTTCGGCGAAGGCGAAGGCGATGCCAAGGGCGCTGGCGCCTGCGCTTCCGGGGCCACCGCCTGCGCTTCGGCCGCTTCGGGTGCGGGAATGGCTTTCAGTATTGGCCGCGTTTCGGCAATGTCGGCGGAAGGGCGGCTGCGGCGCACGGGTCGCGGCGGGGCCGCGGGTGCCTGTACGGGCGCAGTGGCCGTCTTCGGTACCAGGATAACGCTCATGTACTCGACCGGGCCACTGTCCTCAGGCCTGGAACTGTTCGCATGGTGAAGCAGTGCGGCAACGAGGACGAGGTGAAGCAGGCCGATGAAGAGGCCGGTTGCAAGGCGTTGCGTCGTGTGAAACTGGGGCATCCGCTGACTGGGTACTTGTGGTCCCGTCGATTACACCATGGCGACCCGGCACGAACAATGTGGCCTGCATAAGCTGCCGGCCGGCGCTGGCGGTTTAAGTGAGGCGTAAGCTTGAGTTCGCTTCTGGCCCTGCCGGCTGTTGAGGCAGCACAAATGCCCGGCTGCGGCGCGCTCGACAATAGGCTTTTGCACGGAGGCCCCATGTCGAACTTCGATCACCTGCCGGACGATGCCACGCGCCTGAGCGCGGCCGACGTCCGCTCGCATTTCACGAATCTCTCCCGCGACCACTCCGTGATCGGCTGGCTCGGACGCTATGCCCTGGTCGTGCTGCTGATCGGCGGCGGCGTCGCGCTCGGCGGCCAGCTCGGGCCTGTGCTCTACCACCTCATGAATTGAATCGCCCCCGCGCCAGGCGCTACAAATGACAAGGGCCGGGAGTCCTTTCAGACTTCCCGGCCCTTGCTCCGCGGCGGATGAACCGCCAGCGGTGATACGGTATTACTGCAGCTTGATTTCGACGTCGACGCCAGCCGGCAGGTCCAGCTTCATCAGTGCGTCAACGGTCTTGTCGGTCGGATCAACGATGTCCATCAGGCGCTGGTGGGTGCGGATTTCGAACTGGTCGCGCGAGGTCTTGTTGACGTGCGGCGAACGCAGGACGTCGAAACGCTGGATGCGGGTCGGCAGCGGGACCGGGCCCTTGACAACCGCGCCGGTGCGCTTGGCGGTGTCGACGATTTCCAGAGCGGACTGGTCGATCAGCTTGTAGTCAAACGCTTTCAGGCGGATGCGGATTTTCTGGTTCGGAGCGGACATGCTATTTCCTTTAAAAGAACGTTCCGGCACGTAGCCGGCAATGTGTGAAAGGTGCTTCGGTACTGCTCAAGAGGCGGGAGTATATCACCGTTCCCTCTCATAAAGATGGGGACAGACCAAAAAGTCTGTCCCCATCGTTGGTTGGAAGAGACGCCCCCTGGAGCGCCCTTCCGATCTCGCTAACCGAAATTAGGCGATGATCTTTGCCACGACGCCGGCGCCGACGGTACGGCCGCCTTCGCGGATTGCGAAGCGCAGACCTTCTTCCATCGCGATCGGAGCGATCAGCTTGACGGTGATCGACACGTTGTCGCCTGGCATGACCATTTCTTTGTCAGCCGGCAGCACGATCGAACCGGTCACGTCAGTCGTACGGAAGTAGAACTGCGGACGGTAGTTGTTGAAGAACGGGGTGTGACGGCCGCCTTCGTCTTTCGACAGGACGTACACTTCGCCGGTGAAGTCGGTGTGCGGCTTGATCGAGCCCGGCTTGGCCAGGACCTGGCCACGCTGGACGTCTTCGCGCTTGGTACCGCGCAGCAGCAGGCCGACGTTGTCGCCAGCTTGACCCTGGTCCAGCAGCTTGCGGAACATTTCCACGCCGGTGCAGGTGGTCTTGACGGTGTCGACGATACCGACGATTTCGATTTCTTCGCCGACCTTGATGATGCCGCGCTCGACACGACCGGTCACCACGGTACCGCGGCCCGAGATCGAGAACACGTCTTCCACCGGCATCAGGAAGGCGCCGTCAACGGCACGTTCCGGGGTCGGGATGTACGAATCCAGCGCGTCAGCCAGTTGCATGATCGCGTCTTCGCCCAGCGGACCAGCCTGGCCTTCCAGCGCCATACGTGCCGAACCCTTGATGATCGGCAGGTCGTCGCCCGGGAACTCGTACTTCGACAGCAGTTCGCGCACTTCCATTTCGACCAGTTCCAGCAGTTCTGCGTCGTCGACCAGGTCGCACTTGTTCAGGAACACGATGATGTACGGAACGCCAACCTGACGCGCCAGCAGGATGTGCTCGCGGGTCTGCGGCATCGGGCCGTCAGCGGCCGAGCACACCAGGATCGCGCCGTCCATCTGCGCAGCACCGGTAATCATGTTCTTGATGTAGTCGGCGTGGCCTGGGCAGTCAACGTGGGCGTAGTGACGGTTTGCGGTTTCGTACTCGACGTGCGCGGTGTTGATGGTGATGCCGCGTGCTTTTTCCTCCGGAGCCGCGTCGATCTGGTCGTAGGCCTTGGCTTCGCCGCCGAACTTCTTCGACAGAACGGTTGCGATTGCAGCCGTCAGGGTGGTTTTGCCGTGGTCAACGTGACCGATGGTGCCGACGTTGACGTGCGGCTTGGTCCGTTCGAATTTTTCCTTTGCCATTTCCTATCTTCCTTTAAAAGAAACGTTTATTTGTTTTTAGCTTGCTTGGAGACGGGATCCACATGAATCCCGCCTCCGGTTGTTGTATTACTTGGCTTTCGCGGTGACGATAGCGTCGATCACGTGCTTCGGAGCTTCCGAATAGTGCTTGAACTCCATCGTGTAGGTCGCACGGCCCTGGGTCGCCGAACGCAGCGAGGTCGAGTAACCGAACATTTCCGACAGCGGGACTTCAGCCTTGATGATCTTGCCGCCGCCGCCCGGGATTTCGTCCATGCCCTGCACCATACCGCGGCGGGACGACAGGTCGCCCATCACGGTACCGGCGTAGTCTTCCGGCGTTTCCACTTCCACGGCCATCATCGGCTCGAGGATGACCGGATTCGCTTTACGGCAGCCTTCCTTGAACGCCATCGAGCCCGCCATGCGGAACGCGTTTTCGTTCGAGTCGACGTCGTGGTACGAACCGAAGGTCAGGGTGACTTTGACGTCAACGACCGGGTAGCCAGCCAGCACGCCGCTGGTCAGGGTTTCGCGCACACCCTTCTCGACTGCCGGGATGTATTCGCGAGGAACCACGCCGCCCTTGATGGCGTCGATGAATTCGAAGCCCTTGCCCGGCTCTTGCGGCTCGATCGACAGGACAGCGTGACCGTACTGGCCGCGACCACCCGACTGCTTGACGAACTTGCCTTCGACGTCGGTGACTGCCTTGCGGATGGTTTCGCGGTATGCAACCTGCGGCTTGCCGACGGTCGCTTCCACGTTGAACTCACGCTTCATGCGGTCAACGATAATTTCCAGGTGCAGCTCGCCCATACCACCGATGATGGTCTGGCCCGATTCTTCGTCGGTACGCACGCGGAACGACGGGTCTTCCTGAGCCAGACGGTTCAGTGCCAGGCCCATCTTTTCCTGGTCAGCCTTGGTCTTCGGCTCGACTGCCTGCTGGATGACCGGCTCCGGGAACAC
Source organism: Massilia agri (assembly GCF_024753255.1). Taxonomy (GTDB): domain Bacteria; phylum Pseudomonadota; class Gammaproteobacteria; order Burkholderiales; family Burkholderiaceae_D; genus Telluria; species Telluria agri. The sequence goes on from NZ_JANUHA010000002.1 coordinate 77,126, forward strand.
CATCTTTTCGAGGATGATCGGTGCCGACGGATCGCACAGGGTCTCGCCGGTGGTTGCTTCCTTCAGGCCGACTGCAGCGGCGATGTCGCCCGCGCGGACTTCCTTGATTTCTTCGCGCTGGTTGGCGTGCATCTGCAGAATACGACCCAGGCGTTCCTTCTTGCCCTTGATCGGGTTGTAGACGGTATCGCCCGAGTTGATGACGCCCGAGTACACGCGGAAGAAGATCAGCTGGCCGACGAACGGGTCGGTCATGATCTTGAATGCCAGCGCAGCGAACTTCTCGCTGTCGTCGGCCTTACGCGAGGTCGGCTGCTCGTCTTCGTCGGTACCTGCGACCGGCGGGATGTCCACTGGCGACGGCAGGTATTCGATGACCGCGTCCAGCATTGCCTGCACGCCCTTGTTCTTGAATGCGGTGCCGCACATCATCGGGACGATTTCGCCGGCGATGGTACGTTGGCGCAGCGCCTTCTTGATCTCGGCTTCCGACAGTTCGCCCTCTTCGAGGTACTTGTTCATCAGCTCTTCCGACGCTTCAGCGGCGGTTTCGACCAGCTTCTCGCGCCACTCGTTGCAGGTGTCGAGCAGTTCGGCCGGCACGTCGACGTATTCGAACTTCATGCCCTGCGATGCGTCATCCCACAGGATGGCCTTCATCTTGACCAGGTCGACCACGCCCTTGAAGTTGTCTTCGGCGCCGATAGGCACTTGCAGCGGGATCGGGTTGGCCTTCAGGCGGGCGCGCATCTGCTCGTACACCTTGAAGAAGTTTGCACCGGTACGGTCCATCTTGTTGACGAAGGCCAGACGCGGAACCTTGTACTTGTTAGCCTGACGCCACACGGTTTCCGACTGCGGCTGCACGCCGCCGACTGCGCAGTAAACCATGCAGGCGCCGTCCAGCACGCGCATCGAACGCTCCACCTCGATGGTGAAGTCGACGTGGCCCGGGGTGTCGATGATGTTGAAGCGGTGCGGCTCGAAGTTGCTGGCCATACCTTTCCAGAAGCAGGTCGTCGCTGCCGAGGTAATGGTGATGCCGCGCTCTTGCTCTTGCTCCATCCAGTCCATGGTGGCGGCGCCGTCGTGCACTTCGCCCAGCTTGTGGTTCACACCCGTGTAGAACAGGATGCGCTCGGTGGTCGTCGTTTTACCGGCGTCGATGTGAGCGGAAATACCGATATTGCGGTAGCGCTCAATGGGGGTAGTGCGTGCCATAATTTTTCCTAAATCTTTGAATGGACAAAACCGGGCAACATTTTGAGGATCAAAACGCGCCCGGCCTGAACAACGGATACTGCAGGCCGCACCACCCGGAGGGGTTTGGCCATGTGCTTAGAAGCGGAAGTGCGAGAACGCCTTGTTCGCTTCTGCCATGCGGTGGACTTCGTCACGACGCTTCATCGCGCCGCCGCGCATTTCTGCGGCTTCCATCAGTTCACCACCCAGGCGTTGCGGCATGGATTTTTCGCTGCGCTTGTTTGCGGCTTCGCGCAACCAACGCATGGACAGCGCCATACGACGAACCGGACGAACTTCCACTGGCACCTGGTAGTTGGCGCCGCCGACACGGCGGGACTTGACTTCCACCAGCGGCTTAGCGTTGTTGATCGCGGTCGTGAACACTTCCAGCGGGTCTTTGCCCGATTTGGACTGGATGTATTCGAACGCACCGTAGATGATGTTTTCAGCGACCGATTTTTTACCGGACAGCATCAGAACGTTGACGAACTTGGCGACATCGGTGTTGCCGAATTTCGGATCCGGCAGGATTTCGCGCTTAGGTACTTCACGACGACGTGGCATTTCAATTCCTTCCTATCTTCAGTTGAGTGCGGGATCCGCACTCGCGAAAGACCCTCATGATCTTTCACTTACTCGGCCTTCCGGCCGGCTCAACTTAACTTTTTAATGTGACCTGTCTGTGACAGGGCAGGATTACTTCTTGGCGCCAGCTTTGGCGCGCTTCGCACCGTACTTCGAGCGAGCCTGCTTACGGTCTTTCACGCCCTGGGTATCCAGCGCGCCGCGGACCATGTGGTAACGCACACCCGGCAAGTCTTTCACACGGCCGCCGCGGATCAGGACGACGCTGTGCTCTTGCAGGTTGTGGCCTTCACCGCCGATGTACGAAATGACTTCGAAACCGTTGGTCAGGCGAACTTTAGCGACCTTACGCAGTGCCGAGTTCGGCTTCTTCGGGGTCGTGGTGTAGACACGGGTGCAGACACCGCGCTTTTGCGGGCAGTTTTCCAGTGCCGGCGACTTGCTCTTCACAACCGCGGCTTCACGCGGCTTGCGAATCAGTTGATTGATGGTTGGCATCGTTCAAAAATCCAACAAAATTACTACGTTGATGACCCGGGCCGATGTTGCGCTGGCCCGGGGACTGAAACCTAGTCCCGGCATCTGGTCACAGCAGAGGCGACGAAAGCCACTCACCGAAGGAGCGGCTGCAAGTGCGTATACCATGTGCAGAATAAATCGAGAACTCGCGAGTATAGACCCGATAAGGGCGAGGGTCAACCGCTTTGCCGCCTCGTCAAGCCCTTATTCGGGGTCGGCGGCGGTAAACCGGCGGTTTACCGTGGTGGATGTGGCAAGCTTGCTACAAACCGTGGGGCAGGAAGCCTTGGCAAGCTCTGCAAAACTTCGCATTTCCGGCGATAAAGACGGGATAATAGCCGATTTCCCGCTTTCATCGCTCCATGTCCCGACTGCCGCATCCCCTGCTGCGCCCCGCCAATCTGTACCTGCTGCTGAGCTATGTCCTGCTCTCCTGCATGCCGCTGGCCGCGCCGCTGATGGGCGTGCCGGGCGGCGACCCGTGGCAGCTGCTGGGCGCCGGCGTGTTCGCCTGGATCGCCGTCTGGGCCGTGTTCAAGCGTCCGGCCTGCTTCCACTGGGCCCTGCTGCCGGCCTTCCTCGCCCTGCCAACAGAACTCTACCTTCTTACCTATTACGGGCAGGGCATCTCGACCCACCACCTGGGCGTCATCGCCGAGACCAGCCCCAGCGAGGCGCTGGAATTCCTGGGTGCGAAAGCCTGGCTGCTGGGCGTCGTCCTCATCGGCGTGCTGCTGTGGTTCGGGTCGACCTGGGCGGTGGCCTGGCGCACCCGGGCGCTGGACTGGAACGACCGCTCGCGCTGGATCGTGCTGGCCGTGCTGGCGCTGGCGCTGGCGGTGCTGGGCGCCCAGCGCTTCACTCGCTCCGTACCGGCCTGGGCCAGGCTGCCGGTCGAGACCAGTGTGTTCGCACGCTCCTGGCCCTTCGGCCTCACCGCGCGCGGCATCGACTTCTATAAAGAGCGCGTGTATCTCACGGAACTGAACCGGCGCAGCGCCGCCTTCCGCTTCGGCGCGAGCCAGGCGGGGCCGGAGCACGGACCGCAGCTTGTGGTGGTGGTCATCGGCGAATCCTCGCGCTACGACCGCTGGAGCCTGAACGGCTATGCGCGCGAGACCAATCCCCTGCTGGCGAAGGAAGAAAACCTGGTCATGCTGAAGGACGTGATCACGCCGGTGTCGGCCACCCGCCTGTCGGTGCCGGTCATCATCTCGCGCAAGCCCGCGATGCAAAGCCTGAAAGACGGCTTCTCCGAAAAATCCTTCCTGTCGGCCTTCAAGGAAGCGGGCTTCAAGACCTTCTGGATCTCGAACCAGGTCTCCTTCGGCAAGTTCGACACGCCGGTCTCGGTGTTCGCCAAGGAGGCGGACGACGTCCAGTTCCTGAACCTGGGCGGTTTCTCGGACGCCTCCAACCACGACAGCGTGCTGCTCGAACCCCTGCGGCGCGCGATCGCCGACCCGGCGCAGAAGGTGCTGGTGGTGCTGCATACATTAGGAAGCCACTGGAACTACGGCCACCGCTATCCGAAGGAGTTCGACCGCTGGCTGCCTTCGCTGCAGTCGATCGCGAAACCGGATTACACCGACACCCGGATCGAGCCGCAGATGAACAACAGCTACGACAGCGCCATTTTGTACACGGACTGGTTCCTGTCGAACGCGATCGGGCTCTTGAAGGAGAGCAGCCTGCCGTCCTCGCTGTTATATGTGGCCGACCATGGCCAGACCTTGTACGACAAGTCGTGCAGGATCGCCTTCCACGGCCATAACACGCAGTACGAGTTCCACGTGCCGGCCTTCGTCTGGTATTCGGACGCCTACCGCGAACGCTTTCCGGCCAAGGTGGAGCAGCTGCGCAAGCACCGCAAGGCCAGGCTCTCGACCGAGAACATGTTCCACACCGTGCTGGACATGGCCGACATCCGCTATCCCGGCGAGCGGCTCGAGTGGAGCTTCGTGAACCCGGCCCTCAAGCGCCACAAGCGCTACGTCGACAGCTGGGGCTGGACGGATTATGACGATGCGACCATGAAGGGCGATTGCCGCGAGGTGATCGCGAAGGGCAAGCCCCTGCCGCGCCGCTAGGCCGCCCCTTCCCCGCCGGATGCCTGGCGCAGCAGGGCCGCGCGCAGCGCCCGGCCCGCCGGTCCGAGCGGCGCGTCGAGCCGGTGGGCGATATAGGCCTCCGAACGCAGTCCACCGGCGCGGCCGAGTCCCTGCGCCTTGATGCGCACCAGGCGCCCGGCAAGCAGGTCCTGCTCGACCAGCCAGGCCGGCAGCCTTCCCCATCCCAGGCCGGCGACGATCAGGGCGTGCTTGGCGTCCTGGGTATTCACCCGGCAGGTCTGGGGCGAGAGCACGCCGAAACTGCGTCCTTCCGACAGCGGCGTCGGATCGGCCAGCACGATTTGCAGATGGTCGGCGAGCTCCGGCAGGCCAATGGCTTCCTGCGCGCGCGCGGCCAGCGGATGGTGCGGCGCGACCACGGCCAGCTGTTCGACGGTGCGGATGCCCTCCAGCGCGATGCGCGGGTCGCGGAAGTCTTCGCCGACCAGGATCGCCAGCGTGCTGCGCTCCTCCAGCAGGGCGCGCAGCGGCCCACCCAGTGCTTCGATGGCCAGCCCGATGCCGACCGTCGGAAAGGCGGCGCGCACCTCGGCCAGGGCCGCGCCCACATGGGCGATGGGGAACAGGGTATCGACGGTGAGCGACAGCGCGAGTTCGACACCCTCGCCCATGCCGCGCGCACGGGCCCGCATGGCGTCCACCCTGAGCAGGATGTCGCGCGCGTTCTCGAGCAGCGCCTGGCCCTCGGGCGTCAGCACCGGCCGGTGTCCGGAGCGGTCGAACAGGCTGACGCCGAGTTCGCCCTCCAGGTTGGCGATCGCATGGCTGATGGCGGACTGCACGCGCAGCAGGCGCGCGGCGCCGGCGCGGAAGCTTCCGCTGTCGGCTACCGTCACGAAGGTACGCAGCTGGTCGAGGGTCAGGACATCCAACATGATCTATCCAATCGATCAAACCTATCGACTTTATATCACTTCCGCAGAACAAACGTCTGCCTTAGCCTTGCCCTCACAAGCAAGCAAGGAAAGGAGCAGCGATGACGAAGCTATTGGTTCTGTATTACTCCTCGTACGGCCATATCGAAACCATGGCCCATGCGCTCGCCGCGGGCGCGCGCGAAGCCGGCGCCAGCGCCCACGTCAAGCGGGTGCCGGAACTGGTCCCTGACCAGGTCGCGCAGAAGGCGGGCTACAAGCGCGCGCAGGAGGCGCCGGTCGCGACGGTGGCCGAGCTGGCCGACTATGACGCGATCGTGATCGGCACGCCCACCCGCTTCGGCAATATGGCCGCGCAGATGAAGAATTTCCTCGACCAGTGCGGCGGCCTGTGGGCCAGGGATGCCCTGGTCGGCAGGGTCGGCAGCGTGTTCACATCGACCGGCAGCCAGCACGGCGGCCAGGAAAGCACCATCCTGTCGGTCCATACCGTGATGCTGCACCTCGGCATGGTCATCGTCGGCCTGCCCTATACCTTCAAGGGCCAGAACCGGATGGACGAGATCACGGGCTGCTCGCCCTATGGCGCCTCGACCCTGGCGGACGACGGCGAAGGAGGCGACCGCCAGCCGAGCGCCAACGAGCTCGAAGGCGCGCGCTTCCAGGGCCGCCACGTGGCCGGCATCGCGCGCGCCCTGGCGGCGGCGCGCCATCGGGACACGGCATGAGGGCGGATACGGCGCGCACGGATGCCCATTCCGGCGCCGGATGGGGGGCCGTGGCCCTGGTGGTCGCGGCCGGCATCGTCACGGCCTTCCAGGCCGGCAAGGCGGCGATCGCAACGCCCTGGCTGCTGGCGGACATGGGCCTGGACCTGTCGGCCGCGGGATGGTTGACCGGCATCTTCGCGCTGCTCGGCATCCTCGGCGGCATCCCCGCCGGCGCACTCGTCGCGCGCGTCGGCGACCGCCCGGTCCTGCTGGCCGGCCTGGCGGCCGCGCTGCTGGGCGCGGTGCTTGGCGCGCTCGCGCCCGACTATGCGGTGCTGCTCGGCGCGCGCATCCTGGAAGGCCTCGGTTTTCTCTTCATCACGGTCGCCGGTCCCGCCATCCTCGAGCGGGCCGTGCTGCCGGCACGGCGCGAATTCGCCTTCGGCCTGTGGAGCTGCTTCATGCCGGCCGGGCTGGCCCTGGCCATGGGCGTGGGCCCGCAATACGGCGACTGGCGCAATCTGTGGTGGGCCAGCGCCGGGCTCGCGGCGGCGGTGCTGGCCGCGGCCGCCCTGCTGCCGCCGGCGCCGGCGCGCGCATCGCTTCCCATGCGCAGCATCGGCGGCGACGCCCTTTCCGTGCTGGGGAACCGGCGGGCAGTGCTGCTGGCGCTCTGTTTTGCCCTGTACAGCCTGATGTTCTTTGCGCTGTTCGGCTTCCTGCCGGTCCTGCTGGTCGAGCGCATGGGCGTCGACGGGCAGGCGGCCGGCCTGCTGGCAGCCCTGGCCGCCGCCGCCAACATCATCGGCAACCTGGCGGCCGGCCGGCTCCTGGCGCGCGGTGCGCAGCGCTTCGTCCTGCTGGCCGCAGCCTGCCTGGCCATGGGACTGGCCGCGCCCGGCATCTACCTGCAATGGTTCGGCGCACTGCCCACGCTCCTGCTGTGCATCCTGTTCTCGGCCGTCGGCGGCCTGGTCCCGGCCACCCTGATCTCGTCGGCGCCCCTGCTGGCGCGCGAGGCCGGCCTGGCGCCTGTCGTGCTGGGACTGCTCATGCAGGGGAGCGCCTTGGGCCAGGTGCTCGGGCCCATATTCGTGGGCGGCGCCATCCAGGCCCACGGCTGGCAGGCGGCCGCCTGGATCGTCCTGGCATCGGCCCTGGCGGCGGCCGGCGCCGCCTCGGCCCTGCGTGCGGGCGGCGCGCGCGCCGCTCAATGATATTCCGGTACAGGCTCGGCGAGGTGGCCATGCAGCCAGCGCGCCACCTCCGCCGCCCGGCCCTCGATTTCCGGGCCGAAGCCCTGGGTGGCCAGCAGCGCGATGCCGTTCGGCTCGCGCAGCACGCCCGGTTTCAAGGCCGGCGCGCCGCTGCTCGTATCGATGCGGAAGGGTTCGAGCTTGCCGGCCAGGATGCGCGCCAGCACCAGGTTGTGCGAGGACACCAGCACCAGGTCGCGTGCCGCCAGGCTTTCCAGCACCGCGCTCGCCGCCGAGACCGACTCCAGGTGGTTGGTGCCGCGGAAGACTTCGTCGATCAGGCACACGCCCGCCGCTTCGGCGTCCAGCAGCTCACGCGCACGGCGCAATTCGGACATATACAGGCTCTCGCCGCCCAGCAGCGAATCCTCGTTCTGCATGCTGGCGCGCACCGGTACTGCCGGCAGGACCGCCCGCCTGGCGTAGCAGAAGCCGAAGGCGCGCGCGACCACCAGGTTCAGGCCCACCATGCGCAGGAAGGTGCTCTTGCCCGAGGCGTTCTGGCCCGAGATGAAGGCGCCGCGTCCGTCCAGCGCCACCGACAGGGCGGCCGGCCTGTCCATCAGCGGATGCACGCCCTCCTCCAGCGCCAGGCTGCGCGGCGCGCCGCGCCCGGCCCAGCACCAGTGATCCAGGCCGCGCAGGTGGCGCGCCAGGGTGACGTCGGCTTCCAGCGTCGCGGCCTCCAGGTAGCGCGCGCGCAGGAAGTCGCGCGCCGCGTGCAGCGCCCCCATCGTCCGCCAGTAGCGCCGCACATTGTAGGCGGCGAACCAGTTGACATAGGACTCGGCGGCCGGGAAGGTGCGAAACAGCAGCGGCCGCGCGAGGCGTTCGTGCAGCCGCGCGTTCTGTGCACGCGTCGCGACGAAGGGTTCGAGGAGCGGTCCGCCGAGCGCCGCCAGCCTGCCGCTGGCCGCCAGCAGGGCCTGCACGCTGTTCAGGACCTGGTTCCAGGCTTCGACGCGGCGGTGGTACACGATCTGCAGCGCCATCAGGGGCGCCATGGCGGCCAGGGTCGCCATCCAGCCCAGCGGCTGCGTGAGGAGCACGCCCAGCGACAGGAGCAGGAACAGCGGCAGCAGCCAGGTGAAGCGCGCCCAGCCTGGCACGCACGGCGCATCGCCTTCGAACAGCAGGCCGGCGACTTCGGTCTCGGCATGGCGCAGCGGACGCAGGGCGCTTATCACCGCGTCGGCACGGGGCGTATCGTCCAGCAGGCCGCGCAGGCGTCCGGCGAGGGCGGCGCATTCATCGTCGTCCAGGCCTGCGCGCAGGCGGCGGTGCAGGAGCTGGCGGCCGAAGATGCTGGTCTGCTGCGTCAGCGTTTCTTCATAGGGTTCGAGCAGCAGGTCCTGCCAGGTCTGGCCATCGAGCGCGGTGCGGCTGTCCAGCGTGACGCGGTGCAGGCGGCCGATTTCCTCCGGTGTGAAGAAGGTGTTGGGAGGCTCGCGCTGCGCCTCGGGCTTGAAGAAATCTGCAAGGGGGCGAAACAGGTCGGACAATAAAGATCGAATCATGCCGCGATCCTAGCAGCGCATCCGGCCCGCAAATCTCAAGCATTGTCACCGACGCCGGCCGCCATACGGATGAAGGCGTCCTGGTACTCGACCGCGGCGTCGTCCGCGCGCCTGCCGAGGAAGATGCTCTTCGGGATACCGTTCTGGCCGAGGCGCACCGGCACGACCGGCATCCTCAAAGCGTACTCCTCGACCAGCCAGCGCGGCAGCGCCGCCACGCCGCGTCCGCTGGCGACCATCTGCAGCAGGATGTCGGTGGTCTCGATGGTCTTGCGCTGGCGCGGCGCGCAGCCGGCCGGCAGGAAGAAGGCGTTGTAGATGTCGAGGCGGTCGATATCGACCGGATAGGTGATCAGGACTTCGTCCACCAGCTCACAGGGCTCGACATAGTCCCGCCCGGCGAGCGGATGGCTCTGCGCGACCACCAGCACCTGCTCGTAGTCGAACACCGGCGCCCAGGCCAGGCCCGCCTTGTGCACCGGGTCGGGCGTCACCAGCACGTCGATCTCCCACTCCTCCAGCGCCTTGATGCCGCCGAACTGGAAGCGCTGCTTGACGTCCACGTCGACGTCCGGCCAGGCCGCGAGATAAGGCGCGACGACCTTCAGCAGCCACTGGTAGCAGGGCGCGCACTCCATCCCGATGCGCAGGGTGCCGCGCTGCCCTTGCGCATACTGCGCCATCAGGCGCTCGGCGTGCTCGAGCTGGGGCAGCAGGCGCCCGCCCAAAGCCAGCAAATAGAGGCCGGCCGGGGTCGGGCGCAGGCTGCGGCCGTCGCGGATCCAGACGTCGACGCCGAGCTGCCCTTCCAGCTTGCGGATCGCGTGGCTCAGCGCGGACTGGGTCAGGTGCAGCGCCTCGGCGGCGGCCGTCAGCGAGCCGCGTTGCGCGACTTCGCGCAGGATCAGGAGGTGGATACGCTCGATCATGATGTATGAATAGAATCGATGGATACATGAAATCATATCAATTTTATTCATGGGTTGTCCGTCCTATCATGGCTTCGACATCAACAGGACCACTACCATGACCACCACGCACAACCTCGGCTTTCCCCGCATCGGCGCCTGGCGCGAACTGAAATTCGCCCTGGAGCGCTACTGGCAAGGCGCCGCCACCGCCGGCGAACTGGAAGCACAAGCTGCCGGCCTGCGCGCCCGACACTGGGCCGCGCAATCCGCGCTCGATTTCGCCCCCGTAGGCGACTTCTCCCTCTACGACCAGGTGCTCGATATGAGCTTCACCCTGGGGCACGTCCCGGCCAGGGCCCACAGCCATGGCGGCAGCCCCCTCGACCAGTACTTCCGCGTCGCGCGCGGCCGTGCGCCAGGCGACGCCGATTGCGGCTGCGTGCACGCCGGCGAGATGACCAAGTGGTTCGACACCAACTACCACTACATCGTCCCCGAGTTCGACGCCGCCACCACCTTCGCCCTCGACACCAGCCGCCTGCAGGCGCAGCTGCGCGAGGCTCAGGATCTAGGCGTACGCGCCAAGCCGGTCATCCTCGGCCCCCTCACCTACCTCTGGCTCGGCAAGTCGAAGGACGGCAGCGAGCGCCTGGCGCTGCTGCCCGCCCTCCTGAAGGTATATGCCGGGCTGCTCGACTGGCTTGCCAGCGAAGGCGTCGAGTGGGTGCAGGTCGACGAACCTGCCCTCGCGACAAGCCTCGATGCGCGCTGGCGCCAGGCCTGCCAGGACGCCTATGCCGCCCTGCAGGGCCACGGCCCGAAGCTGCTGCTGGCCACCTATTTCGGTCCCCTCGGCGAAAACCTGCCGCTGGCCTGCGGCCTGCCGGTCGCCGGCCTGCACCTGGACGCCATCAATGCCGGGCACGAAGTCGCAAGCGCCATCGCGCTGCTGGCGCCGCAGCAGATCCTGTCGCTCGGCGTCGTCGACGGCCGCAACATCTGGAAGACCGACCTGCACGCGACGCTGGCCTGGCTGGAGCCGGTGCAGCGGCAGTTGCAGGAACGCCTGTGGATCGCGCCATCGTGCTCGCTGCTGCACGTCCCCGTCGACCTGGAGCTCGAGACCGACCTGGCCCCGGAGATCCGTTCCTGGCTCGCCTTCGCAGTGCAGAAGCTCGAAGAACTGCGCCTGCTGGCCAGCGCCCTCGACCATGGCCGCGTCAAGGTGCAGGAAGCGCTGCTGGCCAATGCCGCCGCCGTCGACCGCCGCCGCGCGTCGAAACGCGTGCACCAGCCGGAGGTGGCGCGCGCCGTGGCCGCCATCACGCCGGAGATGGGACAGCGCAGCAGCCCGCACGCCCAGCGCCTGACGGAACAGGCGGCGGTCCTGAACCTGCCCAGCTATCCCACCACCACGATCGGCTCCTTCCCCCAGACGCTTGACATCCGCCAGGCGCGCCAGCGCCACAAGCGCGGCGAACTCGACGCCGCCGGCTACCGCGCCGCCATGCAGGCCGAGATCCGGCGCTGCGTGCGTGAGCAGGAAGCGCTGGGCCTGGACGTCCTCGTGCACGGCGAGGCCGAGCGCAACGACATGGTCGAATACTTCGGCGAGCAGCTCGAGGGCTATGCCTTCAGCGCCAACGGCTGGGTGCAATCCTACGGTTCGCGTTGCGTCAAGCCGCCCATCCTCTACGGCGACGTGCGCCGCCCGCGCCCGATGACCGTCGAATGGATCCGCTACGCCCAGTCGCTGACCGACAAGCCCATGAAAGGCATGCTCACCGGCCCGGTCACGATGCTGAACTGGTCCTTTGTCCGCGACGACCAGCCGCGCGCCGCCACCTGCCGCCAGCTGGCCCTCGCGATCCGCGACGAGGTGCAGGACCTGGAACGCGCCGGCGTGCGCATCATCCAGATCGACGAGGCCGCGCTGCGCGAAGGCTTGCCGCTGCGGCGCGAACGATGGGACGAGTATCTCGGCTGGGCGGTCGAGTCCTTCCGCATCGCCGCGAACGGCGTGCACGACGCGACGCAGATCCACACCCATATGTGCTACTCGGAGTTCAACGACATCATCGAGGCCATCGCCGCCATGGATGCCGACGTGATCACCATCGAGACCTCGCGCTCGGGCCTGGAGCTGCTGGACGCCTTCGACGGCTTCCGCTACCCGAACGGCATCGGCCCCGGCGTCTACGACATCCACTCGCCCAACACGCCGAGCCGCGAGCAGATCCTGGCGCTGATGCGCAAGGCGGCGGCGCGCATTCCACCCGCGCAGCTGTGGGTGAATCCGGACTGCGGCCTCAAGACGCGCCGCTGGGAAGAGGTGCTGCCGGCGCTGGAGAACATGGTGGCGGCGGCGCGCACCCTGCGCGAGGCGGCTTGAGCGGACTCAAGGCGCCGCGTCGCCTGCTTTCTCCGCGATCGGCCGTGCGTGGCGCACCAGCGCCACCAGCATCTTGCCCGGCTCCTCGTTGAACATCTCGCGCGCCGAGTGCTCGAACCAGACCAGCGCCTTCGAGGGCGCTTTTACCTTTTCGAACCATTCGGCCGCCAGGCTGGCCGACACGTTGTAGTCGTGGCGGCCGTTGAGCAGGATGAGCGGGCATTTAAGGTTCGCCACCTTGCTGAAATCTGTCGACACCGTCTCCACCAGCAGGCGTTCGGTCGAGATGTCGTTGGCCTTCCACATGGTGGCGAGGTCGGCGTCCGAATACTCGGGCGCCAGGCGGGCCGCGGCGCCTTCGTGATCGAAGTTGCGGCGCCCATGCACGGCGCCGCCGTAGTGCCCCAGCCATTTACGCTGCAGGAAGATGTCGGCCAGCCTGATCGGCCGTCCCGGCGCGGCATAGTCGCCGAGCGCTTCCAGCTCGCGCACCGCCTGGACATTGCCATCGCGGCGGGCGGCATCGAGCGCGAAGCGCAGGCCGCGCCGCTCGCCCTCGGGCCCGTTGGTGGCCTGCCCGGCGCCAATGTAGGCGTGCAGCCATTCCGGACGGCGCTGCGCCACCTCGAGTCCGAGCGTGCTGCCCCAGGAATGGCCGAGCACGAAGATGCGTTCCTTGCCGAACTCCCTGCGCAGCCAGGCGACCATCTCCACCGCATCCTCGACCATGCGCGCGCGCGTGATGGTCGGCGTCACCACGGCCGGGTCGTTGGCCGCATAGGTCTTGCCGGCGCCGCGCTGGTCCCACTGCACCACCGTGAAGTAATCCTCCCAGCCGCGCTGGAAGTACCAGCTGGTCGGCATGCTGACGTAGCCCGGCCCGCCGTGGATCATCAGGAGGATGGGATTGCGGCGGTCGACGCCGCGCACCGAGATCCACTGGTCGATGCCGCCGATGCGCACGGCCTGGGTCCGTTCGATGCCCTCGGGCGTGACGATGCGCCGCATGTCGGCGACGATCTTGACCGCTTCGGCGCGGCTCGCGGGTTTCTGTGCGTGGGCCGGGAGGAATGCGGCGCACAAGGCCAGGAAGCAGGCAAGACGGGGAAGTCGCATGGGAATCCTGAAGAATCGGTGAACGCCCCACGATACCGCAAGGCGTGCACATCGTCGACTGCCGGGTTCGCTGTCCGGCCTGTCCGGCCGACTGTCCGGGACCATATTGACGGACACTGCGGACACCGCGCACGGCAGCGCGATTCCAGCAAAATCAGGCACTTGCAATACTGGCACGGATCATGCATTGACACCCGCATCCAATGTTGTCAATGAGAAGCCATGATCCGCGATACCTCACAACAAGACGCCGTCCTCACCCCGGCGCCCGTCCACAAGATCAAGCGCCGCGCCCTGTGGGTGGGCGGCCTGGTGGCCATCGCCGCGGTCACCGCCGCCGTGCTCGGCGCCTGGAGCAGCAGCGAACACTCGGTCAACGAAGCGCGCCTGCGCATCGCCGAAGTCAGCCGCGGCACCCTGGTGCGCGACGCCTCGGTCAACGGCCGCATCGTGGCCGCCGTCAGCCCGACCCTGTACTCGACCGCCCCGGCCACCGTCAACCTGAAAGTCGCCGCCGGCGACACGGTGAAAAAGGGCGACGTGCTGGCCGTGCTGGAGTCGCCCGACCTCACCGATGAACTCAAGCGCGAAGTCTCGAGCTACGAGCAGCTGAAAGCCGAGGTGGCGCGCCAGCAGATCCTGTCGCGCAAGCAGAAGCTGCTGGCCCAGCGCGAAGCCGACACCGCCGAGATCGAGCGCCTGTCGGCCCAGCGCACCCTGGAGCGCTACGAGGGCGTGGCCCAGGTCGGCATCATCGCCAAGATCGACTACCAGAAGGCCAAGGACGCCCTGAACTCGGCCGAGATCCGCGCGCGCCACGCCACCCAGGCGGCCAACCTGGAAGGCGACGACGTGCAGCTGGCCCTGAAAACCAAGATCAACGAGCTGGAACGCCAGCGCCTGTCACTCGCCAACGCCCAGCGCCGCGTCGACGAACTCACCGTGCGCGCCCCGGTCGACGGCTTCATCGGCACCCTGAACGTCCAGAACCGCATGGTCGTCGCCGCCAATGCGCCCCTGATGACCCTGGTCGACCTGTCCAAGCTCGAGGTCGAGGTCGAGGTGCCGGAATCCTATGTGGCCGACATCGGCCTGGGGATGAACGCCGAGATCACCCTGCCTTCGGGCAAGGCCACCGGCAAGCTGTCGGCGCTCTCGCCCGAAGTCGTGCGCAACCAGGTGCTGGCGCGCGTGCGCTTCGACGGCGAGCAGCCCAAGGGCCTGCGCCAGAGCCAGCGCGTGACCGCGCGCCTGCTGATCGAAGAGCGCCCGAACGTCGTGATGCTGCCGCGCGGTCCTTTCGTCGAAAGCGAGGGCGGACGCTTCGCCTACAAGGTGGACAACGGCATCGCCGTGCGCACCCCGGTGCAGCTGGGCGCGACCAGCATTTCCGCCGTCGAGATCCTGTCGGGCCTGAAGCCGGGCGACAAGGTAGTCATCGCCGGCACCGATACCTTCAACAATGCCGCTCGCGTATCCATCAATCGCTGAACAACCTGAAAAGACAAACAAGGAGAAACCCATGCTGCGCATGACCAACCTGAGCAAGGTGTACCGCACCCACATGATCGAGACCCACGCGCTGCGCGGTTTCGAGATCGAAGTCAAGCAGGGCGAGTTCGTTACCGTCACCGGCCCTTCCGGTTCCGGCAAGACCAGCTTCCTGAACATCGCCGGCTTGCTGGAGGAATTCACCTCGGGCGAGTACGTCCTCGACGGCGTCAACGTGAAGGGCCTGGACGATGCGGCCCGCTCGCGCCTGCGCAACGAGAAGCTCGGTTTCATCTTCCAGGGTTTCAACCTGATCCCCGACCTGAACCTGTTCGACAACGTCGACGTCCCGCTGCGCTACCGCGGCTTCAATGCGAAGGAACGCAAGGAGCGCATCGAGGACGCGCTGTCGAAAGTCGGCCTGGCCTCGCGCATGAAGCACTTCCCGGCCGAGCTGTCCGGCGGCCAGCAGCAGCGCGTGGCGATCGCGCGCGCGCTGGCCGGCAGTCCGAAGCTGCTGCTGGCCGACGAACCGACCGGCAACCTCGATACCCAGATGGCGCGCGGCGTGATGGAGCTGCTGGAAGAGATCAACGCGGCCGGCACCACCATCCTGATGGTGACCCACGACCCGGAACTGGCCGTGCGCACCCACCGCAACGTGCACATCATCGACGGCCAGGTCTCGGACCTGGTGCGCAAGGGCCCGACCCTGGTCGACAAGGCCACGGCATAAGGAGCGGCGCGCCATGTTCTCCTACTACTTCAAGCTCGGCGTGCGCAGCCTGCGCCGCAACCCCGCGCTGACCGCGCTGATGGTGCTGACCCTGGCCATCGGCGTGGCCGCCAGCGTTTCCACGCTTACCATCCTGCACGTGATGTCGGGCGACCCGATTCCCGAGAAGAGCGACCGCCTGTTCGTGCCGCTCGTGGACAACGGCCAGCTGGAAGGCTGGGTGCCGAGCGACGGGCGCAACGACGACCAGCTGGGCTACATCGACGCCGCCAACTTCCTCAAGAGCGGCCAGGGCGAGCGCCGCACCGCCATGTACGGCGTGATGCGCCCGGTCGAGCCGCCGCGCACCGACATCCCGGCCTTCAACGCTTCCGGCATGGCGCCGACCCGCGACTTCTTCGCGATGTTCAACGTGCCTTTCCTGCACGGCCAGGCCTGGACCGAAGGCGACGACACCCGCGGCGCCGACGTGGTGGTGCTGGGGCGCGAGACCGCCGAGAAGCTGTTCGGTGACGCGAACCCGGTCGGCAAGCAGCTGCGCATCGGCGGCTTCCCCTATACCGTGGTCGGCGTGACCGATACCTGGGCGCCGGTGCCGCGCTACTACAAGCTGATCGGCGGCAGCCGCTTCGGCCAGGGCGAGGAATTCTTCATTCCCTTCTCGAACGCGCTGCGCCACGAGATGGGCCACAACGGCAGCATGAGCTGCAGCGCCAACCGCGACCCCGGCTTCGCCAACCTGCTGCTGTCCGAATGCACCTGGATCCAGTTCTGGTTCGAGACCAGGTCTGCTTCCGACCGCGCCGAGCTGCAGTCCTGGCTCGACAACTACGCCAACGACCAGCGCAAGCTGGGCCGCCTGAAGCGCAATGCGCCGAACGAACTGTACAACGTGATGGAATGGATGGAAGAGATGAAGGTCGTGGGCAACGACAGCAAGCTGCAGGCCTGGCTGGCGTTCGGCTTCCTGATCCTCTGCCTGGTGAACACCGTCGGCCTGCTGCTGGCGAAATTCTCGGTGCGCGCCTCCGAGATCGGCGTGCGCCGCGCCCTGGGCGCCTCGCGCGCCGACGTGTTCAAGCAGTTCCTGATCGAGACCGGCGTGGTCGGCCTGGTGGGCGGCGTGCTGGGCCTGGTGCTGGCCTTCGGCGCCCTGGCCCTGATCGGCATGCAGAGCCGCGGCATGGCGATCGTCGCGCGCATGGACTGGCAGATGCTGCTGCTGACCTTCGTCATGTCGGTGCTGGCGGCCCTCCTCGCCGGCCTGCTGCCGACCTGGCGCGCCTGCCAGGTGACGCCGGCCATCCAGCTCAAGTCGCAATGACGAACCATTGACAAGAACGAGAGACCATCATGGAAATCCGTCCCATCCTGTCCGCCCTGTTGCGGAACAAAACCGGCCCGATCCTGGTTGCGCTGCAGGTCGCGCTGAGCCTGGGCATCCTGGCCAACGCCCTGCACATCGTCGAAGAGCGGCGCGCCGTGGCGGCACGCCCTTCCGGCCTGGCCGACGAAGCCTCCACCTTCTATTTCCAGGTGCGCAACCTGAACACCGACGGCCCCGAGCAGATGCTGGCCACGATCCGGCGCGAGACCGAGGTCCTGCGCGCGGTGCCGGGCGTGGCCTCGGTGGCCCAGGTGTCGCAAATGCCGCTGTCGCGCAGCGGCAGCAACAACAGCGTCGCCGTCGACCAGCGCCAGGAGCGCGAAACCGCGATCGCCTCGCAGTACGTGTCCGGCGACTCCCTGGTCAAGACCTTCGGCCTGAAGCTGGTCGAGGGCCGCGACTTCCTTCCGGGCGAGATCGTCGAGGTCAACGAGAACGAACAGCGCGAGCTGCCCAAGCAGGTCATCGTCACCAAGGCCCTGGCCGAGAAGATGTGGCCCGGCGCTTCCACGGCGATCGGCAAGCAGGTCTGGTTCGGCACCGGCGACGACGCCCTGTCCTCGCAGGTCGTGGGCGTGGTCGAGCGTCTCCAGTCCGCCCATGGCGAGATGGGCGAACGGGCCGAATTCTCCACCATCGTCCCGGCGCGCGTGTATGGCCGCCCCGGCAATATGTATGCGATTCGCACCGAGCCCGGCCAGCGCGACCGCGTCATCAAGGAAGCGGAAGAGGCGCTGCGCAAGTCCTCCGCCACCCCGGTCATCATGCAGGCCAAGACGGTCGAGGACGACCGCAAGAACCGCTACCGCGCCGACATGGCCCTGTCGTGGATGCTGATCACGGTGAGCGTCCTGCTGCTGCTCATCACCAGCAGCGGCATCGTCGGCATGGCCAGCCTCTGGGTCACCCAGCGCCGCAAGCAGATCGGCGTGCGCCGCGCCCTGGGCGCCCGCAAGCTCGACATCCTGCGCTACTTCATCCTTGAGAACTTCATGATCACCAGCGCCGGCGTGTTCGGCGGCGT
Source organism: Massilia agri (assembly GCF_024753255.1). Taxonomy (GTDB): domain Bacteria; phylum Pseudomonadota; class Gammaproteobacteria; order Burkholderiales; family Burkholderiaceae_D; genus Telluria; species Telluria agri. Next base: position 95,022 of record NZ_JANUHA010000002.1, read on the forward strand.
GCTGTTCGGCCTGAGCCTGAACCACCTCCTGGTGACGAAGCTCGAGATGGCGCGCCTGCCGGCGACTTACCTGGTGGGCGGTGCGGTGGTGTTCTGGGCGCTCGGCATCCTGGCCGCCTACGGCCCGGCATGGCGCGCGGCCAGCATTTCGCCGGCGACCGCAACCCGCAGTGCCTGATGTGTTTGCAGCAATGATATGCTTGTCGCCATGCCCACTGTACTGATCATCGACGACAACGCCGCGGTCGCCATCGCTCTCGAGGTCCTGTTCTCCCTCCACGACATCGCCTCGCTGCGCGCGGCTTCGCCGGAAGAGGGACTGGCCATTCTCGAGCGCGAGGCGGTGGACCTGGTCATCCAGGACATGAACTTCACGGCTGACACGACCTCGGGCGAGGAAGGCGTGGCCCTGTTCCGCGAGATCCGCCGGCGCCACCCCGACCTGCCGGTGATCCTGCTCACCGCCTGGACCCACCTGGACGCGGCCGTGGAGCTGATCAAGGCCGGCGCCGCCGACTACCTGTCGAAACCCTGGAACGACGAGCGCCTGCTCACCACGGTCACCAACCTGATCGAGCTGGGCCAGGCCAACCGCGCCCTCAGCCAGCGCCTGCAGCGCGAACGCAAGGCCAGGCGCGAGCTGGAACAGAATTTCGACCTGCGCGGCCTGGTCTGGCAGGACCCGGCCACCGAACGCGTGCTCACCCTGGCCTGCCAGGTGGCGCGCGCCGACGTGCCGGTCCTGATCACGGGCCCGAACGGCACCGGCAAGGAGCGCATCGCCGAGATCATCCAGGCCAATTCGCAGGTGGCGAACGGGCCCTTCGTGGTGCTCAACTGCGGCGCCCTGCCCTCCGAGCTGATCGAGGCCGAGCTGTTCGGCGCGGACGCCGGCGCCTACACCGGCGCCTCGAAAGCACGCGAAGGCAAGTTCGAGGCAGCCGACGGCGGCACCCTCTTCCTCGACGAGATCGGCAACCTGCCGCTGGCCGGGCAGATGAAGCTCCTGCGCGTGCTGGAGACCGGCCGCTTCGAGCGCCTCGGCTCGAACCGCGAGCGCCAGGTCAAGGTGCGCGTGATCAGCGCCACCAATGCCGACCTGTCCGCCATGATCCGCGCCGGGACCTTCCGCGAAGACCTGTTCTACCGCCTCAACGTGATCGAGCTGCGCCTGCCGCCACTCGCCGCGCGTCCGGGCGACATCCTGCCCCTGGCCCTGTCCTTCCTGCGCGGGAAGACCCTGCATCCATCCGCGGAGAACGCCCTGCTGGCCCACAACTGGCCCGGCAATGTGCGCGAACTGAAGAACGTGATGGCGCGCGCCAGCCTGCTGGCGCAAGGCGCGGTGATCAAGGCGGCCGACCTCGGCCTGCCGCTGGCCGTCGGGAGCAGCCACGATGCGGAACCCGACCGCGAGGCCATCGTCCAGGCCCTGGCCCGCGCCAATGGCGTGGTGGCCCAGGCGTCCAGCGAACTCGGACTGTCGCGCCAGGCCCTGTACCGGCGCATGGAGCGGCTCGGCATCGCACGCACGGCATGAGCGGGGAGCGCCGGGGTTTTCGCCTCTCGCTGGTCACGCGCTGGTCGGCGCTGGTCGGCACCCTGCTCGCCCTCGGCATCCTGATCGCCCTCGGGCTGGACCACTTCTTCCCCGGGCAGCCGGTACTGGTCTTCTGCGCATGCCTGCTGGCCATCGTCCCGATCTCCATCATCACCATCCGCTCGCAGATCCAGCCCATCCTGTCGCTGTTCCGCGCGCTGGAGGGCACGGTGACGAGCTACCGGGACGGCGACTTCTCCTTCAGCCTGCACTGGCCGCAGAACGACGAGCTGGCCGACCTGATCGCCGCCCACAACGAGCTCGGCAAGGTGCTGCGCGAGCAGCGCCTCGGCCTGGTGCAGCGCGAACTGCTGCTCGATACCATGGTCCAGAACACGCCGGTGGCCATGCTGCTGGTGACCGACTCCGGCGCCGGCAGCGGCGCCATCGTCTACGCCAACCTGGCCGCGCGCCAGCTGCTGTCCGAAGGCCGCAAGCTGGAAGGCCACCAGCTGGGCGAAGTGCTCGAACATGCGGCGCCGGCCCTGAAGGAAGCGCTGGCGCGCGGCGGCGACGGCCTGTTCACCGCCGGCGAAGCCGAGGACGAAGAGGTCTACCACCTGGCGCGCTCGAGCTTCACCCTGAACGGCCGGCGCCACGAGCTGCTGCTGCTGCGCCACCTCACCCTTGAATTGCGGCGCCAGGAAGTGCAGACCTGGAAGAAGGTGATCCGCGTGATCAGCCATGAACTCAACAACTCGCTGGCGCCGCTCGCCTCGCTGGCGCATTCCGGCGCGGAGCTGGTGCGGCGCGGCCAGACCGAGCGCCTGCCGCAGATCCTGCAGACCATCGGCGAGCGCACCCGCCACCTCGAAACCTTCATCCTCGGCTACGCGCGCTTCGCCAAGCTGCCGGCGCCGCGCCTGGAGCCGACGCCCTGGGACGCGTTTGTCGGCCGGCTGGCCGACCAGGTGGCCTTCCGCCTCGCCGGCGAACTGCCCTCGGCGCCGGCCTGGATCGATGCGGCGCAGATGGAACAGGCCCTGCTCAACCTGCTGAAGAACGCCCACGAATCGGGCTCCGTCCCTGGCGACGTCGAGCTAAGCGTGCGGCGGGTGCAGGACGCCCTGCGCATCGACGTGCTGGACCGCGGCGCGGGCATGAGTGACGCCGTGCTCGCCAACGCCCTCGTGCCCTTCTATTCGACCAAGCGCAGCGGCACCGGCCTCGGGCTGGCGCTGGCGCGTGAGATCGCCGAAGCCCACGGCGGCCGCATCCTGCTGTCCAATCGCGAGGGCGGCGGCCTGGCCGTCACCCTCATCCTTCCCATCCTGCCCGGAAGCCCGGCATGAAAATCATCGGCAAGACCACCTCGATCAACGTCCGCAAGGTCTTGTGGACCTGCGCCGAACTCGGCCTGTCCTACGAGCGCGAGGACTGGAACGCCACGCACGCGGCGCTCAATCCGAATGCGATGGTGCCGGTGCTGGTCGATGGCGACCTGGTGCTGTGGGAGTCGAACACGATCTGCCGTTACCTGGCTACCCGATACGCTTCCGCGCTGCTGCCGGCGGACGCCCAGGGCCGCGCCCGTGTGGAGCAGTGGATGGACTGGCAGGCGACCGAACTGAACGCGGCCTGGCGCTATGCCTTCATGGCGCTGGTGCGCAAGTCGCCGCTCCACCAGGACCCTGCCCTGATCGCGGCCGGCATCGTCGCGTGGAACCGCCACATCGGCATCCTCGACGCGCAGCTCGGCAAGACCGGCGCCTATGCCGCGGGTGAACACTTCACGCTGGCCGACGTCGTGCTCGGCCTGTCGGTCAACCGCTGGATGATGACGCCGATGGCGCGGCCGGATTACCGCCACGTGGCCGCCTATTACGAGCGTCTAAGCGAACGGCAGGGCTTCCGCGAGTTCGGGCGCAACGGTATCGCGTAGGGTGGACGGGTCCCCCGTCCGGGCGTTCAAGTACTTCATGAGCCGCTACTACGCATCCGGGAGTTGAACGCGCGGTCGGCGAAGCCGACCACCCTACGGTATCATCCTCCCCATGCCTCCCTCGTACTCCCGCATCGATCCCCGCTTCGCCCAACCCGGCCATCCGCCCGCCACCATCGACGAATTCGACGGCGTGCGCTTCCTGCACCTCGGCACCTCCTGGGTGCAGGGCGCCATGCGCCTGTCCAAGCCGGACGCGATCGAGCTCGAATACGTGCAGATGATGATGATGTGGACGCTGTTCCAGGATGCGCCGCGCCACATCGTCCAGCTGGGCCTGGGCAGCGCCGCGCTGACCAAGTTCTGCTACCGGCGCTTCCCGGACGCCCAGGTCACGGCGGCCGAGCTGAATCCCAATGTGATCGCCATCTGCCGCGCCCTGTTCGGCCTGCCCGAGAACGATGCGCGCCTCGACGTGCGCGAGATGAACGCCCTCGACTTCGTGCTCGACGCCGACAACCATGGCAAGGTCGATGTGCTGCAGGTCGACCTCTACGACCACGACGCCCGCGGCCCGGTGCTCGACTCGCTCGACTTCTACCAGGGCTGCTACGACTGCCTGACGAGCGACGGCATCATGACGGCCAACGTCTTCGGTGACTTCAACAGCTACGACAAGAACCTGCTCACCATGCAGCAGGTTTTCGACGCCGTGGTCTGGCTGCCCGAGGTGCACGACGCGAACATCGTGGTCCTCGCCTTCAAGAACGCCCCGCAGATCGACTTCGCGCTGCTGTACGAACGCGCCGCCGAGATCCGGCGGCGCTACAACCTGCCTGCGAAAAACTGGGTCAACGGTTTGAAGGAATGGATGCGCGACCACGCCTGATCGACATGCGCGATTGCCACATTCTCCCCCGCTTGTAAAGCATCTCCCCCGCCATTTTCGTCAATACGCATAATTTCCAAAAAGTGTTGCGTCCTGCACAGTTGACACTTGTACTTACGGAAATGTTTGCGCAGAATCAATTAGCCGCAGTTATAGGCGGCTTAGTTTTCGTGATGGCGATCTAACTCAAACGAAGGGGACAAGATGGTGAATCAAGGGAAGAAACAGGCACTGCTGGTAACGGCACTGGTATCGGCGATGGCCTCGGCGTTCGCGCAGGAAGCGGCGAACAATGCGGCGCAATCCGATACGGCGACGGTGGTGGTGCTGGGTTCGCGGACCCAGGCCAAGACGGCGCTGGATACCGCCGTGCCCGTGGGCCTGATCAACGCGAAAGACCTGCAGTCGGCCGGCTCGCTCGAACTCGGCAAGGTGCTGCAGGATCTCGACCCCTCCTTCAATTTCACGACCACCTTCATCAGCGACGGCACCGACATCATCCGTCCGGCCACCCTGCGCGGCCTCGGCCCCGACCAGCTCCTCGTGCTCGTGAACGGCAAGCGCCGCCACCAGCAGGCCCTGGTCAACGTGCAGCAGACCATCGGCCGCGGCTCGGCCGGCACCGACATCAACGCCATTCCCCTGTCGGCCATCCAGTCGATCGAGGTGCTGCGCGACGGCGCGGCCGCGCAGTACGGCTCGGATGCGATCGCCGGCGTGATCAACATCGTGCTGAAGAAGGGCGCCACCGACACGCAACTCAGCGCCAGCGCCGGCACCACCAGCGAAGGCGACGGCGACACCTATACCGCCAGTGCGCACAAGGGCTTCGCGCTCGGCGCGGACGGCGGCTACCTGAACCTGTCGGTCGAGGGCCGGCGCCGCAACGAGACCAACCGCGCCGGCGTCGATACGCTGCGCGTGGATCCGCCGCGCGTGACCCAGCGCATCGGCGACAGCCTCGCCAAGGACGGCTACGTCTGGATGAACGCCTCGCTGCCGGTCGGCAGCGGCGAACTGTACACCTTCGGCGGCGCCTCCAAGCGCCGCGGCGATTCGGGAGGCTTCTACCGCTCCGCCGGCGACGACCGCAACGTGCCGGCGCTCTACCCGAACGGCTTCCTGCCGAACATCGTCACCACCGTCAAGGACGCCTCGCTCGGGGTCGGCTACCGCCACGACCTGACGGGCGACTGGAGCGTGGACCTGAGCGTCAACCACGGCCGCAGCGAGCTCGGTTTCCACGAGCGCAATTCGGTCAACGTCAGCTACTACTACGAGAACGGCAGCTCGCCCACCTCGGCCGATACCGGCAAGCTGAAGTTCGACCAGACCACCCTGAACCTCGACTTCAAGGGTTCGCTCCAGGTCGCGGGCAGCCCGCTCTACATCGGCGCGGGCTTCGAATGGCGCGAGGATAACTACCAGATCGTCGCCGGCGACCCGGTCTCCTACCAGTACGGCCGCACCAACGATCCGCGCAAGGTCATCCTCAACCAGAACGGCGGCATCGCGGCCTCCGGCATCCAGGGCTTCCCGGGCTATACCCCCGGCACCGAAGTGGACGACGGCCGCCACAACACCGCCTACTACCTGGACCTCGAGCGCAAGATCGACGCGCTGTCGCTGGGCGCGGCGGTGCGCCACGAGCGCTACTCGGACTTCGGCAACACCACCATCGGCAAACTGAGCCTGCGCTACGACCCGTCGCGCACCATCGGCCTGCGCGCCAGCGGCTCGACCGGCTTCCGCGCGCCGGGCGTGCAGCAAAAGTTCTACAGCTCGGTGTCCACCAACCTGAACGCCGCCGGCGTGCTGACCGAGACCCTGACGGCACGCGAGAACAGCCCGGTGACCCGCGCCTTCGGCATCGCGCCGCTGCAGGAAGAAACGTCGAAAAGCGCCAGCATCGGCATGATCCTGCGCCCGACCAGCAACTTCTCGGTGACGGCCGACCTGTACCGCACCAACATCGACGACCGCATCGTGTTCTCGAGCGTGATCAGTCCGGAGTCGGGCGCCTGCGCGACCGCCGCGGCCTGCCCGATCAAGGCCATCCTCGATCCGCTGCGCGTGGGCCAGGCCCAGTTCTTCACCAATGCGATCGACACCACGACGACCGGCTTCGACCTGGTGGCCCAGCACACCACGCGCGGGCAAGGCTCGACCCTGGTGCTGTCCGGCCAGCTCGGCTTCAATCGCACCAAGGTGAAGGATCGCCACTCGCAGTCCTCGGTGCTCACCGGCGCCCAGCTCTTCGACGACAGCCAGGTGACCCTGATCGAGAAGGGCCAGCCGCGCCAGCACCACGTCGTCGCCGCTGACTACACCACCGGCCCGTGGAACGGGACGGTGCGCGCCAACTACTTCGGCGAAGTCGAGGGCCAGGGCTTCACGCCGGGCTTCATCCAGAAGTGGGATGCGAAGTGGATCGTCGACCTGACCGCGCGCTACAGCTTCACGAAGAAGCTGAGCCTGTCGCTTGGGGTCAACAACCTGTTCGACACCTACCCGACCAAGTGGGATCCGGTCAAGGCGGCGCCCTTCCCGCAGCTGGGCTTCACCCACTGCTGGGAGACCTGCCCGTTCGGGATCAATGGCCGCTCGATGTACGCGAAGGTGGATTACGCCTTCTGACGCGGCGCGGGCGGGAACGGCTATGCCGGTCCCGCCTTCTTCTTCGGCCCGGCCTTGCCGGGCTTTTTCGCTTTCGGCGGCGGCATCAGGGCCGCCGTCTCGACGATCAGGCGGCGCAGGGCGTCCGGATCGTCGAGCAGCTCGTCGGCAATGGGATAGTCTTTGGCGCCCGGATAAGGCGGCCCCTGCGGCAGGTCCGGCGCCAGCAGGACGGCCGCCTGCGAGGGCTTGATGAACAGGCTGTTGTCGCAGGCAAAAGCCACCACGATGCCGTCCAGGTAGAGCGCATACTCGCCGAACATCTTCCTGCTGGTGAGCCGCGCGCCCAGGCCGCTCTGTTCGATGATGTAGTCGACGAAATGGCTGTCGGTTGCCACGCTTGTCCTCCTAACGGCGCTCGCGCCACCACAGCAATAGCATCGCCAGCGCGAACACGGCGGCGAAGGGCCAGGCCGGGAAGGCGCGCGCCGCCCCTTCCAGCGCCCTGGCCGGGGTACGCGCCATGTAGCGCGCCGTCGCATCCCGCCGCTGCGCGGCCTGCCACTGCGGCCAATCCTCCGGCGCGTAGACGTAGAGCGCGTGAACGCCCGCCTTCGCATCCTTCAGTTCCAACCAGCCCGATTGCGTCGGCCAGACGGCCACGCAGGCGGAATCGATTCGCGGCGTCCATGTGCGCGTCAGCTTCAGCGCGGGGAAGTCGACCTCGCCGCTCACGCCGCGTGCGCACACTTCCATGCGCTGGCCGGGCAGTGGCATTTCTTCCGGCTCCAGCCACTCGACTTCCCTGGGCAGTTCCACGCCAACGCGGTCCAGCACGTCCTGCCACCACAGGGCCAGGGCCTGCGGTTCGGCGATCGCATGGCGGTGCCATTCGGCGGCGCCCAGCCAGGCGATGCGGCCCTTTTGCCAGGCACGCGTCCACACCAGATTGTCCGAGCCCGTCCACTCGCCCGCCTCGCGTGCGGCCGGGTTAAGCGGCGCTACCGCCAGTTCCAGCGGCCCCTCGGTCTTCGCGTCAGCCGGCTGCGCCTTCAGGGGCAGTTCCAGGGTGCGCGACCAGAAGGCCGGGGCGTTGGCGTTCGCGCCCAGTACCAGCAGGGGCAGGCCGCCGGCGACACGGCCCAGCAGTGCGGAACGCTCTCCAGCGCCCGCGCGTTCGAACCAGGCTGCGTCGACGACCAGCAGGTTAGGCTCCTGCATGTCCTCGCGCGGCAGCTCGCTGCGCTTGATGTCGCGACCAAGCACCACCTGCCAGTCCAGCAGTGCGCCGCTGCCGGCCAGCAGTTCGTTCAGGGTACGCAGGTCGAAGGACGGTGCGCCGAAGCGACCCTGTACCTGCAGGATCGCAGGTTCATGCACCGTCAGCGGCACCGGGCCCTCGGCGATCTTCTTGCCGTCCTTGTCCAGCAGGCGTGCGCGCAGCACCATGCGCTCAGCCAGCGGCGGCATCCAGTCGACCGTCAGGTCGCCTTTGCCGCGCGCTTCGCCGATCGGCTGGCCGTTCTCGGCCAACAACTGTAAATGCGCTTCCGTCTTTTCCTCGCGCTGCAGGCGCAGCGTGAACGTGCGGCCGAGCGCGAGCCGGCGCGGAAAGTCCAGGCGCATGGCGCCGCCCCTGGGCTGTTCCCATTGCAGGGGCAAGGCCGGCAGGTCGTTCCACTGCGCGGCGCGCAAGCCGTCGTCCTTTACCGAGAAACCGCGTACGCCGGCAAGTAGAGGCGCCGGCATTCCCGGTTCCAGCGCGAGCACGCGGCCGCTATCGCCCGGAACACGCAGGCCGGCGGCGAACAGACCGAGGGCGATGGCGGCGACCAGCACCAGCAAGGCGTCGATCCATTGGCGGCGGCGCGCATACAGGGCGGCGCTCACGAGGCCCGTCGCGCCGATCAGCACCAGCATCCAGATCCCGTTCATTTCGGCATCCATCATTTCCCACCCTCGCGCCAGGCACGCAGGAATGGTGTTTCTACCTTGTCGCGTGCCTGCAGCAGCACCTTGCCCTGCCCTGCGCCGGCGCGCAACCAGGCCCTCAGCACGGGACGGCTGGCTGCGCGGCCGTCCGCCACGTCCTGGATCGCGCCCTGGGCGGCCAGGCGCTGCTCGTCATCCTTGATGTGGGTGCGCACCCAGTCGTGGGCGCTGCGCGTCCACAGCGCCGGCAACGGGCCGTCGTTCGAGAGGGCCTGCACCAGCTGGCGCACGTCTTCCGGCACGCGCTCCTCGCCTCCGGCCTGCTCGCGGCGGTAACTCGCGGCGCCAACCATGTCGCCGCTCATGCGCTTCTCTTCCTTGATCGGCGGCGGCACGAAGGCGGTCTTGTGCAGGTAGACGCGCTCGGCCTGTTGCAGCTCCTTGATCGCCTCCAGCGCCTTGTGCTCGGGCGGCAGCGCGACTTTCGGCGTGATCGCACGCAAGGCCTTTTCGGCGTCCCACATCGCGGCCAGCGCGCGGCGCAGCACCTTCTTGGTCGCCTCGTCGTAGAGGGTGGCGTTCTCGGCCTCGTCGTGGGCGTGGCCGTAGGTGTGCAGGATGTCCTGCTTGCTTCCCTCACCCGGACCATGGTCGCCATGGTCATCGTGGTCGTCCTCGCCATCGGCGAACAGCGACGACTCCTCGCCCAGGAACTGGCCATAGCGGCGGCGCAGCGCGCCCTGGTCGGCCGCGATCTTCTGGCTGCGCTCGCGCACGGCGTCCTCGCCCATCTTCGTGCTGCGCATGTCGGCGACGAGCTGCTCGGTATCGATGATGATCTGGCGCTGGCTGCGCAGGCTCTGCGGCTTGACCAGCATCGGCATCGCCGCGCTTTCTTCTTCAGCTTCTTCTGGCGGCGCGGGCAGGCGCAGCGTGTAGGTGGGCGACTGCACCGTGTGCGGCTTCTCCGCATTGTCGATGGCGCGCACGAAGAAGTAGAGTTCGTCGCCCGGCTCCATGCCCAGTTCCGCCAACGACCACTGCTTCGACCAGTTGCGCCGTTTCGGGTCGGGGCCGGCAGGCAGCGGCATTTCGCGGTCGGTGAAGCGGATGTTCTCGCCGCTGCCGCGCGCCAGCGTCATGTGCAGGGTGGCGCGCCTGATGGCGTAGTCGTCGCGTATCTGCACGCCCATGGCGGCGCTGGTCGCCGTATCAAGCAGCTCCTGCACCATCTGCGTTGGGGCCGTGATCGTGATCTCGGGCGGCTGGTCGGGAATGACCTTGATCGTGTAGCGCTTGCCGCGCCAGCGCCAGAACACCGATTCGGCAGCAGTCCAGCGCGCGCACTCGCGGCCCGGCCTGAACACCTGGCCATTGCTGGCTTCGATGGTCTCTTCCGTGGCGCTCGGGTCCATCACGCACCACATGACGAGGGTCTGCTCCGGCACCTGCAGGTCGCGCGGCGTGGTCTCGACCGGCTGCACGCCGGTATAGCCCGGCGGCGCCGTGCGCACGATGACCTGGTTGGCGGCAAGGGTGGCCATCGCAGGCCGGGGGCGGGTCTGCGCCACGGCGCTGCCCTGTGGCGCGCCGGCGCCCGCGAACCAGATGCCGGCGGCCGCGATGGCGCTGCCGAGCAGCCAGGGTGCTCCCGCCTTGATGCGGCCGCGCGCGATGGCGCGCAGCTGCGGCGCCCCGACGCTGGCGTCGATGCGCTCCAACAGGCGCTTCCTCTGCAGCTGGGCGACCGGCGTCGGCGCGTGCTCGAGCAGCGCGCTGCTGTCTTCCATTTCCGGCACGGCGCCATCGATCCAGGACGTCCATTCGATGGCGACGCCGCGCCGCAGGACGGCCCAGTCCCAGGCGCAGAAGGCGCTCCAGGCGATCAGCCCTGGCGCCGAACGGATGAGCAGCCAGGGCAGCGCGCCCACGATCCACAGGGGCAGGCGGCGCAACTGGGCGGCGCGCCAGACGCGCCGGACGATCTCAGCGCCTTCTTGCATGGCTCAGGATCCTTTCAAGTACGAACAGGGCCACGAGCACGGCCATCAGGATGCCGCGCAGCGCGCCGCTCGGCTCGGGGGCGCGGACGCTGGCGGTGGCATCGAACACGCGTGCCGGCATGGTGTAGGCCGGCGGGCCGGCATGCAGGCGCTGCCAGTCCTCCAGCAGCGTGCGCGCCGCTTCCGCCGTCTGCGGCGGCCAGCTCGCGGCATGCCAGAGGCGGCCGCGCGGGCTGTCGGCGTAGTGCAGCCCGCCTACCTGCGGCGCTTTCTTCAGTTCGGGGAAGGCCGTCGTATCGGCAACCAGCCACAGGGGCGCGCGCAGCGATGCCGGTGGCGCGTCCGGACGGTCCCAGACGATCAGGGAAGTCTTGGCTCCGGGCGCCTCGTCGAAGACCGCGCCCTGGCCGGCGAAGACGCGCCGCCACTGTTCGAGGCGCGTACTGGCGATGTGCACATGGCGTTCGGCTCGCTCGAACGGGCGCGCCAGCGTGCGCACCTCGATGCGGCGGCCGAACTCGGGCGCCATGGCCGGCATCGGGATGTCGCCCAGGACCAGCAGGCGGGCATCAGGCCGCCATTCCCGCTGGTGCGTGCGCAGGAAAGCAATCGCCTGCCCCGCCGGCAGCGACAGGCGCTCGGCCTTGCTCAATCCGGCCTGCGCTGCTTCGCGCTCGGCCCACTGGGCGTCGGTCCCTTCCGCCACAATGACGGTGTCGCCACGCGAGGGCATGACCGGATCGGCCAGCCAGGCGATCGCGCAGGCCAGCAGCAGGCAGCGCACCAGCAGCAGGAGCAGATCTTGCCAAGACCATTCGCGCGTCTGGCGCGGTTCGGTACGCGGCAGGAAGCGGCTGGTCGCCAGCGGCTCGGCCTTGTGCTGTTCGCGCTTCTTCCGGTGCCACCAGACCGGCAGCAGCAGGATGGGCAGCGCCAGCCACCATAGCGCGTTCATGGGCGGCTCCCGGGTTTGCGCAACCACAGGCGCAGCACTTCGCCGGGCGGCTGCTCGATGCGCGCCGTCACCAGGGGAATGTCGGCCTTGCGGCAGCTGGACGTGACCTGGGCAAAGTGTTCGTCACGGGCGCGGCGATACCCCTCCTTCAGGTCGGCGCCGAAGCGGAATACGCCGGATGCCTGTTCGGGGTCGCGGTAGGCCGCGTTCGAAGAAAAGCTGGCGTCGACCTCGGCCTGGGTCTGCAGGCAGAGCACGCGTACGTCGTGGCGCATGCCGCGCAGGCGGGTCAAGGCTTGCGACAGCGGCGACGGCCAGTCGAGCAGGTCGCTGGCGGCAAAGATGACGCTGGGTGACTGGACGAAGTGCAGGCTGGCGCGCAGGGTGTCGGCATCCGGCAGCCCGCCTTCGGGCTGCACCCGGCTCAGCTGCAGCAGCACGCGCTGCAGCTGGCGCGGGCCGCGTATGGCCGGGGTGAACTGGACGCGGCCAGCGTTCAGGACGACGAGACCGAAAGCATCGCCCTGGCGCTGGGCGATGGCCGCCACGCAGCCGAGCAGCGTGCGGGCATAGGCCAGCTTGTCCACGCCGCCAATCTCGCGGCTGGGTTCCTGCATCGAGGCGCTGGCGTCCAGCAGCAGCCAGACGGCCACGTGGCTGTCGCGCTCGGCCTCGCGCACGAAGTAGCGGTCGGCGCGCGCCAAGAGCTTCCAGTCGACCCGGCGCCACTCGTCGCCGGGCGCATAGGCCCGGTATTCCGAGAATTCGACACCCGCCCCGCGCTCGCGCCCGGCGTGGATGCCGTGGCCGAGGCCCGCCAGCACGTGGCGGATCACGAGGTCGAGCTTTTGCGTGTGCGCGATCAGCGCGGTCTTCGCCAGCGACAAGATTAATCGACCCGGATCTCGTTACGCAGGGATTGCAGGATGTCGGCGATGGCGATGCCGTCGGCCTCCGCCTCGAAGTTGCGCAGCACGCGGTGCGCCAGCACCGGCAGCAGCATGGCCTGGATGTCGTCGCGGGTGACGGCGAGGCGCCCCTGCATCAGGGCACGCGCTTTGGATGCGAGCACCAGGGCCTGGCCGGCGCGCGGGCCGGCGCCCCAGCCGATATGGTTCTTCACCGCCGCCACCGTGGTCTCCGATGGGCGCGTCGCGCGCACCAGGCGGGTGGCGTAGCGCAGCAGGTGCTCGCCGATCTCGATGTCGCGCACCAGTTGCTGCAGGCGCAGCAGGTCTTCGACCGACATGGCCGGTTCCGCATCGTCCAGCCCGGCGTGGGTGGTGCGCGAGACCATCAGGACTTCCTCGTCCTCGGTCGGGTAGACCACGTCGATGCGCAGCAGGAAGCGGTCCAGCTGGGCTTCCGGCAGCGGATAGGTGCCGGCCTGCTCGATCGGGTTTTGCGTTGCCAGCACGAAGAAGGGACGCGGCAGTTTATGGGTGGTGCCCGCGAAGGTGACGGCGCGCTCCTGCATGGCTTCCAGCAGGGCCGACTGGGTCTTGGGCGGCGCGCGGTTGATCTCGTCGGCCAGCAGCACCTGGGTGAACACGGGGCCCTGCTGGAAGCGGAACACGCGCTGGCGCGTGGTGGTGTCCTCTTCGAGGATCTCGGTGCCCACGATATCCGAGGGCATCAGGTCCGGCGTGAACTGCACGCGGCGGAACTGCATGTCGGTGGCCTGGGCCAGCGACTTCACGAGCAGGGTCTTGCCCAGCCCCGGCACGCCCTCGACCAGGGCGTGGCCGCCGGCCAGCAGGCAGGTCACCAGGAGGTCGACCACTTCTTCCTGGCCGATGATGACGCGCGCCATGCTTGCTTTCAGGGCGCCGATCTTCGCACTCAAGGAGGCGATTTGCTCTTCATTCCACGCTTCCGACACTCTTCAGGCTCCCAACGCATATTGAATGATGTTGACCGCGAAGCGGGTGTTGTCGACCGCGAGGAACCGCTTGTTGCGGAAGTCGTAGTCCCACTCGCATCCGTAGTCCTTGTTCGAGTACAGCAGGCGGATGCGCCCGCCGAACTCGATGGCTTTCAGGTATTCGTGCACCAGGTCGTCGCCCCAGCCATTGAGCTCGCCCCCGGTGGTGGGCGGTCCGTCGAACTTGAAGAAGCAGGAATACAGCGGGTGCGTATTCGGGATCTTCTTCAGGGCGGAGGCGCCGAATATCTTGACCATCTCGGCCTCGAACGATTTCGCGAACAGGCCGTCGATGTCGTGGTTGCAGTCGTCCACGAAGACGAAGCCGCCGCCGCGCACGTACTTCTCGAGGTTGCGCCGCTCGCTTGGGGTGAACTGCACCAGCTTGTGTCCCGCGAAGTAGCAGAACGGCGCTTCCAGCATCTTCGGATCCGACAGGGCGACGATGCGCTCGGTCGGATCCACCCGCAAGGTGGTGTACTCGACGAGCGAGTTCAGCACGTTGCTGGGCATACGGATATCCACGTCCCAGTCGCCCGATTCGTAGCTCAGGCGCGTGAAGTAGAAATCGAAGTTCGCCATCAGAAGCGCGCCATTCAGACCGCGTCGGACAGCGAGGTGAAGTTGAAGTCGCGGACCTTCATCGGCGGCAGCACCATCTGGAAAGGCACCTCGTCGCCACCGATGATCTCCGGCTTGCCGAGCTCCTCGATGTTGTTGAGGATGGTGACCGGGCTCTCGTTGAAGCGGAAGTTCTTCACCGCGTGCTTGATCTTCCCGTTCTCGACGTAGAAGGTGCCGTCGCGCGTCAGGCCGGTGAGCAGCAGCGACTGCGGGTCGACCATGCGGATGTACCAGGTACGGGTGACCACGATGCCTTTCTTGGTGCCCGCGATCAGCTCGTCCAGCGACTTGGTGCCGCCCGCCATGATCATGTTGCCGTGGCTGGCAGTGGGAGCGTTGCCGGTCTTCTGCGCCCAATAGGGGCTGTAGCCGAGCGAGGCGACGCGGCCATTCTTGACCAGGTCGGTGCGCTTGCGGGCGAGCATGGTGTTGTCATCCCAGGGCGCCACCGGCACGTCCGGATTCCAGGGGTCGGCCCAGATATTGACCTGTTCATCGAACAGCTTGTCGCCCAGGCGGTTGCCGCCGCCCTTCTTGGCCAGGAAGCTGCGGCCCTCGTCGGCGCTGCGCGCGCTGAAGGAGCTGAACATATTGCCGAGGATTTCAGACGTTGCCGCCGGCTCCAGGATCACGGTGTAGCGGCCCGGTTCCAGCGCCTTCGCGTCGACCGAGCGCAGGGCCTTGTCGATCGCGACCGCCGCGGCTTCGCCCGCGTTGAAGCGGCGTGCATCGTTGGCCGAGCGGGTCACCCAGCCCGAACCGCGGCCATCTTCGGTACGCGCGGTGCAGGTGAAGGAGAGATCGGTGAATTCCTGGAAGCCAAACACGCCCTTCGAGTTGGCGATCGCGGAGAACCGGGTACTGTCGGTAAAGAAGCCGGCGGTGACCAGTTTCTTCGCACGCGCCTGGCCGATCGAAGCGGCCGCCACCTCGGCGCGGTAGTCCGGGTCGATCGCCGCCGTGCCGGGGACGAAGGTCTGGGTGCCGCGGAATTCCTGCGGTCCGAAGGCCGGGACGAATTCCGGATTTTCCGGCGCCAGGCGCGCCAGTTCCTCGGCGCGCCGCACGGCCTTCTCCAGCGACTTGTCGTCGAATTCATTGATGACCGCAGTGCCGGTGCGCTTGCCGAAGGCGACGCGTACGGACAGTTGGGTGTCCTCGGTCAGGCCGGCGGTCGACACGCTGTTGCGCGCGAAACGGATGTTGCCGGTGCGGTTGCCGTCGATCGAGACACTGCATTCATCGGCTTTCGAAAAACCGATCACGCGGTCGGTGATGCGCTTGGCTTGTTCCTGGTTCAGCTGTTTCATGGTGTCTCCTCCTCAACCGATCTTGCGTGCGGTGTTGATGACGTTGATGCCGTTGAATCGCGTGGTGCTCGAACCGTGCGAAACCGCGCTGACCTGGCTCGGCTGGCCCTTCCCGTCGAAGAAGGAGCCGCCCATGCGCCAGTCGCGCTCGTCGCAGATCGCGCTGCAGGCATTCCAGAATTCCTGGGTGTTGGCCTGGTAGGCCACGTCCTCCAGGGGGCCGACGATCTTGCCGTTCTTGATCTCGTAGAACAGCGTGCCGCCGAACTGGAAGTTGTAGCGCTGCTGGTCGATCGAGTAGGAGCCGCGGCCGAGGATGTAGATGCCCTTCTTGACGTCGGCCACCATCTCGTCCGGGGTCAGGCGCGCCTTGCCCGGCTCGAGCGACACGTTCGGCATGCGCTGGAACTGGATGGTGCTCCAGCTGTCGGCGTAGGAGCAGCCGTGCGATTCCTTCTCGCCGATGATGTGGGCCTGGTCGCGCGTGGCCTGGTAGTTCACCAGCACGCCGTTGCGGATGATGTCCCACTTCTTGGCGCGCACGCCCTCGTCGTCGTAGCCGATGAGGCCCAGCGAACCCGGGGTGGTGCGGTCGGCGACGAAGTTCACCCGCTCGGCGCCGTACTTGAATTTTTTCGTTTCCCACTTGTCGAGCGAGGCGAAGCTGGTGCCGGCGTAGTTGGCCTCGTAGCCGAGCACGCGGTCCAGCTCCGTCGGGTGGCCGACGTTCTCGTGGATGGTCAGGAACAGGTGTTCGGGCGAGAGCACCAGGTCGTACTTGCCCGGCTCGACCGACTTCGCCGTGAGCTTCTCGCGCGCCTGCTTGCCGGCCAGGCGCGCATCCTCGACGAGATCGTAGGACCTGGTATAGAGCGTGGTCACGCCGCCTGCCGCGCGCACCTTGTCGCCCGGCTTGGCGTCGAAGTACTCGTAGCCCATCGAGACCGGCGAGCCGAGGCCGGCGCGCGAGCGGAACTTGCCGCTGGCCTTGTCGACCGCGGTCGCGTTGATCGGCGCCCACAGGCGATGGATGTCCTGGTCGATGTAGGAGCCGTCGGTCGAGGCGAAGTATTTCTGCTGGTTGATCTGGAACAGCGAGCCGGTCATGAAGGTCGCGCCGGCGTCCAGGCCCGCCTTGTTGGCGGCGATCAGCATGTCGGCCTTTTCCTTGACCGGAATGCCGCGCCAGTCCTTCTTCATCGGCGTGGCCCAGGCCACCTCGCCCACGCCCTTCACGGGCGCCAGGCGCACCGGTTCCGTCTGCAGCTTGGCATTGGCCTTGGCGATGGCGACCGCCTGGCGCGCGGCTTCGGCGACGCCGTCCGGGCTCATGTTGTTGGTCGATGCGAAACCGTAGGCGCCATTGGCGATCACGCGCACGCCGACGCCGCTCGATTCGGTGTTGCTGATGTTCTCGACGTTCAGGTCGCGGGTGATGATGAACTGGTTCAGGTAGCGGCCGATGCGCACGTCGGCATAGCTGGCGCCGGCCTTGGTGGCGGCGTTCAGCGCGACGTCGGCGATGGCCTTCTTGGCGCTTGCGGCCATGGGATTGAGCAGCTCCTCGGCCGCGATGGCGTTGCCGAAGACGGGGACCAGCATGGCGCCCGCGGTGCCGGCGCCGATTTGGAGGAATTTACGACGTTCCATGATTTGTTCCGAGTGGGTGTCAATGGGTGGGCGGTCCCCGCCCACCCAACGGTGCTTAGACAGCGTCCGAGAGGGAAGTGAAGTTGAAATCGCGGATCTTCATCGACGGAATCAGCATCGAGTAGTTCGCCTCGTCCCCGCCGATCACGATCGGCTTGCCGATCTCCTCGATATTGTTCAGCATCGACACCGGGCTCTCGTTGAAACGGAAGTTCTTGATCGGGTGCTTGACCTTGCCGTTCTCGATGTAGAAGGTGCCGTCGCGGGTCAGGCCCGTCACCAGCACCGACTGCGGGTCGACCATGCGGATGTACCAGGTGCGGGTCACCAGCACGCCCTTCTTGGTGTTGGCGATCAGCTCGGCGGTGCTCTTGTCGGTGCCGGCCATGATGATGTTGCCGGCGCTGCCGATGGCGCGCTGGCCCTTCTGCTTGGCCCAGTACTGCGAGTAGTTCAGCGCATTGATGCGGCCGTCCTTGACCAGGTGGGTGCGCTCGCGCGGCAGCATATTGCCGTCCCACGGCAGCACCGGCACGTCCTTGTCCCAGGGGTCGGACCAGATGTTGACCTGCTGGTCGAACAGCTTGTCGCCCAGGCGGTTGGCGCCGCCCTTCTTCGACAGGAAGCTGCGGCCCTCGTCGGCCATGCGGGCATTGAAGCCGCCGATCATGAAGGTCAGCAAATCACTGGTAGCGGAAGGCTCCATCACCACGGTGTAGCGGCCCGGCTCGAGAGCCTTGGCGTCTACCGAGCGCAGCGCCTTCTCGATGGCGATGTCGGCCGCTTCGCGCGGATCGAATTTGGCGACGTCGCGCGCCGAGCGCTTGACCCAGCCCGAACCGCGGCCGTCTTCGGTACGCACGGTGCAGGTGAAGTCCAGCGAAGTGGCGACCTGGTGGCCGAACACGCCGTTGGAATTCGCGACGGTCTCGAAAGTCGAGCGGTCGGTGAAAAAGCCGGCCGAGACCAGGCCCTTCTTGCGGCAGGCTTCCATGGCGTAGGCGGCCGCCTGGGCACGGAACTCCGGATCGATGTCGGCGGTACGCTGGACGAAGGTCTCGGACGGCTTGTAGGCGGTCTTGGCGATCGCCGGCATGAATTCCGGATTCTCCGGCGCCAGGCGCGCCAGGTCTTCGGCGCGGCGCACGGCCTTTTCCAGCGACTTGTCGTCGAACTCGTTGATGGTGGCGGTGCCCTGGCGCTTGCCGAAGGCCACCTGCACCTGGATCTGGGTGTCGTCCGACAGGCCGGCGGTGGACACGGCATTGCGCGCGAAGCGGATGTTGCCGATGCGCGAGCCTTCGATGCTGACGGTGCACTCGTCGGCCTTCGACAGCGACATGACGCGGTCGGTGATGCGCTTGGTTTGCTCTTGGGTCAGGATGCTCATGTTTGCCTATGCCTCAGCCGATCTTGCGGGCGGTGTTGATCACGTTGATGCCGTTGAAGCGCGTCGTCGACGAGCCGTGTGAGACGATGCTGATCTGCGGCGGCTGGCCTTTGCCGTCGAAGAACGAGCCGCCCATGCGCCAGTCGCGCTCGTCGCAGATCGCGCTGCAGGCATTCCAGAATTCCTGGGTATTGGCCTGGTAGGCCACGTCTTCCAGCATCGGGCCGATCTTGCCGTCCTTGATCTCGTAGAACAGCTGGCCGCCGAACTGGAAGTTGTAGCGCTGCTGGTCGATCGAGAAGGAGCCGTCGCCGACGATGTAGATGCCCTTCTTGATGTCCTTGACCATCTCGTCCGGGGTGAGCTTCTTCTTGCCCGCGGCGAGCGAGACGTTAGGCATGCGCTGGAACTGCACCGAGTTCCACGAGTCGGCGTAGGAGCAGCCGTGCGATTCTTTTTCGCCGATGATGTGGGCCTGGTCGCGCGTGGCCTGGTAGTTGACCAGGATGCCGTCCTTGATGATGTCCCACTTCTTGGTCTTGACGCCCTCGTCGTCATAGCCCACGCAGCCGAGCGAACCCGGGGTGACCTTGTCGGCGTACAGGTTGACCATCGGGTTACCGTACTTGAACTTCTTGGTCTCCCACTTATCCAGGGTGGCGAAGCTGGTGCCGGCGTAGTTGGCTTCGTAGCCGAGCACGCGGTCCAGTTCCGTCGGGTGTCCGACGTTCTCGTGGATCGTCAGCCACAGGTGTTCGGGCGAGAGCATCAGGTCGTACTTGCCCGGCACGACCGATTTGGCGGTCAGCTTGGTCTTGGCATCGCGGCCCGCGGCCTTCGCGTCCTCGATGATGTCGTAGGAACCGGTGTACAAGGTGGCGACGCCGCCGGCCGCCTTGAGCTTGTGCTCGGGGCGCGCGTCCAGGTATTCGTAGCCCATGCCGACTGGCGCTCCCAGGCCGGACCTCGAGCGGAACTTGCCGGTGCCCTTGTCCACGGCCGTGGCCTGGAACGGGGCCCACAGGCGGTGCACGTCCTGCTCGATGTAGGAGCCGTCGGTCGAGGCAAAATACTTCTGCTGGTTCACCTGGAACAGCATCGAATTCATGAAGGTCGCGCCGCCTTCCATGCCGGCCTTGTTGGCCGCAATCAGCAGGTCCGCCTTTTCCTTGATCGGAACCAGGCGCCAGTCCTTCTTGATCGGCGTGGACCACGACACCTCGCCGACGCCCTTGACTGGTGCGAGACGCACCGGTTCGGACTGCAGCTTGGCGTTGGCCTTGGCGATCGCCACCGCCTGGCGCGCCGCGTTGGCGATGCCGTCGTTGCTCATGTCCGAGGTGGCGGCGAAGCCGTAGGCGCCGTTCGCGATCACGCGCACGCCCACGCCGGCCGACTCGGTATTCGCCACGTTCTCGACGTTCAGGTCGCGCGTGGTGATGTACTGGTTCAGGTAGCGGCCGATGCGCACGTCGGCATAGCTGGCGCCGGCCTTGGTGGCGGCGTTCAGCGCGACGTCGGCGAGGGCCTTCTTGGCGGCGGTGGGCATGCTGCTCAGCAGCTCTTCAGCCGCGATCGCGCGGGTAAAGGGGAGCATTGTGGAGGCGAGCGCCAGGCTGCTGAAATTTAGAAAGGTACGGCGTTCCATAAAATCTCCTGAAATCAACCTACTTCTGGGCAGCGGTCCCGCCGACGACGCGGTCCGCTCTTGTATTTACGGCGCAGGGAAAGCGGTTTTGCCGACCCCGATCGGGCCCGGCAAACTTGTCAACCTTAGCAGCAACTTGAGGTTTTGAATAGGCAATTGTTGTGCCAGATCACCGTGCCTTTTGCATGCATGAATGCATGGGCGTCCGCTGTCCGCGGAAAGTGTCCGCGACCCTGTCCGGACGGCGATTGCGGACACTTGGCCGGACATGTACAGGGGACGAATATGTATATGCGAACACTGCTTGACTGTCCGGCCCGCGTGCCTGATCATCGGCGCGGCGGCGGCGTCCCGCCCGGCCGCACAACACCATGGAGACCTCGAACCGATGAAACGACTGATCCTGGCCGCTGGTTTGGCCGCAAGCCTGGCGGCCGGCGCCGCGCAGGCCGACGACGCCCTGAAAGCCGCCATCGCGGGCGAACACCGCAGCGCCGCCAACAAGGCGCGCGACGCGGCGCGCCATCCCTACGAGACCTTGAGCTTCTTCGGCATCAAGCCGAACATGACCGTGGTGGAGCTGTCGCCTTCGGGTGGCTGGTACACCGAGATCCTGGCGCCCTACCTGCGCCAGAACGGCAAGCTGATCGGCGCGGGCGAAGCCATCGCACCGGAGAAGCGCTACGGCATGGCCTTCAAGAAGAAGCTCGATTCGAACCCGGCGATCTACGACAAGGTGGTCCCAGCCGTGTTCGAACCGCCGACCACCTACCAGATCGCGGCGCCGAACAGCGTCGACATGGTGCTCACCTTCCGCAACCTGCACAACTGGGTCGGCAACGGCGAAGACGCGCTGAAGAACACCTTCAGGGAAATCCACAAGGTCCTGAAACCGGGCGGCGTGCTGGGCATCGTCGACCACCGCCTGCCGGCCTCGATGACCCAGGATGCGAAAGCCTCGAGCGGCTACGTGCACGAGGCCTGGGTGATCAAGATGGTCGAAAGCGCCGGCTTCAAGCTGGCCGCCAAGTCCGAGGTCAATGCCAATCCGAAGGACACCGCCAATCACGAGAAGGGCGTGTGGACCCTGCCCCCGGTACTGGCCAACAAGGACAAGGACCGCGAGAAGTACATGGCGATCGGCGAGAGCGACCGCATGACGCTCAAGTTCGTCAAGCAGTAAGCCATGCCGGAGGGGCCGCCCCTCCGGTGGAATTTTGTGTATTTCCTTCGGCGGCGAGCGTGTATATTCTTGCGGTTCGAATCAACCGCAACGCCACCGAAGGAAACCATGAAAACCGCACGTCTTGCCGCCGCCGTGGCATTCGCCCTGGCCGGCTTCGTCCATGCACAGGACACCACCCCTCCCCCGGCGCCGGTTCCCGGCACCCCGCCTTCGCCGGCGGTCGCGACCCCGTCGGCCACCACGGCTCCCGCCCTGCCGGCGGTCGAGAACTCGGTGGTCAAGATCTTCTCCACCGTGCGTGCCCCGGACCCGTACAAACCCTGGGCCAAGCAGTCGCCGCGCGACATCACCGGCTCGGGCGTCATCATCGAGGGCAAGCGCATCCTGACGAATGCCCACGTGGTCGGTTACGCCAGCCAGGTGGAGGTGCAGGCCAGCCAGTCGGGCGACAAGGTGCCGGCCAAGGTGATCGCGCTGGCGCGTGGCCTGGACCTGGCGGTGCTGGAACTGGACGACGCTTCCTTTTTTGAGAAGCGCCCGCCGGTCCGGCGCGCCGCCGTGCTGCCGGACGTGCGCGAAGCCGTCTACGCCTACGGCTATCCGGTCGGCGGCAACTCGCTCTCGACCACCCGCGGCATCGTCTCGCGCGTGGAATTCGTCGGCTACGGTTCCTTCAGCTCGGGCCTGCGCATCCAGATCGACGCGCCGATCAACCCGGGCAACAGCGGCGGCCCCGTGATCGCCGGCGACAAGATGATCGGCCTGGCCTTCTCGATGGCGGCCGGCGCCCAGAACATCGGCTACGTGATTCCGAACGAGGAGATCGAGCTGTTCCTGAAGGACGTGGCCGATGGCCGCTACGACGGCAAGCCGCTGCTGCACGACAGCATCCAGACCCTGGAGAACCCGGCCCTGCGCGCCTTCCTGAAGCTGGACAAATCGGTCGAAGGCGCGGTGGTGCATCGTCCGTATAAACCTGATGCTTCCTGGCCGTTGAAAGAATGGGACGTGATCACCCACATCGGTGAGTACCCGGTCGACAACCAGGGCATGGTGAAGCTGGGCTCGAACCTGCGCGTGCGCTTCCAGTACCGCATCCAGCAGGTGGCGAAGAACGGCAAGGTGCCCATGACCATCGTCCGTGGGGGCAAGACCATGAAGGTCGAGGTGCCGACCAGCGGCCCGCGTCCGCTCCTGATCCCCGACCTGAACGGCGGCTACCCCTCCTACTTCGTCTACGGCCCGGTTTCCTTCACCCGCGCGACGGCCGAATTCGCGAGCTTCCTGATGACGAATGCGGCGGCAATGACGGCCTACGCCTTCAACGACAATCCCCTGGTGAACCAGCGCGGCGATTCGCCGGATGCGGCGCGCGAGGAACTGGTCGTGATCAGCAGCCCCTTCTTCCCGCACCGGCTGGTGACCGGCTACGGCAACCGCTTCGGCTCGGTGGTCGACACGGTCAACGGCGTCAAGATCCGCAGCCTGGCGCACCTGGTGTCGACCCTGCGTGACCTGAAGGACGAGCACGTGGTCTTCAAGTTCGACCAGCGCTACGGCGAGACCCTGATCCTGCCGCGCAAGGCGGCGCTGGATGCGACCGAATCGATCCTGTCGGACAACGGCATCCGCACCCAGGGGTCGGAGGACATGATGAAGGTGTGGAACGGGAAGTAATCCGGTCCCGCAATGAAAAAACCGCAGCCTGGGCTGCGGTTTTTTTTTGCTTACTTCGCCTTCTTGACCGGCACCAGCAGCAGGTCCTGGAAGTCGTAGCTGAAGTCGGTCTCGGTCGACACCGGCTTCATGCGCACCCGTTCGATGCTGCCGTCGTGATCCAGCGAGAAGGTCACGTAGGCGTCGGCGTTGAAGTTACGTTCCTTCCAGCGCACGATGAAGGTGTCGTGCTGGAAGTGCTCCATCTCCCCCGTCAGGTCGGGCGTGCGGGTGAAGGACATCACCAGCCTGTTATTCACGCGTTTAATCGAGACCTTGCCGTACCAGGCATCCTCGTAGTCGCCTTCATAGGACGCCAGCGCCAGCGAAGGCTTCGACTGCGCCGCGCGCGACGCCGCCTCCCCCTTCACGCGGGCCGCTTCCTTGGCCTGGTTTTCCCTGTCGATGTCGGCGATGCGGCCGATCCAGTCGGTCGGCGCCACACCCAGGTGCTGGTCCAGCAGGCGGTACTGCAGGGCGTTCAGCGACGGGCCGCTCTCGGCGTTGGTGAAGATCGCGATGCCCAGCTTCGCTTCCGGCACCAGCAGCACGCGGGTATAGAAGCCCTGCAGCGCGCCGCCGTGCATGGCGACCAGCTTGCCCTGGTAGTCGCGCAGCTGGAAGCCAAGGCCATAGGCGTAGAAGTTCGGCTTGGTCGCCGCCAGCGGAGGACGCGGCTGGTTGATCGTCATCGGGGTCTGGGCGGTCCACATCTCGCGCGCCTGCTTGTCCGACCACAGGCGCTTGTCGCCGCCGACTTTGCCGTTATCGAGCAGCACGTTCATCCAGCGCGCGATGTCCTCGGCGCTGGTGTTGATGCCGACCGCACCGACGGCGTTCGATACCGGCATCGGCTTGACCGGCACGGCCTTGCCGGCGATCTTGCTGTGCGGCGCCGAGACGTTGGCGAACTTCGCGTTCTCTTCCAGGCTCGTGGTGGTGCCCGTCATGCCGACTGGCTTGAGGATCCACTCGTGCATGGTCTCGCCCCAGGTCTTGCCGGACTTGGCGGCGATGATCTTGCCGGCCACGATGTAGAGCAGGTTGTCGTAGGCGTAGGCGCTACGGAAGCTCGTCGCCGGCTTCACATAGCGCAGGTTGTGGATGATCTCGTCGGTGCTGAAGGTGGTGGTCGGCCACCACAACAGGTCGCCCGCGCCCAGGCCCAGGCCGCTGCGGTGGGTCAGCAGGTCGCGCACGGTCATCTCGGCGGTGACGTAGGCGTCGTACATGCGGAAGTCCGGCAGGTGCTTGATCACGGGATCGTCCCAGGACAGCTTGCCCTGGTCGACCAGCATGCCCAGCGCCGCGGCGGTGAAGGCCTTGGAATTCGAGGCGATCTCGAAGATGGTCTTGCCGTCGACCCTGGCCGCTTCGCCGCGCTTGCGCACGCCGAAGCCCTCGGCGGTGACGACCTTGCCGTCCTTGACGACGGCGATGGCGATGCCTGGCACGTCGAACTCTTTCATCACGCGCTCGACGTCGGCGCGCAGGTTGTACGCCGGCGCGACGGCGGCGCTGCTGCCTGGCGCCGCATCTTGTGCGAAGACCGCACCGGTGGTGGAAATCGCGATCAGGACCGCGGCTGCTACTCGATTCATCGAAAACACTCTGTCTGTCCCCTTCTTGTTTATTTACTTGCCATGGCCTTGTCGACGCTGCCCTGCGTCTCCGGGTGGTAGCGCTCGCGCGCCGACTTGTAGATGCGCTCGGCCCAGGCGCGGTCGTCCGGCTTGGCGCGCAGGGCGGTGTACAGCGGCACCACGAACTTCTGGCGGCCGACGCTCATCAGGAAGGCTTCCATCTGCGGACGCACGCCCTTGTAGCCGGCGTGCACCGCAGCGCGATAGAAGCGGAAGGCCACTTCGTTGTTGCCGGTCCTGGCCAGGCCGAAGGCCTTGTCGAGTTCTTCCAGCTTGGCGGCATTGGCCTTGTTGTCGATGTCGTTCAGGAACTTCATCCACTCTTCCGCCTTCCATCCCTTGGTATCGAGCTGCGCGGTTGTGAGCTCGCCCTTGAGCCAGCGCGCGGTGGTGTCGTTCAGCTTCGTCAGGCGGCTGGAGACGGCGTGCTTGGCGCTGGCCGGGATGCCCGGGCCGTACAGCCACTCGTCGAGCTCCTTGTCGCTCATGATCTTCGGGTTCTTCGCCAGCAGGTTCGTGCGCAGGAAAGCCACGAACTGGTCGGTGGTCACGCTCTGGAAGGCGTGCTGGTCGAACCAGTTGCGCAGGAATGGGTCAAATGCGGCGCGGCCGGCGCGCTGTTCCAGCGTGCGCAGGAACCAGGCGCCCTTCGGGTAAGCCAGGCCTTCGTCGGTGTAGTGCTTCGAGGAGTCGTCCGGGTTGCGGGTGACCAGGGCCTGCTTCTCCTTCGGGATGCCCTTCAGGGATTCGATCGCCTCTTCCTGCTCGAGCTGCAGGTTCATGGTCGCCACTTCCTCGCCGTAGAGCTTCTCGATGATGCGGGTGGTGACGTAGGTGGTGAAGCCCTCGTTGAGCCACCAGTGCTTCCACGAGGCGTTGGTCACCAGGTTGCCCGACCAGCTGTGCGCCAGTTCGTGGGCGATCAGGTCGACCAGGCTGCGGTCGCCCGCGATCATGGTCGGGGTCAGGAAGGTCAGGCGCGGGTTTTCCATGCCGCCGATCGGGAAGGACGGCGGCAGCACCAGCATGTCGTAGCGCCCCCAGCGATATGGGCCGTACAGCGATTCGGCGGCGGCCACCATCTTCTCGGTGTCGGCCAGCTCGTACTCGGCGGCCTTGATGCGCTGCGGCTCGGCGTAGACGCCGGTGCGGCCGCCCAGGGTGCGTGCTTCCAGCTCGCCGATGCCGATCGCCACCAGGTAGGACGGCACGGGCTGCGGCATCTTGAAGTTCCAGCCGCCCTTGCCGGTGGCCTTCGGGTCGTTATCGGCGCTCATCACGACGCGCATGCCTTCCGGCGCCTGGATGCGGGCGGTGTAGGTGAAGCGCACCGCTGGCGTGTCCTGCACCGGCATGAAGGAGCGCGCATTGATCGGCTGCGACTGGCTGAACATGAAGGGGAACTTGCCCGACATGGTCTGCTTCGGGGTCAGCCACTGCAGGGCCGCGGCGGTAGGCGCGGTCTTGTAGTGGATGCGCACCTTGGCCGGCTGGCCGGGCAGGGTCACGTGCAGGGCCTGGCCCTTTTCAAGATCGAGCTTGTCAAGGGTGTACTTGACCGGCGTCCAGCCGCCTTTCGCATCCTGCGCCTCGATCTTCGAGATCGCCAGGTCGCGGGTGTCGAGGTCCAGGGTGGTGGCCTTCTTGTCGATCCAGTCCAGCGTCAGTTCGGCATAGCCGCCCAGGGTCTTCTGGGTGAAGTCGGCCTTCAGGTCCAGGTGCAGGGCGGTGGTCTTGACCTGGTCGTATTTGGCGTAGCTGAGGGGATCGAGTGCGAACGCGTAGGCGCTCCACTGGCTGAGGATGGCGCAGGCGGTGGCGCGCAGCACGGTAGAAGTCTTCATGGTCTCTCGGGAAGGATGAGGGCGCGAGCAGAATAGCATCTTCCGGGCGCGTCGGAAAAGCACGAGTTGGCCCCAGGCGCACGCCGTATTGACGGGGCGCTCTGCTATGATCCGGCCCCATCATGGACGCCTTTCTCGTATCGGCCGGCATCGTGGGACTGGCCGAGATTGGCGACAAGACCCAGGTCGCGACCGTGGCCCTGGCCGCGCGCTACGAGGCCATGGCGGCGGTCGTGGCGGGGACCACCTTCGGCATGATGCTGGCGAACGTGCCGGCGGTGGTGTTCGGCGAGCGCATCGCGCACCGGGTGCCCCTGAGGCTGGTGCACGGGCTGGCAGCGCTGATCTTTGCGGTACTGGGTATCGCCACCCTCTTGGGAGCAGGCGAGTCGCTCTGGTAGGGTGGCCTGGGCGGCCCCGTCGCTTCGCCGACCGCGCGTTCAAACCGATGACGAACAGACGCAGCGTCCCTTCGACTGGGAGTTGAACGCGCGGTCGGCAGAGCCGACCACCCTACGATTCGCGGTCATTCCTGCGTTACCCAGATCGGCGCCGACCACAGCACGTTGCCATCCTCCTGCGTCACCTTCGCATAGTAGAAGTGCGCCCCGGGCGAAGGCGTGAAGCTGGCCGTGGCCAGGTTCGACACCTCGGTCACGGTGCCCTTGCGCCCCGGCACCCCTTCCATGATCGATACCGCCGCCACCTTCTTGCCCGTGCTGGATGCGAAGTTCGCCTGCAGGGTCAGCGGTCCGCGGTTCACGAAGCGCTCGCCCATCATCCGCCCGTTCGCGGTGAACACCAGCTGCGCCGTCTTGTCCATGGTCGCGAACACGCGGCGCGCCTTGAGCGCCGCCACGAAGCTCTCGCGCGTGAGCGGCGTCCCGTTGGGCAGCAGGACGCCGGTGCGGTTGGTGTAGGACGCGCCCCAGTTGGCGCAGTGGTTGTCCTGGTTGGTGCTGAAGGCCAGGTGGTAGCCGGCTTCCAGCAACCGGTTGCAGGCCTGCTCGAAGTTGCTGCGCCGGGTTTCGGTCTCGCTGTCGTTGGTCGAGAAGGCGGTGCTGTTCATCACCTCGCACAGCACCATGGTTTCGTCGCCGTCGGCGGTGTAGCCGAGCGGGACGCCGTTCACCACGAACTGCCCGCTGTGCGCCGGATGGTTGAACTGGCCCACCCAGCCCTGCTTTCGCATCAGGGTGTAGAGCGCGCCGTAGTCGCTGCGGGGCGTCGCCGTATCGGCCATCAGCTCGCCCTTGCCGTTGCTCTCCCAGCCGAGCAGCTCGTCGCTGTTGAAGATGTTGACGTGGCCGCCCTTGTTGATGACGCCCCACTCCATGCCGTACAGGGCGAGGAAGTTGGGCTTGGTGGCGTTGAAGGCGGCGGCGCTGGCCAGGCCCGCCTGGTACAGGGCGCGCGCCTGGGCGGCGTCTGCGTCGAGGTTGGTGCCGTCCGAGCCGTCGTACATGTGGTTGTGTTCGGAGACCGCCAGCACGTCGAGGCCGCGCCCACGCGCGTAGGCAAAAGCGGCTTCCGGTCCGTACTTCGCCTTGAGCGGGTCCTGGGCGCCCTTGCATTCGTCGAGCGCGGCGCCGCCGTCGCTGTGGTTGCTCTGGCTGTGCAGGTTGGCGAGATAGACGGTGTAGGGCAGCGCGCCCGGGGCGGGCGCCGCTCCGGCCTGCCCCGTCATCTCGCGCACGCCGGGCAGCGGCGCGAAGCGCGGGGTGCGCTGGGCGGGCAAGGCGCCGACGGCGATCTGCCAGTCCTGCACGACGGCCTCCTCATGGTCGCCATCGAGCTGGGCGCGCAGCCGGACCCGGTACAGGCCTGCAGGCGCCGCGACGCCGCCGATCCGTCCGTCCCAGGCGACCGGGACAGCGACAGCCTCGGATCCGATGACGCGCTTGCCGCGCCAGCGCCGGGCGACGCGGCCGCGCGGGTCGACCAGTTCCAGCGACCAGTCCACCGTGCCGCGGCCTTCCAGGCCGGGATAATGGAAGCTCATGCTGAAGGTCCGGCGCGCGTCCGCCGCCTTGAAAGGCGCGTGCAGCGTGGCTTCGAGTTCCTTGTGCTCGGCAGGGGCCGCGACCGCGCCGCCGTGGCACAGGGCCAGCAGCAGCGCACCGAAGAGTGGGGAGAAGATTGTGGTTTTCATAATGCAATTTTTACAATTGCATCGAAATCCACCTTGCGCCCACCCGGCGCCGCTGTTGCAAATTTATCTAGAACTCTTGAGCGACTTCAATAGCTCGACAGCCGGCACTAGAAATGGAAGTCCGCGCGCAGCATCGGGGTGCTGGCGCGCTGGCCGGCGCCTCCCGTGGTGCGGCGCGTATTGCCGAACTTGTTGTTCCAGAACTGGTAGCCGACGCCGATCCGGATCTTCTTCTTCGCGTAGCCCAGGCGCGGGCCGATGTCGTACATGAAGGCCAGGTCGAGGTTGGTCTCGGCCCCCGTCGGGTTGCCGGTCTCGTCCAGCCCCTTCTCGGCGATGAAGTTCAGGAAGCCTTCGAAGGACCAGCCCTCGGCCACCGGGATGCCCCAGCTGGCGCCGAACATCGGGTGGGTCTCGTAGGTGTAGCGGCCGCGCACATTGGCGATCGGCGGGAAGGGGCCGCTCGGCGCATTCGATTCGCGCAGCCACAGGATGCTGGTGTTGAGAAAACCCGGCACGTCCCACATCAGGGTGGGGCCGGCTACCAGCATGCGCTTGCGCGAGTTGTAGCCGACGTCGTCCTTGTCGTTGACGTCGAAGCCGAGCGTCAGGCCCACGCCCTTCACCTTTCCGAAGCGAATCTCGGAGCCGCGCAGCGCGCCGATGTCGAGCGTGTGGCGGTACAGCAGGTAGGCTTCCTGCGCGCCGCTGTCGCTGCCCAGGTTGCGCGGGTCCGTGCTGTCGGACTTGAGCACGTCGAGGTTGAGGTAGTTGCTGCCGTACTTGTAGCCGCTCGCGTGCGTGAAGGCCACGATGTGCTTCTTGATGTGCTCCGGGTTGAACGGCTCCGCGAAGCGCGTGCCGTAGCGGTAGCTGATCGCGTTGTCGCTCCAGTCCATCGCCCCGGCGGGGACGGCGCAGCACAGCAGTGCGGCGCAGGCCGCTGTTCTCATTTTTCTCGCTTGGGTGCTCATGTTTTCAATCCTGGCAGTTTGTCATGCGGGCCGGGGAGTACGTCTCCCGGCCTGCGTTCCACATAGAGTTCGACCTGGTGTTCGCGGCCATCGTCGAGCGGGTCGATGATGTTGTCCGCCTGCGGCCGGCCGTCGAGCAGCAGCGCTTCGCCCTGGCCGGCATGGCGCACCTGGACGTCGTAGTCCGCCCGGCCCGCCCGGTAGCGCAGGCGCAGTCCTTCCCAGGCGGCCGGCAGCAAGGGCGCCAGCGCCAGGCGGTCGGCCGCGCGCCCGATGCCGAGCAGCGCATCATACAGCAGCAGGCAGGTCCAGCCGCTCGCCGCGCCATCCATCATGAAGTAAGGCGTAGCCAGAGGGCGCACGGGTGCCTCCATGGCCAGCGCCCAGGCGCGCGTCGCGGCGCCCTGCTTGGCAAGGGCCAGGCCCAGCCAGGCGGCCGTGCGCGCGTCCGGCGCACGGTCCTGCCTGGACAGCGCGGCGGCGACACGGCCCGGCTCCGCACCCGCGAGCGCAGCCCAGGCCTGGGTCGCGGCATCGCCTTCGCCATAGGCTTCGCCGTTCCAGCCGTGTTCCTCGGCCTGCGCCATCAAGGCCAGCGCCGCGCCGCGGCAGGTGGTGGCGAAGCCGAAGTCGGCGCGGCGGTCGGCCACGTCGGCGAAATGCTGGAGCACGGCGGCCAGCAGGAAGGCCAGTCGCAGGTCTTCCGGACGCTCCGGCATATCTTCTCCGTCCTCGTGCATGCGCGCGTCCTGCAAGGGCAGGCCGTGCTCGCCGAAACGCAGGCAGCCGCGCAGGCCATGCACACAATACTGGTAGAGGTCGTCGTGGGCAAGTCGCGTGCCGCTGGATGGATCGCCCCCGGCCGGCTCGCGCAGGATGCCGTAGTCGCCGCTCACCGCGATATAGCGCTGTAGCGCCCAGGGCAGCCAGAGGAAGTCCTCGACAGCCGCCCCGGCGCTGCCGATGTCCGCGCGCGCAGCACGCAGCAGTGCCTCGCGCAGCGTGGCCGGGCTGCCGTGCAGGGCCGCCAGCGCACCCTGCAGCTGCCGGGCCGGCGCCTCGCCGGAGGTCAGGGCCAGGGCGGCGTAGGGCAGCCAGCCATTGGCGAACAGGTCGAAGGACGGGCCTGGCGTGGCAACCCGCACGCTGCCGAGCAGCGCGTCCCAATGGGCGTGCAGCGCGCGCAGGGCCCGCGCCGCGCCCCTGGCGCCGCCATGCTGCTGCACCGCCTGGCTGGCGGCGAGCACGCTTGGCCCGGCCACGCCCAGCAGGAACACCAGCTCCCTTTCCTCGCCCGGCTGCAGCTCGATCCGCAGCTGCAGCGCAGCGCAGGGGTCGAGCGCGGCGCCGTGGCTGCCCGACAGGCCCCCGCGTTCGAGTGCGGCCGGCCGCGCAAGGCTGCGGTGGTGTCCGACGAATTCGCGCCGGTCGGCGGTATGCGCCACCTGCGCCGCTTCCACGTGGAAGAAGGCGACCTTGTCTGCAAAGCCGTCGCCGAAGGCGTTGCGGGCGGTCAGCGCACCGCTGGCCAGGTCGACGCCGGTGACGATCTGCAGGCCGGCAGGCGCCTCGGCCTCGTCCAGCCACCACTGCACGTAGCCGGTCGCCGAGAGGCGGCGCGGCGTGCTGGAGGCATTGCGCAGCGTGAGCACCGAGTATTTGAGGGGAGCATCCTGGGCGACGAAGCAGCGTAGCGTCGACGCGATGCCGTGGGCCCCGTGTTCGAACAGCGTATAGCCGAAACCGTGGCGCGTCAGATAAGGTTCGCCGGAGGGCATGGGCCAGGGCGTGGGCGACCAGGCCACGCCCGTATCCTCGTCGCGCAGGTAGAAAGCCTCGCCCTCGTCAGGCGTGAGGCGCAGCATGCGGCTGCCGCACCAGCTGCCGCCCGGCCCGGTGGCCTGGACCTCGGCGCCGAAGCTGCCGTTGGCCAGCGGATTGGGCCAGGGCGCCGGCAGGGCCTCGCTGCTGCGGATCAGGTATTCGCGGCCGTCTGCGGTGAAACCGCCGAGACCATTGTCGTGCTGGAGCGCTTCCGGCGCCACCGGGGGTGCATCCGGCGTCCATTGCGGCGGCTCGGCGACCGGGACGAAGGGGACGGGCCAGGACGGCATCGGCGGCGCGGCGCGGCCCAGCTGCTCGGCGAGCGGGCCGCGCCCGGCCAGCAGCAGTACCCGGGCGGCAGCGCGCAGCAGGATGCGGTCTTCCTGCGGCACCTCGTCCAGCAGATGGAGGTGCAGGTGCGCCACGTCCTGCGGCGCCATCTCCCTTGTCTGCTCGCGGATCGCGCGGTTCTCGCACAGCACCAGCAGGTCGACGGCCAGGCCGCGGGCGCGCCAGTAGGCATGGGCCCGCAGCACCTCGCGCGCCAGGTCCAGGTCGGCGTCCGGCTGCAGCACCAGCAGGGGACGGCGGCCGTCCACGCCGTAGGCGCGCAGGGCCGCGCGGCCGCGCACATTGCGTTCGATGACGCCGGGCTCGGCGCGCAGACCGGGCACGGGCTCGAACAGGCAGCCGGCCAGGCGGTTGAAGCGCTGTGCCTCGGCCTCGCCCAGGCCTTCGCGGTCGAGCGCGGCCTGGCCGTGGGTCCATGCCGCTTCCAGGGCCTGCGCCACCGCGGCCGCGTCGAGATACCGGGCCGCCAGGGCGCGCGCCGCGGCGGGCGTGGCGGCCGCCCCCAGCAGCAGGTCGACCGTGATTTCCTGCCCGGGATCCAGGTCCAGGCTGCGGCGGATCGCCAGCACCGGCACCTCGCTTGTCCCTTCTTCGAGCGGCGGCAGGGGCTTGGCGGGATCGAGGCAGGCGCCGCCGAACTGCGGTGCGCCGGACCTGCCCCGCACCGCCAGCGCGTGCAGCACGGTGGGCAGGGCCGGGCCGGCGTAGCACAGCAGCGCGCTGGATGCCGCATCGACCTGGAGCTGGACGCCCTGTCCGTGCGGCGCGAGCGCGGCCAGGGCAACGCCGCTCGTCACCTCGAGGGCGAGCGCGGTGTCGCGCGTGTTGCGGATGCGCAGGCGCCGCAGCTCGACGTCGTCTTCCGGCGCCACCGCCACGTCGGCCACGATGGCCAGGCCGCGCTCTTGGCGCCGGAAGGTCGCGCGGCCCTCGGCGAATACGGCTTCGATGCGCTCCGTCGCGCCAAGGCCAGGCGTGGACGACCACAGCTCGCCGCCGGCGGTGTCGCGCAGCATCCAGGCCATGCCACCCCGGGACCCCAGCGGGTCCGGCTGCCAGCGCGTCAGCGTCATGTCGTCCAGGCGGCTGTAGCCGGAACCGTCGCTGGCCACCATCAGGTGGTAGCGGCCGTTCGACAGCAGCTGCACGTCGAGCATGGCGGCGTCGGCGCGCTCGATGACGCGGACCTGGCTCGGCGTGCCGGGCCTTGCCGCGCCGCTGTAGGGCGCGGGCATGGAGGCGCCGCGGGCCGGCACCGCTTCCTGCAGCAGCGCCTGGGCGGCGCGCAGTTCGGGATCAAGCGCGAAGCGGCGCTGCATCGGCGCGTCGTGCAGCGCCTGCAGCAGCGCGAGCATGCTCATCCCCTGGTGGCGGGCGGCGACCGTGCGCACCACGTGGTGGCCCTCCCCGTGCGGCAGGTGGCCGGGCGTGTAGTCGACCGCATCCACGAAGCCGTAGTCGCCGCCCATGCCGAGCGCGGCCATGCGTTCCAGGTTGGCGAGCGCCGCGCCGGGCGCGAGCGGCAGCGCCAGCAGGGCCGCGTAGGGAGCGGCCACCAGGGCGTCCCCGCTACCCCGGCGCAGGGCGGCGCCTGGCACGCCGAAGCGGCGGAACTGGTACAGCAGGCTGGCGTCGACCGCATTGCAGGCCGATTCCGAGAAGCCCCAGGGCATGCCGTGGCGGCGCCCATGCGCCACCTGGGCGCGTACGGCGGCGCGGGCGGCATGGTCAAGCAGCGTGTCACGCCAGGCCGGCATCAGGAGCTGGGGCGCGAGGTAGTCCGACAGGGCGCCATCGGCCGACAGCAGCAACTGGTCGAAGCCGGCGATGCGCAGTGGACGGCTCAAGCGCCACCAGTGGCGCTGGCCGAGCTGGTCCTGGGCCACCGCCATATAGCTGGCCAGGCAGGCATCCGAGGCCAGCAGGTCGCAGCTGTTGGCATCGAGGCGCTCTTCACGGACATGGCAGCCGCGCGCCAGCAGGCCGGCAGCCGGGTCGAACAGGGCCGCGAAATCCATCGCGCCGAAGCCGCGCGCCTGGACGGCGAGCGCCGCGAAGCGCTTCATCAGCTTGCGCGCGTGTTCGCGTCCGTCGCGCACGTGGCGCGCCAGGCCGGGGTGCATGCCGGGAAGCGGCTCGAAGGCGGCGAGCTCGCGCAAGGTCGGGATGCGGGTGAGTCCGGCGTCGAGCACGTATTCCTGCTCGGCGCGCATCCAGGGCGCCAGCTCCAGGAGGTCGTCCTGCAGGGCCTGGCATTGCGCCACCAGCCGCGCGGCCCATTCGCGTAGAGGGTCCTCGTCCTTCAGTCCGGCGCGTGGCAGGCCGGCATGCAGGGCTTCGCTTGCCGCGACGATGTGGCGCAGGCATTCGGCCAGGCCGGGCAAGGTGTCGGCCGCGCGGCAGCGCTGCGGGTCCAGCGCTGCCCATGCGGCGGCCACCAGTTCGCGCTCGCGCATCGATCGTCCGTCCGCGAGCTCGTCCACCACGTGCAGCGTCGCGCGGATGCCTTCCAGGGCCTGCGGTCCGGCAATCGGCGCGTCGGGCAGCTCGTCGAGGCCAACGCCGAGAATGCGCAGCGACAGCGCGAGCCAGCCGCTGCCGGAGGTGGACACAAAGGCCGGCTCGATCGGCGCGAGCCTGGCGTTGTCGTAGGCCGCCAGGAAGTGGCCGCGCCAGCGCTCCAGCATGCCCATCGCGCCCAAGGAACCCTCCAGGCGCTCCAGCAGCGCGCCCAGCGGCAGGAAGTCGAAGTCGCGCGCGGCCAGCGCCGACAACAGGGACACGGCCATGCCCTCGGGCGTGGTGCGTGCGTCGGCCAGCATCTCCGGCTGTTCCTGCACGCTTTCCGGCGGCAGCCAGTTGTTGGCGGGGCCGGCGAAGTCTTCGAAGAAGGCCCAGCTGCGCCGCGCGACGCGCTGCAACAGGGCCTGGCGCGCCGCCGACAGGCGCGGCGGGCGCGGACGCACCGGAAGGCCGGTCCACCATGCGAGCAGGGGGGAGAGGAACCAGACCAGCAGCAGCGGCGCGGCCGGGAACAGCGAATACGGATTGGCGAAAGTCAGCAGCAGGGCCATGGCCACCGACAGGGCGGGCGCGAACCACATCGTCACGAGATAATGCACGACCGCGGGCATGGTGCGCGTCCTTGCCGGATCGCGCCGCTTGAGCAGGGCGCGCAGCAGCGCATCGCACTGGGACCAGGCGGCGTGCGGCAGGAAGCTGGTGGCCAGCGCCGCGCGCACCAGCGGCACGCGGGCGCCGCGTGTCCAGGCCTCGAGGTGCTGGCGCCAGGGAGCGTCGTGCGGCCGGTCGATGAGCGCCACCAGGCTTCCCAGCAGCCCGGGCAGGAAGAATACCGCGAGCACAACCGCGGTCCAGAAAGCCGGCTCGGTCAGCGCCGTCCAGCACAGCACCAGCAGGAGCAGCAGCGCCGGCGCCACCAGGCTGTCGCGCAGGGCGTCGAACAGGCGCCAGCGCGCCTGTCCCGTCATCAAACCAGGGCGCCGCAACCGTCCGGCCGACTGCCAGGCGGCGCGCACGGCGCCGCGCCGCGCCGCGGCATGCTCGCCGTAGCCGCAGGGGAAGGCCTGTTCCAGCCGGACTTCCCCGTCGCGGCGCGCGTGCAGGCAGCCTTCGTCCACGATGCCCGGCGCCGACTGCTCGCCCGCCATGAGGCGCTCCCAGGCATCGATCTCGTAGATCGCGGCCCAACCTAACATGCCCTGGGCCTCGGATTCGCGCAGCGCCTGTGGCGCGGCCCAGCTATCCCTGCCCTCGGCCCACAGGCGCTGGTAGCGGCAGTCCTGCCTGCCGGGGAGCGCGCCGCCGATGGCCGGGCGCAGCATGGCGTGGCCTTCCAGGACGCGGGGCGCGCCGGTGTCGAGGACTACCTGGTTGAGCGGATGCGCCATCGCCGCGACCAGCTTGCGCGCCGCGTCGCGCGGGAGGTCGATGGCGGCGTCCAGCGCGATCACATAGCGCGCTTCCGCCAGCCCGGCGCTGCCGCCCGCCACGGTGGCGAAGCGCGCGTGTCCCCCGTCCTCGGGTCTGGCGGCCAGCCAGGCATGCAGGTCGGCCAGCTGGCCGCGGCGCCCTGCCCGTCCACGCATTCGCGGGCGCTGCAGCAGGAGGAAAGGCTCGACGCGCACCCTGTGCGTGGTAGGCTGGCCGTCCTCGTCGACGATCGGGAAGCGGTGCTCGCGCGCGTGCCTGCGATTGAGCGCCTCGATCGCGTCCACCGCCTGCGCCACCAGCGCCGCGTCGCCCGGCTGCACCTCTTCGGTCGCATCTAGCAGATCGGCCAGCAGGCAAAAGCGCAGGCGCGGATCGCGGTTGGCCAGATAGCGCTGTTCGAGATCGCGACACAGGCCGGCGACCTGCTCCGCATGCGCGAGCTGCGCCGATACCGCGACCAGCGTCAGTGCGTCGGCCGGGATGCCGTCCTCGTAGTCCATGCGCGGCATGGCCTGGGGACGCGGCGCCAGCCAGACGGCCATCATGTCGCTCAGCGCCACGGCCAGCTGGCTGCCCCCGACCAGGGATAGCAGTGCGATCGCCGCCTGCAGCGCCAGGCCAGCACCCTGGGTACGTGCACAGGCGATGACGCAGACGGCGAACAGCAGGGACAGGAGGGCCACGGCGCCGATGCGCAGCACCAGCGGCGCACGCGGCCTACGAAGCCGCGCGGCCAGGCGGGACTGCGGCCGCAGGCGCTGCATCAGGGCTTCTCGTCCCGGCCCGGCGAGGTAGTAGCCGATATGGCGCCGGCGCAGGTCCAGGCCGCCCTCGCCCGGCGCGCGGTGCACGCCGGCCAGCGCCAGCGCTTCCTGGGCGACTTCCGCTTCCAGGCGGCGGGCGCGCAGCGCCAGGGTTTCGACGGCGTGGCGGTACAGGTCGCGCGTCGGCCCGTCCATGCGCGGATAGCTGCCGTCCGGATCGGCGCGCAGCAGTGTCTCCACGGGGCTCACCTCTTCCAGCAGCGCGCGCCAGTCGACGCCGCCGAGCTGGCGCAGGCTGGCCAGGCAGTGCGCGGCGATTGCCCCATCCGCCGCCAGTGCGCCGCGCTCGCGCTCGACCAGCTGGCCGATGCCGGCGCCTTCGTCCTGCAGGCGCGCGTCGATCCAGGCCAGCGCCTGTTCCAGGGCGCCGCCGCGGCCATGCAGGCGGCGCGCCAGCTCCGCGACAAAGGCGGAGCCGAGCGGCTGCACGGCGCGCGCCATGTCCGCCAC
The DNA here is from genome assembly GCF_024753255.1 of Massilia agri. Taxonomy (GTDB): domain Bacteria; phylum Pseudomonadota; class Gammaproteobacteria; order Burkholderiales; family Burkholderiaceae_D; genus Telluria; species Telluria agri. The sequence goes on from NZ_JANUHA010000002.1 coordinate 132,363, forward strand.
CAGCAGGATCAGGTCGCCCGAGCGCTGCTGGGCGGTATCGAGCATGCGGCCGGCCCAGTCGGCGGCGCGCAGGCGTTCGCGGCAGGCCTCGGCGCTGCGCTCGGCCACGTGGCGCAGGGTGTCGAGCAGGGCCAGGCGCAGCGCGGCGGGCAGCAGGCGCAGCTCGGCCAGCCGCAGCGCCTTGTCCTCGAGCCCCTCCTGGTAGGCGGCGAGCATGGCTGCCAGCTCGGCGCGCGTGATCTTTCCTCCACCCTGCGCCACCGCCTCGCCGGCCAGCGCGTAGATGCGCGCCTGGCCATCGGGCGCCAGCCTTGGCAGCACGCCCGCGTCATGCAGCAGCTGGCCGCGCGCTTCGCGCAGCTGGGCGTCGATCAGGGGATAGCCGTCGAGGATGGCGCCGGCGGCGGCCGGCAGTTCGGTGCCGTCCAGGCGCGCGCCTTCGAGCGCATCGCAGGCAGCGTCGAAGGCGGCAAGCTGGGTGGACAGCAGCATGCGCAGCGCGGGCGCGCCATCGCCCCGCTCCAGCCGGTGGCTTGCAGCGAGCCGCTGGAAATGCGCCGCAAACTGGGCGGCCTGGGAAGCCGCTTGCTCGTCGATGGCGGCGGATCCGGCCTTCGCTTTGGTTTCTTGCTTCAACAGGGACCTCGACACAGAGGCGTGCGCAGTCGACCGCTGGCGCGCAGGGCGCCCGGGGCGGTTCGGGAGGACGGGAAACGCTGGGCGCGCACGGCCACCGCCATGCTAGGAGATGCGGGCGGCGGTCACTGTGCGGTGGCGTACACAGGCGGCCGATGGGCCGGCCTGTGACACCGATGTGTCACGAGGCGATCGGTCTTTTGGCAGATCAGCCGGCCAGCGCCAGGCCACCGGCCACGTGCCAGCACTGGGCATGGCCGAGGCGGCGCAGGGTGCGCGCGGCGCGCGCGCTGCGGTTGCCGCTGCGGCAGACGAACACCAGGGGACGCGGCTGGTCGAGCCACTGTGCGGCCCGGCCGGCCAGCTCCGACAGCGGCACGTGCAGCGCCGCGCGCCCGTGCAGGCGGGCGGCGCCGGCGGTGTGCTCAGGCAGCTCGCGTACGTCGACCAGCAGGGCGTCGGGGTGCGATTCCAGGTAGGCGGCGGCGGAGACGGCATCCAGGTCGATGCCCTCGTCCGGCAGTGGGTCGATGCCCGGCCGCGACACCGCCGGTTCACCGATGCGGTGGCAGCACAGGGCGCTGCCGGCCACGCCGTCAAGGTTTGATGCGCCGAACACGAAGCGCACGTCCGCCAGGGCCAGGACGCCGTCTCGGGCGCGGCCGAACAAGAAGGCGTCGCCGCGCTGCACCAGGAGGTCCTGGCCGAGGGCGATGCCCGCGCCCTCGCCCGGCCAGCCGGGTGTGACGTTCATCAGTTCCCCCAGCGCGTCGGCGCCGCCGGCGCCATGGCTGGTGTCGAAGCAGGCGAGCAGGCGACAACAGCAGGCGCGCAGGCCGGCCGCGATGCGCGGCGCCAGCGCCGCCGGCGGATCGATCGCGATGCATGCGCTGCCCGCTTCGTCGAACAGCAGCCAGCCGCTGGCCCCGAAGGATTCGAGCTGCTGCAGCATGGCGGCGGGACGCGCCTCGAGCAAGGCGTGGCCGCAGCGCAGGATGCGCTCGCAGGCGGCTTCGATGAAGGCCTCGTCCGCGAGGGGACCGAAGGACAGGCGCACCGCGGAAGCGCTGCAGGCCGCCGGCACGCCCATCGCATCCAGCACATAGCTGGGCGCGGCCTTGGAAGCCGAACAGGCCGATCCGGCGCTGACACGCACACCGGCGGCGTCGAACACGTCGAGCAGTTCCTTGCTGCTCACGCCCGGCACCGAGAAGTTCAGGGTGGTCGGCAGCGTCTGCGCCAGCGGCGCGTTGAAGACCAGGCCAGGGAAGGCGTTGAGCAGGGCGGCGGCCAGGCGCTCGCGCATGGCCAGCAGCTGGCCATGGGTGCGGAAGGTGCCGCCCGCCTCCAGCGCCGCCAGGACGGCGCCCAGGGCCGCGATGCCGCTCATGTTCTCGGTGCCGGAACGCTGTCCGGCTTCCTGCCCGCCGCCGCACATCAGGGGCGTGTAGGGCGCGCCTTCGCGTACGTAAAGCAGGCCGATGCCCTTGGGCGCGTACAGCTTGTGGCCCGAGAAGGGGGCGTAGTCGATGCGGCTGCGATCGAGCTGCAGGGGCAGCTTGCCCAGCGTCTGCACGCAATCGACCATCCACAGGGCCGGGCTGGCGCTTTCCTTCAGGACGGCGGCGATGCCGTCCAGGTCGGACACCACGCCGGTCTCGTTGTTGGCGGCCATGGTGCACACAAAAGCGGCACGGGGCGCCAGTTCGCGCAGCACGTCGAGACGGTGCCGTCCGTCGGCGCCGACCGGCAGCGCGCGCAGCTCCAGGTTCAGGCCCAGCAGGCGGTTCCAGTGCGCCAGGCTTTCCGGCACCGCCTTGTGTTCGGTGGCGCCGTACAGCAGCAGGTCGCCGCAGACCTCGCCGTGCAGGCGGCGCTCGCGCACCGCGCACAGGGCCGACAGCACGGCGGTCTGGATGCCCTCGGTCGCCCCGCTCGTGAACATCACCCGCCCCGTCGCCGCGCCCAGTACCCTGCGCGCCAGTGCGCGGGTGCCGTCCAGCAGCGCCTTGGCGCGCAGGCCGGCGGCGTGGCTGCTGCTCGGGTTTCCGAAGCAGGTGTGCATGGCCGTGGTGGCGGCCTCGATGGCGGCCGGCAGGACCGGGGAAGTGGCGTTGGCGTCGAGGTACAGTTCGCTGTTCATAAACCAATTACAAAAAAGTAAATATTTGCTGCGGAGCGTGTTATTTTTAAGTAATATGTTACGGAGTCGTGCCGGTAAAGATATCCCAATTTTTCGCCTTTATGGCACATAATTGGCATATGTGTTCTCCACATATCGATATATGGAAAATGAACTCTCTCGACAAGTTTGATTGCGCTATTCTTGCTGCGTTGCAGGCGGATGCCACCCTCTCGATTTCCGGCCTCAGCGAAAAGGTCGGACTGTCCAGTACGCCCTGCTGGAAACGCGTCAAACGGCTCGAGGAAGAGGGCTATATCGAAAGCCGGGTCAGCATCGTCAACCGCGAGAAAGTCGGCCTGCCCGTCACCGTGTTCGTGAGCGTGCGCACCAGCGAACACGACGAGAAGTGGCTGGCCCGCTTCGCTTCGGCGGTGGTGGCGCTGCCCGAGGTGCTGGAATTCCACCGCATGAGCGGCGACGTCGACTACCTGCTCAAGGTCGTCACCACCGACATCGCCGGCTACGACCGCTTCTACAAGAAGCTGATCAAGGCGGCGCGCCTGACCGGCGTGTCCTCGGCCTTCTCCATGGAACAGATCAAGTGCACCACGGCGCTGCCGCTGGAGCTGATCTCGCACGGGCTACCGGCCTAGATTCTGCCGGGCGCGCGCTTCGCCCGGCCATCGATGTATGCGATGATGGCGTCCGTTAGAACACAACGGAGACCAAGGGAATGCCATCCAAACTGTCGCTGGCGCTCATCACTGCGCTGCTTGCCACCGCCACTTCCGCCAACGCCGCCGAACAGGTCGTGAAAATCGGCGTGAGCGGCCCGCTTTCGGGCTCGAATGCCTTCGCCGGCAAGGACAACGAGAACGGGGTGCGCCTCGCCATCGAGGAACTCAACGCACAGAAGCTGCAGGTGGGCGGCAACACGATCCGCTTCGAGCTGCAGTCCGAGGACGACGGCGGCGACCCGAAACAGGGCGTGACCGTGGCGCAGAAGTTCGCCGACGCCAAGGTGAAGTACGTGCTCGGCCCCTACAACTCGGGCGTGGCGATTCCCGCCTCGCGCGTCTACAACGACAACGGCATCCTGATGTCGACCGTCGGCACCAATCCGAAGATCACCGCAGCCGGCTATCCAACCGTGTTCCGCATCGTCGCCAGCGACACCCAGGTGGGTGGATCGGTGGCTGCCTACGCGGCCAAGGAACTGAAGGTGAAGAACGTCGGCGTGATCGACGACCGCACCGCCTTCGGCCAGGGCATCGCCATGGAATTCAAGCGCCAGGCGCAGGCGAACGGCATGAAGGTCGCCGGCCACGAGTACACCACCGACAAGGCCACCGACTTCGCCGCCATCCTCACCGCGCTGAAGGCCAGGCGCGTGGACGCGGTCTTCTTCGGCGGCTATGCCCCGCAGGCGGCCCCGATGGCGCGCCAGATGAAGGCGCTCGGCCTGAACGTGCCGCTGCTGGGGGGCGACACCCTGTGCAGCCCCGAGATGGCCAAGCTCGGCGGCCCGGCGGTCGGCGAGAACGTGCGCTGCGCCCAGGCCGGCGCCATCGTCGCCAAGCAGCCGGGCGGCCCGGCCTTCATCAACGGCTACAAGGCCCGCTTCAAGCGCGATCCCGACGTCTACGCGCCCTCCTTCTACGACCAGACCAAGTTCATCGCCCAGGCCATGAAGAGCGCGAACTCGGTCGACCCGGCCAAGGTCGGCGCGGCCATGCACACGATCAGCTACCAGGGCGTGGTCGGCACCTATGGCTACGACCCGAAGGGCAACCTGAAGAAGACCACGGTGACTGTCTATACCTTCAGGAACGGCGCCTTGACGCCGCTGGCAAGCTACTAAGGATTCGCAACGATGAAAACCCGATTGTCCCTGCTTACGCTGGCCGCTGCAGCGCTGCTGGCCTGCGCGCCGGCGGGCGCGGCGCAGCAGGCCGCCCCTGCCGTCAAGCCTGCACCCGCCGCGGCGACACCTGAATCGCGCCAGATCAACGCCCTGGCCGACGAGTACTACGAATCGCTCGCGCGCTTCGAGCCCGTCTGGGCCACCGAGAACGGCGACAGCCGCTTCAACGACCAGCTCGGCCTGTCGATCTCGCCCAAGGTGCGCCAGCAGCAGTTCGCACGCTACCGCAGCTACCTCAAGCGCCTGTCGAGCATTCCGCGCGACAAGCTGGGCCAGCGCGACCAGACCAGCTACGACATCCTCAAGTTCGAGCTCGACACGGCGCTGCGCCTGGCCGCCTTCCCCGAGCACCTGATCCCGATCGACCAGATGGTCAGCATGCCGGTGATCCTGGCGAACTACGCGAGCGGCCAGGGCGCCCAGCCCTTGAGCACGCCGCGCGAATACCGCGCCTACCTGAACCGCCTGGCGCAGCTGGTGACGCACATCGACCAGTCCATCGTCAACATGCGCGAAGGGATCAAGCGCGGCGTCGTGCAGCCGCGCGAGCCCATGCAGTCCGCCCTGCCCCAGTTCAGGCAGCTGGTCGCCGCCAAGGCCGAGGACAGCATCTTCTACACGCCGATCACCAATCTGCCGGCCAGCTTCACGGCGGCCGAGAAGCGCAGCCTGACGACGGCCTACCGCAAGACCATCGCCAACAAACTGAATCCGGCCTTGCGGCGCCTGTCGACCTTCCTCGAGAAGGACTACCTGCCCAAGACCCGCACCAGCGCCGGCTGGAACGCGCTGCCGAACGGCGCGGCCTGGTACGCGGCCCGGGTGGCGGGGATGACCACGACGAACCTCACGCCGGAGCAGATCCACGAGATCGGCGTCAAGGAAGTCGCGCGCATCCAGGGCGAGTACGGCGTCGTCGGACCGAAGATGGGCTATACCGGCCCGGCCGCCGGCCTGCCGCGCTGGGTATCGGAACAGCCGAAGTACAAGCCTTTCACCTCGGACCAGCAGGTGATCGACGTCTACCGCGAGCTCGACGCCAAGGTGCGCACCAAGCTGCCGGCGCTGTTCACCCTGATGCCGAAGTCGCCGCTCGACCTGCGCCTGGAACCGGAGCTGTCGCGCGCCACCGCCTCCGACCACTACACACCTCCGGCCGTGGACGGTTCGCGTCCGGGCGTGTTCTGGTCGGTGGTGAACGATCCGAAGCAGTACGGCAGCACCGGCATGGTGACCCTCTACCTGCACGAAGGCCAGCCGGGCCACCACTTCCACATCGCGCTGGTGCAGGAACTGGGCCTGCCGAACTTCCGCAAGTTCGGCGGCAACAATGCCTTCACCGAGGGCTGGGCGCTGTATGCGGAGACCTTGGGCAAGGAGATGGGCCTGTTCGAGAAGCCGGAAGATTATTTCGGCCACCTGAACGACGAGATGCTGCGCGCCGCCCGCCTGGTGGTCGATACCGGCCTGCACGCGAAGGGCTGGAGCCGCGCGAAAGCGATCCAGTATTTCCAGGATACGCTGGGTTATTCCGAGCCTGAGGCCCGCGCGCAGATCGAGCGCTATATGGTGTGGCCGGGCCAGGCGCTGGGCTACAAGATCGGTTCGCTGAAGATCATGGAGCTGCGCAAGCGCGCGGAAAGCGCGCTGGGCGAGAAATTCAGCCTGCCGAAGTTCCACGAGATCGTGCTGGGTGAAGGCACCTTGCCGCTGGCGGTGCTGGAGGCCAAGGTGGATCGCTGGATCGCCGCGAGCAGGTAATCTCGGCGCCAGATGCAAGGAACCGGGGCATGCCCCGGTTTTTTTACGCCTGCCGTAAATGCCACGCAAGCGGCGTGAAATCAAACCCCCTCCTTTGCAGGACCTCAGCTGAAGGAAATCCGCGCCGTTAACCCACGTATGAGCACCATATCGTCCCTCTCCCAGCTGCAGGCGGCCGCGCCCTATCCGGCCCCGTCCAGCCGTTCCGGCAGTGCCGTACAGGCTGCCGCCGCAGCGCCATCGGCCGTCGTCAAACTGAGCAAGGAAGGCCTCGCGGCAGCCGAGGAAGCGGCACAGAAACCCGTCACGACGGCCATGCGCTACAAGGACCTGGGTGCGGAACTGCTTGCGGCCTTCAGGAGCGGTCCTATCAAACCGGTAGCGGATGCGGCGATGCCGGAAGATGTCGACAACCGCTTCGCGCTCAGCGTCACGACGGCGAGCGGCGGGAAGGTCGACCTCGTGCTGGCCAATCTTGGTGACGAGATGTTCATGCGCGTGGATGCGGACGCGGACCTCGGCGAGGACGAGCGCGAAGCCCTGGCCGGCCTGGCGAAAGGCTTCCAGGCAGCGATCGACGGCATGGCGATCGACCCGCCCAGGATACGGCTCGGCGAACTCGCGCGCCTGCATCCCCTGCTCGAGTCGATCAAGCTGCGCGCCGAGGTGACGCTGCCGGGCGAGCCGGCCGAGCGGCAGTCGCTGGACCTGCACATCGATGCGGACCGGCGCTCGCTCGCCATCGACGGACCGCGCGGCGCAATCTCCCTCGCCATCGACACCGGCAAACTGGAACTGCTGGGCACGAAGCAGCAGCAGGCGCGGGCCATCGACACCTACCTGAAGGGCTTCGACCACGCCGTTCGCCGCGGGCATGGGAACACGGAACTGGCCACGATGTTCAAGGACGCGTTCAGCGACTTGAGCCGCACGTCAAACCGCGATGCGATCGAGACCGGCATGCCGGCAGGCGAACGCAAGCCCCTGTCGAAAGTGGACCGCGCCGTGTTGACCGGCCTGGCGGACTTCGAGGCTTCGGTCACCGGGACGCCACGCCAGGACAACCCGGCACGGCGCGAGGAAGTCACGGGTTTCCATTACGCGCTGTCGCAGGCCACGCGGACGGAAGAGAAGGATGCGCGGCGTTCCCTGTCGCAGGTGCAGAATTCGCAGCTGAAGGCGCAGTTCCACGAGGCGCTGAACAAGGGCGACCTCCCGGCTTTCGACTTCCGTTCCGAAACGCAGAACTACCGCTACCACGAGATCAACGACAGCGCGAGCAGTACGGTGTCCCTCGACTACAAGGATGGCCGCCTGACGGGAGCGCGCATGGAGCAGACGCTCAGCGAATCCGAGCGTGTGCGCAAATATGTGCTGGGCCGCCTGATGTCGGACGAGACGATACCGGGCCAGTATGTGCTGGTGCGCAACCTGATGGACGCGCTGGCGCCCTATCAGCCCGGACAAACAGGAAAGCTCGAAACGGACGACAGCAGGGAGAAGCGCTACCAGGGCACGCTCGATGCGCTGAACGAAGAGCTGGTCCTGCTGGGCACCCGGCTGGAGCTTGCCGACCGCGATGCGCGACTGTAGTCAGGCGGACGAGCGCAGGATCGCTGCAAGCCATTCCAGCGCATCCGGTGCGGCACCCAGGACCGAGATGTGACCATCCTCCGGCCCCCGCCACAGCTGCGCGGTCGGACAATGCCGGGCCAGCCATTCGCCATGCCCGAGCGGCGCAATGCGATCCTGCCCGCCGTGCAGGAGAAGCACTGGCGCAGCGATCCGCGCGAGGTCGACACCCCAGGGCGTGACATAAGCGATGTCATCGTCGACGAGGCCCGCCGGCCCGCTCGAGACGGCCGGGCCGACCACCTTGTCGAACCAGGACCACGGCCCGGACAAGGCCATCCAGTCGGCGTCCGTGAACAGCGTGGCATCGAATTCCGGGGCCGATTCCTCGTACGCCATCTTGGCCTCGCGTCCCGCCAGCGCCGCACGCAGATTGGCCTCGCCTTCCGCATGCATTCCCGCGAACCAGTCGAGTTCATCGGCTCCATAGGGCGCGAGGCCGGCGACACTGATGGCCGCAAGCACGCGGTCCGGCATGGCGGCAGCGCAAGCCAGCGCATGCGAGCCGCCGCCTGAATGCCCCATGACCGAAAAGCGCGCGATGCCCAGCAAATCGGCGATTGCAGCGACGTCCCGGGCGCTCGAGGCCAGGTCGCGCCCCGAGTGCTTGCTGGAACCGCCATAGCCGGGGCGGTCATAGCCGATCCAGCGCAGTCCCAGGCGCTCGGCATCGGCAAACAGCGGTTCGGGCGGCAGGCCGATGTTCGGCGTGCCATGCAGCCAGAACACCGGCTTGCCGTCCGGCGGTCCTTGGTCATGGAAGTGAAGCGTCCGTCCATCGTCGCGGCGCAGGATCCCGTCCCTCATCGACGTCTCCTCAAGCGCCCGTCGGCCTGGAGATATGCTGATGGGTCACCAGCCATTCGCCCGAGCGCTTCTGCAGGCAGAAGGTGGCCCTGACGAGGTCTGCGAAGGTCCTGCCGTCCTGCAGGGTGCCGCCGCATTTGATCAAGCCGCTCGCGAAAGCGACATCGCTTCCCGCCACCACATCCAGCCCGGTGAATTCGAAGGTGTCTTCTCCTTGCGTCTGCGGCTGCCAGCCGCTCCAGCTGGCGCGATAGGCGTCGGCTCCCTGGTAGAGCAAGGGTGGAAGGACATCGTAGATCAGCACATCGGGATCGTGCCCTTGCAGGATGGCGTCGCGTGCGCCGCTGCGGGTTGCGGTGGCCCAGTCCAGCAGGAGCTGGCGTACGCTTTCGGTGTCGGCAATATTCCGTTCCTGTTCCATCGTCGTTCCTTTCGGTTTGTCGGTGTGCCCAACAACGACGTTTGGGGAAACTGGGATTCGACAGCGGCGGGAAAAAAATGCGTCACCGGCAGACCCACTGCCTGGCTTCGCCGCCGGCGCCGCCGCGGGAAGCGCACTTGTGATGTCGAGAAATCTTACATGCCCTGGGGACACTATTTAGCTTGTCCAATAAAATCAAAGGCTTAGCGTGCTGGCACGTTATTTGCATTACATTGCGGAAATATTAGTTTAAGGAGTGCAATATGAGTGTATTTAACAACAAGATCTTTTCGTCCGCCCTGGCGCTTACCCTGTTGGCCGGCGCAGGCAGCGCCAGCGCCGGCGTCATCACCGGGAATTCCGATGGCAGCTTCTCCAATATCAGCAACTGCGCATCGCCCTATTGCCGCATCAAGGGCGGGACCGATGGCGGCAACACCGTGCTCGAATGGGGATATACCCCGGGCTGGTTCGGTACCGAGTGGTTCAGCAAACCCGGATCGACCCTGACTGCCAGGGACCGCAACTGGAACGTGTCGACCGACGCCGACGACGTGATCCTTGCCGAACTGGTGTGGACCAACCGCGCCACCAGTTCATCGGTCACCCCGAGTAGTTTCGGCGCCAGCTATACCCTCAACATCAACTTTTCCAAGCCGAACACGGCTGCGGATACGGAGCCGTTCAGCTTCACGATCCTCAATACCCAGAACAACGCGGGCGACAAGCTGATGGGCCTGTCCCTCAATGACCTGGGCAATCTCTCGTTCGCGCTGAATGGCATCGTGATGTCGGACATTAAATACCAGCTGGAAGCTGGCGCCTACGGCAGCTTCGACGGCAAGTATTGGACCACCCCGGAAGGCAAGACTTCGCGCATGTACATCACCGCGGACTTCAAGCGCGAGGAACTCAAGCAGCCGGACCCGGAAATCCGCCCGGTGCCGGAACCCGCTTCGCTGGCCCTGCTGGCCATCGGCCTGTCTGGTTTGGGCTTCCTGCGCCGCCGTACTTGATCAAGTGGCTCGCGAAGAAGAACTCGCTCCCTAATGGATATTGGTGAACATCACTTTCAGCTGATAAAGCGAAATCATGATGCTCACCACTTTAGCTACTGCTCGTCCGCCGACCACACCGCCAGCTCATAGCCATCCGGGTCGATGAAGTGGAAGCGCCGCCCGCCGGGAAAGGAAAAGACGTCCCGGCTGATGCGGCCTCCCGCTCCCGTGATCCTGTGCGCAGCTTGCTCCAGGTCGTCGGAATACAGGATGACCAGGGGACCGCCGGGTCGGACGTCTTCGCCGGTCGTGAAACCGCCCGTCAGCCGGCCATCCGTGAATTCAGTGTAGGCAGGACCGTAATCGACGAAGGTCCAGCCGAACACCTCGCCGTAAAACCGCTTGCTTCTGCCGATGTCCAGGACATTGAATTCGATGTTGTCGATCTGGCTTTCTTTACCGCGAATACTCATGGTGTCGCCTCAACGTCGTTGTACAAACAAGAATAGCGTGGCCGCGATCGGCAAAACTTGACAGACAGCCAGAGGCGGCGGTGCGCTCGAATCGCCGTCGAACTGGAAGACCTTCAAGCCAGCATGAACACCGGATAACGCCGCCACTCCGGCTCGCGATAGCGCTCGCAGTTCGCGAAGATGAAGTCCAGCACCGCTTCCTGGTTATCCAGCAGCGCCGGATTCGCTTCCTTCCACGCTTCGAACTTCGCCAGCAGCGCCGGCTCGTCATTCAAGAGCTCGGCCGCGTGGTCTTCGAACACGTAATCCGAATACGCTTCCTTCTTCTCCAGCACGCTGTTGAAGAAGCCCCAGCGGAAGAAGCTGTCGTGGGCCAGCGGCTCGAGGGTCTCGACCGCGTAGCGCGCATTGTCCTGGTCGAGCGGCACGATGTAGTCGCCCGCGCGCAGCAGCACCTCGCCGCGGCGCTTCTCCAGCACGACGTCATCATGGAACATATGGCCCTCATAGGCGTTCGGGCGCGAGGCCACGCTCACGATGTGGTAGTAGTCCACTTCCTGCATGCGGTCGGCTTCGACACGTTCCATGCGTACGCCGTTCCACTGCAGGCGCTCGATCGCCTCACGCCACTGCTGCGGCACCACGTAGGCGCGCGGCGCGGGAACGTGGATGTCGGCCGGGAAGCGGTTGTACCAGGCGATGTCGCGCTCCCACGGGCTCGTACGGTCGTACCACAGGCGCGTGTAGGTGCCCAGCACGCTCGGCTTGTACTTGGCCTCGTAGCCCTTGAAGCGGAAGCTGTCGGGATTGTCGGCATCCATCGTCCAGTGGATCGGCCACTCGGCGCGGGTGCGACCAAGCTGCTTTGCCGCGCGGCGCAGGGATTGAATCTGTTCGGCGTTCTGCACCGTGAAGGCGAGCGCGGTCTCGACCAGCGCGCGCATCGACTCGTAGCGGTCCTGGAAGGGCTTGAGCATGTGCGTCTCGGGCATGAAGCCGATCGTGTGGTGCAGGGCCGCGTAGCCGGTCGAGAAGCGCGCCGTTTCCAGGAAGTCGGCGATGCCGTGGTCCGGGCTGTCCTTGACCGGGTTCACGTAGGGGCAGGTCGGCCAGCCGCGCTCCTGCATCCCGGCGTACATCGCGGGCAGCATGGTGGAGCGCAGGAACTCGCCGAGTTCTCCGCCCAGCTTGTCCGGCTGGGTGTGGATCAGGGTCATGGTGTAGCTGTAGTCGGCGCCGTTGGAGGTGTGGGTGTCGACCATCACGTCCGGGTCCCAGGCCGTGAACAGCTTGTTGAAGACCTGGGCCGTGAGCGTGTCGCACTTGATGAAGTCGCGGTTCAGGTCGAGGTGGCGGCTGTTGCCGCGGAAGCCGAACTGCTCGGGGCCGTCCTGGTTCACGCGCGAAGTGTCGGCCCGATTCAGGCTGCCGTCGACGTTGTACAGCGGGACGAACAGGAAGACGGTTTTACCGAGCGCCGCGAGGCGCTCGGGCTGGGTGCAGAAGTCGCGCACCAGGGCCATGCAGGCGTCCACGCCTTCCGGTTCGCCCGGGTGGATGCCGTTGTTGTTGAAGAAGACCGGACGGCCCGTGCGCTTGATCTCCTCGCGGTCGAAGACGCCGTCGCTGCTCACCACGCCCGCGTGGATCGGCACGCCCGCGTCCGACACGCCCACCTCGAAGAAGCGCAGCACGCCGGGATGGCGCGCCGCGAGGTCCTGATACCAGGCGATGCATTCGGCATGGGTGGTGGTCTGGTTCAGGTTGCCCTTCTCGTAGGGCGTGCGCAGTTCGTTGGACATGGTCGTCTTTGTTGATGAGTGAATGCTTAAGTGGGTGCCGATGCGGGCGCCGGCGCACTGAGCGGCAGGGTGAAGGCCACCACGGTGCCGCCGCCCGGGCGCGAGCGCACGTCCATCGTGCCATGCACGGCGTAGACGCGCTCGCGCATGCCGATGATGCCGATGCCTTCCGAGACGCTGGCCGGATCGAAGCCGTTGCCGTCGTCGGCGACCACGATGCGCAGCGTCTGCGCGCTTTCGTCCAGCACCAGGCGTACCTGGGCCGAGGTCGCGTGGGAGTGCTTCATGATGTTCGACAGCGCTTCCTGCACGATGCGGTAGGCCGAGATGGCCAGCTCGTTCGACAGGCGCGAGAAGTCGCCCTCGCCGTGGAATTCGAAGCTGCAGCCGGAGCTGCTGTCGTAGTGGCGCGTCATCTCCTCGACCGCGCCGTGCAGGCCGAGCATGTCGAGCACTTCGGGGCGCAGGCGCCGCACCAGGCGGCGGCCGTTGGCGTAGAGGTCGAGCGCGAGCTTGGTGATGGCCTGCGACTTGCGGCCGATCTCCTCGATCTCCGGTCCAGGGGCCGCCTTGCTTGCCAAGGCGCCGATGGCCTGGGCTTCCAGGCGCGCGGCGATCAGGGACGCGTTCAGTTCGTCGTGGATCTCGACCGCGATGCTCTTCCTCTCGTCCTCGATGATGGAGTTGACCTTCTGGATCAGCTTGCGCTTGTCGGCGTCGGCGCGCAGCGCCTCGTTGCGCGAGGCGAGCAGGTCGCGGGTGCGCTCGGCCACCTTGTTCTCGAGGTCGCGCTTGGATTCGTCCAGCGCCAGCGACATCTCGCCGATCGAGGCCTGCAGCTCGCCGACCTCGCCGCCGGTCCTGACCGGCAGCTGCACGCGGTAGTCGCCGTTGCGGATGCGGCTCAAGGCGCCGATCGCCTCGCGCAGCGGCACCGTCAGCGAGCGCGCCAGCACCCAGGCCATCACGGCGCTGGCGGCCAGCGCCAGCGCGGCGATCGACAGCTCGAAGCGGAAGCGGCGGGTCTGCTTGGCCATCATGTTCGAGGGCGACATCGTCACGCGCACCCAGCCGACGATCTCGGTGGTGAGCGTCGGCGGACGCAGGTCGCTGGAGGCGGAGACGTGCGGGGTGCCGTTGTCGGTAAACAGGTTGATCCACACCACCTGCTTCTTGATCGGCGCCTCGTAGTGGAAGGGCTGGGCGTCGATGGCGGATTCGGAATTCACGCGCACGGCCTGGGCGCCGTCCACGCCCACCACCTCGATGCGGTAGATGCTGCTGTCGGACTGCACCAGGCCGTTGATGGTCAGGCGCAGGTCGGAGAGATTGCCGGAGATGACGTTGTATTCGCTGGTCTCGGCCAGCGCGCGCGCCAGGATGCGCCCGCGCTCGGCCAGTTCCTCGGTCACCTGGGCGCGGTGCGAGTACCAGGAATACCAGACGAAGGCGGTGAACAGGCAGACCACCGGCAGCATGGTGATGACGGTCATGCGCCGGCCGATGCTCCAGCTGCGCCAGAAACGCAGCGTCATGGCACGGGCGCCGGTGGAATGGGCGCCTGCGAGACGACCGGCGCGGCGGCGGCGGGCGCGGGGGCCGGTGCCGGCGCCCGACGCGCCGGATGGCGGGCGAAGCGGCGCGCGCCGTCGGTCACGCGCACGTCGAGGGAACGGGCCACGCCCTCGTTGACCACGGTGCGGAAGTAGCGCGGAAACTGCGGCGGGGCCAGCTCGCCGGTGGCAACAAAAGCGGCCGCGATCTCGGCGACTTGCGTGTTGATGTCCTCGATCTCCGAATAGGTGGTGGCCAGCGCGCCCACCTTCACCATGTCGGCCGAGAAGCCGATCACGCCCTGCTTGCGGCGGTAGGTCGAGAGCAGGATGTTGCGCACGTTCTCGGGGTTGTAAACGTCGCCGTCGGGCAGCGCCAGCAGCACCTCGGCGCGCGTCATGCCGTTGAGCGTGTGGTTGATGTCGTCGCCGGCGGCGAAGGGCTGCACCTCGACCTCGCTCTCCAGCGTCGTGCGCAGGAAAGCGGTGTCGCGGCCGAGGATGGCGCCCACCCGCACCGGACGCCCGTACAGCAGGGCCGCCAGGCGCAGCTGGTCGGCCGGCGCCGGCTCGGCGTAGACGGCCGTCAGCATCGCGGTGCGGTTGTTGGCCCTGGCGGTGAGGGCGCGCCAGACCTGGCTCGAGGTGAAGGCCGAGATGATCACGCAGTCGCAGCGGCGCGCCAGGGCGTCGCGCAGCGCGGTCGGGCCGATCGCCACGTAGAGCATGCGGCGACGCTGGGCCAGCTCGGTGCGGAAGGCGCCGAAGGTCGGCACCAGGCGCTTGTACAGGTCTTCGGCGATGCGGCGCGTGACCTCGCTGTCGTCGCCGGTGAGGATCTGGAAGCGGAAGCCCGTGACCTCGTCGTCACGCGCGGCCGCTTGCCCCGTGCCTGCCTGGGCAGCGCCGGCCAGCAGCGCAAGGACGCTCAGCGTCGCCAGGAGCGCGCGCGTGTTCCGCAGGAGAGACATTCGCTTAAGGCTCGATCAGGCCATGCTTCACGGCCAGCAGGGTGATGTTGGCCTGGCGGTGCACGCCCAGCTTTTCCTTGATCGACTGGCTGATGTTGCTGATGGTCTTGGTCGACAGGTCGAGCTTCTCGGCGATTTCCGCATTGGTCAGGCCCTCGGCCATCAGCTTGAAGATCTCCAGCCCGCGTTCATCGAGCTGCGACTGCGGCGTCACGTCGCCGCGCACCGCCATGCTGGCCAGGCGCGAGGCGATCTGCGGCAGGAAGTACAGCTTGCCGTCGTGGGCGTGGCGCACGGCGGTGACCAGGTCGGACGGGTCGCAATCCTTGGTCACGAAGGCGTGGGCGCCCATGCGGTAGGTTTCCTTGATCAGGCTGTCCTGGTCAAACTGGCTGAGGAAGATGATCTTCGCGCGCGGGTCGTCCTTGAGGATGCCCTGCGCCGCATCGAGGCCGGTGAGTTCGGTCCCGAAACGCATGTCGAGGATGACCACGTCGGGCTGCTGCGCGGCATACAGCGCCACCGCCTCGCTCGGGGTCTTGGCCTGCCCTACCACCTGCATGCCTGCCGCTTCGAGCGACATGGCAAAGCCGGTCATGACGATGGGATGGTCGTCGGCCAGCATCACGCGGATAGGTTTTTTCTGTTCGGACACCACTCTTCTGCTCCTGTTCTGGGACCCGCTTACGGTCGCCGTACCAATCTGTGGCAGCCAAGTGTGCCAGACGACAGAAAGGATGCGGGTTGCAAGAGGATTATTTCATACAACGGTCACGGACGCGAGTGCCGGTTTCATCACGCCGGCAGGCCAAGAACACTTACACATCGAAGCAAAATTACCAAGAAAGCGCTTTACTTATTGCTAGAGGCTGGCATATATTAGTTCCATCGGTTGTCTGATGCATATCTTTCCTGAAGCAAAAAGTTCTGCGATCCATGCGCAGGCGCAACAATAAGGAGATCGTCATGCACTTCTCGCAAATCAACGATGGGACCGGCGGCAAGGCCGGGAAGTTCGCCCTCGTGGCCGGCCTGCACGCGCTGGTGGCCATGGGCGTGGTCAATGTGATGAATTCGAAGGCGATCAGCATTCCGGCCCTGGTGCAAGACACGCTGGTCTGGGTCAAGCCGGACATTCCGCCGCCTCCGCCGCCGCCGGAACCGCCCAAGCCGCGCGTGGAAGTCGCCAAGCCGCCGATCGTGGTGCCGAAGGTGGAGGTCGAGGTGCCGCCGCCACCGATGGAGGAACAGGTGCAGGCCACCACCGAGCCGCAGCCGATGCCGGAGCCTGCGCAAGCCGCCGCCAGCGAGGCGCCGCCCAGCCAGGCGCCCGCCAGCAGCAATGCCGGCGCGATGCGCAGCGCCGTGCTGGCCGACGCCGACGGCTGCGCCAAGCCCGATTACCCGACGAGCGCCGCCCGCAACGGCGAGACCGGCACCGTGACCCTGGCCCTGATGGTCGGCGCCGACGGTCGCGTGCAGGATTCGCGCATCCAGAAGTCGAGCGGCTCGCGCGTGCTGGACCGCGCCGCGGTCAACGCCCTGAGCCTGTGCCAGTTCAAGCCGGCCATGAACAACGGCGTGGCCGAAGCCGGGTGGGCGCAGATCGCCTACGTCTGGACCCTCGACTAAGCACGACAGTTTCCCTACTTCGCCCGCTACAGCCTCCCAGCCTGGCGGGCTTTTTTTCGACTCGAAAGGAGCCGCTTCCCGCCGTACGCCCGTCGCACCCACAACAAGACAAACATTGGAGAGAGAAACATGCTTACCGCTGGACTACCGGCGGCGCCCGCGCGCGCCCTCGGCCTGGCCGCCTTCGCGGCCGTCTGCATCGCCCTGGCGCTGGCCTGGCTGGCCCGCCCGCACGACACGCCCGCATCGCCACCGGCGGCCATCGATACCACCCGCATGCAGCGCCACATGGCCAATCTCGCCGCTTCCACGCGGCCGATCGCCACCGACGCGAATGCCGCGGCGCGCGACTATATCGTCAACCAGCTGCGCGGCATGGGCCTGCAGGCCAGCGTGCAGCGCACCACGGTGCAGAAATCCACCGTCCAGTACTGGGGCGGCACCCACTACACGGTGGGCGTGGTCCACAACGTCGTGGCGCGCCTGTCCGGCAGCGCCCCGGACAGGGCGAAGCGCCCCGCCCTGCTGCTGGCCACGCACTACGACAGCGGGAAGACGACGCTGGGCGCCGCGCGTTCGGCCCTGCCGGCGGCTGCGCTGCTGGAGACGGCGCGCGCCCTGTCCGCCGGGCAGGCGCCACGGAACGATATCGTGATGCTGTTCGCCGACGGCGAGGAAGTCGGCGCCCTCGGCGCCCAGGGTTTCGCCGAGCGCCATCCGCTGGCGCGCCAGGTCGGGCTGGCGCTGCGCTTCGACAGCATGGGCAGCGGCGGCCCCCTGATGCTGCTCGATGCGAGCAATGCCGGCGGCAGCGTATTGAACGCCTTGCCGGATGCGGCGCCCGGCGTGGAAGGCTCGTCGCTGCTGGCGGGTTTGTACAGGCTGCGGCCGGAAACGCCGCGCGTCGGACCTCTCGGCCGGCTCGGCGCGCCGGCCCTGCTGTTCGCGAACACCGGCAAACCCTTCGACGGCGAGCGCACGCTCGATACCCTGGAGCGCCTGGAGACCGGCCTGCCGGCGCGGCTGGGCGATGCGATGCTGGGCCTGGCGCGCCACTACGGCGATGCCGACCTCGCGCGCGGCGCACATGGCGCCCGCGCCTGGTTCACGGTCCCGGGCCTGGGACGGGTGCAGCATTCGGCGATCCTGTGCTGGACCCTGGCGGCGCTGGCCGCCCTGATGCTGGTGCGCGGCTACCAGCAGGCGCTGGCGCGGTCCGAAGAAACGGTGGCCCCGCTGGTGCAGGGTTTCTTCGGCGTGGCGCTGGTGCTGCTGGCGGCGCGCATGGCGCTGTGGGAGCAGCGCGAGGAGGTGGCGGCGCTGACGCGCCTTAGCGACAGCGGGCCGGCATTGGCCTACACCATCGTCGGCGGCTGCCTGTTCGTCGCCGGACTCTACCTGATGCGCCGCTTCATGGGCGCGGCGCCGGTCTTCCTCGGGACCATGGCCTGGCTGCTGGTGGCGCTGGTGCTGGCGCTGCTGATCGCCCCCGAGACGGCCTACCTGCTGGCCTGGCCGCTGACGGCGGCGCTGGGCGCCTGGATGGTGCTGCCGCGCATATCGCACCTTGCGGCGCGCGTGCTGGTGCTGGCCGCGGGCCTGCTGCCGGCCCTGCTGCTGCTCGTCCCCGCCCTGGGTGAAACCTGGACGGCGCTGGCTCCGCGCGGCGTCTACCTGCCCTCGCTGGCGATCGCGGTGCTGCTGGCCTGCTTCGCCAGCCTGTTCCTGCTGCTGCCTGTCGGGCGCTACGTCGCGGCCGCGATGCTGCTCGCCTGCGCCGGCTGCCTGGCGCTGCCCACCCAGGCGGCACGTCCTGCGCCGATCGAAACGCCGGCCCTGGCACCGGACCGCCTGGTCTACTTCAAGGACATGAACAGCTGGCGCGCTTACTGGCTGGCGCCGCCGGATCCGCTCGACAGCTGGAGCAAGAACCTGTTCCCGCACCTCGCGAAGCCCTCGATCCACGTGGACGTCTTCGGCTGGCACAGCCCGCGCCAGTGGTTTTCGGTGGCGCCGCGTGAGGACGCCATCGCCTATCCGGAAGGCTACCTGCTGCGCATGCCCAGGCCGCGCAAGGAAGGCGGCCCGCGCCAGGTCGAGTTCACGCTGCGCTCGAAGAACCGGGCGCCCCACATCGAGCTGTGGGCGGCCGGCACCAAGCCGCTGGCCTCCACCGTCAACGGCCGCGCGCTCGGCAACAAGGAGACCATCTGGTCGATGTCGGTGTACGGGATGGAAGACACCCTGCTGCGCTTTACCTTCGACATCAAGTCCGAGGACCTGCTGGCGGTGGTGGTCGAGGAGCGCATCCCGGGCCTGCCGACCCACCTGCTCCCGCCCGGCGCGCCGAAGCGCATGCCGGGAACGGGCATGACGATATCGTCCGACGTGCTGCGGTTTTACTGATGGGTTGGCATACAATGCAAGACGCACCCGGTGTGCCAACCCTTTCAACTCTTGCAGCAGGATTCCATGTACAAGATCGTCTCCTCCCTTGCTTTCACCGCTCTCGCAGCCAGCCTGGCAGTGGCCTACCCGGCCCACGCCGCAGGCAAGGCGCAAGCCGCTACCGTCAAGGAAGCGCCGCTGCGCGCCCACCTGGCCTTCCTGTCGTCCGACGCCGTCGAAGGCCGCGGCACCGGCCAGCGCGGCGGTGAGCTGACCGTCACCTACCTCGAAACCCAGTCCGCCGCGATCGGCCTGCAGCCGGCCAACAACGGCAGCTACCGCCAGCCGGTCAAGATCGCCGGCGTGCGCTCGCTGCCCGCGAAGAGCAATCTCGGCATCACCGCCGGTGGCCAGGCGCTGCCGCTGCAGTTCGGCCCCGACTGGGTCTGGGGTCCGGGCGACGCCCAGGCCGACCACACCCTGGACGCCGAGCTGGTCTTCGTCGGCTACGGCATTCAAGCGCCGGAAGAGGGCTGGGACGACTTCAAGGGCCAGGACCTGAAGGGCAAGGTGCTGGTGATGATGGTGAACGATCCGAAGCCGACCGCCCTTGAGCCGAAGCGCTTCAACGGCGAAGGCCTGACCTACTACGGCCGCTGGACCTACAAGCTGGAAGAAGCGGCGCGCCAGGGCGCGGCCGGCGTCCTGCTGATCCACACCGACGCCTCGGCCTCCTACGGCTGGAGCGTGGTGCAGAACAGCTGGGCCAACGCCGAGCGCTTCCAGCTGGCCGAGGGCAAGCTGGGCACCGGCCTGCAGGGCTGGATGACCGACGCCACCGCGCGCAAGCTGTTCGCAGCCGGCGGCCAGGATCTCGACAAGCTGCGCGCCGCCGCCGAGGACAAGAACTTCAGGCCGGTCGTGCTGAACGCCCGCGTGAAGGGCGAGGCGCGCGCCGAAGTGCGCACGCTGAACGAATTCAATGTGGCCGGCGTGGTGCCGGGCACCGACCCGAAGCTCAAGGACGAAGTGGTGATCTACAGCGCCCACTGGGACCACATGGGCAAGCAGGGGACGGAAGGCGACACCATCTTCAACGGCGCCGTCGACAACGCCTCGGGCACCGCGGCCCTGCTGGCGATGGCCCAGGAAGCCGTACGCAACCCGGCCAAGCGCAGCCAGATGTTCCTGTGGGTGGCGGCCGAAGAGCAGGGCCTGCTGGGAAGCGCGGCCTATGCCGCCAAGCCGCTGTGGCCGATCGAGAAGACGGTGGCCAACCTGAACCTGGACAGCCTGAACTTCGTCGGCCTGGTGAAGGATGTTTCGACGCCTGGCAGCGAGCGTACCGACCTGGGCGCCCTGGCCGCAGCCACCGCCAGGAGCATGGGCCTGACGGTGGCGCCGTCGCGTCCCGACCTGGCGGGCGGCTACTTCCGCAGCGACCACTTCAGCTTCGCCAAGGCCGGCGTGCCGGCGTTCTCGGTGGGGGCGGGGCATGGCTGGGTGAAGGATGTGGAGGCAAGCAAGGCCAAGCAGGCGTCCTACCGCGCCAAGTATCACCAGGTGTCGGATGAGTACGATCCGAACTGGGACCTGTCGGGCATGGTGCAGCAGGCGCAGTTCACGCTGAACCTGGGCCGCATGGTGGCGGATTCGCCGAAGGCGCCGCAGTGGAAGGCGGGGGATCCGTTCGGCAAGGCCCGCACGTCCGCGAAATAGTAGGGTGCACGGCTTTGCCGTGCGCGCGTTCAAACCGTATATGAGCAGCGCTTACGTCTGTTCAAAGGGGAGTTGAACGCGCGGTCGGCGGAGCCGACCACCCTACGGTTCGCGGCAAGTCAAACGCCCTCGGCCGCCGGCAGCATCGACCCCGTCTCGCGGTATCGCACGTGCCACGAGAACGCCTTCTCCAGCACGTGCGGCGTCTGCCCTCCTCCCTTGCTCGCCTCTTCCACGTAGTCCTTCAGCATCTGCCGGTAAGGCTGGGCCACGCAGTTCTCGATGATGCGCTGCGCCCGTTCGCGTGGCGCCAGGCCGCGCAGGTCGGCCAGGCCCACTTCGGTGACGATGATGTCGACATCGTGTTCGTTGTGGTCGACGTGCGCCACCATCGGCACGATGCTCGAGATCTTGCCGCCCTTGGCCAGCGACTTGGTCGCGAACACGGACAGGTAGGCGTTGCGCGCGAAGTCGCCCGAGCCGCCGATGCCGTTCATCATGTGCGTGCCCTGCACGTGGGTCGAGTTCACGTTGCCGTAGATGTCGCACTCGAGCGCCGTGTTGATGGCGATGATGCCCAGGCGCCGGATCACCTCCGGATGGTTGCTCACCTCCTGGGGGCGCAGTACCAGGCGGTCCTTGTAGCGCTCGATGTCGCCGAACACCTGGCGCGCCTTGGCCTCCGACAGCGTGATGGAGGAACCCGAGGCGAAGTCCAGCTTGCCCGCGTCGAACAAATCGAAGGTCGAGTCCTGCAGCACTTCCGAGTACATGGTGAGGTTCCTGAACGGTCCGTCGATCAGGCCGCCGACCACGGCGTTGGCGATGGTGCCGATGCCGGCCTGGATCGGCATCAGGCGCTCGGTCAGGCGGCCCAATGCGATCTCTTCGTTGAAGAAGCCGATCAGGTGGCCCGCGATCGCCGCCGTCTCCGCGTCCGCCGGCAGGATGGTCGAGGCGCTATCCATCTTCTCGGTCATCACGATGGCGACGATCTTCTCGGGCGGGATCTCGATGGCCGTGGTGCCGATGCGGTCGTCCACGTTCATGAGCGGCATCGGTTCGCGGCGCGGGCGGTGCTTGGGGATGAAGATGTCATGCAGGCCCTCCAGGGCCGGCGACTGGCTCAGGTTGATCTCGACGATCACCTTCTCGGCCAGGATGGCGAAGCTGGCGCTGTTGCCGACCGAGGTCGTCGGAATGATGGCGCCGGTTTCCGTGATGGCGACCGCCTCGATCACGGCCACGTCGACCGGGGCGATCTGGCGGGTGCGCAGCAGTTCGACGGTCTCGGACAGGTGCTGGTCGACGAACATGACTTCGCCGCGGTTGATCGCCGCACGCAGCGCCGGGTCGGCCTGGAAGGGCATGCGGCGCGCCAGCACGCCAGATTCGGCCAGCGTTTTATCGATGTCGCTGCCCAGGGACGCCCCGGTCATCAGCGTGATTTTCAGGGGTTCGCTGCGGGCGCGCTCGGCCAGGGCGAGCGGCACCGCCTTGGCGTCGCCGGCGCGGGTGAAGCCGCTCATGCCGACGGTCATGCCGTCCCTGATCCATTCGGCCGCCCGGGCAGCGCTGGTGATCCGTTCGCGCAGTTGCGGCAGGCGGATGCGGTCGTGTTGAACGTGTTCGTCGTGGTGCATAAACGTCTCTTCAAAAACGTGCTACATGAGGGTGTAATCGACCGCCTGCAGGGGCGGTGGTACGTCGTCGTCGCCGAGCGCCGTGCGCAGATCGATCTCGATCACCCGGCAGATCGCGTCCAGCGGCAGGTCGTTGGGCTCCATCCCGAACGGCTCCTCGAGTTCGTCGCCGAG
The DNA here is from genome assembly GCF_024753255.1 of Massilia agri. Lineage (GTDB taxonomy): Bacteria > Pseudomonadota > Gammaproteobacteria > Burkholderiales > Burkholderiaceae_D > Telluria > Telluria agri. The sequence continues at coordinate 155,022 of NZ_JANUHA010000002.1, forward strand.
GGCGTCCAGGCCGAAGAAGGTATAGGCCACGATGGCCACCACCACCGGCGTCATGAAGCCGATCGTGTCGACCAGGCCGAAGGGCAGCAGGAAGCAGTACAGGTAGGCGGTGCGATGCAGCAGCACCGAGTAGGAGAAGGGAATCGGGGTATTCTTGATGCGCTCGCAGGATGCGGCGGCGGCCGTCATCGCGGAGAGCGTGTGGTCGATGTTGGCGGCCAGGCAGGGCTCGATGCGCTTGTTCCGGACGCATTCGCCGAGGTCCTGGCCGATTCTTCGCATGAGGTAGTCCGGCCCGTTCGCCTGGTGTTTCAATGCTTCGAATTCCGAAGCCGGCAGGAGGCTGGCCAGGTGCGGGTCGAGGGGGCGGTGGCGCAGCTGGTCGCGCAGGGAGCCGCAGAAGGCAATGGCGCGCAGGACCATGCGCACGCGGACGTCGTCCAGGCCGTTCTTCATGTGCGCGGGGCCGTCACCGTCGACGAGGCTCAGGCACTGGCGCGCCAGGTTACGGCTGCGCAGCAGCAGCTCGCCCCACAGCTTGCGGCCTTCCCAGAAGCGGTCGTAGGCCGAGTTGTTGCGAAAGCCGAGGAAGATCGCGATCGGCAGGCCGATCAGGGTGAAGGGAATGGTGGTGAGCGTGATCTTCAGGTCCCACAAGTCGCCATGCGACCAGGTGACGAGGATGGCGACCGCCACGTTGACCGCCAGCGTCGGCAGGATGCGTAGCAGAACTGACCCGCGCAGGAGGAGGAACAGCTTGAGGCCGGAAGGCCTGTCTCGGATAATCACGGTCTTTGCCGCACGCGAAAAAGTGAAGGCAGCGAACACAATATTCGCTAATATGTGCGTAAGTTAATCACTAATATGTTAGCCAGTCAAGCTCGCCTCACTGCGCGAATGGAGTTCCCTTGCCCTACCGGATCACCCACCGTAACCTGCCCCAGTTGTTCCTGAAAGCGCGCGACGCGCTGATGGCGCATTTTCGCCCGGTGCTGAACCACTTCGGGGTCACCGAACAACAGTGGCGCATCCTGCGCGCGCTGGACGAGCACGGCCAGCTCGAGCCGCGCGAGCTGTGCGAGCTGTGCCAGATCCTGAGCCCGAGCATGGCGGGCGTGCTGTCGCGGATGGAAGAACTCGGGCTGGTCAAGCGCCAGCGGGTGGCCACCGATGCGCGCCGGGTATTGGTGCTGCTGGGGGAGAAAGGCGATCGCCTGATCGACGAGATCGCGCCGCTGATCGAGCGCCAGTACCGGCTGATGGAAGAAGCGTGGGGCAAGGCCGTCGTCGACGACCTGACGGATGCGCTGGAGGGATTCATTGCGGCGCAGGCGACCGAGGTGCCGCAGGTGGAATTACCCAGGAAACCGTGACGTGGCCGGCAACGCCGGCCACGCACGAACATCACTTGCGGCGGCGGCGGGTAAAGCCCAGCAGCGCCAGGCCGGCGCCCATCAGGCCCAGCGAAGCCGGCTCGGGCACGTCCACATCCGGCGGCGTCAGCGCGCGCACTTCCTCGAGGCCCAGGGCCGTGTCGTAGACGCGGATATAGTCGACCGCACCCGGGTTCCCTTCCCCGGTAGTGCCCCCGCTGATGTTGTCACGGAAGAAGTGGGCAACATTCTGGCCGAAATCGGTCACGCCCGCCGTGTCCAGCACGCTCAGCACCAGTTCACCGTTCTGGTAGACGCGGAACATCTTCTGGGCGTCGCGGGTGACGGTCACGCGGCTATCGACGTTCGCATCCATGTTGCCGCCGCTACCGGTGCCGGCGATGTTAAAGACGCGGAACTTGTCGCTGGCGGCGTAGAACCCTTCGTCGCCGACCAGGTTCTTGAAGTCGATGATGCGGCCGTAGGTGCGGAAGCTGTCGAAGTGGAAGCGCATGTCGATGGTATAGACACCGCCCAGCTTCGCTTCGAGGCGCAGGCCCTTGTTGGCGTCGAACACGTAGGCATCGGCGCCGACCGTGCCGCCCAGGCCGACCAGCGAAGCGTTGCCCACCGAATCGGCCAGGGAGCCGTTGATATTGAACTGGTGGATCAGGCCGGCGTGGCTGTCCATGGAAAAGGCCAGCAGCGCCGCTGCCATCAGGGAGTGAAATTTCATTTCGTTTTTGCCTTCTATTTGAAATTTTATTTCATCCCTGACAGCATCAGGGATGGCTACTGAATCACGCCGCAGGCGATCCGGCCGCCTCCGCCGCCCAGCGGCGCCGGGTGGTCGGCATGGTTGTCGCCGCCCGCGTGCACCATCAGGGCCTTGCCCTTGATGTCGGCCAGCTTCTTCAGGCGCGGCGCCAGCACCGGGTTGCTGGCCGCGCCCTTGTCGTCGACCGTGAGCGCCGGCAGGTCGCCCAGGTGGCCGTCGCCCCATGGCAGGCCGTGCTTGCCGGTCTTGGACGGGTCCAGGTGGCCGCCCGCCGCGCCCGCGGGCACCGGCTTGCCGTCCTTCTGGTTCGGGCCGCAGCTGCCGTTTTCATGCACGTGGAAACCGTGCAGGCCGGCCGGCAGTCCCTTGAGCATCGGCGTGAACACCAGGCCGTGGCTGGTCTCGCTGATGGTCACGGTGCCGACCTCAAGGCCCTCCCCTTTTTCGGTCGCCATCTTCATGGTGACCTTGGTATCGGCGGCATTGGCGACGGCGCAGCTCGCGCCCAGGAGAACAGCGCACATCCAGCGAATGTTCATGACAACCTCCTTCGAGATTCGGGTTAGATAATAAAAAGCCAAGCAAGTGTATTCCATCCCCTCGGGTGGGGGGTGTTCCGGAGAAACCGGACAGCGGGGGGATTACATGCGCGAGACGGCCGGGCGCAGGATGGCCAGCAGGCCCGCTTCGGAGGTGCAGCCGAACTTCTCGTAGACGGCCTTGACGCAGTCGCGCAGCACGGCGTCGCTGACGTCCATGCGCGAGCGCGCGGCTTCGCGGCCGCCGCCCAGGCCCATCCAGAACGCCACTTCCATCTGCTGCGGCGACAGCTCCACGCTGCCCAGGGCGCGCCAGATCCGCAGCGGCATCGGCACCACGAACTTCAGGAAGATGCCGACGGTGCGGCCGTGGACGGCGTCGTGCGAGCCGGCGCTCATCCACTGGGCGCGCGCTTCCAGCACCCCGCCGGCCAGCTCGAGCGTGCCCGCCGGCAGGCGCCAGGGATAGCGCTCGCCGAACACCACCGACTCCACCAGGCGCAGGCAGAACGGCGGCAGCGTACGGCGATCAAAAACCTGCTGCTCCTGCGAGGCCAATTGGCCCAGCAGCGCGCCGGCCGAATCGCTCAGGAAGAGGATGTCGCCGCTGGTCGTGGCCAGCAGCATGGCTTCGTCCTCGATCACGCCCGACAGACCCGTGCCGGCGCCGGCCGCATTGCGCAGCGCGTAGTCGAAATAGTTGGCGACGCGGCCGAGGTCTTCCTCGTCGTCCTGGTCAAAGGCGGCGCCGCTGTCGCGCAGCAGGGTGAGTGTGCCGAGGGGATGGGCGGCGGAACCGAGACGCACTTCGAGCACGTGCTGGGCACGCGCTTTTGCCTCGCCCGGGGCTACGCCGAAGTCGACCGAATCGCCATAGAAGTAGCCGTTCGGCGGCGGCAGCACACCCAGCACGTTCGCTTCCTGTACATCCTCCGGCGCCTGCTCGGCGAGCAGGAACAGCTGGGACGCGCTGTTGGGAATCAGCTCACGCACCAGCTCCAGCGCATCGGGGATCAGAGTCATCAGGTGCAGGCCACCGGAACACAGGATCCGCAGGCGCGCCCACTGGCGACTGTTCTTTTTACGGGACACGGCGAAGGCGAGAAATGCAGATGTCGAGGAGTTAACAATATTGCTGACTTACTGCAACAAAGTCAACCAGCTTTCACCTCGCGCCTGCGATATCCGGTTCCTCGGCGGCTGTGCAATCGAGTCCTGCCAGAATGTCGGCCAGCGCGCGGAACTCCACCGGCTTGACCAGGTGATGGTCGAAGCCCGCCTGCTTCGACAGGTCGCGGTCGCGCGCCTGGCCGTAGCCGGTGAGCGCGATGAAGGTCGCCTTCGGATGCTCGCGGCGCAGGCGGCGCGCCAGTTCGTAGCCGGTCATGTCGGGCAGGCCGATGTCGAGGATGAAGGCCTGCGCGCGCGCGATGTCGCTCGAGGCCAGGGTGCGCACGCCGTCCTCGAACACATTCACGGTATGGCCCTGGGCGCGCAGCAGCACGGCGAGGGACTGCGCGGCGTCGGCATTGTCGTCGACGATGGTGAGCACGCAGGGCGTGACGCTGCGCCTGCCGGCGCGCGGACGGCCCGGCGCCTGCGGCCTGGCCGCATCGGCCGCCGCCAGTGGCAACAGCACCGACACCGAGGCGCCGAGGTTCGGCCCGTCGCTGTGCGCCTCGACCTGGCCGCCATGCATCTGCACGATGGTTTTTACCAGGGCCAGGCCGATGCCCAGGCCGCCCTGCGAGCGGTCCGGGGTGCGCTCGGCCTGGGTGAACAGGTCGAACACGTGGGGCAGCAGCTTGGCGTCCATGCCGGCGCCGTTGTCGATGACGGTCATGCGCGCCGACTCCAGGCCGGCCTCCAGGCGCAGCACGATGCGTCCGCGCGGCGGCGTGTACTTGGCGGCGTTGTTCAGGAGGTTGACCAGCACCTGCACCAGGCGCGTGCGGTCGCCCACCACCAGCACCGGGTGTTCAGGCGCTTCCACGACGAGGGCGTGTTCGCGCGCTTCGATGTGCGGGCGCGCCTGCTCGACGGCCGAGCGCAGCACCGCGCTCAGCTCCAGCGTCTCGTGCTCCAGCTTGACCAGGCCGCGCGTCACGCGCGAGACGTCCAGCAGGTCGTCCACCAGCTCCGTCATGTGGCGCACCTGGCGCGAGATGATGCTGCCGGCCTTCAGGCGCAGCTTTTCGTCGACGCTCGGCATGTTGATGAGCTGGGCCGCATTGGTGATCGGCGCCAGGGGATTCCTCAGCTCGTGCGCCAGCATGGCGAGGAACTCGTCCTTCATCTTGCTGTGACGCTCGGCCTCGGCGCGCGCGGCGCGTTCGCTCGCCAGCAGGCCCTCGCGCTCGCGGGCGGCGCGCTGCGCCATGTCGTAGAGGCGCGCATTGTCGATCGCGACGGCCGCCTGGGCCACGAAGCCGGCGATCAGCTGTTCGGTGCGCTCGTCGAACATCTTCGGCTGCGAGTGGCCGAAGAACAGGCCGCCCAGCACCTCGCCCGAGCGCGAGCTGACGGACGCCGCCAGGTAGCTGCGCACCGGCAGGTGGCCCTTGGGCATGCCGTGGTGCGGCCCCATCCGGCCATAGCGCGGGTCCTTGGTGATGTCGTCGCTGCGGATCGGCGGGCCGCCATCGAAGGTGGGCTTGAAGACGGCCGTCGGACGCGGATGGCCGAGCTTCTCGAAGGCTTCGCGCGGCGCGCCGCTGAGCGTGTAGAGCAGGTAGGCGTCGCCGTTGGCGTCCTTGCCGTTGTAGAAGAAGGAGCCGAATTCGGCGCCGGTCAGTTCGGTGGCGGCGTCGGTGACGGCCTGCAGCAGGGTGTCGATGTCGAGCGTGGAGGCGAGCACGCTGCCGGCGCGGTTCAGGAGTTCGAGCATGCGCGTCTCTTCGCGCAGCGCTTCCTCGGCGCGGATGCGGCGCAGCGCTTCCCAGGTGCGGCGCGCCAGGTCCTCGGCCAGGGTACGTTCGTCATCGGTCCAGCGGTAGGGATGGTCCTTGTAGAGGAAGCCGGCGCCGTGCAGGCGGTTGCCGTCCTTGAGCGGGATGACGATCACCGAGTGAATGCCCAGCATCAGGCAGGGACCGGCGACGGCCGCGCATTCGGGATCGCTCGAGACGTCGTTGATGCAGATGGTAGTGCCGGCGCGCAGCAGCTCGAGCTGGCCGGGGGACAGCATGTCGATCGGCAGCGTGCCCTGGGCGGCGCCCGTTTCGACGCCGTCCTTCCACTCCTCCTTCACCGTGAAGATGCGCTTTGCCTCGTCGAGTTCGACGTAGGCGACGTTCGAGTTGGTGAAGTATTCGCTGGTCAGGCGAATGGTCGCCTTGAGCATCGGGTTGAATTCGGTCTCGCGGCGCAGCGTGTCTGCCAGCTTGATCTGGTAGGCGTGGCGGCGCTCGCCCAGCACTGCCTTGGTGATCTCGGCGAAGGTGACCAGCACGCCCTCGACCTTGCCGGTGTCGCCGTAGATCGGGCTGTACGAATAGCTGAAGTAGCAGGTCTCGTAGTAGCCGTAGCGGTTGATCGTCAGCGGCAGCCCTTCCGAACCGAGCGCCTCGCCCTGGCGCACCTGCTGCCACATCGGGCCGATGGTCGGCCAGATCTCGGCCCAGGTGACGCGCACGTCGTTGCCGAGCGCCGCATCCTGCTTGTCGCCGAGGATGGGGATGTAGGCGTCGTTGAAGAACTGGACGTAGGAATCGCCCCAGGCGAGATAGGCCGGCAGGCGCAGGTCGAGCACGGTGCGGACGGCGCTTTTCAGGCTGTGCGGCCAGGTATGGACCGGGCCTACCGCTGTCGTCTCCCAGGGGAAGGCGCGCATCCGGCGCTCCATCTCGGAGATGTGGCTGTCCGAGGTGCGGCTATCCGACTTGAGGTCGGAGGCAGCCGCGTCCGGTGTCGTGTCAAAAGGCCAGGGCATATTGCTCGCAGGGCAAGGGATGTGGATAGTTCGATAACTCAGCCGCGGATCATAGCAGTCATTACACGGACGGGGCGTACGGATGAGTTAAATGGATAACATTGTATGACACATTTGTGCGCATTTGGCATTACCCGGACAGGGTAAGTTGTGGGGGTCGTTTGTCGGGATTGCTTTATGGCGCGGATGCGGGTCTACAATGGCCTTCGTATGCTGCGGGGCATTGTCTGGCTTGCAGCGTCGCTGCCACCTAGTAAAAGGAATTCAAGTGAAGCGTTCTATCCTGCTCGTCGCCCTGCTCGGCATCTTCGCGGCTCCTGTCACCCGTGCCGAAGAGCCCTCCATGTGCAAGTCAATGTGTGCAGACACAAAACAGCAGTGCGCGAACCGTGCGGGGAGGCTGACTGAACTCGATACCATAGCGGGGGAAGAAAAGAACCCGCTCGCAGACACCGCCAATCGGATGCGGCCGGAATCGGCGCGTGAGGCGGAGCGCAGCGATTTCATGAAGCGCAAGCGGGAGCGGTTGGATGCGTGCGATGCGAGCTACATGCGCTGCACCCGCGGGTGTGCGCCGGTGATCTCAAAGAACGCAGCGTCAGCGAAGTAGGCGTCTCCCGCTCGATCAGACCGGCCGCTGCCAGGACAGGCCATAGGGCAGCTTGGGGGGGCCGAACACGAAATGCAGGACACGGCGGCGGCTATGTCCTTCCGCTTTCGAGGAAGCGTGTAATACGAGCGGTCTCATGGCGAGCACGTCACCCTGCTCCATCGCGCAGCTGACAATGGGGCCGGCCTGGCGCCGCATCCGCGCCTCGTCTGCACTGATCCGCCCCTCCTGATGCGAACCCGGAACAAACTGAAGCGGGCCATCTTGCTCCAGGCATGCGTCGAGATGCACGCGCAGGGCGACGAGTTGTTCCATCAAGGCGGCTGGCGGCTGGACGAACAGGCCGCCCTCCTTTTCCGACCATCCGCGCAAGTCCGGATGGTCGACGCGTGCCGCAACTGGAATGCTCAGGTCCTGATGGACGGGGACAAGCCAGTTCCGTTCCACTGATTTTTCGAAGTAGATGCACTGGACCGCCACGAAGCCGCTTGGGATGAACGCTGCGATGTTGGGATGCTGGAGCAACCGTCTGGCAAGCGCCCGGCACCAGTCCTCGGCAAGCAGGCAGCGGGTGCCTACTGCGTTGGCATCGATTGCCACTGTCCTTGCAGCGATCAACTCGCACTCTCGTGCGGACAGCACTTGCGCAATACTGGCAAATCCGTCTGCTTCAAACTGCTTGTTGATCATGCGCTAGACCTGTTTGTTCGCGATGCCGCAATGGTACGTGAATCAAACCGAGCGTCCCAACGAAGTAAGCGGAGAACTTTGCAAATGTCGTATGCCCCTGACCATGCAACATCGTGGCTCCTGTTATCTGCTCTTGCCTTCATTCCGGGAACAGCGATTGCTGAGGTGAGCGACAAGGAGCCCACTATCTCGCTGTTCTGGACTGTGGGATTGACGGCAGCAATGCTTTGCCTTTTCGCTGCACGTTTGAGACCTTGGTTGGGCGTCCTGTTTTTTGCGACTGTGGCCTTCTGGTTTATCGGCCTGTTACTGGAAATCCACTCGCCAGATGTTGGCCCTTACCTGCGTCTGGAACAGGGCACAGTCTATTACATTCAAGCCTACGCTGCATTCGCCGTAGTTCTGTTTGGTCTCATTGTGGGCCTTATCTGGCGCAGGCGTAGTTCCATGTCCTAGTTCAGACGCAATTCCTGACGCTCTTCAGCCTCCCACACTTCCTTCTCCTTGCGGGCGCGGTGGAATGCCAAGCCGGTACCGCCAGGGATCAGGCGGCCGACCATGACGTTTTCCTTCAGGCCGCGCAGACCGTCGCGCTTGCCCATGATCGCCGCTTCGGTCAGGACGCGGGTGGTTTCCTGGAACGATGCGGCCGAGATGAACGAGTCGGTCGACAGCGATGCCTTGGTAATACCCAGCAGCACGTTTTCGTACTGAGCCGGCAGCTTGCCGACGGCGTTGACCTTGTCGTTCTCTTCCAACAGTTCCGAACGCTCCACCTGCTCGCCGACGATGTAGTCGGTGTCGCCTGCATCGTGATCTGGACACGACGCAGCATCTGGCAAACGATCACCTCGATGTGCTTGTCGTTGATCTTCACGTCCTGCAGACGGTACACGTCCTGCACTTCATTCATGATGCAACGGGCCAGCGCTTCGATGCTCAGCAGACGCAGGATGTCTTGCGATCGGTGGGGCGCCCCAGTCCTGACCGTCGACGATCATCTCGTACCTGTGCACCATCTGGCCGTCGTGCACCAGCACCTGCTTGTCCCTGGTGATCGGCCTCGGTCCAAAAATATTGTTCAACAACAGCACCAACGCATTTAAGGCAATGTACGCTTTGACTCGGCGAAAAAGTTAACCGTTCTTGAGTAATTTGGTGATGATTTGATTGGAAAATATAGTGGGAGGAATGAAAATGGCGCTACCAATTGTCCGCTTGGGCGACTCTACCTCACACGGTGGCAAAGTGATCTCCGCGTCGACTACGCACCTTATCGATGGAATCGGCATTGCCCGTGTTGGCGATTTGATCACTTGCCCACAAATCGGGCATGGCATCAATCTTATCGTGGAAGGGGCCGGAACCTATTTAATTGGTGAGCGCATGGTTGCGTTACATGGTCACCGCTGCGCTTGCGGATGTACCTTGATCTCCAGCCTAGCCACGGCCACCTACGGGTAAGCACCATTCGCCTGACCAGACAAAATATTGCGGCCTTATAAATCGGGCCCCTCGCTGGCTACGACTCTCGGCTTGTACAAACGGTCGAGCTGTTTGAAAATCTGTTCCCTATCGCTTGAATCATCGCTCCGAAGACCTCGATAAAGACGAGAAAATTCTTCCTTTTCTACGGATTCTCTAGTGATGCCATAGCATTCCAGCAGCTTGTTTGCAGCATTTATTGAGGCCAGAGTATCGGTCTCCGTTCGTACCATCGCCTTAAGCCCATCAATAAGATCTGAGGTTGCCATGTTGGAAGGAACATAGTACGCAGCTTTGGCACGAATTCGCTTGTCCGCACTTGACATGAGTTGTATAAACACGGAAAGCAGCGAAGAGTCAGGTTCTACACGAAAAAGATTCCACGCCGCTACGACTCTGGCCTCATCTCGCAAACTCCCGCTTTTTAGAAGCTCTGCCACAATCAGACACGCACGTTTCTGATCGGCTAGAAAAAGTCCATTTATGCTTTCCTCTGACCCTCCAGCCTTTACCATCTTCAACAGATAGCCGAACGCCATTGTTCGCTCTTGATGCGTCATTTCCGAAAAATAAATTTCACTCAATCCATCCAAACGTTCTTTGTTATGCATCGAAAAGAAATCGAGGAAATTCCGGCATTCGCTCATGGTCGTCGATCGAAATTTGGTAGTTGGTTGATGTAGGTATCTGGCAAGCCGTGAGTGCCCGAGCCTATATCCACCACATGCATTTTGATTTCGCTTATCTTCTCCTGTTCCAAACGATTTTAAACTCTGGCAAGCCAAATCGATGTGTCCCTCGAATTTAGATTATAGAACCATACCGTCGCAACTCAGCAATGGCTCTCTTTTTATCTGTAAGGTTATCGCTACGGAGTGCTCGAATCAATCGATTGTATTCTTCTTCGCGCTCGCCCTCGCAAGAAATATTAAGTGAATCTAGCAGATGCTGACTGGCTCTTGCCACAGCATCGGAATTCGCTTCCAATAAAATAACCTGCTTAAAAAAATCAAGTTTTACATCTGTCGTAGGCGTTCTATTAATAGCATCAACAACACGTGGCTTTAGTCTATCTATGTAATTAGGAAAATCGTCGATCATGCGTTTTTGGTAATTTAGATCTCCAGAGTATTTAACTATCTGCTCCTGTAATTTATAAACATGAGCATAAGGATTTCCGCGTGATTGTTCTTCTATTTGTTTCGTAACTGCAAGAGCCTTTTCTGGATCAAGGTAAAAGAGCCATTCAGCAGACCATGGAAGCTCTTTCACCAATAATTCGAAAACGGTTTTCTTCTCGTACTCGTCGAGTCCTACGAAAGCATCCCGACTATATCCATCAGCCTTTTCGCTTCCGGTCATCTTGTATTGCCTCATGAAATTCTCGAACGCCAACGTCATTTTATCCCTCTCCGAATAGTTTTTTGGCAATCGCTCCGTTTGGTTCGATTTCCATTGAATCTACCAGTCTACCGTCAGGGCTCATCCCCAACACATTAATGGACGTCACCTTGCCCTCTCTTACGATTGTTGTCCACTCATCTTCACGCCAAATATTCCCTCCGCGCGGAAATCTTTTCTCAAAATCTTGAATGACGTCGATCTTACCGGTTGCATCGCTCGAGTATTTTGAGGATACGGCACCCCAGAAATCAGGTCCATGAGGCTCGATTCCCTCTCCCGCCCAAGAAAACGTCTTGTTCAAATCTCCCCAACCATCAATGACGCTGCCACCCGGCGTTTGCTCTAAAATAGTCTTCCCTCTTTCTTTTGCTATTTTAGCCGCGAGATCTTTATTGCCGGACCAGAACATCTTTTCTTTATCAGAAGTTACGTCCAGCCTGGCGATTATCGCATCCATTGCAGCCTGTTTTTCCGTCGATGTCTTAGCATCTTTAGCTGCGTCTACATAAGGTTGTAAAATTCTTTGTGCTTCGCCGATCTTACCTTCCTTAGCCAGTTGCGTTATCCGCTCCCTATCAGCGGCCGCAGCGGCATCGGCTACAGCTTGTTTCTTCCCGTTCGGCCCCTCGTGAGGCGATTTTATAGGCTCGGGCTTTTCTTTCAGTGAAATCTCGGATGCGGCTTTCGATCTGGTTTTGACGTCGGGTGGCGCCGCTGCGGTGATGGCTTTTGGCTTTGATGCTTTGTATTCTGGCTTCTCCAGGACTTTACCCGGTGTATCCCGTACCCGCTGCTTGAGCAGTTGCGCTCCCACAGCCTTATCTGTTTTAACACCAATGACGACCGTATGCGCCTCCTTTGGCGCAGTCTGCGCCAGCAGTTTCGCAAGCCGTGCATCGAGTTCCGCCAGCGCCCTCGGCATCTGCTTGATCGCATCCTGCTGTACTTGGTAAAACCTTTGTTCCCAGTCTATAAGTCTGCCGATCGTGACCTTGACCGTTTCAAAATATTCCAGGCTTTCCAGCCGCGTACGTAGCGCCCGCACTATTTCCACGAGCTTACCGATAATTTGCTTCATCGCTCCGAGAAGCGCTTTTTCGTATTGAGCGAACTTCACTGCGCGCAGGAACTTCAGGACGTCGCCCTTGATGAACTGCTGCAAGAAACGCACCAATTCCACAAGCTTCGACGCTTCCTTGATCAACAGGAGCATGACGGCACGCAGCACGGCGCCGAGTTCTGAACCCGCGATACCCCCTACGACGGCGCCGGCCCCTAGCGCAGCGGCGCCTGCGGCAGCCATCGCAATGGGCAACGCTATAACAATGAGGCAAGCGCTCAGAAGCACCCATTCCATGAGGTCATCACGCTTTTCGGGATGACAGGCCAGCCGTACGATGACAGCGACCGCATCACGGGCGCTGGTTACAATGACGACACCAGGCACGAAACTGACCAGCATGTCCGCCACGACAGCCGAAAGGGGCCGTTTGTCGGCAAACTCTCCCAAGAGGACCGAGCTGAGCCAATTCATACCTCCTACGACCGACTCCCAAGCGTCCTCAAGAATTCCGTTCTGATCCGGTAGCGCAGGTTTTTGGCTCATGCTCTACCTTTCTCGACACCGCTGCCCGATACCCAGTTCAGCAATTCGTCAACATCATCGTCCAGCTCAGTCGATACGGTAGAGCTTGCCTGCAGCGGTTTGTAGTCGTATTCAATCTTCGCCGTCGTACCCGCGGGCACATTACTGACACGAGCAATCCCTTGCGCATCAAGCGTGCCCGTGCGTACACTGCCGTCGCTCAGCGTCGCCTTGAACGCAGCACCTGCCAAGGGCTCGCCCCAGTCCGTCAGATGGCGAAATTCCAGATCGGTCTTCTGCAGCTCGGTCTTCGGTAAATGCGGCATCACATAGGGAGCCTTTGCCGGCCGAGGCATAAGGTGCATCGACGCGTGGGCAGTCCATTTGCCTGACGTGCTCTCCGTGATTCCGGAACCATTGATCTTGATGGAGGACCCGCCTGCGGAGATGGTGACCTCCTCCTTCGCGTGGATTTCGATGCGGGAGCTGGTCGACAGCAGGCGCACGACTTTCTCAGCGATGATGTCGAGATCATCGCCCTGCGCCTGGATATCGACTTTGCCCTTGGCTGCGAACAGCTTGATACCCGCGTTGTAGGCAAACAGGCTGATCTTTTCAGCGACGCTGGCAATAAGGCTTTTGCCCACCGCTACATTGGTATCCGTACCGGACGATAGAGTCACATCCGTGCCCGCATGAACATGCATGCCTGTAGTGCTGGCCAGCCCGATCCCCGCGGGGGATCCGGCGAGCAGGATTGGTTCCTTGAAACGGTTGGCGCCTCCCTGTGCATCGCCTTCGTAACGGTCTGCGGTTGCGTCGATGAACTGCTTGAGGCCCTCCTGTCCACCGAGCGCTTCTGCTCCTGCCTTAGACGCCGTGTCAGACAGATTTTTTACGAGCGAGGCGCCCGCCTTGAGCTGACTGGTGGATTCGGTCGCATCGAGCTGTGTTCCCTGCGCACCGGGGCGACCAAAGGTGCTGATATACAGCCCCTTGTTCGTGACTATGCCGCCGAAGTCGTCAGTGCTGAGTGCAAAGCCTGATCCAAAAAAACGGCTTCGCTCGTTCCCACGCTGGGTGACCAGATAACCGAGGTTCAGCTGTGCATGGGTATTGCTGCTGTAGAGATGCACCCGGTTTTGGCTGGTCGTGTCATCAAGGACCAGCTGGTTAAAGCCGTTGCCTTTGAGTTCCTTGGACTTGAGACCCGAGAGCTTGCCATCGGTATGCCACTGCGGAACCTGGTCTTCGTTATAGAGCCGGCCCGTAATGACAGGCCTGTCCGCGTCGCCGTTCAGGAAGGTGACGATGACTTCCTGCCCAGTGCGGGGAACATTGATTCCGCCCCAGCCCTGACCTGCGTTCGGGTAGCTGACACGTACCCAGCACGATGCCCTCTCATCGCCGAAATTCTCCCGATCCCACCGGAACCGGACCTTGACCCGGTTGAGGTGATCCGTATAGACCTCTTCGCCAGCAGGCCCGACGACAATAGCGGTCTGCGGATGCAGGTTCGGCTTTGCGTGCTCCACCGGACTACGAAAGGGAACCTTGCGTCGCTGGACTTCGAAGCAGTTGAAGCAATGGCCGGTGTCCTTGTTACTCCGCGGTCCTTCACCGCTCGACCGGACTCCTGCACCGCCGCGGCCGATGGCAGCTTTGAACGTTTTCACCTGCAATGAGAGACTGCCTGGAAGATCTCTCAACTTGTCCGACACCGGCAAGTTATTTTCAATGCACCAGTCAAGAGCGATGACGATGAACTGGCGTTCTTGTTCTGGATCGTCCCGATGGGCCGGATGATCTTCCAGTGTGAACCAACTTCCCACGCGTAAGTTGCGCACACTGGAAACCCCGTGGAAACGCTGCATGCTCGATTCCCATTCTTCCACCCTAATGCGCGCTTGCTTGTCTCCCTGCTCGCGCTTTGAATAGGTATAAGCACCCGTGTACTCGTACACCTCCAGTTGGCTGGGCAGATCGCCATGTTCTGTCAGCACAGAGACGTTGCATTGCTTTTGCTGGTTGGGGGCCTTGTAGTCGTCGGTTCGCGTGGTGAATTGGTACGAGAGGACGCTTCGGCTTGTGCCCCAGTGCCCGATTTCCTGCAACTCATCCTCGGTACCTGCTCCGTGGAAGCGGATCTGCTGAGACAGGAGAGGCTTGAGTTGATACGTCGAGTCCGTGATGACGAGAACGTGGCCCGAGCCGTCTTCTGCTTGCTCGTGGTAGCCGTACCATCCCTCCGCTTCCATCAAGCGATGGACGAAATGCCAATCCGTCTCGTACTGTGTGCAATACGAGCGCGGAAGTGCTGGCTGGCTCAATTCAAAACGAAAATTTCCTGCCGCTTGGGGATGCACTGAGAATACTTCAGCCAGAATGTCATCGGCGGTCTTGTCTTGCCATATCCGGGCGTCTTTGCGAAACTTCAGAAAATATAGCCACGGCGCGATCAATATCTGGCAAAACGTGATCTGCCCGTCACTGCCTAATCGCTTGATTGTGTGCACATAGCCGCTAGTGGGAAGGTAGCTGCCGTCTGCCTGTCGTAGCCAGAGAGTGACCGGCTGAGCGATGAGTTTCTTGAGTTCGATATCGTCGCGTACTGATACGAGATCGATCGTGTATTCGTAACTTCTACCGAGGCGCTCATGCGCAAGGACGCGTTGTGGCAGGAGGATATCGTTGCCGAGAGGCGTGTCCAGCTTCAGGAGACGGTCGTGCTGGGCAAGGAGTGCTTGATTGAAGGACTTGGTCGGATCAGCCATCGGAGGAGCCACCTTATCTCATGTTCGATTTACTCAAGAACAGAGAGCTATTGTGTCTTCTGAGTTAGGCCGATAAGCGATTAATCAGTGTTTCCTTTAGCTTGATCAAGTGGTGTGTGGCAAGAAACCACACTACTCGGTCTATTGAATACTGTTGCCCAAATAAAAACGGCACCCCTCAGGGTGCCGTTCTCATTTCAGCTCTCAGCTAGCTCAGACGATCACTCGCCCTCACCATGATGCTGCTCCGCCGGAGCCGCAGCATTCTGCTGGTCTTCCATCGCCTGCAGTTCGGCAGCCATATTGGCCTTCTCCTGCTGCAGCAGCGCCTGGCGCTCTTCCGCCTCCCACACTTCCTTCTCCTTGCGGGCGCGGTGGAATGCCAGGCCGGTACCGCCAGGGATCAGGCGGCCGACGATGACGTTTTCCTTCAGGCCGCGCAGACCGTCGCGCTTGCCCATGATCGCCGCTTCGGTCAGGACGCGAGTGGTTTCCTGGAACGATGCGGCCGAGATGAAGGAGTCGGTCGACAGCGATGCCTTGGTAATACCCAGCAGCACGTTTTCGTACTGCGCCGGCAGCTTGCCGACGGCGTTGACCTTGTCGTTCTCTTCCAGCAGTTCCGAACGCTCCACCTGCTCGCCGACGATGTAGTCGGTGTCGCCTGCATCGGTGATCTGGACACGACGCAGCATCTGGCGAACGATCACCTCGATGTGCTTGTCGTTGATCTTCACGCCCTGCAGACGGTACACGTCCTGCACTTCGTCCACGATGTAGCGGGCCAGCGCTTCGATACCCAGCAGGCGCAGGATGTCCTGCGGATCGGCCGGACCGTCGACGATCATCTCGCCCTTGTTCACCACCTGGCCGTCGTGCACCAGCACTTGCTTGTCCTTGGTGATCAGGAACTCGTGCTTGTTGCCGTCCATGTCGGTGATTTCCAGGCGTTGCTTGCCCTTGGTCTCTTTACCGAACGCGACGGTACCGGTGACTTCCGCCAGCATGCCCGCGTCTTTCGGCGAACGTGCTTCGAACAGTTCGGCAACGCGCGGCAGACCACCGGTAATGTCACGGGTCTTCTGCGATTCGGTCGGGATACGTGCCAGCACTTCACCCACCGAGACTTGCTGACCGTCCTTGACCATGATCAGCGCGCCGACCTGGAAGCCGATCGTCACGGCGTGCTCGGTGCCGGCGATCTTGACTTCCTGGCCTTCGTCGTTCAGCAGCTTGACCTGCGGACGCAGGACCTTGCCCGAACCACGGCGCTTCGGATCGATCGCGACCAGGGTCGACAGGCCGGTCACTTCGTCCACCTGGCGAGCGACGGTAACGCCCTCTTCCACGTTTTCGAACTTGATCGTACCTGCGTACTCGGTAATGATCGGACGGGTCAGCGGATCCCAGGTCGCCAGGGCGGTACCGGCTTTGACAGCCATGCCATCCTTGACGATCAGGCTCGCGCCGTACGGCACCTTGTGGCGCTCGCGCTCACGGCCGTGGTCGTCGGTGATCAGGACTTCGCCCGAACGCGAAATCACGATCTGGACGCCCTTGCCGTTGGTGACGTAACGCATGGTCGAGGTGAAGCGGACGGTGCCGTTCGACTTCGCTTCGACCGACGACGCCACCGCTGCACGCGATGCCGCACCACCGATGTGGAAGGTACGCATGGTCAGCTGGGTACCCGGCTCACCGATCGACTGTGCTGCGACCACACCGACTGCTTCGCCGGCGTTGACCAGCAGGCCGCGGCCGAGGTCACGGCCGTAGCACTTCGCGCACAGGCCGAAGCGGGTGTCGCAGTTCAGCGGGGTGCGGACCTTCACTTCGTCGATGCCGACGCGTTCGATCTCTTCGACCATGTCTTCGTCCAGCAGCGTGCCGGCTTCGTACAGGGTTTCCTGGGTTTCCGGATTCACGATGTCGGTACCGGCGACGCGGCCGAGGATACGGTCGCGCAGCGGCTCGATGACTTCACCACCTTCGACCATCGCCTTCATGTGCGTGCCGTTGCTGGTGCCGCAATCGTCCTCGATCACCACCAGATCCTGGGTCACGTCGACCAGGCGGCGGGTCAGGTAACCCGAGTTCGCGGTCTTCAGTGCCGTATCCGCCAGACCTTTACGAGCGCCGTGGGTCGAGATGAAGTACTGCAGAACGTTCAGGCCTTCGCGGAAGTTCGCGGTAATCGGGGTTTCGATGATCGAACCGTCCGGCTTGGCCATCAGGCCTCGCATACCGGCCAGCTGGCGGATCTGGGCTGCCGAACCACGGGCGCCCGAGTCGGCCATCATGTAAATCGCGTTGAACGATTCCTGGGTGCCTTCGGTGCCGTCACGCTTGGTGACCGGTTCCACTTTCAGCTGGTCCATCATCGCCTTGCCGACTTCGTCCGAGGTCTTGCCCCAGATGTCGACGACCTTGTTGTAACGCTCGCCGGCGGTGACCAGACCCGAAGCGTACTGCTGCTCGATCTGCTTCACTTCCGCTTCGGCGGTCGCGATCATGCCCTTCTTGACGTCCGGGATCAGCATGTCGTCGACGGCGATCGAGATGCCGGCGCGGGTCGCCAGGCGGAAGCCCGACTGCATCAGCTTGTCCGCGAAGACGACGGTCGCACGCAGGCCGCACTTGCGGAACGACGTGTTGATCAGCTTCGAGATTTCCTTCTTCTTCAGCGCGCGGTTCAGCACCGAGAACGGCAGGCCTTTCGGCAGGATCTCGGACAGGATGGCGCGGCCGACGGTGGTCTCGTAGCGGGTCACGGTCTTGTCGAATTCACCCTCGGCGTTCTTCGGGTATTCGGTGATACGCACGGTGATGCGGGTCGCCAGTTCGACTTCCTTGTTGTCGTACGCGCGGATGACTTCCGACACGTCCGGGAACAGCATGCCTTCGCCCTTGGCGTTGATCGCTTCGCGGGTCGCGTAGTACAGACCCAGCACGATATCCTGCGACGGGACGATCGACGGTTCGCCATTCGACGGGAACAGGATGTTGTTCGAAGCCAGCATCAGGGTGCGGGCTTCCATCTGTGCTTCGATCGACAGCGGGACGTGGACTGCCATCTGGTCACCGTCGAAGTCGGCGTTGAACGCCGCGCAGACCAGCGGGTGCAGCTGGATCGCCTTGCCTTCGATCAGGACCGGCTCGAACGCCTGGATACCGAGACGGTGCAGGGTAGGCGCACGGTTCAGCATGACCGGGTGCTCTTTGATGACCTCTTCCAGGATGTCCCAGACCACCGGCTCCTGCACTTCGACCAGCTTCTTGGCAGCCTTGATGGTGGTCGCGAGACCCATCAGTTCCAGCTTGTTGAAGATGAAGGGCTTGAACAGTTCCAGGGCCATCAGCTTCGGCAGGCCGCACTGGTGCAGTTTCAGCTGCGGACCCACCACGATGACCGAACGGCCCGAGTAGTCGACGCGCTTGCCCAGCAGGTTCTGGCGGAAGCGGCCGCCCTTACCCTTGATCATTTCAGCCAGCGACTTCAGCGGACGCTTGTTGGCGCCGGTCATCGCCTTGCCGCGACGGCCGTTGTCCAGCAGCGAGTCAACCGCTTCCTGCAGCATGCGCTTTTCGTTACGCGTAATGATTTCCGGAGCGCGCAGTTCCATCAGGCGCTTCAGGCGGTTATTACGGTTGATGACGCGGCGATACAGGTCGTTCAGGTCGGAGGTCGCGAAACGGCCGCCGTCCAGCGGGACGAGCGGACGCAGCTCCGGCGGCAGGACCGGGAGCACTTCCATGATCATCCATTCAGGCTTGATGCCCGAACGCTGGAACGCCTCGAGCACTTTCAGGCGCTTGGCGTATTTCTTGATCTTGGCTTCGGACTTCGACTCTTTGAGTTCCACGCGCAGGGCTTCGGCATCGCGGTGGATGTCGATCGAGCGCAGCAGTTCACGGATGCCTTCGGCGCCCATGAATGCGGTGAAGTCGTCGCCGTACTCTTCGTACTTGGCGGCGTAGTCGTCTTCCGACATGATCTGGCACTTCTTCAGCGGGGTCATGCCAGGATCGGTCACGACGTATGCTTCGAAGTACAGCACGCGTTCGATATCGCGCAGGGTCATGTCCAGGACCATGCCCAGACGCGACGGCAGCGATTTCAGGAACCAGATGTGGGCGGTCGGCGAGGCCAGCTCGATGTGGCCCATGCGCTCACGGCGCACCTTGGCCAGCGTGACTTCGACGCCGCACTTCTCGCAGATGACGCCGCGGTGCTTCAGGCGCTTGTACTTGCCGCACAGGCATTCGTAATCCTTGATCGGGCCAAAGATCTTGGCGCAGAACAGGCCGTCGCGCTCAGGCTTGAAGGTGCGGTAGTTGATGGTTTCCGGCTTCTTGACTTCGCCGTAGGACCACGAACGGATTTTTTCGGGCGACGCCAGGCCAATCTTGATGGCGTCGAAGCTCTCGTTTTGCTGAACTTGCTTGAATAGATCGAGCAGTGCTTTCATGTATCACTCCAGAGGTGATTGATTCTGTACTAAGTACTACTTCCGCCGGTTCTCACTGATTTTCGCCAGTGTTTGCCTCACCATACCCTTGAAAGCGTCATCCCGGCGCAGGCCGGGATCCAATTTTTCCAGTTACCAACTGGACTTGGGCCCCGGCCTGCGCCGGGGCGACGATTTCAGGAGCAGAGGGCCGGGCCCGAAGGCCGGCGGCC
This sequence comes from Massilia agri, assembly GCF_024753255.1. Classification (GTDB taxonomy): domain Bacteria; phylum Pseudomonadota; class Gammaproteobacteria; order Burkholderiales; family Burkholderiaceae_D; genus Telluria; species Telluria agri. Next base: position 174,872 of record NZ_JANUHA010000002.1, read on the forward strand.
ATGCTGGCCTTGCTTAGTTGCGCTCGAGATCGATGTCGATACCCAGCGAACGGATTTCCTTCACCAGCACGTTGAACGATTCCGGCATGCCGGCGTCGATCACGTGGTCGCCCTTGACCAGGTTCTCGTACACCTTGGTACGGCCGTTCACGTCGTCCGACTTGACGGTCAGCATTTCCTGCAGCACGTACGATGCGCCGTACGCTTCCAGTGCCCACACCTCCATCTCACCGAAGCGCTGGCCACCGAACTGGGCTTTACCGCCCAGCGGCTGCTGCGTCACCAGCGAGTACGGGCCGGTCGAACGGGCGTGCATCTTGTCGTCGACCAGGTGGTGCAGCTTCAGCATGTGCATGAAGCCGACGGTGACCTTGCGCTCGAACGCTTCGCCGGTGCGGCCGTCGAACATGGCGACCTGGTTCTTGGACGGGGTCATGCCCAGGTGGGCAGCGATGTCGTCCGGGAAGGCCAGGTCCAGCATGCGGCGGATGTCGTCTTCGTGGGCGCCATCGAACACCGGGGTCGCGAACGGCACGCCGTTCTTGAGGTTGTGCGCCAGGCTCAGGATCTCTTCATCGCTGAAGCTGTCCAGGTCTTCCTTGCGGCCGGTTTCGTTGTAGATCTTGCCCAGGAACGCGCGCAGATCCGCAGCCTTCGCTTGCGCAGCCAGCATTTCGCCGATGCGCCAGCCCAGGCCCTTCGCTGCCCAGCCGAGGTGGGTTTCCAGGATCTGACCGACGTTCATACGCGACGGAACGCCCAGCGGGTTCAGCACGACGTCTGCCGGACGGCCATCGGCCATGAACGGCATGTCTTCGACCGGGACGATACGCGAGACCACACCCTTGTTACCGTGGCGGCCTGCCATCTTGTCGCCCGACTGCAGGCGGCGCTTGACGGCCAGGTAGACCTTGACCATCTTCTGCACGCCAGGCTGCAGCTCGTCGCCCTGGGTCAGCTTCTTGCGCTTCTCTTCGAAGGCCAGGTCGAACTGGTGACGCTTCTCGTTGATCGATTCCTTGATCGCTTCCAGCGCGTTCGCGGTGTCGTCGTCGGCCGGACGGATGTCGAACCAGTGGAACTTGTCCAGGTCCGCCAGGTATTCGGCGGTGATCGCGGCACCCTTCGCCAGCTTCTTCGGACCGCCGTTGACGACTTTACCGATCAGCATGCGCTCCAGACGCTGGAAGGCGTCGCCTTCCACGATACGCATCTGGTCGTTCAGGTCCAGGCGGTAGCGCTTCAGCTCGTCGTCGATGATCTGCTGGGCGCGCTTGTCGCGCTGGATGCCTTCGCGGGTGAACACCTGCACGTCGATGACGGTGCCGACCATGCCCGAAGGCACGCGCAGCGAGGTGTCTTTCACGTCCGAGGCCTTTTCGCCGAAGATCGCGCGCAGCAGCTTCTCTTCCGGGGTCAGCTGGGTCTCGCCCTTCGGGGTGACCTTACCGACCAGCACGTCGCCGGCTTGCACTTCGGCGCCGATGTACACGATGCCCGATTCGTCCAGGCGGGCCAGCTGGTTCTCGGCCAGGTTCGAGATGTCGCGGGTGATTTCTTCCGCGCCCAGCTTGGTGTCACGTGCGACGACGCTCAGCTCTTCGATGTGGATCGAGGTGTAGCGGTCGTCCTTGACCACGTTTTCCGAGATCAGGATCGAGTCTTCGAAGTTCAGGCCGTTCCACGGCATGAAGGCCACCAGCATGTTCTGGCCCAGTGCCAGTTCGCCCAGGTCGGTCGATGCGCCGTCGGCGATCACGTCGCCACGGGCGACGCGGTCACCAACCTGCACGATCGGACGCTGGTTGATGTTGGTGTTCTGGTTCGAACGGGTGTACTTGATCAGGTTGTAGATGTCCACACCGACTTCGCCAGCCTGTGCTTCGTCATCGTTCACACGAATCACGACACGGCCCGCGTCGATGTAGTCCACCACGCCGCCGCGCAGGGCCTGCACGGTGGTGCCCGAGTCGACCGCCACGGTGCGCTCGATGCCGGTGCCGACCACGGCCTTTTCAGGACGCAGGCAAGGCACGGCCTGGCGCTGCATGTTGGCGCCCATCAGTGCACGGTTCGCGTCATCGTGCTCGAGGAACGGAATCAGCGAGGCTGCAACCGACACGATCTGGCCCGGGGCCACGTCCATGTACTGGATGCGTTCCGGCGAGACCAGGATGGTTTCGCCTGCTTCACGCGCCGACACCAGTTCGTCGACCAGCTGGCCTTCTTCGTTGATGGCAGCATTCGCCTGGGCGATGATGTAGCGGCCTTCTTCGATCGCCGACAGGTATTCGATCTTGTCGGTGACCTTCGAACCTTCGACCTTGCGGTACGGGGTTTCCAGGAAGCCGTATTCGTTCAGGCGGGCGTACAGTGCCAACGAGTTGATCAGGCCGATGTTCGGGCCTTCAGGCGTTTCGATCGGGCAGACGCGGCCGTAGTGGGTCGGGTGCACGTCGCGCACCTCGAAGCCTGCGCGTTCGCGGGTCAGGCCGCCCGGGCCCAGTGCCGAGACGCGGCGCTTGTGGGTGACTTCCGACAGCGGGTTGGTCTGGTCCATGAACTGCGACAGCTGCGAGGAACCGAAGAATTCGCGGATCGCGGCCGAGATCGGCTTGCTGTTGATCAGGTCGTGCGGCATCAGGTTGTCCGCTTCGGCCTGGCCGAGGCGTTCCTTGACGGCGCGTTCCACGCGCACCAGGCCGGCGCGGAACTGGTTCTCAGCCAGTTCGCCGACGCAACGCACGCGGCGGTTACCCAGGTGGTCGATGTCGTCGACTTCGCCGCGGCCATTGCGCAGCTCGACCAGGATCTTGATCACGGCCAGGATGTCGTCGTTCGACAGGGTCATGTCGCCGGTCAGTTCGTCACGGCCGATGCGGCGGTTGAACTTCATGCGGCCCACGGCCGACAGGTCGTAGCGCTCGGCGCTGTAGAACAGGCCGTTGAACAGGGCTTCCACCGACTCTTCGGTCGGCGGTTCGCCAGGACGCATCATGCGGTAGATCGCCACGCGTGCGGCGGTCTGGTCGGCGGTGTCGTCGGTGCGCAGGGTCTGCGAGATGTAGGCGCCCTGGTCCAGGTCGTTGGTGTACAGGGTCTGGATGGCCGACACATTGGCGTCGCGCAGCTTGCCCAGCAGCTCTTCGGTCAGCTCGTCGTTGGCCACGGCGATGACTTCGCCGGTGTCCTGGTCGACGATGTTCTTGGCCAGCACACGGCCCAGCAGGTAGTCTTCCGGCACCGAGATCGACTTGATGCCAGCGGCTTCGATGTCACGGACGTGCTTGGCGTTGATGCGCTTGTCCTTGGTGACGATGGTCTTGCCCGACTTCGGATCGACGATGTCGAAGCGCGCGACTTCGCCGCGCAGGCGTTCGGACACGAACTCCAGCTCGCCGCCTTCATCGCGGAGGGTGAAATTGTCGAAGACGAAGAAGTTCGCCAGGATCTGTTCCGGCGTCATGCCGATGGCCTTCAGCAGGATCGTCACCGGCATCTTGCGGCGGCGGTCGACGCGGAAGAACAGGATGTCCTTCGGGTCGAACTCGAAGTCCAGCCACGAGCCGCGGTAAGGAATGATGCGAGCCGAGAACAGCAGTTTGCCGGACGAGTGCGTCTTGCCGCGGTCGTGTTCGAAGAACACGCCCGGCGAGCGGTGCAGCTGCGAGACGATGACGCGCTCGGTACCGTTGATGACGAACGAACCGTTCGTGGTCATCAGCGGCAGTTCGCCCATGTACACTTCCTGCTCTTTCATTTCCTTCACGACCGGCTTGGTCGGCGATTCCTTGTCCAGGATCACCAGACGCACCTTGGCGCGCAGCGGCGAAGCGAAGGTCAGGCCGCGCTGCTGGCACTCTTTCACGTCAAACGCGGGGTCGCCCAGCACATAGGACAGGAACTCGAGGCGCGCAAAACCGTTGTGCGACACGATCGGGAAGATGGAGGTGAAGGCGGACTGCAGGCCTTCATTCTTGCGGACGGACGGAGTGGCGTCGGCCTGCAAGAAATTCTCGTAGGATTCGAGCTGGGTAGCCAGAAGATAGGGAACGTTGTGAACGTTGGCGCGCTTCGCGAACGACTTGCGAATGCGCTTCTTCTCAGTAAATGAGTAGTGCATGGACACTCCGTGAGTGACAGAAAGGATGAGAATTCAGGAATTGCCAGTGGTGGTCGCACCACACGCAAGGCCTGAAGCCTCTGCTTTCCCGCCAGGTGATTAAGACAGCCGTACTGCTGTGTTACGATATTTCTGACCGCTGGTGCTGCTGGTGCTGCTCTTTACTGCTGTGTTGCTTATCGGCACCTGATGCAAACGTTTGCTGCAGGGACGACAAAAGAGCCAAAGCCGCATCCCCTCCCTTTCGGCAGGTTCCGCAAGCTTTGACTCCCGCGCTGGGCACCCTTGATGAGTGCCCAATGCATATGTATTACTTCAGCTCGGCCTTGGCGCCAGCTTCTTCCAGCTTCTTCTTGCCGGCTTCTGCGTCTGCCTTCGGCAGGGCTTCCTTCACGACCTTCGGTGCGCCGTCGACCAGGTCTTTGGCTTCTTTCAGGCCCAGACCGGTGATTTCGCGGACGGCCTTGATGACGCCGACCTTGTTCGCGCCGACTTCAGCCAGGACCAGGTTGAATTCGGTCTGCTCTTCAGCAGCAGCTGCGCCGCCAGCGGCGCCGCCAGCTGCCGGTGCTGCCATTGCAGCTGCCGACACGCCGAACTTCTCTTCGAAAGCCTTGACCAGGTCGTTCAGTTCCATGACCGACATTGCGCCAACTGCGTCCAGGAACTCTTCTTTGCTAATTGCCATTTGAAACTCCAAATATTGTGTGTGTGTAGTACAGGTTTGGTTCTACTTGAACAAAAAGTCGCGAAGCGATTACGCTTCGGCGGCTTCCGCTGCCGGAGCAGCCGAGCCTTCGCCTTTTTGTGCTGCGACTGCAGCCAGAACTCGTGCGAAGCCCGACACCGGTGCCTGCATGACGCCCAGCAGCTGGGCGATGAGGACTTCACGGCTCGGGATGCTTGCCAGCGCGGTCACGCCAGCAACATCCAGTTGCTTACCGGCGTAGTTACCAGCTTTCACGACCAGCTTGTCGTTGGTTTTAGCGAAGTCATTGATGACTTTAGCTGCTGCAACGGCGTCGTCCGAGATCGAGTAGATCAGCGGACCGGTCATGGAATCTGCCAGCGAAGCGAACTGCGTGCCTTCGACCGAGCGACGAGCCAGCGTGTTCTTCAGAACACGCAGGTAGACGCCCTGGGCACGTGCAGCTGCACGGAGTTTGGTCAAGTGAGCAACCTGGATGCCACGGTACTCAGCCACGACGATGGTCTGCGCGGTTGCAACTTTCGCGCTCACCTCTTCGACGACGGCCTTTTTGTCATTCAGATTAAGACCCACGGTCAATCTCCTTAAATGATGCGAACAACATGTTTGCATCGGTTCGAACACGGCGTCCGAAGTTAAGAAGTCAATCTAACGCGGATGAACTCACGCAGCGTGGACTACAAAACTTGTTCGGGTCACCATCTGCGTTGGGTGGTGTATTAACCTCAAGCTCAACCTCTGCCTTCGGCCCAACGGTCTTTGATTGCCTGCCGGAGCGGTAATTTGCTCCGACAGCCCAAAGATGCGCCCTGCGATGAAACTGCAGGGACTTTATTCAGTGCTATTAAGCAGCGATCGAAGCGTGGTCGACGCGGACGCCAGCGCCCATGGTCGACGACAGGGCGACCTTACGCAGGTACACGCCCTTCGAGGTTGCCGGCTTGGCCTTGTTCAGGGCATCCAGCAGTGCTGCCAGGTTGGTCTTGAGCTGTTCGTCCGAGAACGACTTGCGACCGATGGTGGCGTGGATGATGCCTGCCTTGTCGGTGCGGTACTGGACCTGACCGGCCTTGGCGTTCTTGACGGCCTCGGCGACGTTCGGGGTCACGGTGCCGACCTTCGGGTTCGGCATCAGGCCGCGCGGGCCCAGGATCTGACCCAGGGTACCGACGATACGCATGGTGTCCGGCGAAGCGATCACGATGTCGAACGGCATGTCGCCGGCCTTGACGCGCTCTGCCAGGTCTTCCATACCGACGATGTCGGCGCCGGCTGCTTTAGCAGCCTCAGCCTTGTCGCCCGAAGCGAAGACAGCGACGCGCACGGTCTTGCCGGTGCCTGCTGGCAGGACGACCGAACCGCGGACCACCTGGTCCGACTTCTTCGGATCCACGCCGAGCTGGATCGACACGTCGATCGACTCGTTGAACTTGGCGGTGGCGAATTCCTTGACGATCGACACAGCGTTGTCGAACGCGTAGACCTTGTTACGGTCCACTTTTGCTTTCATTTCTTTGACGCGCTTGGACAGCTTAGCCATTACACACCCTCCACCGTGATGCCCATCGAACGTGCCGAGCCAGCGATGATACGCACTGCTGCGTCCATGTCGGCGGCGGTCAGGTCCGGCTGCTTGGTTTTTGCGATTTCTTCAGCCTGGGCACGGGTCAGCGAGCCAACCTTGTCGGTATGTGGCTTCGGCGAACCCTTGGTGATGCCAGCGGCTTTCTTGATCAGGTAGGTTGCCGGCGGGGTCTTCATCACGAAGGTGAAGGACTTGTCCGCGAAGGCGGTGATCACGACCGGAATCGGCATGCCCGGCTCGAAGCCTTGGGTCTGGGCGTTGAACGCCTTGCAGAATTCCATGATGTTCAGACCGCGCTGGCCCAGTGCCGGACCGATCGGTGGGGATGGGTTTGCCTTACCAGCCGGGACTTGCAGCTTGATAAAGCCAATAATTTTCTTTGCCATGAATGGCTCCTAGATTGGCATTGAGTAGTAGCGCCCCACCACTACTACTCTGGCGGGGCTCCTCTTACCGGATTCCGCCTTGCTGCTGCGAACGCTCCGATTACGGCGTTTTAGACTTTCTCTACTTGCCCGAACTCCAGCTCCACCGGAGTTGCGCGGCCGAAGATGGTGACAGAGACACGCACCTTCGATTTTTCGTAGTTGACTTCCTCGACGTTGCCGTTGAAGTCGGTGAACGGGCCTTCCTTGATGCGCACCTGCTCGCCCACTTCGTACAGCACTTTTGGACGAGGCTTTTCGACGCCTTCCTGGACCTGCTGCATGATCTTGTCGATCTCGCGCGCCGGAATCGGCGTCGGCTTGTTCGACTTGCCGCCGATGAAGCCGGTGACCTTCGAGGTGTTCTTCACCAGGTGCCAGGTCTCGTCGGTCATTTCCATCTCAACCAGGACATAGCCCGGGAAGAAACGACGCTCGGAGACGGCTTTGGTGCCGTTGCGCATTTCGACGACTTCCTCGGTCGGAACCAGGATGCGGCCGAACTGTTCCGACATGCCCGCGCGCTCGATGCGCTCGGTCAGGGCGCGCATGACGCTCTTTTCCATGCCGGAGTAGACGTGGACGACGTACCAGCGCTTGTTGCTGACCGGGACACTCACGGGAGCCGCACCAGCGTCTTGCGCCGGGTCTTGGCCCGGCGCATTGTCTTGCACGTTTTCGCTCATCAGTTTTTCCATCCCAGGACCAGGTCGTACAATACGAACTCCAACACCTTATCCGTGCCCCACAGGAAAATCGCCGTCACGACCACGAAGGCAAACACGATGCCGGTGATCTGGGTGGCCTCTTTGCGGGTCGGCCAAACAACTTTCTTGGTCTCGCGCACCGACTCCTTGGCGAAGTTCAGGAAATCACGACCGGTAGTGGAAGTCCACAAAAGCAGGACAGCAAAAACTAAACCAGCCACGAGGGCGCCGGTGGCGACCAAGGCTGGTTTGTTTTGGCCTTTCAGGTAAAAGAACCCGACAACGCCTGCAATCGTGGCAACTACCGCCAGTGCGACCTTGAACTTGTCATTCGAGGTGCTGACAGTTTGCACGGATTGATTGGACATCTTCTTTTCTTTCGATGCTTGCGCACCAGAATTCGGTGGCAGGGGCGGAGGGAATCGAACCCGCGACCTTCGGTTTTGGAGACCGACGCTCTGCCAATTGAGCTACACCCCTACGAAAACTTCTCGCTGAATCCAGCATTATACATGGCGCGCGCGCGCCAGGCAATGCTGTTGGAGGGAAGCGTTGCTCCGCCTCCCTCTTGCATCACTTATTAGGCGATGATCTTGGCAACCACGCCGGCGCCGACGGTACGGCCGCCTTCGCGGATTGCGAAGCGCAGACCTTCTTCCATCGCGATCGGAGCGATCAGCTTGACGGTGATCGACACGTTGTCGCCTGGCATGACCATTTCTTTGTCAGCCGGCAGCACGATCGAACCGGTCACGTCAGTCGTACGGAAGTAGAACTGCGGACGGTAGTTGTTGAAGAACGGGGTGTGACGGCCGCCTTCGTCTTTCGACAGGACGTACACTTCGCCGGTGAAGTCGGTGTGCGGCTTGATCGAGCCCGGCTTGGCCAGGACCTGGCCACGCTGGACGTCTTCGCGCTTGGTACCGCGCAGCAGCAGGCCGACGTTGTCGCCAGCTTGACCCTGGTCCAGCAGCTTGCGGAACATTTCCACGCCGGTGCAGGTGGTCTTGACGGTGTCGACGATACCGACGATTTCGATTTCTTCGCCGACCTTGATGATGCCGCGCTCGACACGACCGGTCACCACGGTACCGCGGCCCGAGATCGAGAACACGTCTTCCACCGGCATCAGGAAGGCGCCGTCAACGGCACGTTCCGGGGTCGGGATGTACGAATCCAGCGCGTCAGCCAGTTGCATGATCGCGTCTTCGCCCAGCGGACCAGCCTGGCCTTCCAGCGCCATACGTGCCGAACCCTTGATGATCGGCAGGTCGTCGCCCGGGAACTCGTACTTCGACAGCAGTTCGCGCACTTCCATTTCGACCAGTTCCAGCAGTTCTGCGTCGTCGACCAGGTCGCACTTGTTCAGGAACACGATGATGTACGGAACGCCAACCTGACGCGCCAGCAGGATGTGCTCGCGGGTCTGCGGCATCGGGCCGTCAGCGGCCGAGCACACCAGGATCGCGCCGTCCATCTGCGCAGCACCGGTAATCATGTTCTTGATGTAGTCGGCGTGGCCTGGGCAGTCAACGTGGGCGTAGTGACGGTTTGCGGTTTCGTACTCGACGTGCGCGGTGTTGATGGTGATGCCGCGTGCTTTTTCCTCCGGAGCCGCGTCGATCTGGTCGTAGGCCTTGGCTTCGCCGCCGAACTTCTTCGACAGAACGGTTGCGATTGCAGCCGTCAGGGTGGTTTTGCCGTGGTCAACGTGACCGATGGTGCCGACGTTGACGTGCGGCTTGGTCCGTTCGAATTTTTCCTTTGCCATTTCAGACTCCTAAGATCTAACGATTTTTTTGAGAATTACCAGGCACACCTGACGGACGAGTACTACGCGACTGCCGTACAAAATTCTGGTGCCCTTGACGTGGATTGAACACGTGGCCTCTCCCTTACCAAGGGAGTGCTCTACCACTGAGCTACAAGGGCTTATTTTTTGCGGCTAGAAAAGACACCGCACTAACTGGAGCGGGTGAAGGGAATCGAACCCTCGTCGTAAGCTTGGAAGGCTTCTGCTCTACCATTGAGCTACACCCGCGAGGTACAACTTTCTTCAATTCGCTTCACGACTCTTCTTTTTGGTGGTGGGGGCTGGATTCGAACCAGCGTACTCAGAGAGGGCAGATTTACAGTCTGCTGCCTTTAACCACTCGGCCACCCCACCGCGAAGAACCGCAGAGTATGAAGCAAGCTCAACGTATTGTCAACTATGTTTCGGCAGACTTTGTCCGCGTCGCATAGCAGCGTTGCTTCGGGGCGTGATTGTAACGGGCGGGATGCAAAACCACAAGGGCGATTTTGTGGGAATTGCAGGGAATCGGGAAAAGCCCCGTTTCGGCGGGTTCGGACGTGGGTTTTGTAGGGCGGTCGGCTCCGCCGACCGCGCGTTCAACCAGCTCGAAAATGGACGATGTGCGTCAGTTCTACGTCGGTTTGAACGCGCGCACGGCGAAGCCGCCTTTCGTGGCCCGGTGCACCCTACGTGGGGCCGAGGGCTGCGAGAACCTGCCCTTTGAGCGCCTTGATCAGCGCGGTCTCATCCGGCGGCACGCCCTCCGGCGCTTCCAGCGTCCGGTCCGCATAGAACAGCCCCAACTGCACCTTCCCCACCACCAGCGGCAGCACGATGAAGCTCTTCGCATCCGGCAGCAGCCGGCGGTGCCATTCCGGCAGCAGGTCGCGGATCTTGGTGCTCGACGCATCCGAGATCATCAGGTCGGCGTCGTTCTCCATCGCCAGGTGGAACAGGTCGCGGCTGGAGGCCATCGGGAAGGCGAAGCCGGCCTGGAGGCGGGCGCCCTCCTCGCCCAGGGCCAGGCGCGCGCGGAACTGGTTGCTGCGCACGTCCTTCAGGCAGACGGTGGCAAAACGGAAGCCCAGCGCGCTGTACAGGGTCTCGAGCACGGCCATCACCACGTCGTTGACCTTGCCGCCGGTGGCGCGCAGCTGGGTCACGTCCTGCACGCCGGCCAGCAGCAGTTCGCGGGCGTTCTTCGGCTTGCCGCTCGGGTGGGCGCCTTCCTGCTCCTCCTCGCCGGCGTCGAGCGTCGCCAGCAGCAGCACATTCGGCAGGCCGCTGCCCGCTTCCTTCGCTTCGCTGCGCGGCGCGGGCTGCATGTTCATGCTCTCCAGCAGGCCGCGCATGCCCTCCTGCACCGCGTTCATCAGGGCGTCCATGCGCGCGCCGTCCAGGTCGAGCGCGTCGCCATAGCGGCCCAGCAGGGCCTTGGCCTCGGGCGAAGCCACCGGCTCGTGGGTCCGGGCCAGCAGGCGCGCCACGTCCTGGCTGAAGGAAGCCACCTGACGCATCCATTCACCGCGGTTGGCGGCCACTCGCACCGCCGTGGGCGGCAGGCTGCTCTGGGCGCGCACGATCATGTCGGGGATCTTCCACTCCTGCAGCACGGCCTGCGACAGTGCGTCGTAGCTGCAGCCGAGGATCATCTGTGAAGCCTGTCCCAGCGTATGCTTGCCGCCCGCCATCAGGGCGCCGATCTCGCGGTAGCGCTCGTGCGCGTGGCTGGCCACCAGCAGCGGGCCCAGGTTCTTGAACAGCGCGCAGATAGCCGCTTCCTCGGCGCCCTGGTAGAAGCTGTGGCGCGCCATCTCGCGACCCACCAGGCTGGCGCACAGGGCGGCTTCCAGCTCGACGCGCACGCTGCCGGCGTGTTCCGAACTGTCGAGGGCATCGACCAGCAGCATGGCCAGCGCGGTGGCCTTGACGTTGTCGAATCCCAGCAGCGAGATCGCGCGCGAGATCGTCGTCACCGGCGCGCCGGAGGTGGTGCGGTACTGGATGGTGTTCGACAGGCGCAGGATGCGCTGGGTCAGGGCCGGGTCCGACACCACGTAATAGGCCAGGTCATGGGTGCCCTGGTCGTCGCTGGAGGCCATCTCGACCACGCGGGCGATCGAGGCGCCGAGGGCGAACATCTCTTCGTCGCCGCAGACCTTGTTCATCAGGGCCGCACGCACGCGGCGGGTCGCGCCTTCGGACGGCAAATGGGATTCGGACATCGTTTAAGCTTTCACACTGCCGCTTTTTGAACCGCGGCCGGCTTGCTCACCCGTCCCTGTCCGTTGCGTTCGTATTTCTTGAGGATCTGGTGGTGCAGCGCCGACAGCGCGCCCAGTTTCGGATTGCCCGGGTCGAGCTTGCGCACATTGCCGATCAGGCCGCTGATCTGCTGGCCGAGGCGGTCGTCCCAGCCGTCGTGCTCGAGGCAGCGCAGCACCGCGAGGGCGGCGTTGAAGGCGACCGAGGGGTTGTTCGGCAGCTTGGTGGCCGCTTCCAGCATCAGTTCGACGGCGCCCTGGTAGTCGCCATTCCTGGCGCGCGCGGCGCCGCCGTTGACCAGGTCGACCACGTGCTGGCGGCTTTCCTGCGCCAGCGTGCGTGCCAGGTCGGGGAAGCCCGCGCCTTCGAGCACGCCCATGGCGCGCGCCATGCCGGCGTCGCTCGAGGCATTGCGCATCACCTCGCGCACGATCTCGGCGCCGCCCTCTTCCATATTGTTTTCCAGGCAGGTGCGCGCCAGCTCCAGCTTGAGGTCGGCGGACAGCGCCGGCGCATCCTTGCAGGCCTCCAGCGCGGTGTTGAGGGCGTCGTTCAGGCGCGTCTCGTTGCCGGTGAATTCATGCAGCAGGGCCGAGGAGATCGCGCTGCACAGCGTGGTGTTGGGACGTCCGCCCATCGAGCGGTCGAGGTCGCGGATCACCGAGGCGGCCGCCACCGGGTCGCCCTTCCTGACCAGGGTGCGCACCAGCTTCACGTGGTCTTCGGGGTCGCGGAATTCCGAATACTTGGCCTTGCTGACCACCTGCTTGAGGAATTTTTCGGCCGACTCGTTGTCGCCGGCTTCGAAAGCGGTCTCGCCCAGGGTGCGCAGGCGCCGCACCGCGTGCGGGGACACCGCCACCGCTTCCTGCAGCACCGCCTGCGACTGGGCCAGGTCGCCCACCGCCGCATGGGTGCGCGCCAGCCAGTCGTAGGCGTCGACGAAATTGCGGTTGGAGTCGACCAGCTCTTCCAGCATCTCCTGGGCTTCGCCGTACTGCTTGCGCAGGAACAGGGTCTTGGCCAGGCCCAGGCGCGCCCAGGCGATCGCCTTCACTTCGATCAGCTTGCGGTAGATCGGCTCGGCCTGCTCCGGCTCGCCCAGGAAGACGTGCAGCTCGGCGCGCAGGCGCAGGAAGTCGACCGCGTAGCGCGGATGCAGGCCTTCGCCCGCGATGCAGGCCTCGATCGCCTCGCGCTGGTCGCCCGCTTCCATCAGGGTGTAGACCGGCATGAAGGCGCTGCGCCGGTCGAGCGCGCGCGCGATGCGCTCGAGGAGGCGGTCGGCGGTGAAGGGTTTCAGGATGTAGTCGGTGGGCGCCAGCTCGGCGGCGCTGACCACCTTGCTGTGGTTGCCTTCGGCCGTGACCATGAAGAACATGGTCGACAGGGGCATCAGCTTGTGGTGGCGCACGTCTTCCAGCAGCTGCTGGCCGTCCTGGCCGCCCTCGAGGTCGTACTCGCACAGGATCATGTCGAAACTGCGCAGGCCCAGGTGCTTGACGGCCAGGTTGGACGAACTGGCATGCTCGATGCGCGTCAACCCGCACATATTGAGCATGCTGTGGATATTGGCGCGCATGCCCGCGTGGGGCTCGATGATCAGGGCCGTGAGGCCTTCCAGTTCGTTCATGGGGTTCCGTAAGCCTGCGTTGGGCATGGGCGGCCGCTACATAGGCTGCCGCATCGATTGAGTATATTACGGCTGGGGAACGAATTAGTTAAATTGGGTAAAGACCCGGTAATTACGGGCAAGAGATGCGGGGAAAAAGCGACACCGTGGCGTGTCAGCTGCCCGCAGAGAAGGCGGCTGCTTGTCGCAATGGCATGCGGCGGCCGTTGATGCACTCGGTCTTGCCCTCGCCGATGACGATGTTCTGGTAACGGACTTCGTACTTGCCGGCGGCCAGCTTGTCGATAATGAAATTGCCGTTCGGCTGGACGTAGGCATGGCGCACGTTCGAGCGACGGTCCAGGTCATAGAGCTTGACGAAGATCGGCGAGGAATTCTCGCTGTTGTCGATGATGACCTGCATCTCGCTGCCGCTATTGCCGACCGGATAACCCGGCAGGTAGCCGGACTCGGCCGGCCACGGATCGCCGCTGGGGGCGGCCAGGGTCTGCAGGTCGGTGCCGCAGTCGGGGGCGCGCGCCGGGACCACCAGCTGGGTCACGGCCAGGGCCTTGATCTCGGGCGGGGGCTCTTTGCCTTCGCCGCCGAAGCGGCGCGCCCAGCCTTCGGTGCTGGCGTCGGCCCCGAGGTCATCGGGACGGTCGGGCGCCGGCGCGGCCTTCGCGCCAGGCGCGGCCGCGGCGGCCACCTCGGACTTGCCGGCCCAGGACAGCACATCCGGCAATTTGCCGCGGGGCTGCTGCCCGATGAAGACGGCGGCGGCGGCGCCCAGCACGAAGCAGGTCGACAGGCCCAGCCACCAGCGCGGATCGCGCAGCAGCCTGGCGCGCGGGCGGCCCTCGCCGGTGGCGCGCGGCTCCCAGCTTTCCGGCCGGCCGCGCCCCGCCCCCTGTTCGCCCTCTTCGGCGCCGCTGCTTTCCAGCCACTCGACTTCCCACTCCTCGGACGCGATCCACTCGTCGTGCTCCTTGCGGCGCACCGGATCGGACAGGGTGTTGTAGGCGGTGTTGACGATCGCCATGATGCGGGCGGCTTTTTCGTCGCCCGGATTCTTGTCGGGATGGTATTTCTGGCTCAGGGCCTTGTACGCCGCACGAATGACTTCCGCCGGCGCGCCGCGCGCGACCTTCAGGTTGTCATAGTGGGTATGGATCTTGGCCATGGTCTGTCGAAAAGTCCCGCTGCTGCCGGTCGTGAGAATGTTCAGGCGATCCGAGCCGATCCGGGGTGGTACAGCTTAGCCGGATTTGTATCCAGAGCGCAAGATGTCAAAAATTCTACAGGCGGTGGGCCCGGTCCGCCCGCACGATAGCGTCGGGCAATTCCACATCCTGTCCGACCACCAGCACCTTGAACAGCTCGCCCATTTCGGCCGGCGAGACCAGCTTCTGCACCGCGCGCGATTGCGGCAGGAAGTCCAGGACCTGCTCGGGGTCGCTTGCCATCAGGAGCTCGCCGATGCCGGCGCCCAGCAGGAAGGAAGCCTGGTTCATATAGGCCAGCACCGGCAGGCCGGCTTCCTGGGACGCCAGCGCCATCGCGGTGAAGTCGACGTGGGCGGTAATGTCTTGCAGGCCCGGCAGGTAGAAGGGATCCGGGTGGGCGTGGTGGCGGTAGTGGCACATCAGGGTGCCGCCCATGCGCTGGTCGAGGTAGTACTCGTGGGCCGGGAAACCGTAGTCGAACAGGATGGCGGCGCCGCGGCCCTCTTTCATCATGGCGGCCAGCGAGGCCATGAAGCCCTCGGCGACGGGGTGGATCTCGGTGAGGTAGCCGTCCGGCAGCTGCCCGGCATCGGGGACCTGGCGCGCCACCTGGGCCGCGAGCCCCGGAGGCAGCGGCGCCGCGACAAAAGCGAAGGCGCCCTCGCGCACGGTGACCATCTGGCGCATCCACTGGCCGTCCTGGCGGACGACGAGTTCCACCGGCATCGCGTCCAGCACCTCGTTGGCCAGCACCACGCCGCTGAAATGTTCCGGCATGCCGTCCAGCCAGCGGACCTGCGGCAGGTCTTTCAATGCTTCCTGCTGGCGCGCGCGCAGTTCGCCGGACAGTTCGATGATCGTATACGCGTTGACGGCCACGCCCATGCGGTCGAGGGCCGTGAGCACGTCGCGCGCCAGCTTGCCGGTCCCGGCGCCGAATTCGATGATCTCGGGCGCGCTTTGGGCGATAATATGGGCGGCCACGCGCGCCAGGGCGGCCCCGAACAGGGGCGAGATCTCGGGCGCGGTCGTGAAGTCGCCGCTCGCGCCCAGTTTGGACGCGCCGCCGCTGTAATACCCGAGCCTGGGCGCATACAGCGCCAGTTCCATGAACCGTGAAAACGCCATCGCTCCGCCGAGCTCTTCGATTTCGGCGGCGATCAGTTGTTGCAGGGACTGGGATGCGGCAAGCGCGTCGGGGGTGGGTGCGGGCAGGGACATGCCGGCATTGTAGCGAAATCAGCTCTTATCAACTAATAGCAAGCAACCATGGACAACGCGATGCATCCCGCCCCTAAGGTCGCGCTGGTGACCGGCGCGGGGCGCCGCCTGGGCCGCGCCATCGCGCTCGGGCTGGCGGGCGCCGGCTGGGACGTGGCCGTGCACTACCGCCATTCGGAAGGCGACGCGCGAGAGACGGCGGAAGCGATCCGGGCCCTAGGCCGGCGCGCCGCACTGTTCCAATGCGAGCTGCAGGATGAAGCCGCCGTACGCGCCCTGCCCGGCCGCGTCGCCGCGGAACTGGGCGTGATCACTTGTGTAGTGAACAACGCTTCGTTGTTCGAATACGACAGTGCCACCACCTTCTCGCCGGCCCTCCTGAACACCCACATGGCGGCGAACGTGACGGCGCCGCTGCTGCTGGCCCAGGCCCTGCACGCCATGACGCTTGCCGGCAGCCAGGCCGTGGTGGTCAACCTGCTGGACCAGAAACTGTACAATCTCAACCCGGATTTTCTGTCGTACACGCTGTCGAAGGCGGCGCTGCACACGGCTACCACGGTGCTGGCGCAGGCGCTGGCGCCGTCGGTGCGCGTGGTCGGCGTGGCGCCGGGCATCACGATGGTGTCGGGCGAGCAGAGCGAGGAAGGCTTCCGGCAGGCGCACACCATGACGCCGTTGAAACGCTCCTCGACCCCGCAGGACATCGCCGACGCCGTGGTCTTTGCTGTCGGCGCGCGGGCGCTGACCGGCACCACCCTGCTGGTCGACGGCGGCCAGCATTTGCAGGCGTCGCCGCGCGACGTGATGTTCCTGACCGAACCAAACAACCATTCATAAAAGGCTTTATCCATGTTATCCGCCCTGATTCACCCGAGCTTGCGCGACTGCCGCCGGCTGTTCCTGCGCAATTACGAAGTGATGATCAACATCGGCGTGCATGACTTCGAGAAGAAGGCGGAACAGCGTGTCCTGATCAACGTCGACCTCTACATCCCGCTCGAGCAGTCGACGCCGAAGGCCGACCAGCTGTCGGAAGTGGTCGACTACGACTTCATGCGCGAGACCATCGCCAAGCGCATCTCGAAGGGCCACATCCATCTGCAGGAAACCCTGTGCGACGACGTGGTCAAGGCGATGCTGACCCACCCGCGCGTGCGCGCCGCGCGCGTGTCGACCATGAAGCCGGATGTCTATCCGGATTGCGAAGGCGTGGGCGTGGAAGTGTTTTCGGTGAAGGAAGAAGCATGAGCGAAGCGGATCTCGACCAGCTGAACCCGGACGCGAATAAGTTGGAAAAAGCCAAACTCGAAAAAATCGCGTACGAGAACAACAAGCTGCACAAGCGCCTGTGCCGCCTGGTGGGCCAGGCCATCGGCGACTTCAACATGATCGAGGACGGCGACAAGGTCATGGTCTGCCTGTCGGGCGGCAAGGACAGCTATGCCCTGCTCGACATCCTCATGACCCTGCGCGAGCGCGCACCGATCAATTTTGAGATCGTCGCGGTCAACCTCGACCAGAAGCAGCCGAACTTCCCGGCCGAGGTGCTGCCGGCCTACCTCGACAAGCTGGGCGTGCCCTACCACATCGAGAACCAGGACACCTACAGCATCGTCAAGCGCCTGGTCCCGGAAGGCAAGACCACCTGCTCGCTGTGCTCGCGCCTGCGTCGCGGCATCCTCTACCGCGTGGCGGATGAGCTGGGCTGCAACAAGATCGCCCTGGGCCACCACCGCGACGACATCCTCGAGACTTTCTTCCTGAACATGTTCTTCGGCGGGAAGCTGAAGGGCATGCCGGCAAAATTGGTGTCGGACGACGGCAAGCACATGGTGATCCGTCCGCTGGCCTATGTGAAGGAAGCGGATACCGAGCGCTATGCCGAAGTGAAGGGCTTCCCGATCATCCCGTGCGACCTGTGCGGCTCGCAGGAAAACCTGCAGAGGAAGCAGATCAAGGCCATGCTGCGCGACTGGGAAAAGAAACACCCGGGCCGCGTCGAGAACGTGTTCTCGTCCCTGAGCACCGTGGTGCCTTCGCACCTGCAGGACCGCAATCTGTTCGGCTTCGTCGACCTCAAGACCGACGGCGTGCCGAACCCGCTGGGCGACATCGCCTTCGACGAGGAGCCGTGCTCGACGCCGGCGCCGAACACGATCTCGCTCACGCAGCTGTAATCACCCGGTCCGGGCCTGGCGCCGGCGCAGGCCCAGCAGCGCCAGACCGGCAGCCAGCATCGCGCCGTGCGCCGGTTCCGGCACGGCCGACACCAGGAGCTGCGTATCCTCGGTCCAGTAGTAGTAGCCGAACAGCTGCCGGTAGACCTGGAAGCGGTAATTCTGGTTCTGGGTTCCAATGTCGAGTAGCGTTTCCTGCAAGTCGTAGCCCGATCCTTGGCTCCAGTGCGCCTTCATCTCGAAGGTGGGGCCGAGCGGTCCGTCGGGTACGAACCGAAAGTGCTCCAGCGAGCAGGAATCGTTGACGCCCAACGATGCGCCGCAGTTGGCATAGTCCCCCGCAATGTTGTCATGGCCGAAGCGCAGTTCGCTCACTTCCGTTTCGTCGATCCAGCCGTCGCCATTACTGTCCTCGCCCCTGACAAAGGCCGACAGATTGGCAGGTTCGTAGGGCGGTGGCGGCGGCGGTTCCGGACTCCAGCCGTAGGTGATACGGCCCATGACGTCGGTGAATTGCACGTTCCACGCGCCCTCCTGGGCCTGCGCCATGCCGGCGGCGAGCGCCAGTGCGGCGCCCAGCAGCAGTCGTTTCACCATCGTCATGCCCTCCTTGACGAGACTGGGCGCCGGCACCGCGCGCCGAGCAAGGTTGCCAGGCCCGCAGCCAGCATCAGGCCGTGGCCTGGCTCCGGCACCGCCGAGATCTGGGTCACCTGCAGGGTCGTGTCCTCGGTCCAGTAATAGCTGCCGTAGAGCTCGCGGTAATATTCGAAGCGGTATTCCTTGCCCGTCTCGACCCGCGCGAAACGTTCCCGCATCCCGTCACCCCGCTGCTCCCATTGCGAAGACATCTCGAAGACGGGCCCCAGCGGGCTATCGGGCGCGAACCGGAAGGCGAGCAGCGCGCAATAGTTATAGGCGTCGCCAGTGGTTTCGCAATTGACATAGTTACCGGTAAAGCCGTCATTGCCGAAGCGCAGTTCACTCAGCTCCGACTCGTCGATCCAGCCGTCATCGTTGCGGTCTTCGCCGCGCACCAGTCCGCTCAGGGTGGTGCGCTCGAATGGCGGCGGGGGTTCGTTGTCCCAGCTGAATCCATGGGTGCGCCCGCTGATTTCCAGGAAGTCCACGCGCCACGTGATCTCCTGCCCCTGTGCGCCGCTTGCTGCCAGCGCCAATGCTGCTGCAAGCAGCGTCGGTTTCTTCATTTCACTCTCCCTCAGAAAAGTGCACTAAGGAAGCCGGCAGCCTGGTACGGAGCGGCCTCTGGCGTAGAGTAGCGCCGTAAGGGAGACATGTCGCGGATGCACCAATCGTGTGCACGAAAATACAACTCGACAGTGGCAACAGGGGGGCGCCGTCGTGATACGCTGGGCTTTTCCCTGCACAGAAAAAGGATGCCAATGAGCCTGCTGCGCCTGTTCCGCCACCTGACCCTGCCTCTCTCCCTCGGCTTCGCCATGCTCGCGCCCGCCGAGGCCCTGGCCGAGCCGGGTGCGCTCTACCTGGTCCGCCATGGCGAGAAGGCAGCAAGCGGCAAGGATCCGGAACTGACGCCGCAAGGCAGGCTGCGCGCCGAGAACGTGGCCGCCATCCTCGGCAAGGCAGGCATCACTGCCATCTACAGTTCCAATACCCAGCGCACCCGCCAGACCGCCGCGCCGCTGGCGCAGCAAAGCGGCATCGCCGTGGCGCTCTACGATCCGGGCAATCCGAAGGCGCTCGTCGCGCAGGTGCAGAACGTGCGCGCAGCCGGCGCGAACGTGCTGGTGGTCGGCCACTCGAACACCCTGCCGGAACTGGTGCGCCTGTTCGGCGGCGTGCCGGGACCCGACATCCTCGACGACGAATACGACCGTCTCTACCAGCTCACCGGCAGGGAGGGCGCGGTGCGCACGGTCCTGTTGCGCTCCCTTCCTGTTACGCCACAACAATAACCGGCGGTTCCAATGCACCCCGGCATCGGTTACGATGTAAAAAGGACGTCAATACGGGGAACATCTTGGATTTGTCGCAGGAGCGCTTCGAGCGCGCCGTCAATCTCATCTACGAGACGCTGGAAAACCGGGGCGGCTGGCGTCCGGTGCTGGAGTGCCTGCACGAGGCGGTCGGCGGCCGCGCGATCCACCTGCTGGCCTTCGACGCCGAGCATGGCGCCCTGTCGTACAGCGACGGCGCCGACATGGCGCCCCAGATCGACCTCGAGTACATCCAGAAATACCAGTTCATCGATTCGCGCGTCGGCCTGCTGCGCACCCTGGCGCCGGACGTCTGGCTGCACTGCCACGAGCACTTCGACGACGCCTTCGTGGCCGGCGATCCCTTCTATCAGGAATTCCTGATTCCCCACGGCGCGCGCTACCTGTCGGCCTGCAAGCTGGTGGAGAACGCGGAGGCGACCGTCATCCTGGCCTGCCTGCGGCGCACGGGCGAAGGCCCGATGCCGGCTGACGCCCTGGACTTCCTCGACCGCCTGCGCCCGCACCTGCAGCGCGCCGTGCGCCTCGGGCTCGCCCGCTTCGTCTACTCGGCCCAGGCCCTGGTCGGCCACGCCCTGGTCGACAAGCTGCGCCAGCCGGTCATGCTGCTCACCACCACCGGCGACGTGGTGCTGGCCAACGAGGCCGCGCGCTGCCTGCTCGGCTCGACCAGCCTGGTGCAGGTGGCGGACGGCCGCCTGGTCCTGCCCCAGGCCTATCGCCGGACCTTCCTCGAGCAGTGCGCCGGGCTCGAACACGCGGTCCGCGCCACGGGGGCGGCGGCAGGTAGCGGCGGCGGCAAGGATTTTCGTTCGCTGCACATGACGAGCGAGCCCGGCGCCGCGCAGGACGTGCTCTACGGTTTCTTCACGATGCTGGTGCCGGAACGGACCCTGGGCAGCTTCGGCCTGCGGCCGCTGGTGATGCTGATCTTCTACCACCCTGGGTCGGCCCAGGTGATCGACTCGGCCCTCCTGACGGCGGCCTTCGGGCTCTCGCACGCGGAATGCCGGGTGGCGTCCCACCTGGCGGACGGAATGCCGCTCAAGGCGATTGCGGAGACGCTGGGGGTGCAATACGACACGGTGCGCAAGCAGCTGCTGTCGATCTACCAGAAGACGGCGACCAACCGGCAGCCGGAGCTGGTGAGGTTGCTGATGAATCTTCCCGCCTCGGCTGTTCAGCGGGCGCTGAAGTCAGAGGCGGCTGTGCTTTCGTAGGGTGGTCGGCTCCGCCGACCGCGCGTTCAACCAGTGCGTGAATAGCGCACGCCGCATCCGTTTATACGGGAGTTGAACGCGCGCACGGCGAAGCCGTGCACCCTACAAAATCAAGGCGCGACGTTGGTGCGCAGCACCGGATACAGCCTGAAACGCTCATCCCACGAGGCATGGCGCTGGGCGAAGAACTCCAGGCGCGCATGCGGGTTTTTGGCGAAGGCCGGGTCGGTTTCGAGGCGGCGCTTGAACTCCGCCGCCACCGCCGGATCCTTCAGCTGCTCGCGCGCCACGTCCTCGGCCACATACTCTTCCATGTATTCCTTGCGCTCGTAGGCGTTGTTGAAGAAGCCCCAGGCCAGCAGCGAGTCCGGGGCCTGCGGTTCCAGCATCGCCACGACCAGGCGCGCCTTCGGCTGGTTCACCGGCACGAAGAGCGAGCCCGCCAGCACGGCGCGCGCTTCCGGTTTCCAGTTGCCTTCCACCGTCAGGCGCTGGTGCGACTCGAAGGAGGTGGCGCCAAAGGTCGCCTTGTCGGCGCGGAAGGTCTCGGCTTCCAGCTTCGCGATCGGCTTGCTCAGCTTCTGGAAGCTGATGCCGTGCAGCGCCAGTTTGTTCGCCACGATGTCGGCATAGGCGGCCGGCACGATGTAGCCGGCACGCGGCGCCGCGATCACCTTGTCGGCCACCACTTCCTCGCGCAGCGGCACGCGCCAGACCTGCGGTTTGCTTTCGTCGTAGCGGGTCATCAGCATGCCCGAGATATCGGACTGGGTGCGGGTGAACTCGTAGCCATTGAAGTCGACCATCTGCGTTTTATCGGTGGTGCGGTAGGTCAGCGCCACCTCGCCGCCGGCCAGCTTCGATGCGCGCGCATCGGCCGCTTTCGCCGCAGCCTGCCAGTCGGCGCCGTTCTTCGCGACCTGCTCGAGGATCGAGATCACGGTGTTGTGGGTCACGCGCACGCGGGTCGGGTAGTCCTTCCACGAGTGGGTCTCGACCAGCAGGGCCATGCGGTTGCGCAGCTGGAAGTAGCCGGTCGAGAAGCGCGGGTCCGAGACGCTGTCGATGAAGCCCGACATCGGGTCGTCGGTCTTGGCGAAGGACATGTAGTAGGACTGCGGGGTGGAGCCCTGCCTGGCGATGTCGCCGATCACGCCGGTGCGCAGGGCCAGGCCGGCCTTGCGGAATTCGGGGTCGCCCGAGTACACCGGCTCGACCTGGATCGAGACGTCGTGCTGGAACTTGGCGCCGTCGGTCACGTGCAGGTCGACGTAGGTCAGCGGGTCCCAGGCGTTCACCAGTTTCAGCATCGCCTGCATCTCGGGCGCGTCGGCCTTGACGTAGTCGCGGTTCAGGTTGAAGTTCTGCGCCGTGGTGCGCCAGCCCATCTCGACCGGGCCGCGCTGGTTCGGGCGGTTCCACTTGCCGAAGCGCTCGTGGCCGTCGACGTTGAAGACCGGGACGAAGACCAGCACCTGCTTCTCCAACGCGCCCTTGGCGAGTTTGCCGTCCAGGGTTTCGCGCAGGGCCAGGAAGCCGGCGTCCTTGCCGTCGATCTCGCCCGCATGGATGCCGCCCTGGATCAGGGTCACCGGCAGGCCCGCCTTTTGCGCCGCGGCCGGCGTGAACACGCCCTTGCCGTTGACGATCAGCGCCAGCATCGGACGTCCTTCCGGGGTGCGGCCGAATTCGGTGCACTTGACCTGCTTCGGATACGCCTTCTGGAACGCGCCGCACAGGGTGATGACTTCGTCGTAGCGGCCGGTGGCCTGGAAGCCGGAGCGCTCGGAGATGGTCGTCAGGGCAGTCGCGGCGTGGGCGGTGTGCGACAGGGGGACAGCGGCCAGCATGGCCAGCAATACGGCGGAACGGATCATCCTTGAATCTCCGGCAATTGACGAGGTGACAAAGCGGATGATTATAGACCCGTTTTCCCAAATGAAACGGCCCGGGCAGCGGGTGCTGGCCGGGCCGTCTTCAAGGCGATGCGATCAAGGTCGCGGCGGGGTGCGGATCGCGATTTCCTTCACCGGCGGACGCACGATCTCCATCGGAATCATGCGCGCGCGGCTGGCCGGCGGGCAGGCGCCGGTCTGGCGGTAGGACAGGGCCGCGGCGAGCAAGCCCTCGGCCGGGTCGCCGATCTCGCGCGACAGGTCGTCGGCCACCTGGCAGGTCGCAGCCAGGCCGTCGGCGTAGTCGCCGAAGCCCTTGTCGTTCACGCCCATGAATTCGATCGAGAAATAGGTCGTGCCGCAGTTCGGCACCGGCGTGAAGCCGTAGGGCTTGCCGCAGGTCTTGCTGCCGATGACGTCGACCTGGATGTCGGCGCCGCGCAGGCCGTTGATCACGGCTTCGCTGGCCGAGCAGGTGCCCTCGGTGGTCAGCACGGTGACGCGCTTCAGGCCCAGGTAGGGCAGCGGCGTGCCGGCCCGCGCCGGATTCGGCGCCGGGAAGCCATAGGCGGTGTCGAGGAAGGGGATCGCCGGTTCTTGCGGAATCTTGTCGTTGTGCAGCGGGCGCTCGAAGACCTTGCCTTTCGTGGCTTCCGGCCCGGCGATCATGTACGAGAGCTCGCTGGCGACGTAGAGCAGGCCGCCGCCGTTGTAGCGCATGTCGAGCACCAGGTCGCTCACCGCGGCCTGCTTGAAGGTGGTGAAGGCGTCCAGCAGTTCTTTTTCCGATACGCCGTCGTGGGTCTCGAAGCTCAGGTAGCCGACCTTGCCGCTCGGGGTGTCGATCACCTTCACGTGCTTGACCGGGTCGGTGCTGACTTCCAGCGCCGTCATGCTCACGTCGTAGTTCGCCCCGCCGCGGCGCAGCGTGAAGTTGTGCGCGCTACCTGCGACTTCGGGGAAGAGGCCGGCGTTGATGCGGTCGACCGAGGCGGCGTCAGAACCATTGACGAAGTCGACGCCGTCAACCCGCATCAGCATGTCGCCACGTTTCAGGCCGGCCGCCGCGGCCGGCGAACCCGGCTCGACCAGGGTCACCAGCCAGGTGCGCGGGGCGGTCGAGCTGTTGCGCTTCCAGGTCACGCCATAGCCCAGCTCGATGCCCGCGTTCTGCAACTTGTCCCACTCGTCGCTCGGGTAGGTGAAGTGGTATTTGTCCTTCGGCTGGCCCGAGGCGGTCAGCGCGGGGGTCTTGAGGACGTTGAAGTAATCGATCGGGTTCGTGAAATCCGCCATCTTGTAGGTGTTGGGGATTTCCTTGTACCAGAGGTAGTACTGGTGCGAGAACGCGCGCAGGAACTTCAGTTCGTCGAGCAGGGTGCCCTGGCGGTCGCGGTAGGGCTTGCCCTCGAAGTCGACGCCGGTGCGCGGCTTTTCGCACAGGTTCCAGTAGCTCAGGAAGGCATCGCCCAGGGTGCTCGGGTCGAGGTCGGCCGCCGACGGCGGGGTCGGGGTCGGGGCCGGGGTCGTCGGCGTGGTCGGATTCGTTACCGGCGGTGGCGTGGTGCCACCCGTGGGCGGACGCGCGCCGACACCGGGCGAACCGCCACCGCCGCCGCAGCCGGCGAGGACGCTTGCAAGAACAAAGGGGACGAACAGACGGAGGGATGGCGATCTCATGCGCCGATTATAGACGCCGCAAATCGCCCGAAGTGCAACCAACTGTAACAGTTGGAGCTGGATCACAACAAAGCATGCCAGTCGGATATGGCCGGCCGAAGCCGGCCATATCAAGCTGTCATCAAGCCGCCTGCGACGCCGTGCCTGCGGGCGCGTGGAAGGCCGCCACCAGGGCCGCTTCCTTCTGTTTCGCCGCCTTCAGGTGGCGCTCCTTCACGTGGCCATAGCCGCGGATGTCTTCCGGGATGCTGGCGATCGCCACCGCCTGGGCCAGGTTGTCCGGCGTGAGCTTGGGCAGCAGCGCTTCCACGGTCTGGCGGTACTCCTTGACCAGGGCGCGTTCGGTGCGGCGCTCGGCCGTGTAGCCGAACACGTCGAAGGGGGTGCCGCGCAGGCGCTTGAGCTTGGCCAGCACGCCGAAGGCCCCCATCATCCAGGAACCGTATTCCTGCTTCAGCGCGCGGCCTTCCTTGTCGTGCTTGGCCAGCAGCGGCGGCGCGAGATGGAACTTGAGCTTGACGTCGCCTTCGAACATGTTCGCGATCTTGGCCTTGAAGGCCGGGTCGGTGTGCAGGCGGGCGACTTCGTACTCGTCCTTGTAGGCCATCAGCTTGTAGAAGTAGCGGGCCACGGATTCGGTCAGGCGGGTGCCCTTGCCCAACTTCGCTTCCTCGGCGCGCACCTGGTCCACGAAGGCCTTGTACTTCGCGGCATAGGCGGCGTCCTGGTAGGCGGTGAGCAGATCCACGCGACGGTTGATGATGTCGTCCAGGCTCTCGCTGCGCTTGAACTCGATCACCTGGCTCGGCGTCGCCAGCTTCTTCACCGATGCCAGGTCGTGGGCGGCCGTGCGGCCCCAGTTGAAGGCGGCTTTGTTGAAGGGCACCGAGACGCCGTTCAGTTCGATGGCCCTCAAGAGCGAGGCTTCCTGCAGCGGCACGTGGCCCTTCTGAAAGGCATAGCCCAGCATGAACATATTGGTGGCGATCGCATCGCCCATCAGGGCGGTGGCAATCTTGCCGGCGTCGACGAAATCGACATTGCTTTCGCCGCAGGCTTGTACGATGGCGCCTTTCGAGCCCTCGGCCGGGAACTGCCAGTCCGGGTTCTTCACGAAAGCCGCGGTGGTCGCGCCGGTCGAGTTGACGGCGGCCCAGGTGCGGCCTTCGCCCATGCGCGAGAGCGCATCGCGGCTGGCGGTGACGATCTGGTCGCAGCCGATCACGAGGTCGGCGCTGCCGGTGCCGACGCGGGTCGAGTGCAGGTCGGCCTGGTGTTCGGCCAGGCGCACGTGCGACATCACCGGACCGCCCTTCTGCGCGAGGCCCGACTGGTCGAGGACCAGCGCGCCCTTGCCTTCCACGTGGGCCGCCATGGCCAGGATCTGGCCGACGGTGACGACGCCGGTGCCGCCCACGCCGGCGATCAGGATGCCGAAGGGTTCGGCGACCTGCGGGATGCGCGGCATCGGCAGGGCCGGCGGGGCTGCATCCGCAGTCGCGGCTTTCTTCGGCTTCTTCAGGCCGCCGCCTTCGACGGTCACAAAACTAGGGCAGAAGCCGGAGACGCAGGAGAAATCCTTGTTGCAGGAGGACTGGTTGATCTGGCGCTTGCGGCCCAGCTCCGTTTCCAGCGGCTCCACCGACAGGCAGTTCGACTGCACCGAGCAGTCGCCGCAGCCTTCGCAGACGGCCTCGTTGATGACGGCGCGCTTGGCCGGGTCGGGGAACTCGCCCTTCTTGCGGCGGCGGCGCTTCTCGGAGGCGCAGGTCTGGTCGTAGATGACGGCGGAGACGCCCGGCATCTCGCGCAGTTCCTTCTGCACGTCCATCAGCTCGGAACGGTGGCGCACGGTGACGCCTTCGGCCCAGGCGTAGTCCTCGGGGTATTTTTCCGGTTCGTCGGTGACGACGATGATCGGGCGCACGCCTTCGGCCGCGATCTGGCGCGTGATCATGCCCGGATCGAGCGGACCGTCGACGTTCTGGCCGCCGGTCATCGCGACCGCGTCGTTGTAGAGGATCTTGTAGGTGATGTTGACTTTCGCCGCCACCGCCGCGCGGATCGCCAGGATGCCCGAATGGAAGTAGGTGCCGTCGCCCAGGTTGACGAAGACGTGCTTCTCGTCGGTGAAGGGCGACTGGCCGATCCAGGTCGTGCCCTCTGCCCCCATGTGGGTGAAGGTGGAGGTTTCGCGGTCCATCCACAGCACCATGTAGTGGCAGCCGATGCCGGCCATGGCGCGCGAACCTTCCGGCACCTTGGTCGAGCTGTTGTGCGGGCAGCCGGAGCAGAAGAAGGGGATGCGGTCGGTTTCCGGATTGGCTTTCGCCGGAATCGACTTCAGCACCAGCTCCTTGTTCTCCAGGTAGGCGATGCGTTCCTTCACGCGCTGCTCGACCGGGTGGCCGGCGCAATAATGCGAGATGCGCGAGGCGATGGCGCGGGCGATCTGGGCCGGGTTCAGCTCGTAGGTGGCCGGCAGCAGCCAGTCGCCGTGGCCCATGCGGTCCTTGTTGCTCCACTCGCCGGTGTCGTCGAACTTGCCGACCACGCGCGGACGCTCGCCGTCCGGCAGGTTGTACAGCGCTTCCTTGAGCGCGTATTCCATCACCTGGCGCTTCTCTTCGACCACCAGGATCTCGTCCAGTCCGCGCGCGAATTCGTGCACGCCTTCGGATTCGAGCGGCCAGGTCATGCCGACCTTGTACAGGCGCAGGCCGATGTCGGCGGCCGCCTGTTCGTCGATACCGAGGTCGGCCAGGGCCTGGCGGGTGTCGACATAGCTCTTGCCGGCAGTGATGATGCCGATCTTCGGCTTCTTGCTGTCCCAGATGATGCGGTTGAGCTTGTTGGCGCGCGCATAGGCCAGGGCCGCGTACCACTTGAAGTTGCTCATGCGGACTTCCTGGTCCAGCACGGCGTCCGGCCAGCGGATGTTCAGGCCGCCCGGCGGCATGTCGAAGTCGGTCGGCAGGGCGATCTGCACGCGGTCCGGATCGAGGTCGACCACGGCTCCGGATTCGATGATGTCGGTCACGCACTTCATCGACACCCACAGGCCCGTATAGCGGCTCATGGCCCAGGCGTGCAGGCCGAAGTCCAGGTATTCCTGCACGGACGACGGGTAGAGGACCGGGATGCCGCAGTGGGTCAGGATGTGGTCGGACTGGTGGGCGGTGGAGGAAGACTTGGCCGCATGGTCGTCGCCGGCCAGCACCAGCACGCCGCCATGCTTCGCCGAGCCGGCATTGTTGCCGTGCTTGAAGACGTCGCCGCAGCGGTCCACGCCCGGGCCCTTGCCGTACCACATGGCGAACACGCCGTCGTACTTGGCGTCCTTGTAGAGATTGGTCTGCTGGGTGCCCCAGACGGCGGTCGCCGCCAGGTCCTCGTTCATGCCCGGGTGGAACTTCACGTGGTGGGCGTCGAGATGCTTCTTCGCCTTCATCGCGGTCTGGTCGACGGCGGTGACGGGCGAGCCGCGGTAGCCGGTGATGTAGCCGGCGGTGTTCAGGCCTGCCTTGAGGTCACGCTCGCGCTGGAGCATGGGCAGGCGCACCAGTGCCTGGGTGCCGGTCATGAACGCGCGGCCGCGTTCGAGCGTCCACTTGTCGTCCAACGTAATGTCGTGCTGG
The DNA here is from genome assembly GCF_024753255.1 of Massilia agri. Taxonomy (GTDB): domain Bacteria; phylum Pseudomonadota; class Gammaproteobacteria; order Burkholderiales; family Burkholderiaceae_D; genus Telluria; species Telluria agri. The sequence continues at coordinate 203,132 of NZ_JANUHA010000002.1, forward strand.
GGCAGCGCCAGGTTGGCGCGCTCGAGGGGTGCGTTCATGCGGTGTCTCCGTGGTGTTCGGTGGGATGCGGAACGTGGCGCCATCGGCTCTTGTCGGCCTGTCGTGCGCGCGGGGCTGGTTCAGCCTGCTCCCGTATGGCGCACAGTATAGGGCTGGTGATCCGGCATTAAATTCCAAACAATTCCCCCCGCCGGGCGATTTGCGCAATAAAATTGCCGTGTTTGCGAATCAACCGAGGAAACCATGTCAAAAATCGAGCTCGACAAGACCGACCGCAAGATCCTGGCGGTGCTTCAGACGGATGGCCGGCTGTCGAACCAGGACGTGGCCGAGCGCGTCAACCTGTCCCCCTCCCCCTGCCTGCGCCGCATCAAGCGCCTGGAAGAAGCCGGCGTCATCCGCCAGTACGTGGCGCTGGTGGACCCCGACAAGATCGGCCTGGGCCTGCTGGCCTATGTGAACGTGCGCCTGGAAAAGCACAGCGAAGTCGCCGGCGGCGCCCGCGGCGCCCCCAGCCTGCCGGCCACCTCTCCGCGCAACGACTTCGCGGTGTCGGTGGGCACCTGGCCGGAAGTGGTGGCCTGCTATGCGATGACGGGGGAGATGGATTTCCTGCTGCGCGTGCACGTGGAAGACATGGACCACTTCTCGCGCTTCATGATGGGCACCCTGCTCAAGCATCCGGCGGTGCTGGATGTGAAGTCGAGTTTTGCCTTGCAGCGGATCAAGGAGACCACGGCACTTCCCGTAGCCGGGTAGGGCGGACGGGAGCGCCTAGCCGGCCCTGCCGTCCACCCTACTTTTTCGGCGTCAGCCACTTCACGGCTGCGCGCGCATTCGCCTTCACCGCGTAATCGATCACCGCCCACTGCTCCTCCAGCGCCTCCGCCATCACGCTCGCCGGGCTCGGCGGCGGCAGCTGCAGGTAGGCGTCGGCCTCGCCGTATTCGCGCTTGATCTCCATCCCCGCCTTGCGGGCGATGTGCATCATGGTCTGGTTCGAGGTCAGGCACTGCATGTAGAGCGTGTCGACGTCGGCGTTGCGGCAGTGGATGGCGGCGCGCTGGAACAGGCGCGAGCCGACGCCCTGGCCACGCGCGGATGCCGACACCGACACGCCGAACTCGGCCACCCGCGCCTTCTGCGTGGGCTTGCCCTTGTCGGCCGGTGCAAAGGCCAGGTGGCCGACGCCTACGAGCTGGAAGACGCGGTTCACCACGCCGAACACGATGTCGCGCTTGAAGTCGATCTTGGCGACATAGGCCTGGATCTGCTCGTCCGGGATCATGCTGCCGAAACGCAGCAGGCGGTCATTGCTGTCCAGCGCCAGGAAGTGGCGCAGGATGCGGCGGCGGTCGCGCTCGCCCAGTTCCTTGACGAGCACGGTGGGACGCCCGGGCTTGCCCGTGTGCTTGCCACCCAGGCCGCGCAGCCAGCGTCCCAGCGGATTGTCCAGCATGGTGTCTTCCTTTTTGTGCAGTGCAGCAATAACAGGATTCTAGCGAATTCTACCCTGTCGTGCTGCCGTCACCAGGAACGGCCCACTGCGCCTTCGGACTGACCACGAACACGCCCTTGCCCGAGTTCTTGGCCTCGTACATGGCCTTGTCGGCTTCGGCCAGCAGGGCCGCCGAGCCGCGGGCCGCGCCTGCGTGGCCCTTGGCACTGGAGATGCCGATGCTGGCCGAGATCGACACCGGATTGCCGTCGGCCTCGGTGACCGACTTGATCTGCTCGAGCGCGATCTGGGCCACGCGCAGCGCGCCGTCGCGCGAGGTGACCTCCTCCAGCATGATGACGAACTCGTCGCCGCCCAGGCGCGCCAGGGCATCCTCGGCGCGCAGCTTGTCCTGTACCCGGCGCGCGACCATCTGCAGCACCAGGTCGCCGGTGGCATGGCCATAGGTGTCGTTGACCGCCTTGAAGCCGTCCAGGTCGATGAACATGATGACCACCACCGTGTCGCGGCGGTCGGCCCGGGCCAGGGCCCGCTCGAGCAGGCGGGTCAGCTGGCGGTAGTTGATCAGGCCGGTAAGGCTGTCGTGCTGGGCCAGGCGTTCCAGCTGCTTCGATTGCGTTTCCAGCTCGGCGGTACGCTCGGCCACGCGGTGCTCGAGGTTTTCATTGGCCGCATGCAGGCGGTGGTTGACCTCGCCGATGATGCGGTAGCTGCGCCACAGCCGGATGCCGGCCCAGGCCAGCAGCACCAGCAGGAGCGCCGAATAGGCGAACAGATAGCCGCGATAGCGCTCGCGCACCGCCAGCGCGGCGTCGAACGAGCGGGTGAACTCGCGCCCCAGGCGGTCGAAGGCCGCGCTGGTGGCGGTGGAGGCGATCTGCGCTTCCAGGCGGTTTTCCAGCGGGCGCTTTTCCAGGATCACGCGGCTGGCCTTGATGATGGCGTCCATCTTCTCGACCACGGCCGGCGAGAAGGCGATTTCCTGGGCCGCGATGTCTCCCAGGATCTCGTCGATGCGCGCGGCCAGCGGCGTCGAGGGAATCACGTTATAGCGCAGGATCTCGGTGAGCAAGGCATTGAGCGAGGCGTCCAGGCGCACCACCAGCCTGGCCGGCGCCAGCGCGCCTTCGATGCCGCCGAGTTCCGTCTTGAGGTCGGCCACCGCGGGCGGCAGATAGGTCAGCGCCTCGCGCAGTGGAGGATTGTGGCGCGCGAACTGGACCGTGATCAGTTCCTTGCGCTGCATGGCGTCGCTCAGCTGGGCATAGGCGCTGCGCAGTGCGGGGTCGCCATCGTCGGGCACGGCCTCGCCCAGGCGCACGAGCAGGGCGCGCATGTGCGGCAGCTGGGTGGTCAGCTGCGGGGTCGCGGGCGCGCGGCCGATGTGGGCGCGCAGGATGTTGGCATCCCATTCGGCGTCGAGCTTTTCCAGCTCGCGCAGGCTGAGCATGACGTCGTTGCGGATTTCGGGATCGGCCGCTTCCGAACGGACGAACAGGAAGGCGAGCAGCAGGGCCAGCACCACGACCGCCGCGCCGGCAAGTTGCAGGCGGCGACGCGGTGTCCAGCTTGCTACCCGCTGCGCCAGCACGGCAACCATCTTCTCCTCCGTTACACCAATTGAACCATTGTTATCCGGCCAAGCATAGCAAAAGCTTGCGGAACAGCCGCGCACTTCTGAATTGCCCTGTTACAACCCCTCCGCCACCGCTGCGACCCGGGCCGCGTGGACGGCCTGCGGGATCCTGGCCTTGTCGCCGGCGCAGCGTGCCGCCACCTCGCCGGCATTCACGGCGCGCGCCGCCGCCAGGGCGCGCGGCAGGCGCGATGGCGGCGCGTTCGGCGATTGCGCCTCGCCCGTGATGCAGGCGGCCGCCAGCAGCATCTGCCCGAAGCGCTCCGGTTTGCGGAAGGCGTCGCTGCGCTCGAACAGGGTGACGATGGCCTCGGCGTCGAGTACCCCCGCCTGCTCGACCACGCCGCGTTCGCGCGCGATCAACTGGGCCAGGTCGCGGCATTCGTTGGGCGCCTTCAGGCGCCTGCTCACCTCCAGCACCTCCTCCTGCGGCAGCCGGTGCAGCAGCACGCCGAAGCGCACTTCGAGCGGCGCGCCCTGCCCCGCCGTCTTGTCGACCATCCGCATGAGGGAGGCATCGGCATCGACTTCCGGCAGGAGGCGGACCAGGGCCCCGCAGTCGGCCAGTACCGCGAACATGCGCGAAGGCTGCTCCTCCATCAGGCCGCGCGCCAGTTCCTGCCAGACGCGCTCCGGCACCAGGGCGTCGACTTCGCCGCTCGCGACCATCCGGCGCATCAGGGCATTGGTGCTCTCGTGCACCCGGAAGTCCGGGAAGCGCGCGGCGAAGCGCGCCAGGCGCAGGATGCGCACCGGGTCTTCGGCGAAGGCTTCGGACACATGGCGGAAGATGCGGTCACGCAGGTCCTCTTGGCCCCCGTAGGGGTCGACGATGCTGCCGTCCTCGGCGCGCGCCATCGCATTGATCGTCAGGTCGCGCCGCACCAGGTCTTCTTCGAGCGTGACCTCGGGCGAGGTGTGGAAGACGAAGCCGTGGTAGCCGGGCGCGGTCTTGCGCTCGGTGCGGGCCAGCGCGTATTCCTCCTGGGTCTCCGGGTGCAGGAAGACCGGGAAATCCTTGCCGACCGGGCGGAAGCCCTGCTCCACCATCTGCTCGGGCGTGGCGCCGACCACCACGTGGTCGTGGTCGGTGACGGGACGTCCCAGCAGGGCGTCGCGCACGGCGCCGCCGACCACGTAGGTCCGCATCCTGTTCACTGATCCTCGCCCGGCAGTTCGAGGTCGTGCAGCGGGGTCGGGTCGGTCTCGCGCATGGCTTCCTCGACCCATTGGGCCACGGCCGGATGGGCCAGCACACGGTCGCAGTAGGCCTGCAGGGCCGGCGCCAGCGCCACGCCATAGGTCTTGAAGCGGGTCACCACGGGCGCATAGAAGGCGTCGGCGATCGAGAACTCGCCGAAGAGGAAATGGTGGTGGCCGAAGCGGGACAGGCAGTCTTCCCAGATCTCGCAGATGCGGCCGATGTCGGCCTGGGCGCCCGGGGTGCGGCCACGGCCCGGCAGGCGCGCCTGGATGTTCATCGACATCTGGGTGCGCAGTTCGGCGAAGCCCGAGTGCATCTCGGCCACGATCGCCCGCGCCAGCGCGCGCGCGGCGACATCCTGCGGCCACATATGCTTGTCCGGGAACTGCTCGGCCAGGTATTCGACAATGGCGAGGCTGTCCCAGATCGTCATCTCGCCCGCCAGCAGCACCGGCACCCGGCCGGCGTGGGAATAGCGCGCGATATTGGTCGCGGTATCGGCCTGGTCGAGCAGGATGCGGACCTCGGTGAACGGGATCCCGAAGGCCTTGGCTGCCACCCAGGGACGCATCGACCATGAGGACACGTTCTTGTTGCCGATGACGAGGGTCAGTCCCGGCTGGCGGGCCTGTTCGAGGGTGGAAGACAGGGTCGGGTCGAGTTCGATGGTCTGCATGGTGTCCGGTATGGTTGAGATGTCAGCGGCCCGCGTGCTCGCGGTAGTCATCGAGTCCGCGTTCGGGCGCCAGGTAATGCGGCGCGACGGCCTCGAGCGGTGTGAGCTTGATTCCCAGCGCGCCCGCTGTCAAGACTCCTTCGTGGGGGACGAGCACATTGTCGGTCTTCATCGAGGCCAGGTTGTCGCGGCTGATCACCGGCTCGCCCGGCAGCAGCTCGAACAGGCGCGCCTGCGCCCGGGCGGCCCAATCCGGGAGTGCGACGACATGGCGCTCGTGGCCCGCATAGCGCCCGGCGAGGTGCACCAGTTCCGCCAGGGTATAGATGCCGGGGCCGGCCAGCTCGATCGTGGCCCCACGCGTATGCGGATCGCGTAGCGCCGCGGCGAAGGCGGCGCCCACGTCCTCGACGTAGACCGGCTGGAAGCGCGCCCCGGCGCAGGCCAGCGGCACGGCCGGCAGGCGGCGCTGCAGCTTCGCGAACAGGGTGAGGAAATGGTCGCCCGGGCCGAACACCACCGAGGGGCGGAAGATGGTGGCGGATACCTCGGGCCGGCTGCGCGCGGCCAGCTCGCCGTCGGCCTTGGAGCGCTGGTACATCGACGCGCCGGTGGGGCTGGCGCCCAGGGCGCTCATGTGCAGGTAGCGCGGCACGCCCGCATCCAAGCAGGCCTGCACGATGCGGCGCGGCAGTTCGACGTGCAGGCGGCGAAAACCCGGACCATAGGGCTCGCCCTGCCCGCCGTGCAGCACGCCGACCAGGTTGATCACCGCGTCGCGGCCCTGGAACAGGCGCCGCAGGGTGGCGTCGTCGTGGATGTTCGCGACCTCGAGGTCGAGGTAGGGCAAGGTGGTGAGGTGCTTGGCGGCCTCGTAGTGGCGCGCCGGGACCAGGGTATTGAAGCCGTCCTGGGCCAGGCGGTTCAGGAGATGGCCGCCGATGAAGCCGGTGCCGCCGATGACCACCACGTTCTGTTCACGCATGGCCAAATCCTCATAACGGTTCAGGGGAGGATGGCGGCGCGCTCGCGCGGCTGCACCGGCCGCACGCGGGTCTTGATCGACTGCGGCTTGTTCTCGAACACGGCTGCGTAGTTGGTGGCGTTGGCCAGCACATTGCGCACGTAGTTGCGGGTCTCGGAGAACGGGATCGACTCGATGAAGACCGCCCCTTCCATCGGCTGGTCCAGCAGGCCGCGCCAGGCGCGCGCGCGTCCGGGGCCGGCGTTGTAGGCAGCCGTGGCGAGGATCTCGTCGCCGTCAAAGTTCTCCAGCACCATGTTCATGTAATTGGCGCCGAGCGTGATATTGGTCCGCAGGTCGGTGAGCATGCCGTGCACGAAATTGTCCATCCCGATCTTGGCCGCCACCCACTTGCCGGTGGCCGGCATCACCTGCATCAGGCCGGAGGCGCCGACGCCGGAGCGCGCATCGGTGACGAAGCGCGATTCCTGGCGGATCAGGCCGTAGACCCAGGCCTTGTCGAGGCCCAGGCCCTGTGCGGTCGGGTGCAGGACGTCCAGGTGCGGCGCCGGGAAACGCTGCGCGAAGTCGATTTCGGAGCGCGTGCGCAGCGAGGTCTCGACCGTGCGGTCGAGCAGCTCGTTGCGGCGCGCGAGTTCGCCGGCGGCCAGCAACTGACGGTCAGACAAGCCGCGCAGCCCCCAGTTCCATTCGCGGTTGCCTTCCGCGCGCAGGCGCAAGGAATAGAACTTCAGCGCGCGCTGCAGGCTCGGGTTGGCGCCGGCCTGGGCCAGCTCCTCGGGCGTGAGCGGGCTTGGCGCCGGCGGCGCCGTGACCTGGCGGCCGAGTTCGTCCAGGGCGAGCTGGCCATAGTAATTGTGCTGGCTGGCGATGCGCTCGAAGGCCGCATTCGCTTCCTGTGCCCGGCCCTCGGCCTTGTCGGCGCGGCCCAGCCAGTAGACCCAGGCATTGTCGTTCTTCAGCGCCTGCGGCATCGCCTCGATGGTGGCGCGGACCGTTTTCCAGTCGCCGCGGCGCAGGGCGATGCGGGTCTTCCACTGCAGCTGCTCGTTGGTCAGGCGTACGCCGTTGGCACGCTGCCAGTAGTTGTAGGCGTCGGGCGACAGGCCGATCGAGGCGGCGTGGGCGAGGCTGGCCCAGCCGGTGGCGCGTTCCTCGGGCGTGAGCCTGGGGCTGTTCTTCTCGAGCGCGACGGCGGCCAGCTTGAGGCTGGTGCGCGCCATGCGGCCGACCGCGACCAGGTAGATCGCGCGTTCGGCGCGCGTCTTGCCGATGCCGCGCGCCATGGCCACGGCGGGCACGTCGACGGCCTGGGCCGCGCGCGTGTCGGAGGCGCCCAGCAGCAGCGCGATGCGGCGCGCCGGCCCGGTGGCGTCGGCTTCGCCGGCCAGGCGCAGCTGCCAGTACAGGTCGTCGTCGTTGAACTGGCGCGTCTGGTAGAGCTGGGCGATCAGGGCTGCGCAGGCCTCGCCATAGCCCGGCGGGTTTTGCAGGAGGGCGCGGGCATCAGGCGCCACCTGTTCGCCGCGGCTGGCGCGCGCCAGCAAGGCGTAGCAGCGGATCTGCAGGTTGTCGCCGCGCGCCAGCTGGCCCGCCTCGCGTTCGAAGCCGGCGAAGTCGCGGCGCCGGCCGAGGTCCAGCAACCACTCGGTGCGCAGCTGCTCGGCGACCGCCGTGCCCTCGTGGCGGCGCAGGACCTCGCGGATCTCTTCCTGCGTGGCCTCGCGCAGGCGGGGTTTCAGACGATAATAGTCGACGTAGGACGCCAGCACGTAGTTCGGCAGGCGCGATGCGAGCGCATTGACGCGCGCCGCGTCGTTCTGGCGTGCGGCTTCGCGCAGCAGCATGAAGGTGTCGTCATCGGCGCGGGAATCCGGCGGGGTAGCCCCGGGCACCGTGGGTGCGCCGGCCGGCACCGGCGAGATCGTCTGCTGCGCGGGCGGCGCCGCATCTGGCGCGGATTCCGCGTGGACTGCGCCAAGGGGCAGCAGCCACGAAGCAGTTGCAAGAAAAAAAACGGCCGGCAGGGAGCCGGTTGTCAATCTCGATTGAAACATCCACAACTCTCACTCAACGCTGCATTCACACCATGACCGGCGATCCAAGAATACCACGCGCCCCCGGGCTCCTGCCAGACGATGGCGCAAGCGCCGCGCCCGATAAACCACAACTTCGCCGCATCTTGAAAGAGCGGCGTCGCGCCATCGATCACGCCACCAAACGTGCCTGGGATGACCGCATCGGCGCGCGCGTGGTGGCCTGGGTGCAGGAACATGACGTGCGTATGCTCGGGGTCTACTGGCCGCTCGCCGGCGAACCGGACCTGCGTCCAGCCTACGCGGATTTGGCGGAGGCAGGCGTACGGCTGGCCCTGCCCGTCGTGGTGGAACGCGATGCGGCGCTGGGATTCGCCGCGTGGGTGCCGGGCGAGGCGACGGTGGCGGACAGCATGGGGGTGGCGGTGCCAAGCGAACTGCGCATGGTCGACAGGCCGGATGCGCTGCTGGTGCCCTGCCTGGGCTTCGACGCGCGCGGCTATCGGGTGGGGTATGGCGGGGGGTTTTATGACAGGACGCTGGCGGCCGAGCCGCGTCCGAAGACAGTGGGCATCGCGTATGCGTGCCAGCAGGTGGCGTTCGAGATCGGGAAATATGACATTCCCCTCGACCAGATGATTACCGAAATGTAGGGTGGACGGGGTCATTCCGGGCAATGCCCGGAATGACATACGTCCGCGCGTTCAAATACACGATGAGAGGACGCGCATCGTCCATTTCCCCGCCGATTGAACGCGCGGACGGCGAAGCCGTCCACCCTACGAATCACTTCACTAAGCGCTGCCAGATCGCCGTGGTCGCCGCCGCCTGGTTCATGCTGTAGAAATGCAGTCCCGGCGCCCCGCCGGCCAGCAGCTTCTCGCACAGGCCCGTCACCACATCCAGCCCGAAGGCCTTGATCGAGGCGCTGTCGTCGCCGAAGCTGGCCAGCTTGACGCGCACCCAGCGTGGGATCTCGGCGCCGCACATGTCCGAGAAGCGCATCAGCTGCGTGTAATTGGTGATCGGCATGATGCCCGCCACCACCGGCACGTCCACACCCAGCTTGCGCACATTGTCGACGAACTGGAAGTAGGCGTCCGGGTTGTAGAAATACTGCGTGATTGCCGAATTCGCGCCGGCGGCTACCTTCCGGGCGAAGGCCTGCAGGTCGTCCTGGGGCGAACGCGCCTGCGGGTGCATTTCCGGATAGGCCGCCACTTCGATGTGGAACCAGTCGCCGGTTTCCTGGCGGATGAACTCGACGAGCTCGTTGGCGTAGCGGAATTCGCCGCCGGCGCCATAGCCGCTCGGCAGGTCGCCGCGCAGGGCCACCAGGCGGCGGATGCCCTTGGCCTGGAATTCCTGCAGGATGGTGCGCAGCGAGTCGCGGGTGCCGCCGATGCAGGACAGGTGGGGCGCCGCATCGAAGCCCTCGTTCTTGATCTCGAGCACGGTCTGCAGGGTGCCCTGCTGGGTGGTGCCGCCGGCGCCAAAGGTCACCGAGAAATACTTGGGCTGCAGCTCGGCGAGCTTGCTGCGCACGACGCGCAGCTTTTCGGCGCCCTCTTCGGTCTTCGGCGGGAAGAACTCGATACTGAAATTATGCGTGTTCATCTTTGTCTTTGAGGAGCAAGGTCGAAAGCGCCCACGAAATGATGCTGTACAAAATGGCGGCCAGGAAGGCGGAGCCGAATCCCCGTACGTCGAAGCCCTCGATCCAGTGCGACACCATCCAGAACAGCAGGGCATTGATGACGAGGATGAAGAGGCCCAGCGAGATCACGGTCACCGGCAGGGTGAGGATGACCAGCAGCGGACGGATCAGGGTATTGACCAGCCCGAGCACGAGCGCGGCGATCAGCGCGGTCGTGAAATTGGTGACGACGACGGAAGACATCAGGAAGGGCAAGGCCATCAGGGCCACGGCATTGATCAGCCAGGTAATCAGCAGGCGCATCGCATCGACTTTCGTGGTACACGGCACTTTCACGCGTGAAAGTGCCGGCTGTTGAAAAACGGGCGCGGGGTTGAAACAACGCCGCGCCCGCGCATCCTTTACCAGCTACCGTGGATCAGTAGCGGTAGTGATCCGGCTTGTACGGGCCTTCCTTCTGCACCGAGATGTAGGCGGCCTGCTCGTCGGTCAGCGTGGTCAGCTGGGCGTTGAGCTTCTTCAGCTGCAGGCGGGCAACCTTCTCATCCAGGTGCTTCGGCAGGGTGTAGACGCCGACCGGGTATTTATCCGTGTTGGCGAACAGCTCGATCTGGGCGATGGTCTGGTTCGCGAACGAGGAGCTCATCACGTAGGACGGGTGACCGGTGCCGCAGCCCAGGTTCACCAGGCGGCCTTCGGCCAGCAGGATGATGCGCTTGCCATCCGGGAAGATCACGTGGTCGACCTGCGGCTTGATGTTTTCCCACTCGTACTTCTTGAGTGCGGCGACTTCGATTTCGTTGTCGAAGTGGCCGATGTTGCAGACGATGGCCTGGTCCTTCATCTTGAGCATGTGCTGCTCGGTGATGACGTGGTAGTTGCCGGTGCAGGTGACGAAGATGTCGCCGTGTTCGGCGGCGTAGTCCATGGTCACGACGCGGTAGCCTTCCATCGCGGCCTGCAGGGCGCAGATCGGGTCGATCTCGGTGACCCACACCTGGGCCGACAGCGCGCGCATGGCCTGGGCCGAGCCCTTGCCCACGTCGCCGTAGCCGGCGATCACGGCGATCTTGCCTGCGACCATGACGTCGGTCGCGCGCTTGATGCCGTCCACCAGCGATTCGCGGCAGCCGTACAGGTTGTCGAACTTCGACTTGGTGACCGAGTCGTTCACGTTGATGGCCGGGAAGGCCAGCTTGCCTTCCTGGTGCATCTGGTACAGGCGGTGCACGCCGGTGGTGGTTTCCTCGGTCACGCCCAGGATGCACGGCAGGCGCTTCGAGTACCAGGCCGGGTCACGCGCCAGGCGGCCCTTGATCGAGTTGAACAGGCAGATTTCTTCTTCCGAACCCGGCTTGTCCAGCACCGAGATGTCCTTTTCCGCGCGCACACCCAGGTGCAGCAGCAGGGTGGCGTCGCCGCCGTCGTCCAGGATCATGTTGGCGTGGTTGTCTCCCGGCCATTCGAAGATGCGGTGGGTGTATTCCCAGTACTCGTCCAGGGTTTCGCCCTTGACGGCGAAGACCGGGGTGCCGACCGATGCGATGGCGGCGGCGGCGTGGTCCTGGGTCGAGTAGATGTTGCACGATGCCCAGCGCACTTGCGCGCCCAGGGCTTCCAGGGTGCGGATCAGGACCGCGGTCTGGATGGTCATGTGCAGGGAACCGGCGATGCGCGCGCCTTTCAGCGGCTGGGCGGCAGCGTATTCCTCGCGGATCGCCATCAGGCCCGGCATTTCGGTTTCAGCAATGCGGATTTCCTTCTCGCCCCAGGATGCCAGGGAGATGTCTGCTACGTGGAAATCGTTGATGTCTTTGAGTACGGCGCTCATCACGCCCTCCTTTCAATGGTTGAAAAAAGTAACGTGAGCGCGGTGTTGATATCCGAGCCTGGCGAAGATGGGAATCTTCGTCGCAACGCTCCTCGGAATTGGTGAGTTTACCACGAGTGGCGGCGAAATAGGCCGCCATTGTTGTTCCCCTGCCCCGACCCGGAACCGTGGGGCTCCGGGTGGGCATGGCAGAACTCAGGCGAGGCCGGCTTCGGCGCGCAGCAGCGCCGCCTTGTCGGTGCGCTCCCAGGTGAACTCCGGCTCTTCGCGGCCGAAGTGGCCGTAGGCCGCGGTCTTGGCGTAGATCGGGCGCAGCAGGTCGAGCATCTGGACGATGCCTTTCGGGCGCAGGTCGAAGTGTTCCATCACCAGCTGGGCGATCTTCTCGTCGGAGATGACGCCGGTGCCTTCGGTATACACGGTGATGTTGATCGGACGGGCCACGCCGATCGCGTAGCTGACCTGCACCTGGCACTGGCGCGCCAGGCCGGCGGCGACGATGTTCTTGGCGACGTAGCGCGCGGCGTAGGCTGCCGAGCGGTCGACCTTCGAAGGATCCTTGCCCGAGAAGGCGCCGCCGCCGTGCGGAGCTGCGCCGCCGTAGGTGTCGACGATGATCTTGCGGCCGGTCAGGCCGCAGTCGCCCTGCGGGCCGCCGATGACGAAGCGGCCGGTCGGGTTGACCAGGAACTTGGTGTCCTGCAGCCACTCGCGCGGCAGGGTCGGCTTGATGATTTCTTCGATGACCGCTTCCTCGATCTGCGAGTGGGTCACGTCCGGGTGGTGCTGGGTGGAGAGCACGACGGTGTCCACGGAGACCGGGCGACCGTCGACGTAGCGCAGGGTGACCTGCGACTTGGCGTCCGGGCGCAGCCATGGCAGACGGCCATCCTTGCGCAGCTGCGACTGGCGCTCGACCAGGCGGTGCGAGTAATAGATAGCGGCCGGCATCAGTTCCGGGGTCTCGTCGCAGGCATAGCCGAACATCAGGCCCTGGTCGCCAGCGCCCTGGTCGAGGTCGATACCGGCGCCTTCGTCCACGCCCTGGGCGATGTCGGGCGACTGCTTGTCGTAGGCGACCAGCACGGCGCAGCCCTTGTAGTCGATGCCGTAGTCGGTGTTGTCGTAGCCGATGCGCTTGATGGTGTTGCGTGCGACCGTGATGTAGTCGACGTTGGCGTGGGTGGTGATTTCACCCGCCAGCACCACCAGGCCGGTGTTGCACAGGGTTTCGGCGGCGACGCGCGCGCGCGGATCCTGTTCCAGGATGGCGTCGAGGATGGCGTCGGAAATCTGGTCGGCGACCTTGTCGGGATGGCCTTCCGAAACCGATTCGGAAGTGAAGAGATAGTCGTTGGACATGTAGGCTCCAGTTACTGCTGTGAGGGCGATGTTTTAAAAATGTGCCGCAGCAACGGTTGCCTGCGACGCTTTAGCGACATTTATATTCCGCTTCGCAAGTTGTCTATTAACTCGGCGGATCCTGCATTAAGTGGTATTTTACGCTTCCTTCGAGAATTTTGCTCTACCACGCCCCGCGCGTTCAACCCTGATCAATAGCATGTTAGTTTATTTATTCCGTGCACTATCGGTATTTCCATTGCCGTTTTTGCATGCCTTAGGCGCGGCCCTCGGCTGGCTCGTCTATCTCCTGTCCGGCTCCTACCGCCGCCGCCTGCGCGCCAACCTGGCCCAGGCCGGCTATGAACAGCACCTGAATGCCGCAGTCGCCGAAGCCGGCAAGGCCATCATCGAGCTGGCCTTCGTCTGGTGCGCCGACCCCAAGCGCGTCGCCCGCCACGCCAGCGTGGAGAACTGGGAACTGGTGCAGGAACGCCTCGACGCCGGCCGCGGCATTGTGTTCTTGACGCCACACTTGGGTTGTTTCGAGATGACGGCCCAGCAAATCGCCCTGCAGACGGCACTGACCGTCATGTACCGTCCGCCGAAGAAGAGCGCGCTGAAACCCCTGGTCGAGGGCGCCCGCGCCCGCCACAACCTGAAACTCGCCCCGGCGACCCTGTCCGGCGTGCGCATCCTGGCCAAGACCCTCAAGAGCGGCGAGCCGATCGGCCTGCTGCCCGACCAGGTGCCGCAGGAAGGCGAAGGCGTGTGGGCCCCATGGTTCGGCCGCACCGCCTACACCATGACCCTGCCGGCCAAGCTGGCCCAGCTGGGCAAGGCCGACATCCTGCTGGTCTATGCCGAGCGCTTGCCAAAGGGCCGCGGCTACGTCGTGCGCTTCGTGCCCTTCGAGGGCAGCCTGGAAGGCAGCGCCAGCGAACAGGCGGCGTCGATCAACCGCGCCATGGAGCAGCTGATCGCACGCTGCCCAGCGCAGTATTTCTGGAGCTATAACCGCTACAAGCAGCCGGAAGGCGTGAGCGGTCCGGAGAGCGAGGTCGCGGCATGAGGCTACTGCTCGGTTTCCTGTGGCTGCTGCATTTCCTGCCGCTGCCTATCCTCGGGCGCCTCGGCGAAGCGGTCGGCAGCCTGATGTTCCTGATCCTCGGCAAGCGCCGCCGCATCGCCCTGACCAATCTGCGCCTGTGCATGCCGGAAAAGTCGGATGCAGAGCGCCACGCCATCGCGAAGCAGCACTTCCGCGCCTACGCGCGCAGCATCTTCGAGCGCTCGATCCTGTGGTGGGCGCCGGAAGAGCGCGTGCGCAGCTACATCCACGTGGAGCCGGCGGTGCCGCAGGCCGAGATGGAATCTGGCCCGACCATCCTGCTGTGCCCGCACTTCGTCTGCCTGGACGTGGCCGGGGTGGCCTCGCGCGTGATCCCGGTGTGCAGCATGTACGTGCCGCAGAAGAACGAGGCCTTCGACAAGCTGCTGCGCCACGGCCGCGAACGCTACGGCCCGGTGCGCCTGGTGACGCGCAAGGAAGGCATCAAGCCCATCCTGCGCGCCCTGCGTGACGGCCTGCCCTACTTCATGCTGCCGGACATGGACTTCGGCGAAAAAGATGCGGAGTTCGTGCCCTTCTTCGGCATCCCCGCCGCCACCCTCACCGCCCTGGGCCGCATCGCGGCGACCACCGGCGCCAAGGTGATTCCCGTGATCGCCACCTATCTGCCGAACTACCAAGGCTGGCGTGTGCGTTTCTACCCGGCGTGGGAGAATTATCCGGGCGACGACATGGTCGAAGCGACCCGCCGCATGAACGCCTTCATCGAGGACCGCGTGCGCGAGGCGCCGGCGGAGTACTTCTGGACGCATAAACGCTTCAAGACCCGTCCGGCGGGCGAGCCGTCCTTCTATGATTAAGCTGCGCCAATCCAGTATGGATTTGCATTCGCAGAACTGAACCAGCTTTTGAACCCATGAAACTGAAATTCACCAAGATGCACGGCGCCGGCAACGATTTCATCGTCGTGGACGCCATCCACCAGGACGTGAGCCTGACTGCGGAACAATGGCGCAAGCTGGCCGACCGCCGCTTCGGCATCGGCGCCGATCAGATCCTGGTGGTCGAACGCCCGGTCACCGAAGGCGTCGATTTCCGCTACCGCATCTTCAACAACGATGGCGGCGAAGTGGAACAATGCGGCAACGGCGCCCGCGCCTTTGCCCGCTTCGTCAGCGACAAGGGGCTCTCAAAAGAGAGCAGCATCCGCGTCGAAACCATGAAAGGCATCATCGCCCCGCGCCTCGAGCTGGATGGCAGCGTGACGGTGGACATGGGCGCGCCGCGCCTTGATCCAGCAGAGGTGCCCTTCGACAGCGCAGGCCTGGACGGCCGAATCGAGGGCGAGGACACCAACTGGCCGCTGCCGGTCGACGGCAAGACCGTCTTCGTGTCGGTCGTCTCGATGGGCAATCCGCATGCGGTGCAGGTGGTCGACGACGTCGATACCGCGCCGGTGGAAACGATGGGGCCGGCAATCGAAACGCATCCGCGCTTCCCGAAAAAGGTGAATGCCGGCTTCATGCAGGTGGTCGACCGCAAGCACGTGAAGTTGCGCGTGTTCGAGCGCGGCGCCGGCGAAACCCTGGCCTGCGGCACCGGCGCCTGTGCCGCCGTCGTGGCCGGCATCCGCCGCGGCCTGCTCGATTCGCCGGTGCGCGTCTCCGCCAGGGGCGGCGAACTGAGCATCGCCTGGGGCGGGCCTGGCGAGCCGGTCTACCTCAGCGGTCCGGCAGTCACCGTGTTCGAAGGCGAAGTCGAGATCTGAGCAGTCAATCCGGCATTCAAACAGGGAGTGGCTTGAACAAGGGCCTGGAAGTCGGCCCGGCGCGTCGGTTCCGCGTCGCCGACAAGGGGAAAGCCCGCTAGCCCTGTTACGAGATCCGGCGTGGCCCGCTCAGGCGGCCAGGCCGA
Organism: Massilia agri; assembly: GCF_024753255.1. Taxonomy (GTDB): domain Bacteria; phylum Pseudomonadota; class Gammaproteobacteria; order Burkholderiales; family Burkholderiaceae_D; genus Telluria; species Telluria agri. Next base: position 218,943 of record NZ_JANUHA010000002.1, read on the forward strand.
TCTCCTCCGCTGGCGCCTCGCTGCTGTCCTTGCCTGCTCCCAGCAAGGTGCGCAACCGGTAAAGCCGCTGCCGGTAATTCCCCTCCGGCCCCGAGGGCCCGCAATCGATCTGCTCGAACAGCCGCCCGATGCGGTCCAGCGCGATGCGCTCCTGCGCCGTCTCGACCAGCACCAGGCGCCGCTTGCTGCGGCCGTAGCTGGCGCGGATGTCGATCACCAGGCAGTGGCCCTGGTCGGCTGTCGGCACGTCGAGCAGCAGCGCCTCGGCGCGCGACAGATTAAACAGGGCGGCCAGTTCCAGGCGTGCCGCGAGCAAGGGATGGGCAGGTACGGCTCCCCGGGGGGCCGCATCGCGCGGCCCATTGCGCTGGCTGGCCTGGTAGCTGGCGAACAGCTTCCCGGTCTCGAGATAGGGCGGCGTGGACAGGCGCGGGGCGATCTTGCGCAGCAGCGCGGCTGCGGCGCCCGAACCCTGGGCGGCCGCCTTCTGCAGCCAGTAGGCCGCGCGCACGTCGTTGTTCTCGTTTTCACGGCGCGCGCGCCAGGCATTGTTGCCGCATTCGAGCTGGGCGTCGGCATAGCCCATCTCGGCGGCGCGCTCGAGGTGGCGCTGGGCGTCGGCCACATTGCGCTGCGAGAATTCCGGCTTGATATAGATGCGCGACAGCGCATACCAGGCTTCCGGCAGGCCCTGCTCGCCCGCCAAGGTCAGCCAGCGGATCGCCTTTTTGAAATTGGCGGCCCCGCCGGCGCCGGCAATGCGGCGTCCGTCGATGCCCATGCGCGCGCAGCGCAGGCCCATGGCCAGCTGGGCGTGGCGGTCGTGTTCGGCTGCGGCGAGTTCCCAGAAGCACAGCGGTTCGCCGGGCGCCGGTGCCGGGCCATGGCGGCCGTCGAGCAGGCGCGCCACCCGCGACAGCAGGGTGATGTCGCCGGGCGCCAGGCGCTGCAACTGGCCGCGGCTGGAGGCGGCCGCCACCAGCGCCCGCGCCAGCGGCAGGGCGCGCGCCAGGTAGTCGTCCCAGTGGCCGGCCTCCCAGGCCTGTTCGAGCACGGCGGCCTGGGCTTCGGCGACGCCGTTGTCGGCGGCGCGCCGCAGCCAGCCCTGGCTGGCCGCCGCCGGCCTGCCGGTGGAAGGCGCGGCGGCATCGGCCCGGGCCTGGCGCGTCGGCGCGGCAGCCAGCTCGCGCCGGCGCGCCAGCAGCCACTGGGCCGCGGGAAAGCCCGCGCGCGCCGCATCCTCGAGGGCGCGCTGCGCCTTGCCGTGCTGTGGAGCCGGCGCGACACCGGTATCGATGGTCTCCAGCACGAGCTGGGCGAATACCAGCCCGGCGTGCACGCTGCCGTCGTCGTAGGCGCGTTCGTACCAGGGCGCGAGCGCTTGCGCGCTGCCCTGTGCGAGTTCCAGCGGAATGTGGTCGCCGATCAGCTGCCAGGCCTGCTGGCAGTCCTGGCGCGCCGCCCGCTCCAGCCAGTGCAGGGCGGTCGGCAGGCTTTGCGGCAGGCCGGCACTGCCGAACAGGTAGAGCTTGCCCAGCGCGAGCTGGGCAGCGGCCTGCCCGGCGCGGGCATTGCGGATGATCGCCAGTTCTTCGCGGTTAGCCATTCTGATTCATGGGTATGGGTTCGGTACGCGGCGCGGCGGCGGGAGCGGCGAAATCGCCGGGGCGACCGGGCAGCGCAGCGATGGCCATGCCCAAAGTTGCCAATATACAAGAAATCAATATTCGTCGCCGACACGCACGCAATGTGACGCAGAGTCTAAGCCGCGACTGGTGGCGTTCCTCTTGCAATTCCGGACTTCCTTGAGGCGGCGCAAACCAACTATTTGCCGAACTCGACTGTAGCCCTGAAGCAATTTGTTACATCTTTTTGACACGCGTTTCAAAAATACAACAGCACGATTGGATTTATTGGCTTTCGGCCAAGTCACCCCTTCATAATTGACAAAACCGACAATCTTGACGACTCAAGCATTTAAGGTGCAGCTTATCCGGGCATTCAGCACACGAGCCTCAATGCCAAGGATGACGCTAAAGACTTAAGAAAAGGAATACGAACAATGAAACACTCCCTCATGGCCGTCGCACTGCTCGGCGCATTCGCCGGCGTGGCCCATGCACAAACCTCGGTTCAAATCTACGGCACCATCGACGCTGGCCTGATCAAGCGCAGCGGCCAGAGCCTGAACATCGGCAAGCGTGCCTCGAACACCCTGGGTTTCAAGGGCACTGAAGAGCTGGGCAATGGCCTCAAGGCACTGTTCCAACTGGAAATGCGCTACGAGCCGGACACCGGCACCAATGAAATCGGCGGCAACGGCACCCAGCGTCCGCTGTTCCAGGGCCAGAGCCGCGTCGGCCTGCAGGGCGACTTCGGTATGGTCCGCATCGGTCGCGGCCTGACCCCGTTCCACGAAACCGTGGGCGCCTTCGAACCCTTCCACGCTTCGCCGAGCCCGGCCGGCTTCTGGACCGACATCGCCGTCGCAGGCTACAGCTCGCAGCCGCTGGACGTTGCCGGCTACTCGAACAACCGCTTCTCGAACGCGGTCTGGTACAACTCGCCGGTCACCAGCGGCTTCCAGCTGAACGCAGCGATCGCCACCAAGGAAGGCGGCGGCGGCGCAGCCATCATCGGCCGCGGCACCGCAGCCAACCCGCAGTTCCCGGTGGGCGCACAGGCATCGGCCAACCCGTACTCGATCACCGGCACCTACAACAACGGTCCGCTGGCCTTCATGGGCGCCTACGAGCGCAACGCCATCGAATCGAAGGTCTGGTCGATCGGCGCATCGGTCGCCGCCACCCCGGAACTGAAGCTGATGGCCCTGTACTCGAAGCAGGACCAGGAAGAAAACCGCCTGATCAATCCGGATACCAAGGCATGGGTCGTGGGCGCGAACTACACCATGGGCCCGGGCAAGTTCCTGGCCGGTTATGGCCAGAAGGACCAGGACGGCCTGGAAAAGGTCAAGCAGCTGTCGCTGGGCTACGAGTACAGCCTGTCGAAGCGCACCTACCTCTACGTGGACGCATCGCGCAAGAAGGGCCTGACCTCCCAGCCGACCACCGTCAACCACTACGACGTGGGCGTGAACCACTCGTTCTAAGCTGAACGTCACCAGGGCGGGCCACAGGGCCTGCCCTCGCACAGGGGCGGACATGGACAACCATGTCCGCCCCTGTTGTTTTCACCCAGCGCTTCTGTAGTTTTTCAGCAACGCCAGCCATGAGGGCTGCATCACGCATGAGGAGAGTCTGTACAGTGCGCAGAAGCAATGGCATATTGCCAAGACGAGTTAACAAACGCTCGTTCGCAAAATAACATGGAGACGCAATGAAGAAGAGTATCCTGGCCGCGCTGCTCGGCACCTGTTTCGCAACCTCGGCCTTCGCGCAGACCAGCGTGCAGATCTACGGTATCGCCGATGCCGGCGTGATGTGGCAGAAAGGCGGCCCGACCAAGATCTACAGCGGCGGCGCCGACGGCTCGCGCATCGGTTTCAAAGGCACCGAAGACCTCGGCAACGGCTACAAGGCGATCTTCAACCTGGAAGCCCGTGTCGAACTCGACACCGGCACCCAGCAGCCGACCCTGATGAACGACAATCCGGGCACCTACCTGCTGCGCGGCATGAATGGCATCCCGCAGGCCATCCTCGATCGCCTGCAGACCACGATCCAGCCGCCGGGCGGCCCGGCCGTCAACCAGGAACGCGCGCTGTTCGACCGCACCGCGATGGTCGGCCTGATCACCCCGGTCGGCGCCATCCTGCTGGGCCGCATGTACACCCCGGGCTATGAAGTCTTCAACAAGGCCGACACCTTCGAGTCGGGCACCGGCGGCACCTGGGGCCACATCACCGGCGGCACCGCGGGCTTCACCGCGCTGGGCGCCGACATCCGCTCGCAGGAAGCCATCCAGTACCGCATCGCGCTGCCGAACGGCATCGGCGCCTCGGTCATGTACGGCCCGAAAGGTTCGGGCTACCTGGGCCGCTACAACAAGTTCCGCGCCGGCGCCGTCACCTATACCGCCAACGGCTTCGACGTCGGCATCGGCTACAACCACGGCTACGACCAGCTGAACCGCCCAAGCCTGCGCACCACCACCGTGGGCGGCTCCTATGCTCCGAACGACACCTGGAAGTTCTTCGCCGGCTTCCACAGCCAGCGCAACAGCAACTCGGTGCTGATGGCCGACTACACCGCCGGCTGGAACCAGGCCGTGGTCCCGGTCCTGACCCAACAGGGCATCCCGGCGGCCAACCAGAACTTCCTGCGCAACATCTTCCTCACCGCGCTGAGCAAGAACACCCAGCAGGACGCCAACAGCTACCAGGTCGGCGCGCACTACAAGATCGGCAGCGGCCGCATCATGGCCCAGTACGCGCACCAGAACGACCGTACCGAAACCAACAGCGACGCCAACCTGTACGCGCTGGGCTACGACCACTTCCTGTCGAAGCGCACCGACCTGTACACCGTCGTGTCCTTCATCAAGAACGATGGCCTGGCACAGTACTCGCCGGGTACCTCGGGCAACCCGGGCGGCTTCACCGAGACGCCGGGAGCAGACGGCCGCGCGCTGCAGATCGGCATCCGCCACCGCTTCTGATCCGGCGAGGCCGGCCACACGAGACGCCCTGCGGGGCGTCTTTTTTTATGTTCCCGGGTCGTAGCCCGATGCCGTGCGGCGGTCGGGTAAAATGACACTTTGATGTCCCTCCACTTCCATCGAGCATTCATGACCACTGACGTACTCGACGCCAACGCCGTCGCCCAATACCTCATCGACCACCCGCAGTTCTTCGAAGAGCACGCCGGCCTGCTGGGCGAAGTCAAGCTGTCGAGCCCGCTGACCGGCCGCGCCGTGTCGCTGCAGGAACGCCAGATGGAAGTCATGCGCGACAAGTACCGCGTGCTAGAACTGCGCCTGGCCGAACTGACCCGCCGCGCCGAGGAAAACCACGCGATCGCCAACCGCTTCCATGCCTGGAACCAGGCCCTGCTCGCCTCGGAAGGCGGCGCCGCGATGGCGCGCGACCTGGTCGATGCGCTGCGCACCGAATTCATGGTCCCGCAAGTCACCCTGCGCCTGTGGAACCTGGCCCCGGAATACGCCGGGACCTGGTTCACCGAGGGCGTGTCGGACGACGCGCGCCTGTTCGCCGCCAGCCTGCGCGCGCCCTACTGCGGCCTGAACAACGACTTCGAGGCGGTGCGCTGGCTCGACGACCCGGCCTCGGTGCGTTCGACGGTCCTGATGCCGCTCGTGGCGGGCGGCAAGACCTTCGGCCTGCTGGTGCTGGGCGCCCCGAACGACGACCGCTTCACCGCGACGATGGCGACCGACTTCCTGGTCCACATCGCCGCCACCGCCAGCACCGCGCTGGCGCCGCTGCGCGCCTGACCATGCCTGGTGCGGACAGCCGGGACGACTGGCCGGCGCGCTACCTCGGCGAGCTGGCGACCCAGCGCCAGCTGTCGCCGCACACCGTCGCCGCCTACCGGCGGGACCTGGAGGAGCTGGCCCGACTTGCCGGCCACGCCGACTGGTCGCGACTGTCCCACCACGATATCCGCCGCTTCGCGGCCAAGCTGCACGCCAGCGGCCAGTCGGCGCGTTCGATCGCGCGCAAGCTGTCCGGCTGGCGCGGCTTCTATGAATGGCTGTCGCGGCAGATAGCGCTGGCGGCCAACCCGGTCGATGGCGTGCGCGCCCCGCGCCGGCCCAAGACCCTGCCGAAGGCCCTGTCGGTCGACGACGCGGTGCAGCTGATGGAAGCGAACCGCCACGGCCATCCGGAGCCGGCCGAACTGTGCGACCGCGCCATGTTCGAGCTGCTGTATTCAAGCGGCCTGCGGGTCTCGGAACTCACCGGCCTCGACATGGTCTATACCGAAGGCGGCAATGGTGTTCCCGCCTCGCTCGGCTGGCTCGATGCCCAGGCCGGCGAAGTCGTGGTCACAGGCAAGGGCGGCAAGATGCGGCGGGTGCCCGTCGGCGGCCCGGCGCGCGACGCCTTGCAGGCCTGGCTGGCCGTGCGGCCTGCCGCGCGCGATGGCAGCGCCGCGCTTTTCCTGTCGGCGCGCGGCGTGCGCATCACGCCGCGGGTGGTGCAGGCGCGGCTGAAAGCCCATGCCTTGCGCGCGGGCACGCTGGTGCATGTGCATCCGCACGTCCTGCGCCACTCCTTCGCCTCGCACGTGCTGCAGTCCTCGGGCGATCTGCGCGCGGTGCAGGAGCTGCTCGGCCATGCCAGCATCACCTCGACCCAGGTGTATACGGCGCTCGACTTCCAGCACCTGGCCGCGGTGTACGACAAGGCCCATCCGCGCGCAAAGAGCAAATAGCCAAAAAGGCGAAATCGGTGAAGGGAGTCCGCCACACCGGATTGAAGTGCGTCAAGACACTGCACGGTTGATGGTGGTGTTGAAAGAAATCCGGCATAATCCCCCGATTCTCCGGCCCCAGCACGGGCCCAACCGGACGCACAGCGAATATGGAACCCATCCCGAGCACCATCCTGACCGGCTTCCTCGGCGCAGGCAAGACCACCCTTCTCAACCGCATCCTGCACGAGGAGCACGGCCTGCGCATCGCCGTCATCGAGAACGAATTTGGCCAGGAAAACATCGACAACGAGATCCTGGTGCGCGACACCGGCGAGCAGATCGTCGAGATGAACAATGGCTGCATCTGCTGCACCGTGCGCGGCGACCTGATCGTGGCGCTGAACAACCTGGCGCAGAAGCGCGCCGCCGGCGAAATCGCCTTCGACCGCGTGGTGATCGAGACCACCGGCCTGGCCAACCCCGGCCCGGTGGCCCAGACCTTCTTCGTGGACGAGGAAGTGGGCGCTAACTACATGCTCGACGCCGTGGTGACCGTGGTCGACGCGCGCCACGCCATGATGCAGCTGGACCAGCACGAGGAAGCCCAGCGCCAGGTGGGCTTCGCCGACAAGATCCTGCTCTCGAAGACCGACCTGGTCGACGCCGCCGCGGTCGAGGCATTGAAGACGCGCCTGCACCGCATCAATCCGCGCGCCCCGATCGCCACGAGCGACTTCGGCCGCGCGCCGATCTCGGACGTGCTGGACCTGCGCGGCTTCAACCTGAACGACAAGCTGGAGATCGATCCGGACTTCCTGCGCGCCGACGAGCACGATCACGCGCACGACCACGATCATGAACACGGCGAGCACTGCGGCCACGACCACGCCCACGGCGAAGCCTGCAGCCACCACGACCATCACCATAGCCACCACACCGACGACATCGCCGCCTTCGTGTTCAAGAGCGAACGCGCCTTCGATCCGGAGCGCCTCGACCAGTTCCTGGGCAGCATGGTGCAGGTCTTCGGCCCGCAGATGCTGCGCTACAAGGGTGTGCTGTCGATGGCGGGCGCCGACCGCAAGGTCGTGTTCCAAGGCGTGCATCAAATCATGGGCAGCGACCTGGGCGCAAAGTGGATCGACGGCGAACCTCGCGCCAGTAAAATGGTCTTTATTGGTAAAAATTTACCAAAAGACGTATTTATCGCCGGACTCGAACAGTGTTTGGTATAAACTACATCAGTTTTACGGGCACGCCCGGGCTCGTTTGACGGCCTGCCACGGAGTTGGCGGGACGGGCGGCGGCAGCAGCCGCATCCGGGCAACCCCATCTCGTCCAGGGTGGGGAGCAGGCAGTGAAGGACGGCGGTCGCCGTCCGGGCAGCAGCTCTCGCACGCACCTGTTGCAAAAGTGCTATTGCCGAGTTAGCTGCTAAAATGAAAACCTCTGTCGTATCGAAGGCATCATGACTAAAACAACGAAACCGAATACCGCCGCGCAGCTCGAAGAACGCCTTCTGACGGAAGAAGAAATTCGGGCGATGAGCGACGACGACTACATGAATCCGGCCCAGCTGGCGTTCTTCCGTAACCGCCTGCAGGAGCTCGAGAAGGAACTGTTGAAGAACGCCGGCGAAACCACCGAGCACCTGCGCGAAACCGTGCTGGTCCCGGACCCGGCCGACCGCGCCACCATCGAAGAAGAACACGCGCTGGAACTGCGCACCCGCGACCGCGAGCGCAAGCTGCTCAAGAAGGTCCAGCAGTCGCTTGCCGCCATCGAGGCCGGCGAGTACGGCTGGTGCGAGGAAACCGGCGAACCGATCGGCATCCCGCGCCTGATCGCCCGTCCGACCGCGACCCTGTCGCTGGAAGCCCAGCAACGCCGCGAACTGAAGCAGAAGCTGTACGGCGACTGATTCCGGTCTGCTCCACGAAAAGGCATGCGTCCCAAACGCATGCCTTTTTTGTTTCCTACTGCCACAATCCTCAAGTCGATGTTTCGCGTGCTTTACGTGTTTTTACGTGCCAACCATGCATACCTTTTTATTTCCCATCGGATACACTAGTGCATGCATGCCGGGCGCCGCATGGCGCAGGCGTGCGCGCAGGACGCATCCAGCGCAGCCGTGCTACCGTTCTGCACGCTGACTCCTTCATCCTCTACTATCGACCATGGGGCTGTTCTCCTTCCTGAAGAAAAAGAACGACGCGCCGGCCGACGACATCCTCGTCATGCCGGACTCGCGCCTGCGCGCGGGCGAGCCCTCGCGCCTCGACAGTGAAGCAGAGCGCGAACGCCAGCGCGCCATCGCACGCGCCACCGCCGCCAAGATCGACGAGATCGAGCTGGCCATGGCCTCCGACATCTTCGACGACGAGCCGGCCTGGGGCAGCGCGCGCCGTCCCGCGGCCGCGAATGCGCCCGTCATGTCCCCGCCCGAGCCGGAAGAAGCGCTCGAGGCCCCCGTCCCGCCCGCCAGCGCGCCGGCGGTCGAGGAAAGCGCCATCCTGTATGCCAATGGCCAGGCCGCAGCCGCGGAAAGCCTGCTGCGCGACAGCCTGCAGGACTTCGGCCGCGGCGAGCGCCTGCCCTGGTGGATGCTGTTCGACCTCTACCAGGCCACCGGGCGTGAAGCGGACTTCGAAAGCCTCGCGATCGACTACGCCAGCCATTTCGAAACCTCGCCGCCGGCCTGGCAACCCCTGCTGCCGGTCGAGGCGCCTGCCCTTGGCGCCGGCGTCGCCGCCAGCGAGGCCTTCGGCGCCGTGCTCGACAGCGGCGCCGCACCGCGCCTGCAGCGCCTGCTCGCTTCCAGCGCGCCCCTCGTCCGGATCGACCTGGGCGCCGTGCGCAGCGTCACACCGGAGGGCTGCGCCGGCCTGCTGTCCGCCCTGCAGGCGCTGCGCAAGGAAGGACGCGAGCTTGTGCTGGCCGGCGCCGACACCCTCCTCGGCGCGCTGCGCCCGATGCTGGTCGTGGGCGACCGCAGCGCCGGCGAAGCGCCCTGGCTGCTGCTGCTCGAACTGCTGCTGCTCTCGAACCGCGAGAAGGATTTCGAAGAGTCGGCGATGGATTACTGCGTCACCTTCGAAGTCTCGCCGCCCTCCTTCGAGACGCCCAGGCGCGTCAGCACCGCCGCGCCGGCCCCGGTGAAGGGCGACCGCTTCCTGCTGCCGCCGGTGGCGGGCGGCCCCAGCGCCGCGCTGCTGGACGCGGTCGACGCCTATGCCGAGGGACGCGAACTGCTGGTGCTGGACTGCTCGCGCCTGGCGCGCATGGATTACGCTTGCGCGACCGCCCTGCAGTCGCGCCTGCATGCGCATGCCGCCCAGGGGCGCGACATCGAGCTGCGCGAATTGAACCACCTCGTCGCAGCCCTGCTGCGGCTGCTCGGCTTCGCCCAGGACGGCGCAGCGGGCGACGTCAAAACCGGCGCCATCCGCCTGTATCCGCACCGCTACTGAGTCTTTCCCGGCCCCACACCGGTCGTTTTGCCAGCTCGACAGTTTTTGAAGTCGGCCGTCTTGCAATCCGGTCCATGCGCCCCATCTGCGGGTGGCTAGACAACCACGAGGCTTAATATGGAACAATTTCACGGCACCACCATCGTCAGCGTGAGGCGCGGCGAGCAAGTCGCGCTGGGCGGCGATGGCCAGGTCACGCTGGGCAACGTCGTCATGAAAGGCTCGGCGCGCAAGGTGCGCAAGCTGTACCAGGGCAAGGTCCTGTGCGGATTCGCCGGCGCCACCGCCGACGCCTTTACCCTGCTCGACCGCTTCGAAGCCAAGCTGGAAAAACACCAGGGCAACCTGCTGCGCGCCTCGGTCGAACTGGCCAAGGACTGGCGCACCGACCGCATGCTGAGCAAGCTCGAGGCCATGCTGCTGGTCGCCGACCGCGAATCGACCCTGATCATCACCGGCAACGGCGACGTGCTGGAACCCGAGGACGGCCTCGGCGCCATCGGCTCGGGCGGCGTGTACGCCCATTCGGCCGCCAAGGCCCTGTACGAGAACACGGAGATGGCGCCGGCGGAGATCGTGAAAAAATCGCTCACCATCGCCGGCGAGCTGTGCATCTACACCAACCTGAACCACATCATCGAGACCCTGGAATGAACTCGTCCCCCATCATGAACATGACGCCGCCCGAGATCGTCTCGGAGCTGGACAAGCACGTGGTCGGCCAGGGCAAGGCCAAGCGCGCGGTCGCGATCGCGCTGCGCAACCGCTGGCGCCGCCAGCAGGTACAGGAACCGCTGCGCCACGAGATCACCCCGAAGAACATCCTCATGATCGGCCCGACCGGCGTCGGCAAGACCGAGATCGCGCGCCGCCTGGCCAAGCTGGCCGACGCGCCCTTCATCAAGATCGAAGCGACCAAGTTCACCGAGGTCGGCTATGTCGGCCGCGACGTCGACACCATCATCCGCGACCTGATCGACATCGGCGTCAAGCAGACCCGCTTGAGCGAGCAGAAAAAGGTGCGCCAGCGCGCCGAGGACGCGGCCGAAGACCGCATCATCGACATCCTGGTGCCGCCGGCGCGTGACTTCGGCTTCAATGTGAGCAACGGCGACAGCAAGGAGGGCGACGCCACCCGCCAGACCTTCAGGAAGCGCCTGCGCGAAGGCTCGCTCGACGACCGCGAGATCGAGATCGACGTGGCCGAGCCCACGCCGCAGATGGAAATCATGGCGCCGCCGGGCATGGAAGAAATGACCGAGCAGATCAAGTCGATGTTCGCCGGCGTCGGCAATGCGCGCAAGAAGCCGCGCAAGCTGAAGATCAAGGATGCGATGAAGCTGCTGGTGGACGAAGAGGCCGCCAAGCTCGTCAACGAAGACGAGCTGAAGCAGAAGGCCATCGCCAACGTCGAACAGAACGGCATCGTGTTCCTGGACGAGATCGACAAGATCGCCACCCGTTCCGAGCACGGCGGCGCCGACGTCTCGCGCGCCGGCGTGCAGCGCGACCTGCTGCCGCTGGTCGAGGGCACGACGGTGAACACCAAGTACGGCATGATCAAGACCGACCACATCCTGTTCATCGCCTCGGGCGCCTTCCACCTGTCGAAGCCGTCGGACCTGATCCCGGAACTGCAGGGCCGCTTCCCGATCCGCGTCGAGCTGGAATCGCTGTCGATCGAGGATTTCAAGAGCATCCTGACCTCGACCGACGCCAGCCTGACCAAGCAGTACGAGGCCCTGCTCGCGACCGAGGGCGTGAAGGTCGATTTCACGGATGAAGGCATCCACCGCCTGGCCGAGATCGCCTTCTCCGTCAACGAGCGCACCGAGAACATCGGCGCACGCCGCCTGTACACGGTGATGGAAAAGCTGCTCGAGGAAGTCTCGTTCACGGCCGGCGCCGCGGGCGAGCAGGTGGTCACGATCGACGCGGCCTACGTCAACGGGCGCCTGGACGCGCTGTCGGTCAACGAAGACCTGTCCAGGTACGTCCTGTAATCGCGTTTATTCATTCAAAGGAGAAGCGCATGGCGAACAAGGCACTGGCGACGCGGCAGAAGATGCGGCTGCGCGTGGAGCCGTCGCAGCAATTCGGCAAGCCGCGCAACCCGATCGCCGCGCTGGCCAAGGCCAGGTCCGCCGGGCCGCACGCCAAGCCGCTCTCGAGCGAGCGGCAGGAGGCCAAGCGCATGCTGAAGAAGGCCAAGCTGGTCGCGGACGACGACGAGTAAGCCGCACTTTCCTGAAGAATCCCCTTGGCGGACCGCGCGAGCGTGTCCGCCTTTTTTGCTTTTGTAGGGTGGCGCGGCTCCACCCGGACGCGTGCATACCTGGGGAACTAACGCCGCCCACGCGTTCAAACCACGGTGCTGCTGCCCGCTCGTCCATTCATCCACTGGTTGAACGCGTGGGCGGCGGTTACGACGCGGGCTGATCACATCGTCGGGTGGAGCCGCGCCACCCTACGGTCCCCGGCGATGCATACGCCCGCGGTATTGCTCAATGTATCGTTCGCAGGTACATTCAGTCGAGATTACCCATCCATAGGAAAACCATGAGCTCCCCCGAACAGGTCCTCGACGTCCTGCGCGCCGAACTGCGCGCCACCGGCATCACCTACAAGGGCCTGGCCGAGCGCATCGGGGTAAGCGAATCGAGCGTCAAGCGCATGTTCGGGCAGAAGGACATGGCGCTGTCGCGCCTGGCGCAGATCTGCCAGGTGACCGGCATCGCCATGGAAGACGTGCTGCGCCGGGCCGCCGATGCGCGGCCCCAGGCGGATGCCCTCACCCTGCCCCAGGAGACCTCGCTGGTGGCCAATCCGCGCCTGCTCCTGATGGCGATCTGCTGCCTCGGGCACTGGTCGCTGGAACAGGTGATCGAGACCTATCGCCTGACGGAAGCCGAATGCATCACCCTGCTGGCCGAGCTCGACCGGCTGGGCCTGATCGAGCTGAAACCCCTGAACAGGTACAGCCTGCGCGTCTCGAATGCCTTCCGCTGGCTGCCGGACGGCCCGGTGCAGCGCTTTTTCCGCGAACACGTGGTGGCCGATTACTTCGCGGGCGGCTTCAACCGCCCGGGTGAAGCCCTGATGTGCCTGCCTGCCCGCCTGTCCAGCGCCAGCGCCCAGGAGCTGGCCCAGAAGATCGCCCAACTGGCCGGCGAACTGGCGCGCCTGCATCGCAACGACCGCCGCCTGCCGCCCGAGGACCGCGAAGGCTACACCCTGTTGCTCGGTTTCCGGTCCTGGGAATTCGCGGCCTTCACGGCCCTGAGGCGCAGCTAGCCGCAGCAAACGAAGAAGGCCGCATCGTTGCGGCCTTCTTCGTTTGGTGCTTGGAACCTATCCCATAAGAATGGGTTTTTACTGCACCGGCGCCGGCTGGCCCGGATTGACGTTCCTGGTCGGCGGCGGCATCTGCGTCTGGTTCGGCGGCGGCGGCGGCTGGTCGGGCGGGGGGCCGGACTGGTCGGCCGCGCCCGGGTCCATCTGCGGCTCGGGCACCACCTGCGGCTGGCCGGTGGTCGGCACGGCTTGCGCCGGCACACCCTGCTGCATGCCCGGCGGCGCCACCACGGCGCCCGGCGAGGTCTGGGGTTCGATGCCCGGGGCCGGTTCGGTTGCCACAGGCTCCGCGCGCGGGGCCGGCGGAACGCCGCCGCCATTTTGCGACGGCCCGGTATCGGGCGCCAGGTCGACCCGCTTCATCACGCCGCCCTCGGACAGCATCACATAGCGCGGATGCACCTCGGCCACGGTCACGCCGGGCACGATCTCGCGGCCGATGCGCACGGCCTTGGGCGGCGAGCCGTCGGCCACCAGGATGACGGCGCTGTTCGCGCCGGCCGCCACCACGCCGGTCAGCTGGTAATTCGAGATCGCCACCGCCGCCGGCTGGCCGCCGAACAGGGTGGCGGCCGCGTCCATGCTGGGTTCGGCTTGCACCACGGCGGGCGGCGGCGCCAGCGGACGCTGCTCGGGCCGGTACAGCTGCAGGAACCAGTAGGCGACCGACGCCGCCAGCAGGATCAGGGCCAGCACGGTGAGGAGAAGGGGCAAGCGCTTGTTCATGTCTTATTGTTTTTCCGTGTTCATGTCTTACTGCACCAGCTGGTTGATTTCGATAATCGGCATCAGGACCGCCAGCACGATCAGCAGCACCACCAGGCCCATGGCCAGGATCAGCACCGGCTCGAGCAGGCCGGCGATGGTCAGCGTGCGGCGCTCGAGATCGGCCTGCTGGGAACTGGCCGCGCGCTCGAGCATGGAGGGCAGTTCGCCGGTGATCTCGCCGGCGCGGATCATGTGCACCAGCATGGGCGGGAAATGCTTCTGCGCCGACAGCGCGCGCGCCAGGCTCACGCCCTCGCGCACGCTGGCCGTGGCCTGCTCGACCAGTTCGCGCATGGCGACGTTCGACAGGGTGTCGCGGCTGGTCTCGAGCGCCCGCAGGATGGGCACGCCGGAACCGGTCGTGATCGCCAGCGTGCTGGCGAAGCGCGCCGTGTTCAGGCTGCGCTCGAACTTGCCGTAGACGGGCGCGTTCAGCAGCCAGGTGTGCCAGCGCCGCTTCAGGTCCGGGTTGCGCAGCGCGCGCCGCCACAGCCAGAAGGCGCCCACGATGAGGATGGCCATGTAGATGCCGTAGGCGCGGACGAAGTCCGAGATCGCCAGCATCATCACCGTGAGGAAGGGCAGCTTTTGCTTGGTGTTGGCAAACACCGAGACGATCTGCGGCACCACATAGGTGAGCAGGAAGATCACGATGGCGAAGGCCACCACGGTGACGATCGCCGGGTAGGTAAACGCCAGGCGCACCTTCTGCACCAGGGCATTGCGGCGTTCGATGTAGTCGGCCAGGCGCGACAGCACGCGCGCCAGCTGGCCGATCTGTTCGCCCGAGGAGACGAGCGCGCGGTAGATCTCGGCGAAGTCGCGCGGGTGGCGCGACAGCGCCGACGAGAAGGAGACGCCGCCCATCACCTCGGAACGGATCGAGGCGATCAGGTCGCGCACATAGGGGCGCTCGGCCTGTTCCAGCAGGGCGGTGAAGGCCTGTTCGAGCGGCAGCCCGGCTTCCAGCAGGCTGGCCAGCTGGCGCGTGAACAGGGCCAGCTCGACCTGGGACAGGCGCTCGCCCAGGCCACGCGAGCGGGTGGCGCCGGTTTCATCGACCTGGGCCGCGATCTGCTCGACCGACAGCGGCGTCAGGCCTTGCGTGCGCAGGTCGGCGCGCGCCGAGCGCGGGCTGTCGGCATTGACGACACCCTTCCTGGTGGCGCCGCCGGCGTCGACGGCTTCATAGCGAAATGCCGGCATTGTTCAGCCTTTAATCCTTGGTGACACGCACGAGTTCCGCGCGCGTGGTGGTGCCGTCCGCCAGCCAGCGCTCGCCATCCTCGCGCATGGTCTTCATGCCGTTCTTCTGGGCCGTCTCGCGTATCTCGGCTTCGGACGCCTGGTTGTGGATCTGGGCGCGGATCTCTTCGGTGGTTTCCAGCAGCTCGTAGACGCCGACCCGGCCGTGGTAGCCGGTGTGGCCGCAGCGCTCGCAGCCGACCGCATGCCAGCCGCTGGCATCATTGACCTTGCAGTAGACGCAGAGTTTGCGGACCAGGCGCTGGGCCATCACGCCCAGCAGGGAGGACGACAACAGGAACGGTTCGATGCCCATGTCCAGCAGGCGGGTGACGGCCGAGGCCGAGTCGTTCGTGTGCAGGGTCGCCAGCACCAGGTGGCCGGTGAGCGAGGCCTGCACCGCGATCTGCGCCGTCTCCAGGTCGCGGATCTCGCCGATCATGATCACATCCGGGTCCTGGCGCAGGATCGCCCGCAGGGCCTTGGCGAAGGTCATGTCGATGCGCGCATTGACCTGGGTCTGGCCGACGCCGTTGAGGTCGTACTCGATCGGGTCTTCC
This sequence comes from Massilia agri, assembly GCF_024753255.1. Classification (GTDB taxonomy): domain Bacteria; phylum Pseudomonadota; class Gammaproteobacteria; order Burkholderiales; family Burkholderiaceae_D; genus Telluria; species Telluria agri. Next base: position 234,681 of record NZ_JANUHA010000002.1, read on the forward strand.
ACCGTCATGATGTTGGTGGTGGACGCGTTCAGGCGCGACAGCGCCGCGTACAAGGTGGTGGTTTTACCGGAGCCGGTCGGGCCCGTCACCAGCACGATGCCGTGGGGCTGGTTGATCAGGCGGTCGAACTGCGGCAGCATGTCCGGCGCCATGCCGAGGTGGCCGAGGTCGAGGCGCCCGGCTTCCTTGTCCAGCAGACGCAGCACGGCGCGCTCGCCATGGCCGGTCGGCAGGGTCGAGACGCGCACGTCGACGGGTTTGCCGCCGATGCGCAGGGTGATGCGGCCGTCCTGCGGCAGGCGCTTCTCGGCGATGTCGAGCTGCGACATGATCTTGATACGCGAGATCAGGGAGGCGTGGATCGCCTTCTTGGGACGCACGATGTCGCGCAGCGCGCCGTCGACGCGGAAGCGCACCACCGAGGTCTGCTCGAAAGGCTCGATGTGGATGTCCGAGGCGCCTTCGCGCAGCGACTGCGTGAGCAGCGCGTTGATCATGCGGATGACGGGCGCATCGTCCGAGGATTCCAGCAGGTCTTCGATGGCGGGCACGTCCTGCAGCAGCCTGGTGAGGTCGAGGTCGGCATCGAATTCATCGACCACCTGCGAGGCGTCGCCGCCGGCGCCGGCATAGGCCTTGGCGATCGCATCGTCGAGCTCGCCACGTTCGAGGCGGCGCAGGGTGATGCGGCCGAAGCGGCGCGACACCTCCGCGATGGCGGCGGGCGCCGTGGCGCTGGAGACCAGCACTTCGATCGGCTGTCCCGCTTCCTCGCCGCCGCGCGCCAGCACGCCGTGGTCACGGGCGAAGGCGAAAGGCAAGAGATTGTTCATGTTCACATCACTTCTGGTTCGATGGCGTCACCGGACGGAACTGCGAGGCCGGCTGCTGTCCCTGCTGACCTTGCTGCTGGGGCGGCACCGGCTGGCCGCTGGCTGCGCCGGGCGCGGCGCCCGCAGCCGGGGCCGTCTGCACCGGCGCGGTCGCCATGGTGCCGCCGACGGGAGGCTGGCCGTTGGTCAGCGGCGGCAGCAGCGGCGCGCCGAGGCTGCGCATCAGGATGGTCTGTTCTTCCTGTGCCTGGCCGGCGGCGCCGGCGGCGCGCATGTATTCGTAGCGGTCCATGGCGATCGAATTCGATGCTTCCTTGCTGCGCACCACGACCGGGCGCAGGAACACCATCAGGTTGGTCTTGGTCCGGGTGCGGCTGCGGTACTTGAACAGGTTGCCCAGCACCGGGATGTCGCCCAGGCCGCGTACTTTCTCTTCGCCATCGCCCTCGGTGTCTTCGATGAGGCCGCCGAGCACGATGATCTGGCCGTCGTCGGCCAGCACATTGGTCTCGATCGCACGGACATTGGTCGTCAGGCCGGACGCGGCATTGCGGGTGGACTGGTCGACGCTGGAGTTCTCGTGGTAGATCGCCATCTTGATCGTACCCCCTTCCGAGATCTGCGGGCGCACTTTCAGGAGCAGGCCGACGTCGCGGCGGTCGACCGTGGTGAAGGGATTGCCGCCGCCGGTGGTCGAGTTGGTGGTGTAGGAGCCCGTGATGATCGGGACGTTCTGGCCGACCTTGATGGTGGCCAGCTCGTTGTCGAGGGTGATCATGTTCGGCGTCGACAGGATGTTGCCGTTGCCGTCGTTTTCCAGCGCGCGCGCCACCGCGCCCAGGCCGAGCTCGCCGCCGACCTGGCGGAACAGGCCGATGGTCAGGCCCGGCACCGAGGGCACGCCGGTATCGGCGGAGAGGCCGTTGCGCGCGGCCGCGACCAGGTTGACGATATTGCTGTTGGTGCCGCTGCTGAAGGACTGCAGGCCGCCGATGCGGTACTTGCTGTCGGAGTCGCCGCTGGCGCCGATCCACTGCACGCCGAATTCGGAGGCCTTGTTGGAGGTGACTTCGACCACCAGCGCTTCGATATAGACCTGGGCGCGGCGCACGTCGAGCTGGTCGATGACGTTGCGCAGGTTGCGGTAGACCGCGTCCGGCGCGGTGATGATCAGGCTGTTGGTCGAAGCATCGGCCTGGATGAAGCCGGAACCCTGGCCGCCGCCGGCGCCGCCCGCGGTGAGCTGGCTCTGCTGGCCGTAGGTGTTGCCGGTGCCGGCCATGCCGGTGCTGCTCTGCTGGCCCTGCTGGCCACCGAGGCCGCCCTGGCCGGTGCCGCTCGTTGCGCCCGCCTGGATCGAGCCGCCCGAGGTGCCCTGCTGCTGCACCGGCACGGCGGAGGCATCCTGCGAGACCACGGCGCGCAGGGTCTGCGCGACGCGGCTGGCGTCGGCGTTTTTGAGGTAGACGACGTGGATATTGCCTTGTGTCGAGGTCTGCTGGTCGAGGCGGGCGATCAGGGACTTGGCGAGATTCGCGCGCGCCTGCGAAGGCGCGCGCACGACCACCGAGTTGGTGCGCGGATCGGCCAGCACCGTGACGCGGCCCGAGTCGCCGCCGGCCGCCGGTTCCATCAGGCGCTGCACCAGGGTGGCGATGTCGCTGGCAATGGCGTTGCGCACCGGGATGACCTCGAGGTCGGCCGCCACCGGGGTGTCGAGCGCGGCGATGATCTTGGCCAGGCGGCGCAGGTTGTCGGCGTAGTCGGTGATGACCAGGGTGTTGTTGCCCGGGTTCGCCATGATGGAATTGTTCGGCGAAATCAGGGGACGCAGCACGGCCGTCAGGTTGGCCGCCGACTCATAGGCCAGGTAGAACACCTGGGTGGCGATCTGGTCGCCGGTGGCCTTGCTGGCGCGCACGCCGCCGACCTGGGTCGGCGCGGACTGGGCCTTGGCTTCCGCTTCCGGCACCACCTTGGCATAGCCGTCGCCGCTGGTCACCACCGCATAGCCCTGCAGGCGCAGGGTCGAGGTGAGCAGGCCGAAGGCCTGGGTCTTGGTCAGCGATTTCTCGGAGACCAGGGTGATCGTGCCCTTGACGCGCGGGTCGATGATGAAGGTCATGCCGGTGTAGTGGCCGATCGCCTTGATCACCGACTCGATGTCGGCATTGACGAAGCTCAGCGCGGCGGCATTCGGATTGTCCTGGGCCCAGGCGGGTGCAGGCGGCACGGCCAGGGTCGCCGCGCAGCACAGCATGGCGCCGGCCGCGATGCGGCGCAGCGAGGGGATGGCGGGGGCGAAGGTGGTACGGGAAATTTTCTTCATTATCTGAACTCGAGTGCGATTATGTTCTTGCCGTTCACCATGCGGCGCTGGCCCAGCAGATTGAGCATATTGCCCAGCGTCTCTTCGTAACCGTCGGCGGCCGAGGCCTGGCCGGAAAAGCGCAGCCGGCCGTTCTGCAATGCGCCCGCGCCCGACAGGACCAGGGCGCCGCGCACCGTGCGCAGGTTCAGGTCGGCCTGGCTGCCGCGCCAGTCGAACACCATCTCGTAGCTGCCGAGCGGCCGGATCGGCGCCATGCGCGAACCCATGTCGGTGAGGCTCAAGACCGTGCGGCCCTGCACCGTCACGCTATTGGGCTGGCGCAGCAGGTCGAGGGTGTTCCACACCAGCCGGATGCTGCCGGTGGGCGCCAGGGTGTTGAGCGGCGCGCCGAGGCCGGCCAGGCCCTCGGCCGGCAGCAGCAGTTCGCCGCTGCTCACCTGCCACTGCGACCAGCTGCCTTCGATGCGTACCGGACCCGCCAGCGCCTGCGGGTTCTCGACCGTCATGCTCACCGAACCGAACAGCACCAGCGGCGACAGGCGCCAGGCGAAACGTCCCGGCAGCAGCGGCGTCACCGCACCGCCCTCGCCGGGCGCCCCGCCGATAAAGGCTGAGCCGTTCCAGAGCGTACCCTGCGCATCCCCGAGAGTCAAACGGCCGCCCGTCTGGCGCTCGACCATGGGACCGAGCCAGGAAGCGGGCAGGAAGGCGAGGACCGTGACCAGCACCGCCAGCACGACCAGCGCCGACCAGGCAAGCAGGCGCTTCATTGCGGCGTGCCCAGGTTCTGGCGCAAGGTGAGTGTGGCATCCACCTGCCCCGCCGCCGGCAGCCCGGTGAAGGCGGCGTCCTGCACCTGGATGCGGTTCTCGCGGCGCTGGGCATCGAGCCAGGCCACCAGGTTGGCGAAGGAGACGTTGTTGAACTGGACCTTGGCGTATTCGCCGGTGAGCGTGAGCGAACCGGGCACCAGGCTGCGCTGGGCCAGGCTGGCCGTCAAGGCCTCGCGGGTCATGGGCGCCGGCGGCGGCGCCGGGTTGGCGGCCAGGGCGCCGGCCTCGGCGGCCATGGTCTGCAGCTGGGCGGCCTGCTGGCGCAGCTGGGGCAGCGAACGCTGCAGGCGGTCGCGCCCTTCGATGGCGGGCGCCAGCAGCAGCGCATACACAAGGGCGACGAGGACCACGGCCGCGCCGATGGCGAGGAATTTGCGCTCCTGCTCGGTGCGGGCCAGCCAGTAGGCGAGCGCGCGTTCGCGCAGGGCCACGATAGTTGCTGCTGCTTTCATCAAGGGGCTCCGGTGCTGCGAATCGCCCAGGTCGCGGGCGCGGTTTCTTCCAGGCTCAGGTTGCGCGCGCTCAAGGCGGTGCGCAGCTGGCCCGTTGTAGCGGGGTCGACGGTTTCAGGTTTGACCCGAACAGTCAGGGTGCGTTCGCGGAACTCCATTGACGCAATGCCGGGCGGACGCGGTAGCGTGCGTGTCGTTTCGCCCAGCACGCCGGCCATCCAGCCGAATTCGCCGCTCGAGACCTGGCCGCCGGCCGCCTTGGCGCGGGCAATGTTCTGCTGCATCTGGGCCACCGGATCGATCACCGGCTGGTTCGGGTAGGCATTGCGGAAGGTCTGGCTCATGCCCTCGCGCACGGCGGTGGCTTCGCGCTTCAGGCGCAGCCATTCGATGTTGACGCCGATGATGTTGACCACGATGGCGGCGATGGCGAGGCGGATCGGCCAGCGCCAGCGGCTCCAGTCACGCTGGGCGACGCCGGCCGTTCCCAGGCCCGGGACCAGGTCCAGGGTGCTGCTTTTACTTCCTGCGATCCAGTGAGCCCAGGCATCGCTTTCCAGCGCGATGCCGGGACCGGCTTCGGCCAGCAGGGCCTGGTATTCGCCCAGCTGCTCGTGCGGCACGTAGAGCACCAGCGGGGCATCGCCGGCCAGCGCGCGCGCCGTCTGCAAAACGGCCGAGGGGTTGCCGTCGAGGGCCAGGCCGAGGCCTTCGTACTGGCCCTGGCGCAGCAGCAACTCTCCGGCGCCGATGGCGGCGCTGGCGCTGCCCGGCTGCAGGGGCAGGCACAGCTGCGAAGGCATGGCGGCGACCGCGCGCGCGCCCATGCCGAGCAGGGCTTTCACGAGCGGTTCGAACCAGTCGCGCTGCACCACGGCGACCGGGCGGCGGCCGTCGGGCAGCGCGGGGCCGGCGACCAGCACGGCATCGAGCGGGTCGCCGAGGATATGTTCTTCGACCAGGGCCGGCAGGGCCGCGCGCAGGCGGGCACCGGTGAGCGGCGGGGCCTGGACCGCCAGCAGGGTGACGTCGGCGCCGGCCAGCAGCACCACCACGCGGCGGCTGGCGGCAACCATGTCGCCCAGGTTGCGCAACAGGCCTTCGCCCTGCTGCGCGATGGCGCCGCCGTCGTCGACCAGGGCGAAACGGCACAGGGCGCCTTCGCCTTCGGCTCTGGCCGGGTGCCGGATATAAAGTGTAGTCAAACTGTCTCGCTTTCTTCTAGTTCTGGCGGGTCCAGATCACGGTGGTGCCACCGCCGCCGCTGCTGATCAGCGGCTTGCGCTGGATCAGCGATTCCGCGTTCAGGGCGGCGCGATCGAGCCGTATCCGGCTCTGCACCAAAAACCAGCTGCTTTTCACATCAAATACATCCTGCGGGATGCCCTCGCCGCCGCGCACCTGGCTGCGGAAGGTGGCCTCGTCGCGCCAGGCAGCCGTCTTGCGCCGCGCCACCAGGCTGCCGGCCTCGGACAGCGACATGTCCGGGATCAGGGCCGCCAGCAGCTCGGCCGGTGCGGTATTCACGTTCAGCGGCGTCTTCTCCGGCAGCACGATCAGGAAGGGCTTGAGCTGCGCCAGGATCGCCGGCGTCATGCCCTGCACCGCCAGCAGGTCGTCGACCTGCACCAGCGGGACCGGCAGGCCGCTGGCCGGCGGCAGCTGCGTCTGCGGCGTCTTCTCGTCTTCGTCCACCCCCGGCGTTCCCTGCCCGGGCGCCGCCGCCGGCGCCGAACGCTGGCCCTGCGCCACGAAGATGGTCACCCTTTGCGCCAGCCGGGTATCGAGCCGCAGCACGTTCAGCAGGCGCAGGAAGATCGCCTGCTGCGCCGGGTCCGGCTCACCCTGCTGCGCCAGGTTGGCGAGATTGTAACGCGACGTGGCGTCGATAATGTTACCGGACAGTGAAGCGTCGAAGGCTTCGCCTTCCAGGCGTTCGCGCTCGATGTACTGGTCCAGGCGGGTTTCGGCCAGCGGGGTGGCCCAGACCTGGTCGAGCGAGGTGTAGGGCAGCTCCTGGCGCAGCACCACGCTGGCCCAGTCCAGCGCCCCGCGCAGGATCCACTTGGTCTGCAGTTGCAGGCGCTGGTTCTCCAGGGTGCGCACCTGCACCTGCTGCTGCCAGAACAGGCTGGCGACGATCGAGATGGCGAGCGTCGTGAGCAGCAGCGCAGTAACGACTGCGACCCCGCGCTGCCTCTGGCGACGAATGAAGCTTCGCATCAGGTGCCCCCCAGCAGCAAAGCCTTGACCATGGGCGCGGCCAGTCCCTGCGAGGTGAGGCTGACCTGGATGCCGTCCGGCTCGAGCGGCTGGCCGCCTTCGGTAGCTGGGGCCGCTTCCTTGCGCCAGGCATTGGCCTGCCAGACCTGGATGCCCATCGCCGCCAGCCCGGTCTGCAGCACCACCGGGGTGGCCGACTCGGTGGGCGCGTCGCTGGCGACCGCCTGCCACAGGGCGTCGAGCTGGACCAGGTCGCGGGTGCCGCGCGATTCGCGCCGCACCAGGGTGCCGTTCACCACGCGGTAGGACACCACCACCAGCTGGGTCGGCTCATTTTCGTTGTAGACCTTGCGCACCAGGGTGAGGCGGTCGTCTTCCCAGAGCAGGTTGACGCGGTTGCCGAGCAGGCTGCGCGGCGCCAGGTGTTCGCAGTCGCTCTGCATCTGGGCAAAGGCGAGCTGCATGCCGCGCGTGACTTCCATCTGCTGGGTCAGGGCGATCCGGGCGCGCACGATGCCGTCCAGCCCGCGCCAGCCGAGCACGGCCAGGATGGCGAGGATGCTGATCGCCACCAGGAGTTCGACGAGGGTAAAGCCGCGGCGCCGTTTCTGCGGTCTCATAATCTGGATGGCCTGAGCACGAGCTGAACCAGTTTGACGATGCGGCGCTGCGGACGTTCGGCATCGAACACCGAGACTTCGATCCGGCGCAAGAGCGGGTTCGGACTGGTCAGCACCTGCTCTTCGCAGATCAGGTTCAGGTCGCCTTGCGGACAGGGGAAATTGCGCTTGCCGACTTCGGGGAATTCGCGTCCCAGGCGGATCTGCACCAGGCGGTTTTCGGCCGACCAGGTCGCCATCATCGAGGCGCGCAGGCCGGCGCTGTTGCTGGTCAGGCTGCCGACGGCGCGCAGGCCGGCGCCGAGGGCGGTGCCGACGATGACGAGGGCGACCAGCACTTCGAGCAGGGTAAAACCGGCAGGAGAGGCGCGCATTTTCATGGTCGCATCACTCGACAGTGAAATGGCCGACGCCGTCGGCGCGGATCGCCACGGCATTGTTGCCGGACGCCAGGGTCAGCACGAAAGGCTTGTCGACCGGCTCGCGTCCGAAGGTGATGCGCAGCTGGTTCGGATCGGCGCCGGGATTCGGCTCCAGCACCAGGCGCAGCGGGGCCTGCTTGAAGGGACGTTCGCGCAGCAGGTCGTCGCGGGTGACCGGCTCCCAGCCGGTGTCATTGCGCACGATGAAACGGTAGCGCTCGGAATTGGCCTCGAAGGCCACCAGGCGGTTGCGCACGATCGCCTCGTCGCGCGCCAGCTGCAGCAGCAGGGCCAGGCGCTGGGCCTCTTCCTGCAGGTTCTGGCGCGGCGAGGGAATCGCATTGAGCGAAGCGAGGCCCAGCGTGATGCCGATGATGACCATCACGACCAGCAGCTCCACCAAGGTAAAGCCGCGTGGAGCTCGGGTGCGCTGGGCGCGCATGAAAAAACCTTATTCCCAGGAACCGACGTCGGCATCCTCGCCGGTACCGCTGGGCTGGCCATCGGCGCCCAGCGAGAACACGTCCACCTCGCCATGGATGCCAGGCGACAGGTACTGGTAAGGGTTGCCCCACGGGTCTTTCGGTAGCTTTTCCATGTAGCCGCCTTCTTTCCAGCCGTTGGCGGCAGGACCGGAAGTCGGCTTGGTGATCAGTGCCTGCAGGCCCTGTTCGGTGCTCGGATAGCGCTGGTTGTCGAGCTTGTAGAGCTTGAGCGCCTGCATCATGGTGGCGATGTCGGTCTTGGCGGCCGTCACGCGCGCCTCGCCGGTACGGCCCAGCAGCTTCGGCACGACCAGGGCGCCGAGGATGCCGATGATGACCACGACGACCATGATCTCGACCAGGGTGAAACCACGTGCGCGCTTGAAACGTTGCGAATCGATGTGCATGGATGTCTTTACAAGGATGTCGGTTGAAGGCTGACAGTATAAGGCCACATGCGGGCAGGGGCTACCGTGTGCACGTAGGAAATTGTAAAGATTTTGACCAGTTTAATCCTGTCTTAATGCGGTCTTATTCATGTGTTATTGCACGGTTTGCGCACACCGGACAGGCGGGATTGCGGGCGACCCGGACCGTGTTCCAGTCCATGGCGCGTCCGTCCAGCAGCAGGAGGCGCCCGGCAAGCGGCTCGCCGATGCCCGCCACCAGCTTCATCGCCTCGGCCGCCTGCATGGCCCCGACCACGCCGACCAGGGGCGCGAACACGCCCATGGTGCTGCAGGCCACGTCTTCGAAGCCGCTGTCCTCGGGAAAGAGGCAGGCGTAGCACGGGGCCTCGGGCCGGCGCGTGTCGAAGACGGCGAGCTGGCCGTCGAAGCGGATCACGGCGCCGGACACCAGCGGCTTGCCCTCTTCGACGCAGGCGCGGTTGATGGCGTGGCGGGTGGCGAAGTTGTCGGTGCAATCGAGTACGACCGTGGCGCTTCGCACGAGTTCCCGCAGGCGCTCGCCGGCGACGCGCTCGCGCAGCGCCGTCACGTCGATCTCCGGGTTGATGGCCAGCATGGCCGCGCGACCGGACTCGACCTTGGGCTGGCCGACGCGTTCGCTCGTGTGCATGACCTGGCGCTGCAGGTTCGTCAGGTCGACCTCGTCGTCGTCCACCAGGGTGATGTGGCCGATGCCGCCCGAGGCTAGGTAAAGGGCGGCGGGCGAACCGAGGCCGCCGGCGCCGATGACGAGGGCGTGGGCGTCGAGCAGACGCTGCTGGCCGTCGATGCCGATGTCGTCGAGGAGGATGTGGCGGGAGTAGCGCAGGAGCTGGTGGTCGTTCATGGGATGCGGGGAACGTCGGACCGGGCCCGCTGCGCGGGGCCCGGTTCCGTCAGGCAATGAGGGACTACTTCTTGGCCGGCGCCCTGATCTCGGGTGGCTTGGTCTCCGCCCCCGGCAATGCCTTCGGCGCCGCCGGCTTCGCCTCTTCCGGATCCGACTGGGCCAGCTGCACGGGCTGCCCCTTGAAGTGGTTGATCGCCTGCGCCAGCTGGAAGTCGTCCTTGCTGCCGTAGTCGAGCGGCTTGCGGTCCTTCAGCTGGGCGACCGCGCGCTGCTGGGCTTCCAGCGCGGCACGGGCCGCCCCCTCCTTCTGGTCCTTCGCGGCCGGCGTTTTCTCGGCCTCGCCGGCCAGGTGGCGCTGCAGGTCGGATTCGCGCACGCGCAGCACGGCCAGGGCGTCGCCCTCGGCGGTCTCGTCCACGCGCATGTCGGGCACGATGCCGACGGCCTGGATCGGGCGCCCTTTCGGGGTGTAGTAGCGCGCCGTGGTCAGCTTGACGGCGGTGTCGGGCGAGAGCTGGCGCAGGGTCTGCACCGAGCCCTTGCCGAAGGTCTGGCTGCCCATGATGATGGCGCGCTTGTAGTCCTGCAGGGCGCCGGCGACGATCTCGGATGCCGAGGCCGAGCCGCCGTTTACCAGCACCACCATCGGCACGGTTTTCAGGCCCGCGGGCAGGCCCGCCAGCGGGTCGGCGCCGCGCTGGGCATAGTATTCGCGGCGGCCGTAGAACTGCTGGTTCGAGTCGGCCAATTGGCCCTTGGTCGAGACGATCAGCTGGTCGGGTTTCGGCAGGAAGGCGGCCGACACGCCGATCGCGCCGGGCAGCAGGCCGCCGGGATCGTTGCGCAGGTCGAGTACCAGGCCCTTGATCTCCGGGTTCTCGGCGTACAGGGCCTTGGCCTTCTTGGCCAGCTCCTCGACAGTGTTTTCCTGGAACTGGCTCACGCGCAGCCAGGCATAGCCGGGCTCGACCATCTTGGCCTTGACGCTCTGGACCACGATTTCCTGGCGCTGCACTGGCACCACCCAGGGGCGGTCCTCGCCGCGGCGCGCGATGGTGAGCGTGACCTTGCTGCCGGCCTTGCCGCGCATGCGCTTGATCGCCTCGTCCAGCGACATGTTGCGGACCGGGACATTGTCGATGCGGGTGATCAGGTCGCCCGCCTTGATGCCGGCCTTGTGCGCCGGGGTGTCCTCGATGGGGGCGACGATCTTGACGTAGCCGTCCTCGCTGGCCACCTCGACGCCGACGCCGACGAACTTGCCGGCCACCGCTTCCTTCATCTCGCGGAAGGCTTTCTGGTCGAGGTAGGTCGAGTGCGGGTCGAGCGAGGCGACCATGCCGCCGATGGCTTCGGACAGGAGCTTCTTGTCCGACACCGGTTCGACGTAGTCGGTCTTGATCAGGCCATAGACGTCGGCCAGCTGGCGCAGCTCGTCGAGCGGCAGCGGCGACTCGACGCCTTTCTGCGCATGGGCCGAGAGCTGGAAGGTGGCGGCCACGCCGGCCACCATGCCAAGTCCGATGAGTCCGAGATTCTTCGCCTTGCTACCCATGTGTGTCCTTAGAATTTGACCCAGCTTGCGGGGTCGAAGACCTTGCCGCGGTACCTGAGCTCAAAGTATAGCCCCGATTCCTCGTTGCCGCCGGTATTGCCCGCGCTGGCGATCACCTCGCCAGGGCGCACCATGTCGTTCACGCGCTTGAGCAGGGCCGAGTTGTTGCCGTAGACCGACCAGTACTCGCCGCCGTGGTCGACGATGAGCATATTGCCCCAGCCGCGCATCCAGTCCGCGTGCACCACGCGGCCCGCTGCGACGGCGCGCACTTCGGTGCCTTCCGGCGCCTTGATGAAGATGCCTTTCCAGCTCACCCCTTCGCCGCGGCGCGCGCCGAAGCGGGCGGCCACGGTGCCGTTCACCGGCGGGCTCAAGCGCCCCTTGAGGGCGGCGAAGGCGCCGGCCGGGGCCGGCGGCGCCAGCGGGACTTCCTGCGGCGGCGGCGCGCTCGGCTTCTCCACCGGCCTGGGCTGCTCGGCCACCTTCGGCGGTTCCGGTTCCGGCTCCGGCCTGGTGCCCGGCTTGGCGTTCTGGCGCGCGATGCGTTCGCGCTCGGCCTTCTCGGCGGCGGCCTTGGCCCGCGCCAGGGCGCGCGCCTTCTCTTCCGCCTCGGCCTTGGCCTTCGCGGCGGCGAGCGCGGCCTGGCGGCGGCGCTCGGCCTCGGCCTGCTGGCGGATCAGGATGGTCAGGCGGTCCACCAGGGCCGCCATGCGCTGTTCGTCGCGCTGCAGGCGGTCGGCCTGCTTGCGCTGGTCGGCCAGGCGGGTCGACAGGTTCTGCAGCAGCGCCGCGCGCTTGCCCTTTTCCTGTTCCAGCCTGGTCTTTTGCTGTTGCTGCTCCTGGGCGATTTCCTGCAGCTCGAGCTGGGCGTTCTCGACCTTGTCGCGGTTGGCCTCGACCTCGGCCAGGTTGGCGCGCAGGGAATCCAGCAGCTTCGCCTGCGCCTGCGAGACGTAGGCCATCATCTGCAGGTCGCGGTTGATGCGGTTCGGGTTGTCGCCGGACAGCAGCAGCTTGATCCGGTCTTCGTTGCCGGCCACGTAGTGCTCGCGCAGCAGCTGGGACAACTGTTTCTTTTGATTAACAATTGTCTCCTGCAGCCTCTGTCCCTGGGTCGACAGGTCGTGCAGGCGGGTGCTGGTGGCGTCCTGCTCCTCGGCCAGGTCGCGCAAGGCGCGGTTGGCGTCGGAGATGGCCGCTTCGGACTCCGCCAGTTCGTCGGCGGCGTCCTCGCGCGCGTCCTCGGTGCGGGCGATGTCCTTGCGGATCGCCTCCAGCTTCTGCTTGACCCCGGCGCGCTGCTTCTCCGCGGTCGCCTTCTGGCGGCTGCGTTCGGTCTGGCGCTGGGCGTTGGCGGGGCTGGAAAGGACCAGGGCCAACAGCGCACAGATCAGCGCGCTGCCGGCGGACTTCGTGGATGGCAAACGCAAGCTTACTTCGCCTTCCCTTGGTTGGCCACGGCCGCCATGGCGGCGGCGATCGCGTCCTGGTCGCCCAGGTAGTAATGCTTGATCGGCTTGAGGTTTTCATCCAGCTCGTACACGAGCGGCTGGCCGTTCGGGATGTTCAGGCCGACGATGTCGCTGTCGCTGATGTTGTCCAGCATCTTGATGATGGCGCGCAGGCTGTTGCCGTGGGCCGAGATCAGGATCTTCTTGCCGGCGCGGATGGCCGGGGCGATTTCCTCGTCCCAGGCCGGCATCACGCGGGCCACGGTATCCTTCAGGCACTCGGTCAGCGGAATCTGTTCTTTCGACAGGCTCGCATAGCGCGGATCGTTGAAGGAGGTGCGCTCGTCGCCTTCTTCCAGCGCGGGCGGCGGGGTGTCGTAGCTGCGGCGCCAGACCAGCACCTGCTCGTCGCCGAATTTCGCCGCGGTTTCGGCCTTGTCCAGGCCCTGCAGGGCGCCGTAGTGGCGCTCGTTCAGGCGCCAGTCGTTCTTGACCGGCAGGTACATCATGTCCATCTCGTCCAGCGCCAGCCACAGGGTGCGGATCGCGCGCTTGAGCACCGAGGTATAGGCCACGTCGAAGGTGAAACCGGCTTCCTTGAGCACGCGGCCGGCGGTCTTGGCCTCGTTGATGCCCTTCTCGGTCAGGTCGACATCGGTCCAGCCGGTGAAGCGGTTTTCCAGGTTCCAGGTGGATTCGCCGTGGCGCATGAATACGATTTTGTACATAAGCTCTTCTTCGGTTAAAAGGTGCGATTGAAATCCGGTCCGGCATCTATTTTATAATGCGCCGATTCAGTTCAACCATTGGAACCCTTGTGAAATTCATTCTCGATAATATCTTCGTGGTGGCGATCGCCGTGATTTCCGGTCTTGCCCTGCTCTGGCCAGCCCTCGCCCCGCGCGGCAAGCGCGCCACCGCCCTGCAGGCGACTCAGATGATCAACCGCGGCAAGACCCTCGTGCTCGACGTCAGGACGGGCGAGGAATTCGCGGCCGGCCACCTGCGCGACGCGAAACACATCCCGCTGGCAGACTTGGGCAATCGGATCGGCGAGCTGGAAAAGTCGAAGAACCGCACCGTGATCGTTGTGTGCCAGACCGGCGCGCGCGCGGACAAGGCGGTGCGCCAGTTGCAGGCCGCAGGCTTCGAGGACGCGCACGCGCTCGAAGGCGGCCAGGCAGCCTGGGTCGCGGCCGGCCTGCCGGTAACCAAGTAAAACCTTTTAGGAAGGAAGCATCATGAGCCAACACGTCGTTCTCTACCACACCGCCAGCTGCCCCTATTGCGTGCGCGCCGAGCGCCTGCTCGAAGCCAAGGGCGTGACCGACATCGAACGCATCCGCGTCGACCTGGACCCGGAACAGCGCCAGATCATGATGCAGCGCACCGGCCGCCGCACCGTGCCCCAGATCTACGTGGGCGACACCCATGTGGGCGGTTTCGACGACCTGTATGCGCTCGACCAGGCGGGCCGCCTGGATCCGTTGCTGGCTGGACAGTAAGTACGTACTTCGGCCCGCTTTGACGGGCTTCGGCGCCTGCGTCGGCGGGGGTATTGCATCCAAATTGATTTTGATACAATTGCCCTCGCGTTTGACCAAAGCACCGGGACGGCGCGTCCGTCCACCATTACTTAAAACGAAAGCGTTCCATGTCCGACGAAAACCTGCAACCAGTATTCCAAATCCAACGCGTCTACCTGAAAGACATGTCGCTGGAACAACCGAATTCCCCGGCCATCTTCCTCGAGCAGGAAGCCCCGACCATCGAAGTGTCGCTGGACGTCGGCGCCGAAGGCATCGCTGAAGGCATCTACGAGTCGACCGTGACCATCACCGTCACCGCCAAGGTCAAGGACAAGGTCGCTTTCCTGGTCGAAGGCAAGCAGGCTGGCATCTTCGAAGCCCGCAACATCCCGGCCGAGCAGATGGATCCGCTGCTGGGCATCGGCTGCCCGAATATCGTGTACCCGTACCTGCGCGCCAACATCGCCGACGTGATCAGCCGCGCCGGCTTCCCGCCGGTGCACCTGGCCGAGATCAACTTCGAAGCCTTCTACGCACAGCGCCAGCAGGCGATGGCACAAGCTGCCGCAGCACCTGCACAATAAGTTGTCCCCTTGCGGACGCCGCACTGCGGCGTCCGCTGCCTCCCCGGCGTCCCGCTTCCCCGCGGCGGCATGATCCTCCTGGACCCGCCATGAACCCATACCGCCTTCTCGCAAGCCTGCTGCTCGTGGCAGCGCCAGCCGTGTCCGCCTTCGAGTTCAAGAGCGTCGGCGCGCCTTCGGTGATCCTGTATGACACGCCGTCGCCCAAGGGAACGAAGATGTATGTCGCCCCGCGCGGCATGCCGCTGCAGGTCGTGTCGAGCTACGGTGACTGGGTCAAGGTGCGCGACGCCAACGGCGAGCTGGCCTGGACCGAAGCCAAGGGATTGAGCGCCCGCCGCAACGTGATCGTGCGCACGCCCGGCGCCAAGGTGTTCGCCGGGCCCGACGAGAATGCCCAGGTCCTGATGACGGCCGACAAGGGCGTCGTGCTGGAACTGGTCGACCCGACCGCGCTCGCCTGGATCCGTGTGCGCCACCGCGACGGCATCAACGGCTATGTCCGGTCGAACGATATCTGGGGCCTGTGATGCCCAAAGGCGAAACCACATGCTAGAACAGAAAAAACCTACCAAAATCACCGTCCTCGGCGCCGGCGCCTGGGGCACCGCCGTGGCGATCGCGCTCGCCAGCCGCCACGACGTGCTGCTGTGGGGCCGCAACCCGGCCCAGATGGCCGAGACCGAGGCCGCGCGCGAGAACCTGCATTACCTGCCGGGCCATCCGCTCCCTGGCGCCCTGCGCGTGAGCGCCGATTTCGAACAAGCCCTGGCCCACGTGATCGACGCCGGTGTCGACGATGCGCCGCTCCTGATCCTGGCCTGCCCGGTGGCCGGCCTGCGCCCCCTGCTGGGCCAGCTGAAAGGCCGCAAGATCCCCAACGCCGTGTGGCTGTGCAAGGGCTTCGAAGCCGGCACCAGCCTGCTGCCGCACCAGGTGGCGGCCGAGGTGCTGGGCAATGACATCCCCGTCGCCGCCCTGTCCGGCCCCTCGTTTGCGCAGGAAGTGGCGCGCGCCCTGCCCTGCGCCCTGTCCGTGGCCTCGACCTCCGAGCAGCTGCGTGAACGCGTGGTGGCTGCGGCGCACGGCAACAATATGCGCGTCTATTCCTGCGACGACATGATCGGCGTGGAAGTGGGCGGCGCGGTCAAGAACGTGATGGCGATCGCCACCGGCGCTTCCGACGGCCTGGGACTGGGCCTGAATGCGCGCGCGGCCCTGGTCACGCGCGGCCTGGCCGAGATCACCCGCCTGGGCGTGCACCTGGGCGCCCAGGCCCATACCTTCATGGGCCTGACCGGCATGGGCGACCTGATCCTGACCTGCACCGGCGACCTGTCGCGCAACCGGCGCGTCGGCCTGGCGCTGGCGCAGGGCAAGCAGCTGGACGCCATCGTGGCGGAACTGGGTCACGTGGCCGAAGGCGTGCCCTGTGCGAAGTCGGTGCGCGAGCTGGCGCGCAGGCTGGGGGTGGACATGCCGATCACCGAGGCGGTGGCCGCGGTGCTGTTCGATGGAGTACCGGCCACCGAGATGGCGCAACGCCTGCTGGCGCGCGATCCGCGCGACGAGCTGGCCTAAAACATTGAGGGGCGCTGGCGGCGCTAGTGCTGTTCAGTTTAGTAGGGTGCACGGCTTTGCCGTGCGCGCGTTCAGCTCCCATGTGAATGGATGCTGCATATGCAGTTCACACACTGTTTGAACGCGCGGACGGCATAGCCGTCCACCCTACCATAGGGTGTCAGTTGCCGGAACCGCGCGGATCCCGCGTCGGTCCGCCCGTGCGCACCGGGCCCAGCAGGATGGTCATGAGGGCGACCGCGTCCTTGTTGGCGCGGATCGCATGCGGCTCGCCGCCCGCCAGATAAACCATCTCGTTCGGCCGCAGGATCGTCGTGCGTCCGTGCGCATCGAAGGCGATTTCCCCTTCCAGGCAGACGAGGGTCATCTCGCCCTCGACCCGGTGCTCGGGCATCGGTTTTTCCTTCGGCAGCACGAGCCGGATCAGCTCCATGTGCTCGGTCTTCACCAGCGCGATCGAGGTGAAGTGGGCGATGTCGTCGTCGCCGCGCTGCAAGGCGATGCGTTCGCCCGATACTGCATGTTGCAAGGCCATGTGTCGCCCTCCTCTGTCTAGTCTTCTTCCTGGAACACCTCCGGCACGCTGCGCAGCCAGGTGACCAGCGCGAACGCGTCCTTCATGCCGCTGGCCAGCTGCGGCACCAGGAGTTCGGGGCGGTTCAGCAGCAGCGGCACCTCGATCCACACGAAATAGCTTTTCAGCTTCAGGTACTCGACCAGCGGGTGGTTCGGGTCGATGCCCTTCGGCGGGCGCTGCAAGGTGTCTTCGAACTGCAGGTCGCCGTAGGTCGCGCGGAGATGCTTATTCTTCAACATTTTCTGGAAGCCTGTCGCATCGTTGACGACGTGCTCGCGGATGGCCTTCAGGCGGTGCGCCGGCGGCAGGTACTCGCCCGCGCCGAACAGCAGCTTGCCGTCGGCCTCGATGTGGAAGTAGTAGGTCGGCCCGCCCGCGGCGCTGGGACGGCGCTTGTTCAGGGGTGCGATGCCCGCCGAGAAATGGGTTTTATAGGGGCGCTTGTCCTTGGCGAAGCGCACGTCGCGGTGGATGCGGAACAGCGCCTTCTTCGGGTCGCAGCCGGCCACCTGTTTGTCGAAGGCGCCCAGCTCCTTGATGAGTTCCGTGACGACGTCGAGGAATTCCGCGCGCAGGATGTCGTAGCGCGGCTTGTTCATGATGAACCAGGGGCGGTTGTTGTTCTCGCTGAGCTCGCTTAAAAATTGCGTCAGGTCACGCAGGTGCATGCAATGGTCCGAAGTGTTTTGAATGGCTATTTGAGGCGCGGGCGCTTGCCGACGGTGACGTCGAGCGTGGACTCGCGGTTCTGGCGCAGGATGCGCAGCGGGGCTTTTTCGCCCGGCTCGAGCTGGGCGATCAGGTTGAGCATCTCGCTGGTGTTCGCCACTTCCTTGCCGCCGACAGCGACCAGGATGTCGCCCGGGCGCATGCCGGCGCGGTCGGCCGGTCCGCCGCGCACGACGCCGGCAATGATGGCGCCGCTGTTCTTGCCCAGGCCAAAACTCTCCGCCAGTTCGGGCGTGATGTCCTGCGATTCGATGCCGATCCAGCCGCGCACCACCTGGCCGTGCTTGACGATGGCGTCCAGCACGTTCTTCGCCGTGCTGACGGGGATGGCGAAGCCGATGCCCACCGAGCCGCCGGTCTGCGAATAGATCGCCGAGTTGATTCCCAATAGATGGCCGTTGGTATCGACCAGCGCACCGCCCGAATTACCGAAGTTGATGGCGGCGTCGGTCTGGATGAAGTTCTCGAAATTGTTGATGTGCAGGTTGTTGCGGCCCAGCGCGGAGATGATGCCGAGGGTGACGGTCTGGCCCACGCCAAAGGGGTTGCCGATCGCCAGCACCACGTCGCCCACGCGGGCGGCTTCCGGGTTGCCCAGCACCATGACGGGCAGGTTGCGCGCCGAGATGCGGATCACGGCGAGATCCGTTTCCGGGTCGGTGCCGACGATGCGCGCCGCCGCTTTCCTGCCGTCGGCCAGGCCCACCTCGATCACGTCGGCGCCCTCGACCACGTGGTTGTTGGTCAGGATGTAGCCGTCGCCGCTGACGATGACGCCCGAGCCGAGGCTGGCCATCTGCTCGTCGGGCGGCATGCGGTCGCCGAAGAAGCGGCGGAAGAAGGGGTCCTTCAGCAGCGGATGGGTCTCGCGCGAGGCCTTGCTGGTGAGGATGTTGACCACGGCCGGCATGGCGCGCCCGGCCGCCTCGCGGTAGCTGCCGGAGGCCGGCAGCGCCGCGCCCTGCAGCACCGGCACGGCGGCATTGCCCGAGCCGATCCGGACCTGGGTCGGGGCACGCTCGAGCCATTCGGGCCGCATGGTGGCAACGACGAAATAGAGCGCCAGCGCCACCGTCACCACCTGGGCGAACAGCAGCCACAGGCGCCTCATCGCCCCGGGCTGGCGCCGGGGGCGGATGGCTTGCGGGCGAAGCTCGTGGACGCTGTCGTTCACTTAGTTTGACTTTTTCAGGGAATCGCGGATGTCACGCAGCAGCAGGATCTCTTCCTTCTCGGCGGCCGTGGGCGCCTCGACCGGACCACGCAGGCGGTTCACGATGCGCACCATTTGGAAGATGACAAATGCCAGCAGGATGAAGTTCAACAAAATCGTCAGGAAATTGCCGTAGGCGAGAACGGCGCCGGCCTTCTGCGCCTCCGCCAGCGGCAAGGACGTGCTCTGGCCGTTGAGGGGAAGGTAATAATTGGAGAAATCGAGGCCGCCAAACAACATGCTGATGGGCGGCATGATGACGTCTTTGACGAGGGAATCGACGATGCGTCCGAACGCGCCCCCGATGATGACACCGACCGCAAGATCGACGACGTTGCCGCGCATTGCGAACGTTTTGAACTCTCCCAACATGGACATGGCTTTCCTTTCATTGTTATTGAACCGCTATGTTTCATGATACCCCAAGCTTTTATGCTGCGGATGCACATCCGTGTTCGCGCGTGGACAAGCACGAATATTCGCTCTAGATGTGTCCGCTTGATAATTTTTTTCCAATCGGTATTGCCCTTCACATATAATTTTGTGTTGCTGGAAGCTCTTTATTAATTCTTAAGATTCGTATTTTCACGGAGTGGGGTTGGTATGAGTAATGAAAAGCAGGTCGATTCAGGCCGACGCGGACTGCTGGTCGCAACATGCGCCGCAGGCGGCGTCGTCGGGGTATCCACGGCGGGGGTTCTCGTCAGCACCTTCCAGCCGTCCGAGCGCGCGAAAGCCGCCGGCGCCCCCGTCGAAGTCGACATCTCCGACGTCAAGCCCGGCGAGATGAAGGTCGTCGAATGGCGCGGTAAGCCGGTCTGGATTTTGCGCCGCACCCCGGAGATGCTGGCCACCCTCGAGAAGGTCAGCGGCGAGCTGGCTGACCCGAACTCCGAAAAAGTCTTCCAGCTGCCGATGCCCGAGTACGCGAAGAACCCGTACCGCGCCAGAACCGAGCACAAGGAAGTGCTCGTTACCGTCGGCATCTGCTCGCACCTGGGCTGCTCGCCCTCCTCGCGCCTGGCCGCCGGCCCCCAACCCAACCTCCCGGACGACTGGCCGGGCGGCTTCCTCTGCCCCTGCCACGGTTCGACCTTCGACCTGTCCGCGCGCGTGTTCCAGAACAAGCCTGCGCCGACGAATATGGATGTCCCACCGTACATGTACCTGTCCGATAACAAGCTGGTGATCGGCAAAGACGAAAAAGGGGAGGCATAACATGGGCGGTCCATTCAAGGAAACGCAAGTGCCGGCCAACGCGCCGGTCGGCCAGAAGGCGCTGGCCTGGGTCGACGACCGCTTCCCGCTGTCGAAGCTGTGGAACGACCAGTGGGGCAAGTACTACGCACCCAAGAACTTCAACATCTGGTACCTGTTCGGCTCCCTGGCCATGCTGGTGCTGGTGCTGCAGATCGTCACCGGCATCTTCCTGACCATGCACTACAAGCCGGACGCCAACCTGGCCTTCGGCTCGGTCGAATACATCATGCGGGAAGTGCCGTGGGGCTGGCTGGTGCGCTACATGCACTCGACCGGCGCCTCGATGTTCTTCATCGTGGTCTACCTGCACATGGCCCGCGGCCTGATGTACGGCTCCTACCGCAAGCCGCGCGAACTGATCTGGCTGTTCGGCTTCGCGATCTTCCTGTGCCTGATGGCGGAAGCCTTCTTCGGCTACCTGCTGCCATGGGGCCAGATGTCCTACTGGGGCGCCCAGGTGATCGTCAACCTGTTCGGCGCGATTCCCGTGATCGGCCCGGACCTGTCGCTGTGGATCCGCGGCGACTACGTGGTCTCGGACGCGACCCTGAACCGCTTCTTCGCCTTCCACGTCATCGCCCTGCCGCTGGTCATCCTCGGCCTGGTCGCCGCCCACCTGATCGCGCTGCACGAAGTCGGCTCGAACAATCCTGACGGCATCGAGATCAAGGACAACCTGGACGCGGACGGCCACCCGGTCGACGGCATCATGTCGCACCCGTATTACTCGACCAAGGACTTCTTCGGCGTGTCGGTGTTCCTGCTGATCTTCTCGGCGGTCGTGTTCTTCGCGCCCGAGATGGGCGGCTACTTCCTGGAGTACAACAACTTCCTCCCGGCCGACTCAATGAAGACCCCGCCGCACATCGCGCCGACCTGGTACTTCACCCCGTTCTACTCGGTGCTGCGTGCGACCACCGCGGACTTCATGTACGTGCTGATGGTGGCCGTCGCCGCCTACGTCGTGTTCATCTGGCTGAAGTCCCGCCTGGCCTACAAGACCAAGATCGCGATCGCCGTCATCGGCCTGGTCCTGATCGTCGGCATGCTGCCGCAGGTGCTGGATGCGAAGTTCTGGGGCGTGGTGCTGTTCGGCTCCTCGGTCGTGATCATCGCCTTCCTGCCGTGGCTGGACCACTCGCCGGCGCGCTCGATCCGCTACCGTCCGGACTGGCACAAGTGGGTGTACGCCCTGTTCGGCCTGTGTTTCGTGACCCTGGGCTACCTGGGCACCCAGCTGCCGACGCCGGCCTACACCATCATCTCGCAAGTGGCGACCCTGCTGTACTTTGCGTTCTTCCTGTTGATGCCGTGGTGGAGCACGATGGGCCGGTTCAAGCCGGTCCCGACGCGCCTGACCTTCACGCCGCACTAATCACGAGCACAAGGACAAGAACATGAAATTTGCGAAGAAACTGATCGCGGTCCTGGCCCTGGTGCCGGGACTGGCATTCGCCGCGGAAGGCGGCTTCCCGCTCGAGCGCGCCCCGGACCGCCACGACCTGTCGTCGCTGCAGAATGGCGCCAAGCTCTTCATCAACCACTGCCTCAACTGCCACTCGGCCTCCGCCATGCGCTACAACCGCCTGCGCGACCTTGGCCTGACCGAGAAGCAGATCCAGGACAACCTGTTGTTTTCGCAAGACAAGGTCGGCGGCATGATGACGACGGCCATGCGCCCGGACGACGCCAAGGCCTGGTTCGGCGCCGTGCCGCCGGACCTGTCGGTGATCGCCCGCGCGAAATCCTCGCCCTCGGGCACCGGCGCGGACTACCTGTACACCTACCTGCGCACCTTCTACAAGGACGATACCCGCCCGACCGGCTGGAACAATATGGTGGTGCCGAACGTGGCCATGCCGCACGTGATGTGGCAGCAGCAGGGCATCCGCCAGGCGAAATTCGCCGAAGAGAAGGACCCGCACGACGCCGGCAAGATGATCCACAAGTTCGTCGGTTTCGAGCAGGTTTCGCCGGGCACGATGAGCCAGCAGGAATTCGACACCGCGACTGCCGACCTGGTTGCCTACCTGAGCTGGATGGCTGAGCCAGCGCAAGGCCAACGTAAGAAGTTGGGCGTTATTGTGTTGATCTTCCTGTCCATTTTCGCCTTCCTGGCCTGGCGCCTGAACGAATCGTACTGGAAGGAAGTGAAGTAAATTCGCTTTCATTGCCCGGTTGGCTATAATACGGGCAATCATTTTTCGGGGTGAATCGCTAGGCGCTTCACCCCATTGTTTCTTGAAGGACTACAAACCATGATGGTTCTCTACTCCGGCACCACGTGCCCCTTCTCCCAACGCTGCCGCCTGGTCCTGTTCGAAAAGGGCATGGACTTCGAGGTGCGCGACGTCGACCTGTTCAACAAGCCGGAAGACATCTCGACCATGAACCCCTACGGCCAGGTGCCGATCCTGGTCGAGCGCGAACTCATCCTGTACGAATCGAACATCATCAACGAGTACATCGACGAGCGCTTCCCGCACCCGCAACTGATGCCGGCCGACCCGCTGATGCGCGCCCGTGCCCGCCTGATGCTGTTCAACTTCGAGAAAGAACTGTTCGTCCACGTGCACACGCTGGAAAGCGAACGCAACAAGACGAACGACAAGAGCCACGACAAGGCCCGTTCGGAAATCCGCGACCGCCTGACCACCCTGGCGCCGCTGTTCCTGAAGAACAAGTACATGCTGGGCGACGAATTCTCGATGCTGGACGTCGCGATCGCCCCGCTGCTCTGGCGCCTGGACCACTACGGCATCGAACTGTCGAAGACCGCCGCCCCGCTGATGAAGTACGCCGAGCGCATCTTCTCGCGTCCGGCCTACATCGAAGCGCTGACCCCGTCGGAAAAGGTGATGCGCCGCTGATGGCGCGTGGCGGACTTCTTGGTCCGCCACCGGCAGCACGATCCGCGCATCTCGATCCGATACACGCCGGTTTCGGACGCCCTGATGGCGATTCCGTTAAACTGGCGTGGACGACAAGTATTGTTTATTGACCCCAACAAATGTCAGAGATCTCCACCAAGCCCTACCTGCTGCGCGCCATCTACGAATGGTGCACGGACAGCGGCTACACGCCCTACCTCGCGGTCAAGGTCGACTCGGCCACCACGGTGCCGATGGAATACGTCCGCAAGGGCGAGATCATCCTGAACATCAGCTACGGCGCCACCTCGGGCCTGAAGATGGACAACGACGCGATCCACTTCCGCGCGCGTTTCAATGGGGTCTCGCGCGAGCTGTACATTCCTGTGCAGAACGTGCTGGCGATCTATGCGAACGAGAATGGCCAGGGCATGGCTTTCGAGGTGAACGTGACGGCGGCGGAGATGCCGGCGCCGGCTGCGTCTGCTGAAGAAGCGTCTGCGCCGGCTTTGTCGGCGGTGCCTGCGAAGGTGGATGCGCCGGCAGAGACGACTGGCGCACCGGATGGCGACGACGAGCCGCCGAAGAAGGGCGGACGCCCAACCTTGACCCGCATCAAATAGCGTATAATCGTTGTTCTAAGATTAAGCCGACTTAGCTCATCAGGTAGAGCAGTTGATTTGTAATCATCAGGTGGCGGGTTCGAGTCCTGCAGTCGGCACCAGTTAAATCAAGCACTTAGCCCAGCCTTTATGGTTGGGCTTTTTGCTTTATGCGCCCATGTAACCGCTGTGTAATCCATTTCAGTTGGAAACAGTACAATTTCAAAGTTGATTAGGCCATACTGTAGTGGCCAAGCAGAAAAGCTTTGGTACATAGGCCTTCTGAACAGGTCCCCTATTAGAGATGCGGCCCATAAATAAAACCAGAACGGAACACTGATGGCGAGTACTGAAGCAAACACTAGCGATTTCACCTACGCAGATACACTCTGGAAAGCCGCCGATTCCCTACGTGGCCAGATGGACGCTGCCGAGTACAAACACGTAGTTCTAGGCTTACTATTTCTCAAATATATTTCCGACAGCTTTGACAGCCGACGCGATGACCTGCGTGAAGAGCTGACGAAAGACGGCATCAAGGGCGAACAACTGGAACGCCTGCTTGAGTCGCGCGACGAGTACACCGCCGAGCGCGTGTTCTGGGTCCCACCCGAAGCGCGCTGGTCGAATTTGCAGAACCAAGCGACGCGCGCCGATATTGCCACGCTGCTCGACGACGCGATCCTAGCCGTCGAACGGGATAACGCGAACCTCAAGGGTAAGCTCCCACGCGACTACGCCCGTCGCGGCATAGAGCCGGTGAGATTGACTGGGCTGGTCGGCCTGATCGCTGACATCGGCTTCAAAGGCAGCCATGGACGCGCACGAGACATGCTGGGCCGTGTCTACGAATATTTCCTCGGCAAGTTCGCCGCCGCCGAGGGTAAGCTGGGGGGCGAGTTCTACACGCCGCGCAGCGTTGTGCGCGTACTGGTGGAAATGCTCGAACCCTACGAGGGCCGCATCTACGACCCTGCCTGCGGCAGCGGTGGCATGTTCGTCCAGTCGGAAAAGTTTGTTGAGGCCCATGGCGGCCGGCGCACCGACGTCTCAATTTTCGGACAGGAGAGCAACCCAACCACATGGCGTCTAGCGCACATGAACCTGGCCATTCACGGCATCGAGGCCAAGCTGGGCGAGCAGCCCGCCGACACTTTCCTGCGCGACCAGCATCCCGACCTCAAGGCCGACTTTGTGCTTGCCAATCCTCCGTTCAACGTGAGTGACTGGTCCGGCCAGCTGCTGCGCGGCGACAAGCGTTGGGACTATGGCGACCCGCCTGTTGGCAACGCCAACTACGCTTGGATCCAGCACTTCATTCACCACCTTGCTTATCCCAACGGGAAGGGTGGGGGTACAGCCGGGTTCGTGATGGCGAACGGGAGTTTATCGAGCAACACCGGTGGAGAGGGAGACATTCGCCGCAAGATCATTGAAGCCGACCTCGTTGACTGCATCGTCGCCCTGCCTCCGCAGCTCTTCTTCACCACCGGCATTCCAGTGTGTCTCTGGTTCCTTACTCGCGACAAAACCGGGCGCAACATCCGCCGCGGCACGCCGAATCGCCCCGGCGGCCGTGCAGGTGAAACGCTTTTTATCGACGCAAGAAAACTCGGCACGATGCAGACACGCGTCCTACGCGTCCTGACCGGCATCGAACCCGCTGAGTGCATCGAAGGCACAAGTGATCCTCTTCCCGCTTCTGACGTGGGACGCATTGTCTACAGCTACCGCCGTTGGCGCGGCGAGCCCGCACCGGAGTGGTGGAACGAGGTCGAACACGGCCCTTGGGTGTTCGCCCCTATCCCTGGCTTCGCCAAGCCTGCGACGATTGAAGAAATCGCCGAGCACGGCCACGTGCTTACGCCAGGCCGCTATGTTGGTGCTGAAGAGCAGTTCGATGACGCCGAGCCGTTCACTGAAAAGTACCCGCGGCTGGTGGCAGAGTTGGAAGAATGCTTGGCAAACTCGAAAGCTGTCGAAGACCGTGTTCGCTCGATGTTGGAGATGATCAATGTGGCCGGCTGAATGGCTAGTGAGTGGCGTTGACGATGTTCGCAGAGACACAAAAGATGGTCTTGCAACTGGACCATTTGGCTCCAGTGTTAGTGCTAAGTTTTTCCAAAACGACGGCGTACCACTTATTCGCGGCAGCAATCTTTCGGAAGCCGTCGGTGAACGACTCGTCGAAGATGACTACGTATTTGTGTCTGAAGAGAAAGCAGCAGAGTTCCCGCGCGCTGTAACGCGTCCAGGTGACTTGGTATTTACTTGCTGGGGCACGATCGGGCAAGTTGGGCTGATCGATGGTCGGGCTCGGTTTGACCGGTATTTGATCTCAAATAAGCAGATGAAGCTGTCGCCCGACCCCACGAAGGCAGATAGCCTGTTTCTCTACTACCTATTTAAATCGCCAGACCTGCAGGCTGCTATCAGCAATGTCAGCATCGGCAGTTCCGTTCCCGGATTCAATCTCGGTCAGTTACGTGGTTTGCGATTCCCACTTCCACCACTTCCCGAGCAAAAAGCGATCGCCGCAGTCCTAGGCGCCTTGGACGACAAGATCGAGCAGAACCGGCGGACTAGCCGAGCGCTGGACGAACTCGCGCAGGCGACGTTCAAGGCGTGGTTCGTTGATTTCGCGCCAATCAAAGCCAAGGCTGCCGGGCAAACGAGCTTCCCGGGCATGCCGTCCACCGTCTTTGCTGCGCTAGCCGACCGCCTGACCGACTCGCCAATCGGC
Organism: Massilia agri; assembly: GCF_024753255.1. Classification (GTDB taxonomy): domain Bacteria; phylum Pseudomonadota; class Gammaproteobacteria; order Burkholderiales; family Burkholderiaceae_D; genus Telluria; species Telluria agri. Next base: position 260,877 of record NZ_JANUHA010000002.1, read on the forward strand.
CCAGCGCCGGAGGGATGGTCGGTACGAGCTTTATCGCAGGTTTGCCAGATCATTAGCGGCGGAACTCCCAAGCGTTCAGAGGCAGCCTACTGGGGAGGCGATATCCCTTGGTATTCGATTAAGGATGCACCGCCGAATGGCGAGCCTTGGGTTTACTTTACTAGTGAGCACATATCGCAGGCAGGTCTGGCCGGAAGTGCGGCAACGCTCGCCCCTATTGGCTGCACGATCATCTCCGCGCGCGGGACAGTCGGCCGTCTCGGGTTAGTAGCTCGCCCAATGGCGTTTAACCAATCGTGCTACGGACTATTGCCAAGCGATGAAGTTTCCTATCGTCACCTCTATCTGTTGCTCCGTGAAGTTGTCGACGAACTTAAACAGCGATCTCACGGCTCGGTTTTTGACACTATCACGCGGCAAACTTTCGATACCGTAAACGTCGTGTTTCCTCCTCCAGAGGTGCTTGCGGAATTTGAGAATGTCACAGCGCCTTGGTTTGACCTCCTCCTCGCGCTATCGAATGAGTCGGACAAGCTTTCCGAACTTCGAGACTATCTCTTACCTCGCTTAGTTTCAGGAGCGATCCGAGTAAAAGGTCATCATGTCTGAACTAACACCCATCGAATTTCAGATGCATGGCTGCAGGGCTAGCGTTCTGCCCGTCGCCAATGTGTTTGAGCCACAGATTCAAGCAATTGAGGACTCAGTTCAACGCGTACCTGACTTTGCGTTTGACCTTTCAAAAACCCTAGTAGAGTCGGTCTGTCGAACTGTGCTGGCTGATCTCGGCTCGCCGTCAGACCCGAACTGGGATTGCCCCAAGCTGCTTCGTGAAACGACAAACCGACTCACGCTGCTTCCCCGCGGCCTCCCAAATGCCGGCCCCGCCCGCGAGTCCATAGAACGCACGGTTCGTGGCTTGCTGCAGACGATCCAAGGACTCTGCGAACTGAGAAACAGCTACGGCATGGCATCGCACGGACGCGACGCTGCTGCCGCTCGGCTGGAGAAGCGGCAGGCGACTCTGGCGGCGCAAGCGGCAGACACAATTGCCTCTTTCCTCTATCGCACGCATCGAGATGCTTTAGCAGAGGCGCCGGCTGATCGTGTTTATTACGAGGACCATCCAGATTTCAATCAGTGGCTGGACGAGGAAATCGACCCTATCATGATTGGGCGCGAAACTTTGTCGCCGAGTAAGGTTCTTTATCACACAGCGATCGCGGCATACAAGGTCGCTCTTACTGACTTTCTTACTGCGCCCCCTGACGCAGAAGGCGGAGGCGCTGGGTGATCAAATCTCCAAACGAGCAGCTGGTGGAGGACGTTGCTGGCGTCTATTTCAGTATCGTTGGCCTAAAAGTCAACCGCGGCGCAGAGGTAGATGACGCGAACGACCGTGTCGATCCGTCATGTACGCAGCTGAGGCGACGAGTGAGTATGGCTATCTCTAGGCTAAACCCTCATATTCCCGCACAAGCTCTCGAAAACGTCGTAGCTTCAATAGGTCGTCCACCCCATCCCACGCTGGTTGAGAACAACCGCTGGTTCTACGATCTCCTCACTAACGGCGTGCCGGTGGAGTACAAGGAGGTTGCCACCGGTGAGATGCGCGGTGGCCGGGCACGACTGGTTGACTTCGACACCCCATCCAACAACGACTTTCTCATTGTGCGACAGCTCACAGTCGCCGGAGTTAACGGCAAGACCATTCGGCCGGACCTCGTGCTTTATATCAACGGCCTGCCGCTGGTTGTGATCGAGTTGAAGGACCCGGCTAACGCGGCGGCGACGCTGGATGTAGCGATCGACCAGCTCGGGCGTTACAAAACCATCGCTCCCGACCTGTTCGTGCCGAACCTGCTGCTGATCGCCAGCGACGGGTTGTTGACACGGGTAGGCAGCATCACCAGCAGCCGGCAGCGCTTTACCCTCTGGCGGCCGGCTCAAGGCGGAGAGCCCACGCTGGAAGCATTGATCCGCGAACTGCTGAATCCCGCAGCGCTACTGGACTACCTCCGTTCGTGCGTCGTATTCGAGGAAGACGAGCGTGGAAACATCGTTAAGAAGGTGGCCGGGTATCACCAGTTCCGCGCGGTGCGCAAGGCACGGGCGAGCGTAGTTGGCGCGATCAAGACCCCAGAGCACGTTGGAGATGAAGCGGCGGGCAAAGGCGGCGTGGTCTGGCACACGCAGGGCAGCGGCAAGAGCTTGACGATGCTGATGCTGGCCGGCACTCTAGTCCGTACGGCGGAGTTGGCCAACCCAACCGTCGTGATTGTCACCGACCGCAATGACCTCGACGACCAGCTCTTCAACACTTTTGCGATGGGCCGCGCGCTGCTGCGGCAAGACCCCGTGCAGGCTGACAGCCGCGAGCACCTGCGGCAACTGCTCGACCGGGCCAGCGGCGGCGTGGTGTTCACGACGATCTATAAGTTCACTGAGGCGCACGGCACGATAAGTGAGCGGGCGAACGTCGTCGTGATGGCGGACGAAGCGCACCGCAGCCAGTACGGGTTCGTCGAAGGTGGAGCGCGGTGGATGCGCGAGGCGCTGCCAAACGCGACGTTCGTCGGCTTCACCGGCACACCGTTGACGAAAGGCGACCGCATCACTCGGAATGTGTTCGGCGAGGACGCCGATGTGTACGACATCCGGCAGGCAGTGGCCGACGGTGCAACGGTGCCAATCTACTACGAGCCGCGGATTGTAAAGCTCTCGATCGATGAGACAGGCGCGCAGCAGGCGGAAGCTAAAATCGCGCAGTACGCGAGGCGCGACGAGAACGGGCAGGAGACGCCGGAGAATGTTCGCATTCCGCTGGAAGAATTGTATGGCGCGCCCGAGCGGCTAGAGCGCATCGCGAAGTTCGTGGTCGAGCATTGGGAAGAGCGTCGAGCTGCGATGGAAGGCAAGGCGATCCTCGTGACCATAAACCGCGACATCGCCGCACGGCTGTACGCCGCGATCTGCAAGCTGCGCCCGTCTTGGCACGACGACGATGACTCGAAGGGTACGGTGAAGGTCATCATGACCGATGGACCGAACGACCCCGAGCACTTGGTGCGACACGCACGGAGCAAGGCGCAGCGCAAGTCACTGGCGGATCGGTTCAAAAACCCTGCCGACGACTTCCGATTGGCCATCGTTGTGGACATGTGGCTCACGGGTTTCGACGTGCCTAGCGCGCACACAATGTACCTGGACAAGCCGCTGGCTGGACACAACCTGATGCAAGCCATCGCGCGGGTAAACCGTGTGTACGGCGAAAAGCCCGGTGGTTTAATCGTCGACCTGATCGGGTTGGCCGATCCACTGGCCGACGCGCTAGCGACCTATGCAAACGCAACCGGTCAGACTGACAAGCCAGTCAAAGAACTACAGGACGAGGCAGTGCCGGCAATGCGCTCGGCGTTCGAGCAACTACGCGCCTTTTTCCATGACTTCGACTATGTAGCAGCGCTTGAGGTGAAACCTACGGACGTGTTGCGTGTGTACCTGGGCGCCATCGACTATGTGCTGGACGTGAAGCACATGGTGGGCGACGAAACAGGATGGCAACGGTTCGGGGGCATGGTGAAGCGACTGGCCACCGCGTTCGCGTTGGCCGTGCCGCGGGAGGAAACGCGGGAAATCGCACCGCACCTGGCGTTCTTCCAGCGGGTAGCGGCAATGATTCGGAAGCGGCTCGCCGACGAAGGCGGATCCGCAGACGGTCGAAGCGGTGGTTTCGCCGACATCGACGCCGCAGTGCGGCAGGTGATCGGGGGGGCGGTAGACGCGGGCGAGGTCATCGACCTATTCGCCGCCGCCGGGCTCGACGCTGCCCGGCTGGACATCCTCAGCGACGAGTTTCTCCAACGGGTATCTGCCTTGGAGCAGAAGAATCTGGCGCTGGAGACGCTGCGCAAACTGCTGGCCGACCAGATTAAGCTCAGTGAGCGGTCCAATCTCGTGCAAGCGCAGAAGTTCCGCGAGGCGCTTGAGAAGGCGATGCTCGGCTACACGAACAAGCAGGTCACGACGGCCCAGATAATCGCGCAGCTGCTGGAACTGGCAAAGTGGGTCCGCGACGCGAAGCGGCAAGGTCAAGACCTCGGGCTGAGCGACGAGGAAGGGGCGTTCTATGACGCTTTGGCAGAGAACGGTTCGGCCAAGGAGATCATGAAGTCCGACCAGCTCCGCTTGATGGCTCGGGAGCTGGCAGAAATGGTCAAGAAAATGCCCCGGCTCGATTGGACCCAGCGGGAAAGCGTGCGGGCAGACCTGCGACGCAAGGTACGGCGGTTGTTGGCGATGTATGGCTACCCACCGGACCTATCTGAAGAAGCAACGCAGCTCATTTTGCGCCAAGCCGAGTTGTCGACGGAGAACGCAGAGTAGCGGAATGATCTAGCTCGGTGGGAAGAGGCCTAACAATAGGATGCTGCGGACAGCACTTGCGCCGGCGCTGCATCCTGAACGTTAGTGTCCATCATGGGGCTATCACGTTGACAAACTCGGACAGCTCAACTGCTGAAGAACTTGTACTCATGAGATCGGTTGATGAACGTTCCAGACAGCTTTGAAGAATTTCAACGAATGAGTGCGGGTGGCGGCTGCCATGGCCCAGGACTTTTACTGTCAGCCCCTCCCGAACCAGAGCCAGGACTCAGTTTTTTTGGCAGACTTCGCTGGCATATGCGTGAGTATTTCCGACCCAAATCGAAAGAGGAGCGCCTCACCATCACACTTGCCAAGAAGCGATGGGATTGAATGGAACCCAAGGTCATCAGCGGCGGCACGCACAATTCCTTAGAGAGCAGCTCATCCAGGTTTCAGACACAGTACTTCTCGGACGGCTCAGCAATAATTGTGACTGAACGGGGCATCTTTCTGGCTGAGAGTAGGGCTGAGTATGAAATGAACTTGCCCGGCCTAGAGCCACAGTAGCCTCCGTAGCGGTTCCGCTGGGCCATTCTTCGATGATGCGTGTTGCGCATAGCTGAAGTAAGCACAGGTTTCTGAACTAACCACCATGCTAACTTAGCGGCACTACCTCTTGGACCACAGAGCGCCCGTGGTTCTATTAAAAGGAAAAGCCGGCAACTGCTCCTAGCAGATGCCGGCCTTGAACGGATTGTTATGGAACCGACGCTCTTCTAACGAGGCGCGGGGGTTTCTCATCGACGAACGGCCACATGAAAACCAATTCATATGCCTCCTAGGCTGGCTGGCGGGTGACGCGACAGCGCTCTAGCGAAGCAGGGGTTGGCTTGGCAATCCGCATAATCGTGGCTCGCGACACGTCGTAGATTCGAGCCAGAGCACTGAGCGAAATACCGTTTTCGTGATGCTGGGCATAGATCGCTTGACGCTGCTCCTCAGTTGTCAAAGCCGGGCGCCCTAATACCTTGCCCTCCGCCTTCGCGCGCGCTAGGCCGGACTGGGTGCGTTCCACCAGCAGGTCGCGCTCCATCTCCGCGACAGCGGCTAGCATGGTCAGCATCATTTTACCGGCGGCGCTAGTGAGATCAAGCTTCCCCAGCTGAAGGACGATAACCTCGATACGGCGCGTCGCCAGCATTTTAATCGTGGCGCCAACGTCTTGGGCGTCACGGCCGAGGCGGTCGAGCTTCGTCACAATTAGCGTTTCGCCGTTGCGAATCTGGTCTAGCATCTTAGCGAACTGCGGGCGATGCGCTGCCGCGACCTTGCCCGACACCCCTTCATCGGCATGCCAGTAGTCGACGGCATAGCCGGCCGCCTCGATCTCCCGACGCTGGTTTTCCGTCGTCTGCTCCTTCGTGCTGACCCGACCGTAGCCAAAGACCGCCATTTTCGCTCTCCCCCCTATATTCATAAGCGTTCATAAGCGCCCAGAAATGTTCAATAAGGCTGATCTTACATATGAACATGTTCAAAAGTCAAATATATAATTTTTGAACATCTGCCAGACCTATTGCTGAGCCCTGTTCATAAATGGTCGATTTTGTACTACCAAAAGTTATTGCGTTCAAGAACTGTCTAGTTCAATATGTTACCTACTTGACATCTTGGAGCGAAACATGACGGATAGAGCAAAGTTCAGATACTCAGCCCACGACGGCGTCCTTGAGATTGAAGGAACGGAAGCGTTTGTTTCAAAGCACTTTGAAGGACTAACAGACATTGTTCGGATAATGGCTCGGCATACCATAGTCGAGCAGAAGAGTGATGCGGCCGTCGGCGACAACATACCAACTGCAAGCGTAACACCCAACTCAGAGAGCAACGACCAACCGGCGGCTTTATCTACTAAAGAAACGATTGAGAGTTATCCCGAGGTTTATTCAGAGATAAATGGAAAATTAAAACTCACGGTCGACATCCCTGGGGATGCCACTCGCACCAAGCAGACGAATGCAGCATTGTTGTATTGCTACGGGGCTGCACTGATGGGCGATGAGCAGGTGACCTCAAAGGACATTCGTGAAGTTTGCGAAGAACATGGCTGCATTGATACGAACTTCGCTAAAATTTTTGAAGATAAAACCATCTTCTTATCAGATGGAGTAAAAGGTGGGACTAAACATATTAAGCTAACTTTCCAAGGCAAAAAGAAAGCTAAGGAACTTCTAGATGCGTAAAGAACTGCTGAAAGCAATATTGCTTGCAGATCATCCGCAAGAAATTGTGGAGCATACTGTCACATCTTATCAGGAGGTGGCGGGAAATTTCAGGCTAGAGAAGTGGAAAACCAGTGAACTAGATGCTGGGCATTTTGTGGAATCTGTGCGAAGGCTCATCGAGAACAAACTCTTTGGGAGTTTCACCGCTTTCAATACAGCAATAAGCTCATTCAACCAAGGAGTTTTGAATAAATATGAAGCGGCACAGGGGGGCGAAGAATACCGAATACTCATCCCTCGCGTTTTATTTGCGATGTACTGCATCCGCAACAAACGCGGAGTCGGGCACATTTCTACTATTTCCCCTAACAAGCTAGATGCTACTTTCATATTGCATTCAGCAAAATGGGTTCTTGCGGAACTCATCCGATTGTCAAGTAAAAATAGTCCAGCCGAGGCAATTCAGCTTGTTGACAACATTCTAGAACGCCAAGTCGACCTAATCTGGGAAGATGATGAAACTTTCATGGTGCTAGACAAAAAGTTGAAGACAAGCGATAAGATATTACTCGTACTATACAAGCAAGATCGCTTATCTGCAGACGAACTCAGGGCAAAGGTGGACTATAAGAACAAGTCGGCCTTTACGAAAATCATCAGAGGGCAGCAAAAAGAAAAGGCAATTGCCATTACAGCAGAGGGAATTTGTAAGTTGTCGCCTCTTGGGGTGATGCTTGCAGAAGAAATAATTAATAAATCTTCTTGAATATTCGGCACTGGGATGGGCACACGTGGAATCAGCCTTAGAATTCTTTCTTGTAAGGAAAAAGACCCCCTTCCATCTTCCGCAGCAAATCAATTTGAAATTCCGCTATACCCTTTCGTATCAGTGTTGTTGTTGGGCGTTTAACGAGTGAGAGGGTTTTTTCGTACACTTGATACAGTATTCCCCCTCCCCTTCTTATCCTCCGATTGAAGACAAGACAGCCCGTAGGATGGGTGACCAAGCGGCCACGGAGGCGAGCCACTACAAGCCTAGCAAATACCCCTGAGGTACCACATGAGCATCACATCGGGTATCACAAGGCAACGTTGCCCATACACCGAATAGCTTGCACTCATCAGTAAGTCATTGATATGATTGGGTTTTGCGGTACAACTCACCCACTCGCACGCAGGTTGGGAAGCAGGTTCGAGGTTTGCAGTCGGCACCATCAAAGCGCAAGAGGCTACGTTCGATCGGACGTAGCCTCTTTTGCTTTCCGCGGCAGCCGGTGCTTGCCGGTATCAGGCGCGGCGTGCCTTGCGCGTAGCCGCGCCCAGCCCCGCCAAGCCAAGACCCAGCAGCGCCAGCGTACCCGGCTCCGGCACGTCATTCGACTGTTCCAGCGGGGTCACGCGGAACGTCCAGTCTTCCGACTGCACCACATTGCCGTAGCGATAGCCCGTACTGCCAGCGAGATTGGTGCGGGTACGCGACATGCCCCAGAATGGGTTCTGGCCCGGTATGGCGACCGCAGCCGTATAAGTTTTACCGATCTCGAGCACGACGCTGGAGAAGTCGACGTCGTGGAAGCCGGTGAAGTCATTCGCCAGCTGGAACTCGAAGCTGGCAAGGGCGGTGCCCACCACACCTTCGCCGGAGTACAGGCTGATGCGCAAAGGGCCGTTGGTATAGTGCGAATTCACTGCCCTGTAGTAGAAGGCGAAATTGATCGACTGGTCTTCAGCGACAAAGGATTGCCCGACCGGTTCGAAGAAGTCGATCTGGGTCCATAGGTCGCCATTGCTGGTTTCGATAACACCAGCCTGGGCGGTCAGCGAAGCGCAAAGTCCGGCGGCAGCCAGGAGCACGTTCAGGTTCTTCATTTTTTCCCCAGTAGAATTGGATAATCCTCCTGAGCAATTTTCGTGCCCAATATAAAAGTGATTGTAGAATCAGTGGCTTGCTGTTTCAGTACCGAATAGAACCCTGTCGATGTAAAAAATTCCGACAGGCTGACCTTCGTACGCGCACTCGAACACGTCTGGCGGCGGCGGGCAAGGAGCGGAAACAGACGTCGGGCGCGAGCACATGACTCCAATGCGTTGGAATGGCTATGCCATCGAACCGCCGGCCGCAAGGTAAGTCGATAGAAACTGCTCGTAGCCGATGTGGCGCTGGTGCGGATAATAATTGCCCTGCCCCGGCCCTTTCGGCAAGGCAGCCCAGGTGCGTGCCACCGTCGGCATGACGGAGGCGATCTCTCCTGCTTTTATTCGTTCAACTACCCTGAGACTCCGCAGGATCTCCACCGCAATCAGGTCCTGCGTGCGCGGCGAGAAGTCATCCAGTCCCAGCTTGCCTCCATGATGTTCCCAGGTGGGCCGCGTGATCTGGTACATCCCGGCCGCCGTCGTCTTGCCATCGATTCCCGCCCCCGGGTGGGTCGAGGTGTCGCTGAAGCGCCAGCGATCGTTGCGCCGCCCTCTGAGCGCACCGTATTTGAAGTCGTAGCCGCCGCCTTCCGCCTCGGCGATCGCCTTGAGAAAGGCCGCGACATTCGGATGGGCCAGGTGCGCGGCGTTCGTTTCCAGCAAAGCCCTGCGTTTTGCGTCGGACATGATTCCTCCCAACGAAAGCTGCCGGCGCCGTCGCCGGCCTCCTGAATCCATCATAGGAAGCGGCCGCGTCCGACAGTTGAGGCATCGCAGGAAGCAGCACGGCCGCGCCCGGTTTCTTACGCAGCCGTGTTGCGGACGAGTACAACAATCTGGCAGGAAAATCTGCCCCGCAAACAAACAGGCCGCCCGGGCGGGCGGCCAAAACTTGTCGGCTGAACACGAAAACTGTGCCAAAATCCTGATTGCAATATTTGTTTGACCGAGATTTCACCCGGTGCTATAGTCGGGCAAAGCCGATGGTAACGTTTCCAACTTACCAAAAAAATAATGGCGAATAACGGAGACACGATGTCCACAGTACGCACCCTGGCGGCAGCCTGCGCATGGCTGTGCGTCTCTGCGCCAGCGCTCGCCGCGTCGGCGTCCACCACACAGGCGCCGAGAGCCGAGGTCATCCACTGGTGGACCTCGGGCGGCGAATCGGCCGCGGTCAAGCAGGTGGCCAAGGCCTTCCAACAAGCCGGCGGCGTCTGGATCGATACCGCGATCGCCGGCGGCGACCAGTCCCGCGCCGTCACCATCAACCGCATCGTCGGCGGCAATCCGCCCACGGCGGCCCAGTTCAACACCTCCAAGCAGTTCCTCGACGTGATCGAAGCGGGGATGCTCAACGACGTCGACCTGGTGGCGCGCGCGCAGAACTGGGACCAGATGCTGCCCCCGCCCATCATCGACGTGATCAAGGTGGACGGCCACTATTACGCGGTGCCGCTGAACATCCACATGCAGACCTGGTTCTGGTATTCGAAGCCCGCCTTCAAGAAGGCCGGCATCGAGAAGGAGCCCGCCAGCATGCTTGAGTTCTTCGCCGCCCTCGACAAGCTGAAGGCGGCCGGCATCATCCCGCTGGCGCACGGCGGCCAGTCCTGGCAGGAGAACGTGCTGTTCTCGGCCATCCTCGCGAATATGGGCGGCAAGGAGCTGTACCTGAAGGCCTTCCGCGACCGCGACCAGGCGACCCTGCTCGGGCCGGCCTTCCGCAACGTGCTGCTCGCCTTCAAGCGCCTGAAATCCTATGTCGACCCGGGCTCGCCGGGCCGCAACTGGAACGACGCCACCGCCCTGGTCATCAGCGGGAAGGCAGGCTTCCAGGTGATGGGCGACTGGGCCAAGGGCGAATTCACGAATGCACGCCAGGTCGCGGGCCAGCACTACGGCTGCATGGCGGGCCTCGGCCCCGCGACGCCCTACCTGATCCAGGGCGACGTCTTCGTCTTCCCGAAGACGGACGACGGCAAGACCGTGCGCGCCCAGCAGCTGCTGGCGAACGTGGTCTCCCAGCCTGTCCTGCAGGTGGGCTTCAGCAAACTGAAAGGCTCGATCCCCGTGCGCACCGACGTCAATGCCGCGGAACTCGACCTGTGCGCGCAGAAGGGCATCGAGATCATGAAGGACCGCGATCGCCAGGCCGGCGTCAGCGAGGTCTACCTGACGCCGGACCAGAACGGCGCCATGCAGGACGTCCTGACCGCCTACTGGAACACGAATATGCCGGTCGAGAAGGCCCAGAAGAGCATCGCCAACGCACTCAAATACTGACCCGCCATGCTTGCCTTCCGCACCAACAGGATCACTCCCCACATCGCATTATTGCCGATGGCCCTGACCGTGCTGGTCGCCTACATCGGCGCGGCGCTGTGGACCTTCAAGACTTCGCTGACCGCCTCGCGCACCTTCGCGTCGGATAACTTCATCGGCGCCGCCCAGTACGTGCGCCTGTTCGACAACGAGCGCTGGCTGCTCTCGCTGAACAACCTGGCCGTCTACGGCGTCTGCTTCATCATCGCCTGCATGGTGCTGGGCTTCCTGCTGGCCGCCTTCATCGACCAGAACGTCAGCGGCGAAGGTTTCCTGCGCACCGTCTTCCTCTACCCCTACGCGATGTCCTTCATCGCCACCGGCCTGGTGTGGCAGTGGATGCTGGCGCCCGGCGCCGGCATCGAAGGCGCGGTGCAGTCGCTGGGCTTCACGAACTTCCGCTTCGATTGGATCATCGACCAGGACATGGTCATCTACACCATCGTCATCGCCGCCGTCTGGCAGGCCTCGGGCCTGGTGATGGCGATGATGCTGGCCGGCCTGCGCGGGGTCGATCCGGAGATCTACAAGGCCGCGCGTCTGGACGGCATTCCGACCTGGCGCGTCTACCTGCAAATCGTGCTGCCGATGCTGGGTCCGACCGTCGCCACCGTCTTCCTGCTGCTGTGTACCGCTGTGGTGAAACTCTACGACGCGGTGGTCGCCATGACCGGCGGCGGTCCGGGCACGGCCAGCGAGGTGCCGGCCAAGTTCATCATGGACCACCTGTTCCTGCGCTCGAACATCGGCCTGGCCTCGGCCGGCGCGGTGACCCTGCTCATTCCGGTGCTGGCCCTGCTGGCGCCCTATGCCTACGCACGCAGCCGGAGGAAACGCGCATGAGCCAGACCACCCTGGAAGCGCCCGCCCCCGCGATGCATTTCGACGCCCCTCTCCCCGCCGCGCGCCGCAAGCGCCGCCTGGGCGCCGCGCGCATCGGCGTCTATGCCTTCCTGTTCAGCGCCGCACTGTACTTCCTGCTGCCGCTGTACGTCATGATCATCACCTCCTTCAAGTCGATGGACGAGATCAGGAGCGGCAATGTGTTCGCCCTGCCGCTCTTCGCGACGGTCGAGCCCTGGCAGAGCGCCTGGAACCAGGTCAGCGGCGGCTTCTGGAATTCGGTGGCGATCACGGTGCCGAGCACCGTCATCCCGATCCTGCTGGGGGCGATCAACGGCTACGCCCTCTCGTTCTGGAAGCCACGCGGCGCCAATGTGCTGTTCGGCGTGCTGCTGGCCGGCGCCTTCATCCCGGTGCAGGTCATGATCTATCCGCTGGTGTGGATGATGGCGCGCGCCGGCGTCTTCGGTTCCTTGCCCGCCATCGTGCTGGTGCACGTCATCTTCGGCATGCCGATCATGACCCTCCTGTTCCGCAACTACTACGCCTCGGTGCCGCACGAGCTGTTCCAGGCCGCGCGCATCGACGGCGGCGGCTTCTGGCGCATCTTCCTTCAGGTGATGCTGCCGATGTCGCTGCCCATCATCGTGGTCGCCGCCATCATGCAGGTGACCGGCGTGTGGAACGACTACATCCTCGGCCTTGTATTCGCGGGCCGCGACAATGCGCCGATGACGGTGCAGCTGAATAACGTGATCAACACCACCACCGGCACGCGCCTCTACAACGTCAACATGGCCGCGACCATCCTGACGGCCGCGGTGCCGCTGGCGATCTACTTCATCTCGGGACGCTGGTTCGTGCGCGGTATCGCCGCCGGCGCCGTCAAAGGGTAAAGACCATGTCCAACGTCCACCTGCGCAAGCTGTGCATCACCCGCGGCAGCAACCAGATCATCCGCGACCTCGACCTGCAGGTCGAGCCGGGCGAATTCCTGGTGCTGCTCGGACCTTCCGGCTGCGGCAAGTCGACCCTGCTGCACAGCATCGCCGGCCTGATCGACCTGGCCGACGGCGCCATCGAGATCGGCGGGCGCGACATGAGCCATGCCGACCCGAGTGAAAGAGGCATCGGCATGGTGTTCCAGTCCTATGCCCTCTACCCGACCATGACGGTCGAGAAGAATATGTCCTTCGGCCTGAGGATCTCGGGCGCGCCGAAGGCGGAGATCCAGCGCCGCGTACAGCGTGCGGCCGAGATGCTGCAGCTCGAATCGCTCCTGGACCGCAAGCCGGCCCAGCTCTCGGGTGGCCAGCGCCAGCGCGTGGCCATCGGACGCGCCCTGGTGCGCGAGGCCGGCGTCTACCTCTTCGACGAGCCGCTCTCGAACCTGGACGCCAAGCTGCGCGCCGAGCTGCGCCGCGAACTGAAGCTACTGCACGCGGCGCTCGGCTCGACCATGATCTACGTGACCCACGACCAGGCCGAAGCCATGACCCTGGCCACGCGCATCGTCGTGATGCAGGGCGGGCGCATCCAGCAGATCGGCACCCCAGCCGAGGTCTACGAGCGTCCGGCCAACCGCTTCGTGGCGGGCTTCCTGGGTTCGCCCTCGATGAATTTCGTCGAGGGGAGCCTCGACGGCACCCTGGACGTGCAGCGCCGCTTCACGGCCGGCGCCCTGCAGCTCACCCTGGCGCCGGATTGCATCGCACCCTCGGGTGCGGTCACGCTGGCGGTGCGGCCGGAAGACATCCATGTGGTCGATGACGGCCCATTGCTGGCGAACGTGACCCTGGTCGAGCCGATGGGCAACCACCAGGTCGTGTGGCTGGACTGCGGCGGCCACGCCTTGTCCGCCATCGTGCACGATGCGCGCCGGCTTGCGCCGGGCCAGGCGGTGCGCTTCGCCATCGATGCGGCGCGGGTCTCGCTGTTCGAGCCGCGCAGCGGCCGGCGCTTGTAAAGACAAGTGCCAGTGTCGGATGAATGCAGTATGCTTCAGTGTTTTTCGAATAAACCGTTTATCGATTAGGGACCATTAGTGGCAACCATCAAGGATGTAGCACGTCTCGCCGGCGTCGGCCTGGGCACCGCCTCGCGCGTGGTCAGCGGCAAGGGTTCGGTGTCGCCCGCCACGCTTGAAAAGGTGCGCAAGGCGATCGACGAGCTGGGTTTCCGCCCCTCGCACGCGGCGCGCGCCCTGCTGTCCGGCACCAGCCGCATGGTGGGCGTCTACATTCCGGTCCTGAGCGGCACCTTCTACACCCCGATCCTGCAGATCATCGACACCGAGCTGCGCGCCGCCGGCCTGCACATGGTGGTGGCCTTCGGCGTGGGTCTCGGCGACGCGCGCCGCCAGGCGATGGAAGGCATCGAGTTCCTCATCGAACGCGGCTGCGACGGCATCATCATGATGACCAGCGCCCTCGCCGACGAAGACCTGGCCGGCCTCGGCGCCAAGCAGCGGCAGATCGTGGCGCTGAACCACGAATTCCGCACGATGCCCGAACAGTGCTTCACGGTCGACCACGTGCTGGGCGGACGCCTGGCCGCGCGCACCCTGCTCGACTACCGGCACCGCGACATCGGCGTCATCTCCGGCCCGGCGGCGCTCAGCGACAACGTGGCCCGCGTCGACGGCTTCATGCGCGAGCTGGAAGAAGGCGGCATCGACACGGGCAAGCTGTGGGTGGCGGAAAGCGACTTCTCCCCTGCCGGCGGCTGGGCCGCGGCCAAGGAGCTGATCGAATCCGGCCACAAGTGCACCGCCCTGTTCTGCGCCAACGACGAGATGGCCGTGGGCGCCCTGTCCTATTTCCAGGAGGCCGGCATCAGCGTGCCGCGCGACCTGTCCGTCATCGGCTACGACGACACGCCCAGCGCCGCCTTCTCGGCCCCGCGCCTGACCTCGGTGCACATGCCCTGGCGCGAGATGACGCTCAACGGCATCAACGCCCTGCTGAACCGCTGCTACGACCTGCAGCGTCCGGTGTCGCGCACCTTTCCGGTCAGCGTCACCCTGCGCGCCTCGCTGGCGAAGCTGCCGTCCACGCCGTCGCGGAGTCGAAAAAAATGAGGCTGCAAGCCCCTTGGCCGTAGTGCGGCCTTTTTTTTCACTTGCAGTTGGAAAGCTTTCCAAATATTCTTGCATCAGGTCTTCACATACACACACCATGACAACAGCAAACGCCCTTGAGCCGACCGCCCCGCAGCGCGGCGATTTCGCCCCCGACTTCTTGTGGGGCTGTGCCACCTCTTCCTACCAGATCGAAGGCGCGGGCCAGGAGGACGGCCGGGTCGAGTCGATCTGGGACCGCTTCGCCGCCACCCCGGGCAAGGTCAAGGACGGTTCCAGCGGCCTGGTCGCCTGCGACCACTATCACCGCTGGCCGGAAGACTTCGACATCGGCCGCGACATGGGCCTGAACGCCTACCGCTTCTCGATCGCCTGGCCGCGCATCTTCTCGGAAGTGGGCGGCAAGCCGAACGAGAAGGGCCTGGACTTCTATTCGCGGCTGGTGGACGGCATGCTGGAACGCGGCCTGCAGCCCTGGGCCACGCTGTATCACTGGGACCTGCCGCAGTACCTGCAAGACCTCGGCGGCTGGAACAATCGCGCCACGGTCGATGCCTACCTGGCGTTCGTGGACGCCATGACGCGCCGCCTGGGCGACCGCGTCCAGCACTGGATCACCCATAACGAACCCTGGTGCACCTCGATCATCGGCAACTTCGAAGGCTGGCACGCGCCCGGCAACACCGACTTCAAGACCGCACTGCAGGTCGCCCACCACGTGCTGCTCTCGCACGGCAAGGCGGTGCCCCTGATCCGCGCGAACGTCCCGAACGCCAGGGCAGGCATCGCCCTCAGCCTGCACCCGGTGCGACCGGCCAGCAATTCGCCCGAAGACCTGGCCGCCATGGCGCGCCACGACGGCCTGCGCTACCGCTGGTTCCTCGATCCGCTGTATGGCCGCGGCTATCCGCAGGCCACGCTCGACATCATCGGCGACGCCGCACCAACCGTGGAACCGGGCGACCTGGAAGCCATCGCGGTGCCGACCGATTTCCTGGGCGTGAACTACTACTTCCCCGAGACCATTCAGAACGACCCGACCCACGCGCCGCTGGGCGCGCGCGTGCTGCCGCCCGCCGACGGCATGGAAACCACGGCCATGGGCTGGGAAGTCGCGCCGCAGGGACTGGCCGAACTCCTGCACCGCATCGAGAACGACTACCACCCGGGCCCGATGTACATCACCGAGAACGGCTCCTGCTACACCGACGAGGTGGGTGCGAATGGCGAGATCGACGACGTCGAGCGCCGGCGGTACCTAGCGACGCACCTGGCCGCGCTGCGCGCGGCGATCAGGGACGGCGTGCCGGTGAAGGGTTATTTCGCCTGGAGCCTGCTCGACAACTTCGAATGGGCGGAAGGCTACCTGAAGCGCTTCGGCCTTACCCACATCGACTACGCCACCCAGCAGCGCCGCCTGAAGAGCAGCGGCAAGTGGTACCGCAGCTTCCTGCGCGGCGAATAAGCGATACGCCAGAACCCACAATAACGACTAGCGAGACATCCATGACAACCACCCTTCGCAATCCCGTGCTGGCGCTTGCCGTCGCACTCGCCTTCCCCGCCGCCGGCGCCTTCGCGCAAGCTGCCGCGCCGCTCGCCGACTGGCCGCGCATCGCCAGTCCGATTGCGAAGGATGCGGCGCTCGAGAAGCGCGTCGCCGAGATTGTCAGCAAGATGACCCTGGCCCAGAAAGTCGGCCAGATGACCCAGCCCGAGATCAAGACCGCCACGCCCGAAGACGTCAAGCGCTACTACCTCGGCTCGGTGCTCAACGGCGGCGGCAGCTGGCCGAACGGGAACAAGCATGCGAAGGCGGCCGAGTGGCTGGCCCTGGCCCAGCGCTACCACGAGGCGTCACTCAGCACCGACATGGCGATCAAGGTGCCGGTGATCTGGGGTACCGACGCGGTCCACGGCCACAACAACGTCTTTGGCGCCACCCTCTTCCCGCATAACATCGGCCTGGGCGCGGCGCGCAATCCGAAGCTGCTCGAGGAAATCGGCGCGGCCACGGCGAAAGCCACGCGCGCCAGCGGCATCGCCTGGGTGTTCGGCCCGACCCTGGCCGTGGTGCGCGACGACCGCTGGGGGCGCACCTACGAGAGCTATTCCGAGAATCCGGACGTGGTGAAAAGCTATGCCGGCGCCTATGTGCGCGGCATGCAGGGCATGCTGAAGGACGACGCCAACACGGTGGCCACCGCCAAGCACTTCATCGGCGACGGCGGCACCGAGAACGGCAAGGACCGCGGCGTCAACAAGTCGACCAAGTCGCAGATGATCAACATCCACGGCGTCGGCTACTACCCGGCCCTGGCGGCCGGTGTGCAGACCGTCATGTCCTCGTTCAACTCCTGGAACGACGTCTCGACCGGCACCGACTACGGCAAGATGCACGGCAGCCGCGCCATGCTGACCGACGTGCTCAAGACGAAGATGGGCTTCGACGGCTTCGTCGTCACCGACTGGAACGGCATCGGCGAAGTGCCGGGCTGCCGCAACGACAGCTGCGCCCAGGCCATCAATGCCGGCAACGACATGATCATGGTGCCGGACGACTGGAAGGCCTTCATCGCCAACACCATCAAGCAGGTCGAGAGCGGCGAGATCCCGATGTCGCGCATCGACGACGCCGTCACCCGCATCATCCGCGTCAAGCTGCGCGCCGGCCTGTTCGACAAGAGCCCGGCCCAGAACGCCTATGCGGGCAAGGACGAGGCCATGCAGCCGCGTGAACTGGCGCGCCGCGCCGTGCGCGAGTCGCTGGTGCTGATCAAGAACGACAAGCCGGTGCTGCCGATCGCACGCGGCAAGAAAATCCTCGTGGTCGGCAAGACCGCGGACGACCTGTCGAACCAGACCGGCGGCTGGTCGATCACCTGGCAGGGCACCGCCAACGTCAACGCCGACTTCCCGAACGGCGACACCATCCTGGCCGGCATCCGCGAAGCCGCCGGCAGCAATAACGTCAGCTTCAGCCTCGACGCGAAAGGCGTCGACGTGTCGAAGTTCGACGTCGTGGTCGCCGTGATCGGCGAGCGCCCGTATGCGGAAGGCGACGGCGACATCGGCCCCAATGGCACCCTGCGCCATTCGGGCCGCCACCCGGAAGATCTGGCCGTGCTGCAGGCGGTCGCCGGCAAGGGCAAACCCGTGGTGACCGTCTTCGTCTCGGGCCGTCCGCTCTACGTGAACGACCTGCTCAACCTGTCGGATGTGTTCGTGGCCGCCTGGCTGCCGGGCACCGAGGGCAAGGGCGTGTCGGACCTGCTGGTCGCCGGCCCGAAACGCTATGAATTCACCGGCAAGCTGCCCTTCTCCTGGCCGAAGTCGGCCTGCCAGACCGAGCTCAATGTCGGCGACAAGAACTACGCGCCCCTGTTCGCCTACGGTCATGGCCTGAAGACGACAACGCTTTCCAAGGTCGGCAAGCTGGACGCCACCTACCCGGCCGGCGGCTGCGGCATCAGCAACACCTTCCCCGTGTTCAGCCAGGCCGACCGCGCCAGCTTCCCGCTGACCATTCGCAGCGGCGAGCAGCAGCTGGTACTGGGCGCCGACCTGAACTCCACCTTCAGCCTGCCCGGCGTCACCGTGCAGACCTCGCAGGTGAACACCCAGCAGGATGCCAAGCTGGTGACCTGGAGCGGCCCGGCCACCATCGAAGCACGCGGCGCGCGCGCGATGGTTCTGCCGGCGGCGGCCGGCAAGGATGCGGCACTGCGCTTCGATACCATCGTTTCTAACGCACCAGCAGGCAAGGTCACCATGGCCATGGGCGGCGGCACGTTAGACGCGACCGGCCTGTTCAAAAACCTGGCCGGCAAGGGCAAGCAGGTCGTGCGCATTCCGCTGTCCTGCTTCCAGGCCAAGGGCACCGATCTGGCGAAAGTCGAGGCGCCGTTCAGCGTGACCAGCAATGCGGCCTTCGCCGCCGCCTTCGCCAATATCGAGATCGCCGGCGGCGCGGCAAGCGAGGCGGGCGCCGTGAAGTGCGAGGAACTGAAATGAGCCTGCGCCTGCTCGCCGACATCGGCGGCACCAATGCCCGCTTCGCCCTGCAGGAACCGGGACAAAGTGCCTTCGCGGACATTGAGGTGCTGGCCTGCGCCGACTATGCCACCCTGGGCGAGGCGATGCGCGCCTATCTCGGCAAGGCAGCGTCGCGCGGACTGGCGGTCGAGGGCCTGCGCCAGGCGGCGCTGGCCATCGCCAACCCGGTCGAGGACGACCGGGTCAGCATGACCAATCACCACTGGAGCTTCTCGATCAACGCCTTGCGCGATGAGCAGGAGCTGGAGACGCTGCTGGTCGTGAACGACTTTGCCGCGTTGGCCATGTCGCTGCCGCACCTGACTGCCGCTGGCCGCGAACGCATCGGCGGCGGCCTCGAGCTTCCAGACCGTCCGATTGGCCTGATCGGCCCCGGCACGGGACTGGGTGTCTCCGGCGTGATTCCAGCGGACGGACGCTGGATCGCGCTGGCCAGCGAAGGCGGTCACGTGAGCTTCGCGCCGGCCAACAAGGACGAGGTCGCGATCCTGGAAGCGCTGTGGCGCGAGTTTGGCCACGTGTCGGCCGAGCGCCTGTTATCCGGAATGGGACTGGAACTGATCCACTGGGCGCTGCATGACGAGCGCCTGGAAGCCCCTGGCATCACCGGGGCTGCGCTCGACGGTTCTTCGGCTGCTTGCCGGCGCACGGTCGACACCTTCTGCGCCATCCTGGGCAGCGTGGCCGGCAACGTCGCACTGACCCTGGGCGCCACGGGCGGCATGTACATCGGCGGCGGCATCGTGCCGCGCCTGGGCAAGCTGTTCACCGAATCCAGTTTCCGCGCGCGCTTCGAAGACAAGGGACGCCTCAGCCCCTACCTGGCGCGCATCCCGACTTACCTGGTCACTGAACAGTATCCGGCATTGCACGGCGTGTCCGCGCTGCTGGATGACCAGATCGCGCCGAACCGGGGCGCATAGCCACAATTACGAACGGAGACATCATGCAAAGTACCGCCCCGAACCAGGCGCCGCCGCTGGCGCACCTCCCCGAGGCCGAGCACAACCCGCACACCGGCGCGCTCGTCATCGTCACCATCCTGTTCTTCATGTGGGGGCTGCTGACGTCCCTGAACGACGTCCTGATCCCGCACCTGAAGTCGATCTATACGCTGACCTACCTGCAGGCGATGCTGGTGCAGTTCTGCTTCTTCGGCGCCTACTTCATCGTCTCGCTGCCGGCCGGCGCTTTGATTCGTAGAATCGGCTACCAGAACGGCGCCGTCACCGGCCTGATGATCGCGGCCGCCGGCTGCGCCCTGTTCTACCCGGCCTCGAAGGGCGGCTATGGCCTCTTCCTGTTCGCCTTCTTCGTGCTGGCGAGCGGCATCACCATCTTGCAGGTGGCGGCCAACCCCTACGTGACCGTGCTGGGACCGGCGCGCCTGGCCTCGAGCCGCCTCACGCTGACCCAGGCCTTCAACTCGCTCGGCACCACGGTGGCGCCGGCGCTGGGCGGCATCCTGATCCTGTCGACCGTGGCCCTGAGCGCCGAGCAGCTGGCGGCCCTGCCCGCCGCAGAGCAGGCCGCGCACAAGGCCCTCGAAGCAGCCACGGTGCAGGGGCCCTACCTCGCACTGGCCGCCGCGCTGGCGATCCTCGCGGTGCTGTTCGCCCTGGCCAGGCTGCCGAAGATCGACCATGCGGAAGACGGCCAGCCGGCGGTCGACGGCAAGGGCGGCGCGATGGCCTACCGCCACCTGGTGCTGGGCGCGGTCGCGATCTTCCTGTACGTGGGCGCGGAAGTGAGCATCGGCAGCTTCCTGATCAACTTCCTCGGCGAGGGCAATATCGCGGGCCTGAGCCATGCGGACGCCGCCCACTATGTCAGCCTGTACTGGGGCGGCGCCCTGGTCGGCCGCTTCATCGGCTTTGCCGCGATGCGCTACATCAGCCCGGGCAAGTCCCTGGCCGTCACGGCCCTCGGCTCCATCGTGCTGGTGCTCACTGCGACTTTCGGCGAGGGCTCGGTGGCGAAGTGGGCGATCGTCGCGGTCGGCCTGTGCAACTCGATCATGTTCCCGACCATCTTCAGCCTGGCCCTGCATGGCCTGGGCAAGTTCACCGGCCAGGGTTCGGGCATCCTGTGCATGGCCATCGTCGGCGGCGCCGTCATCCCCTTCGTGCAGGGCATGTTCGCCGACACCATCGGCCTGCAGCCGTCCTTCATGGTGCCGGCCGTATGCTACCTGTTCATCCTCTATTTCGGCGTGAAGTACGCCAACCTGCACAAGCAGCCGGCGGCGGCTGCCTGATCATTCCAGCGACTTCCACCACTGCGTGCCCGGCTGGGGAGCCTTGAGGTTCAGGGCTTCCCCCATCTCCGGCGTGGCCAGCTTCACTCCCCTGCCCTCGGCCAGCGCGACGATGCGCTCGAAAGGATCCTGCCAGCGGTGCAGGGCCAGATCAAACGTCCCGTTATGCATCGGCAGCATCCAGGCCCCGCCAAGGTCCAGGAAGGCCTGCAGCGTCTCTTCCGGCTGCATGTGCACGTCGGGCCACTGCTTGTCGTAGGCGCCTGTCTCCAGCAGGGCGACGTCGAAAGGACCATAGCGGCGGCCGATCTCCTTGAAGCCCTCGAAGTAGCCGGTGTCGCCGCTGAAGAACAGGCGCAGCGCGTCGCTCTGGATCACCCAGGAGGCCCACAGCGTCGAGTTGCGGTCGTTCAGCGAGCGGCCCGAGAAGTGCTGGGACGGCGTGGCGACGAAACGCACGCCGCCGATCTGCGTGCCCTGCCACCAGTCGAACTGCTGCACCTTGCCGGCATCGATGCCCCACTCGACCAGGCGGTCGCCCACGCCCAGGGGCGCCAGGAAGTGCTCGGTCTTGGCCGCCAGCGCGAGGACCGCCGCATGGTCGAGGTGGTCGTAGTGGTCGTGCGAGAGGATGACGGCCTTGATGGGCGGGAGGTCCTCGATCGAGATCGGCGGCGCGTGGAAGCGCTTGGGACCGGCCCACTGGACGGGGGAGGCGCGTTCCGAGAACACCGGATCGGTGAGATAGAAGGCGCCGCCGAGCTTGAGCAGCATGGTCGAGTGGCCGAGGCGGTAGAGGGTGTCGTCGGGCGCCGCCAGCAGATCGGCCTGCGTGAGCGCATGCACCGGAATCGCGGCTGTGGGCATGGTGCCTTGGGGCTTGTGGAACATGAAGTTCCACCACAGGCGCGCCATCTCGCCCAGGCTGTGCTCGCGCATCCGGACGGGATTGCGGAACTTCCCGTCCGCGAACTGGGGCGACTCGGTGTGCGCGGGAGCCGCGCTGGCAAGGGTGCAATAGCTCATGATTGCGGCAATTCCAAGAAAAAGGGTAGCGAAGAGGAGGCGCATGGGATGTCGATCCGTCAGGTGTACACTACACAGTGTAGTTTCACTTTTTTGAAAAGTAAACTACTCGGTGTAAAATGTGCGTATGAGCCCTCCCCGCCTTACCGACCTCAAGCGCGACGCCATCCTGAAAGCCGCGGCTGCCGAATTCCGTGCGAACGGTTTCGAAGCGACCAGCATGGACCGCATCGCTGCCGTTGCCGAAGTGTCGAAGCGCACGGTGTACAACCACTTCCCCAGCAAGGAAGAGCTGTTCGCGGAAACCATCGTGCAGCTGTTCCAGGCCAGCGCCGAACTGCTGGAACTCCCCTACCGCCCGGACCTGCCCTTGCGCGAGCAGCTCAGCGAACTGCTGCGCCTGAAGATGCGCACCCTCGAACAGCAGGATTTCCTGGACCTGGCGCGGGTGGCGATTTCGGAGGCGATCCACGCGCCCGAGCGCGCGCTGCCGGTGTTCGCGCGCCTGAACCAGCGCGAAGAAGGGGTGACCGCCTGGATCCGGGCGGCCCAGGCGGATGGCAAACTGAAAGCCGGTGATCCGGTCTTCGCCGCCACCATGCTGCAGGGCCAGGTGAAGGCCTTCGCCTTCTGGCCCCAGGTGGCGATGGGCGCAGCCCCGCTGGGCCCCGAGCAGCAGGAGCCCGTGATCGAGGCGGCGGTGTCGATGTTCCTGTCCTACTTCGGCGCGGCGCAGTAACGCTCGACGTAGGACTGGTGCGAAGGCAGGCCCGCCACGGTGCGGTCGATCTGTCCCTTGATCCCGCCGAGGAAGTGCGAAAGCTCTTCGTCCCCCATCAGGTCGGCCGTCTGGTGGTGCTGCAGCGGCATGATGCCCTGCCCCAGCATCACCTGGACCCAGGAGTTCTCGGCGAACAACTCGGTCGGGAAGCGGAACACGCGCCCGGTCTCGCGGAACAGGTCGATGCGGTGCTGCAGCGAGGCCGGCACCGGCATATTGCGCGCATCGACCCAGTAGGGCGCGTCGATGCGGTTGTTGACCTTGTAGTGCAGGATGATGAAGTCGCGGATGTGCTCCACCTCGAGCGCGGCCTGCCGGTTGAACTCCTCGACGTCGGTCTGCATGATGCCCTCGCTCGGGAACATCTGCATCAGGCGGATGATGCTGCGCTGGATCAGGTGGATGCTGGTCGATTCGATCGGCTCGAGGAAGCCGCTCGACAGGCCGACCGCGACCACATTCGCCTTCCACACCTGCTTGCGCTGGCCCGGCGTGAATTTGATCACGCGCGGCTTCATCAGGGGCTCGCCGGCGATATTGCCCATCAGGGCTCCAATGGCCTGCTGCTCTTCCACGTAGCGGCTCGAAAACACGATGCCGTTGCCGACACGGTGCTGCAGCGGGATGCGCCACTGCCAGCCGAATGGGTGCGCGATCGAGCGCGTCAGCGGCACCGCGTCACCCACGGAAGTGGTCTGCAGCGCGGCCGCGCAGTCATTGAACAGCCACTGCGACCAGTCCTCGTATTCGACGCCGAGCGCCTGGCCGATCAGGAGGCCGCGAAAGCCCGTGCAGTCGATGAACAGGTCGCCTTCGACATCAAGGCCCGAGTCCAGCGTGATCGAGCGTACGTGGCCGGTGAGTGCGCTGGTGGTCACGTCGACGATCTTGCCCTCGATGCGCTGCACGCCGAAGCGTTCGCTGAACCTGCGCAGGTAGCGCGCGTAGGCGCTCGCGTCCAGGTGGTAGGCGTAGTTCATGCCCTGGCGCGGCAGGTGGGCGAACTTGTTCTCTTGCGAGGCGCGCAGCTCCAGGCAGTAGTCGCCGTAGTCGCCCGCCAGGCCGCGCTCGCGGCCCTTGTGCCAGAAGTGCTGGAAGCCGGCGGTCCAGTGGTCGGTGCCCGTCAGGCCGAAGGAGTGGATGTAATCCTCCTTCACATTGCGCCAGTTCTCGAAGCTGATGCCGAGCTTGAACGTCGCCTTGGTCTCGGCCATGAACTCCTGCTCGTTGATCTCCAGCAGATGATGGAAGTTCAGCAGGGTCGGGATGGTCGCTTCACCCACGCCCACGGTGCCGATCTCGTCGGATTCGATCAGCTTGATGTCGAGGCGCTTGCCCAGGATCTTCGAGATGCAGGCCGCGGCCATCCAGCCGGCCGTGCCGCCGCCCGCGATGACGACGCGGCGCACCGGCTTTCCGATGCCATTGCCCCCTTTTGCTCCGGTCTCCATATTCTGTCTCCTTCAGCGGTTCATTCTTTTGAGTAGTTGGGCGCGGATGTTGCGCACGGCATCCTCGTCGAGCGGCGCCAGGATGCGGCGGGCGGTGGGCGGAATGTGGGCGGCGGTGTTTTCATCGGCTTCGAACACGTAGTGGCGGAACAGCTCCTGCCAGGCCTTGCGCTGCTCAAGCGGCAGGTCGCGCACCGTCATCAGGGCATGCATCAGGGCGTTGGTCGGCGTGTCCATATAGCCGGGCGACTGGCGCCACCAGTAGTTCACCAGCACATTGAAGTCTTCCAGCGCCTCGATGTGGTGCCACCACATGCTGGGGATGAAGAGCGCATCCCCCGCCTCCAGCTCGGCGGCCTGGGCATGCGCCATCGCGGTGGCGAAGCGCGGGAAGCGTTCGGGGTCGGGCGCGTGGAAGTCGACCAGGCTGATGGCCTGGCCGGCCGGTGTGAAGTCCAGGGGCCCGATGTAGAGATTCCCGACCTGCTGCGGCGGGAACAGCGTGAAGCGGCGGCGCCCGGCGACCACGCAGGCCAGGTTGTCCGGCAGGTCGTAGTGGGCCGCGATACGGGTGCGATTGCCGATCCAGATCGATCCCAGCGCGTCACGTCCACCCAGGTCGACGACGTTCTCGTCGTGGAAGCCCGGCAGGCAGGTGTCGATCGTGGTGGAGCCGACATAGATCGCCGGCTGGACCTCCTTGCCGCGGTAGCGCTCGAGCTCGAGCAGCACCTTGTCGAGCCTTACCTGCACCGGGGCGAAGTTGAAGCCGCTGAGGTCTTCGTTATAGAAGAAGCGGCCCGCGATCTCGGGCGCGCCCAGCATGGCGGCGACGGTGGCGCCGCGATAGAAGCGGCGCAGGTAGGTGTCCGCCTCCGCACCGGAGCGGCGCGCGGCCGCCACCATCGGCCAGCTTCCGACCAGGCCGCGCAGCAGCAGCGGTTCGGTCGACTCCAGGATCTCGGGGCCGAGATCGCGCGGCGTGAGGCCGGCGATCTCGCGGATCGGTTCAGCCGCGGGCAGCATAAGGTGCGATCTTGCGATTCTTGCGGTCGATGAGGGCGCGGAAGTTCGACAGCGAGGCGATCTGGAAGTAGATCGCGGCCAGGTAGCCGGCCTTGTGCAGGCGGTCGAGGGTCACGGCATCCAGGGCCGCCAGGCGCTCCTCGTTGATCGTGTAGAAGCCGCCGAAGCGGTGCTGCGAACCGTCGTCGAGCGTGATGTCGAGCGAGAAGCCTTCCAGCAGCTCGTTCGTGAGCAGGGCTTCGATGAAGCCGGCATTGGTCTGCATGCCCTCGTGGATGGCGAGCAGCATCGAGTTGATGTTCTCGAGGTAGGGCGTGCTGCCCCCGTGAGGCAGGAACACGGCCTCGCCCTCGAGCTTGCTGACGCGCGGGCTGTCGAGGTCCACGTGGATCATGAGTTCCTCGCCATGCTGGCCGATCAGGAAAGGCAGGCGGCTCACCAGGAGCGGAACCGTGGCGGCATCCCAGTCCTGCCCTTCCAGGAACAGGTTCTCGTCGCTCTCGAAGCCGAACAGGGCGATCGGCTCGTAGGCCTGGCTTGCGTCGTCCTTGCGGAAGATGATCGGATAGTGCGCCTGTAACTGGCGGAACTCGGCCGGGAAGGTCTGGACGAAGGCGCGGTTGTCGCCCAGGTCGGCCCCGTGGCGGGTGATCACGCGCAGGTCCTTGTGATCGATGTTATTCAGCAGTACCGGGTTGGCCATGGTGGTGTCTCTTTGGTCGTTGTTATGTGATGGTGGTCTAGTGGCGGGGCAGGCCGTGGCGCACGATGTGCGCGATGAGCGCCCGATTGTCGGGCAGCGCCGGCAGCATGCGGCGGGTAAGGTCGTGCGCCTGCTGGAAGAAGGCCTCCGCGCTGGCCGCATCGGGTTCGCCCGGACGTACGCGCCGCGCCAGGCCGGGCTCGGGCCGGAAGCCCATGCCGTACAGGATGTACTGGTAGCTCGCCGCCGGGAACACTTCCATGAAGCGGCCGAAGTCCTGGCGCGAGGGCGGACGGTGGGCCCACAGCGCCAGCAGGTCGGCCAGGCGGCCGGGAATGGTTTCCCTGCTGCGGTTGTCGCGCCAGTAGCCATACGGGTCGGCCGCGCCCTCGCGGCGGCTCAGCATGTAGTGCAGCTTGAGGAAATCGATCACCCGCTCCCAGCGGTAGCTGAAGGTCGCGTTGAAGCGTTCGGCGCAGATGTCCATCTGCGCGCGCGTCACCGGCATCTCCTCGAGCAGCATGGTGCTTGATAATTCGACCATGGCCAGGGCCGAGGCTTCCAGCGGTTCGATGAAGCCGCTGGACAGGCCGATGGCCACGCAGTTGCGGTGCCAGAAGCGTTCGCGGTAGCCGGGTTCGAAGGTCAGCTTGCGCGGCGCGATGTCTTCGGGGCCGCCAGTGGCGCGCACGTAGTCGCGCAGCGCCTGTTCGGCCTGTTCGTCGCTGGTGTGGGCGCTGGAATACACATGGCCGATGCCGCGCCGCGTCGGCAGGCCGATGTCCCAGATCCAGCCGGCGTGCTGCGCGGTGGAGGTGGTCTGGGAGGCGATCGGGTCGTCCTCCTTTGCGTACGGCACCTGCACGGCCAGCGCCCTGTCGTTGAACAGCACCCCGCGCTGCGGGATGAAGGGCACGCCGTAGTGCTTCCCGAGCAGCAGCGACTGCATGCCGGTGCAGTCGACGAACAGATCGCCTTCGAGGTCGCCATGCGCGCGGGTGTGCAGGGCGGCGATGTCGCCGCATCTCTCCCCGCCTTCGTGGGAGCGGATGCCAATGACGTGGTCGGGCACGTAGTGCACGCCGAGCTTCTCCAGGCAGTGCTTTTTCAGGAACAGGCCGAACTTGCCCGCATCCAGGTGGTAGCCGTAGTTGGCCACGGCGGCGAATTCCGGCGTCTGCGCCTGCTTCGGCGCGCGCCCGTGCAGGCACAAATGCGGCTGGTAGCTCGCCAGGCCGGCGAAGGGAAGATCGCAGTGACCTTCGAGCCAGCGTCCCGCCAGGTCGGCGTCGCCCCATCCATGGGGCAGCGCGAAGGGGTGGAAGTAGTGATCGTGCTCGCCGCCGGTGACCCAGCGGTCGAAGCGCGAACCCTGCTTGAAGGCGGCGTCGCACTCGCGGAAGAAGCTTGCTTCGGACAGGCCGGCCGCGCGCAGCGTGTCACGCATGGTCGGCCAGGTGCCCTCGCCGACGCCGATGATGGGAACATCCGGCGACTCGATCAGCGTGATGCGCAGGCCGCCCTCTTCGGCAGGTTGCAGGCCGGACGCGAGAACGGCGGCCGTCAGCCAGCCGGCGGAGCCGCCGCCGACGATGACGACGTGCCTGATGGTGGTGCTCACCATGGTGGGTTCCAATAAAACGAATGCCGGGCAAGTCTAACCTGAAAAAGCCACGGTTGGGCCGCGGCTTTTCCAGGCGCCGGTGCTGCCCGCTCGCGCGGGCAGTGGCGGGTCAGAACTTGTAGCGGGCTGCCAGCATGTAACGCGGACCCGATTGCTCCACGTAGAGCAGGTTACGCTCGGTACGGCCGTGGATGCGCTTGATCTCGTCGGTCAGGTTGATGCCCTCGAGCTGGATACTCAGGTTCTTGTTGACGTTGTAGCCGATGCTCAGGTCCAGCTGTCCGTAGGCCTCGACATAGTTCGGGTTCGGGCCCGAGCCGTCGAAGGTCGAGGACAGGAACTTGTCGCGCCAGTTGTAGGCCGCACGCACATTCCACTTCTCGTTCTCGAAGATACCCACCAGGTTGGCCGAGTCGCTCAGGCCGACCAGCGCGAACTGCTCGCCGATGCTGGCATTGTTGTACTTCAGCCCCGAGTTCACGTAGGTGTAGTTCGCCGAGATACCGAAGCCGGTCGCGCCGAACATGTGCTGCACGTTGAACTCGAGGCCGCGCAGGCGCGCCGCTTTCTGGTTCGAGTAGCTGGTGATCCGGAAATTCGCGATCGGATCGTTCGGCTGGCCGACGATGGAACCGGTCGCATTGCCGTTGACGTCATCCGCTCCGCGCGTCACGCCCGGCTGGCCGTTGAAGTTACGCAGGATGTAGTTGCGGATGCAGGTCGTGTCGGCGGTGGTGCAGCCGGCGCCGATCGCCGCGTTCCAGTAGGCGCCGCCGACCGGGGTACGCAGGGCGAACGGTTGCGCGGTCTCCTGCGACTGGCCTGCGTAGTTCTCCAGGCTCTTGCGGAAGTGGCCGATCGAGACGAAGCTCGACTTGTTGTAGTACCACTCCCAGGCCAGGTCGATGTTCTTCGACTTGACCGGCAGCAGGCCCGGGTTGCCCTGGCGTCCGTTGCCGCCTTCGATACGGCCTTGCGGTTCGAGCACCTGGCCGCCGGTCAGCTGGTCATAGCGCGCGCGGCCGATGGTTTCGCCGTAGCTGAAACGGCCCTTCATGTCCGGACGCAGGTCGACGTCGGCATCGAAGCTCGGCAGCCAGTGGTGGTACTTGCCGCCCAGGGTGGTGAAGTTCGGTGCGCCAAAGCCCACCGCGAACTCGTTCTGCGAAGCCCAGGTATAGGAGGTGGCGATCGGCACCAGCGCGGTCGAGGTGACGTCGGTCTTCTCGTAGCGCGCGCCGATCGAGGTGTGCACCGGCAGCGCCAGGTCCCAGTCGGTGTTGAACTGCAGGTACAGGCTCTTCGACTTTTCGCGGGTGCGCTGGTCGGTGGTGTAGTCGTTGCGCGGCAGGTACAGATGCGGCAGGCCGGTGACCTTGGCGGCCAGTTCGCGCAGCGCGGCGAAGTCGAAGGTGTAGAAGGTATTGAACAGGGCCGGGTTGTCGCTGCCGTCGATATTGTCGAAGTACTGGCGCAGGCTCTCCTGGTGGAACATGCTGGCCGGGTAGTCCGACGCCTTGGTCGCGCCGCCCCAGACGTCGTCACGCTGCTGGACCGAGAAGGCCGAACGGTTCTTCACGTCGGTCGTGGCCACGCCGAACTTGAGCTCGGACGCTTCCAGCAGCTTCCAGCTGCCGTGGACCTGCACCTGCGAGATCTCGCTCTTGACGTAGCCGTTCTCGAACACCGAACCGGTTACCTGCTGCGGTGCGCGGGTGAAGTCGGCGCCCTGGATGCTCATGACCGGGAAATCCTTCGAGAAGTCCACGGTGGTGGTGCCGCGGCTGAAGCTGGCGGTGCCCAGGGTGTTGCCGGAGCCGAAGGGGCTGTCCGGCACCGATTCGGCGGTCGAGCGGTGGGCATCGAGCTCGAGGCGCACGTCGCTGTTGACGCGCCATGCGGTGTTGAAGCCGAGCGACTTGTTCTGGGTCTTGGTCGCGAAGTCGGCGCCGCCCATCGCGATGTCGCTGGTGGCCGGATTGATGATTTCGCCGTAGGACAGCGGGCCGGCGATCGGGCCGTCGGTCCAGCTGCTGGTGGACGCGCCGAAGTTGAACCAGGCCGAGAGGTCCTGGCGGCGGGTCTGGATCTTGTTTTCCGAGAAGGTGTAGTCGAGGGTCGTGGTCAGCGCCTTGCTCGGGGCGTACTGGAACACCAGCTGGCCGTTGGTACGCTGGCGCTGGATGCCGCTCATGTTGTAGTTCAGGTTCTGCGGCACCTGGTAGATGTCGCCAGGTTTCGGACGGTTGGTGATGTTCTCCGAGCCGGGGGTGCCAGGCTGGGCGATGGTGCCCCAGTTGTTCTCGTCGCCGCGGAACGGGCCCTTCCAGCCGCCCGGGACACCGGCCTGGTTGTAGCCGAGGTTGCGCTCCTGGTAGCTGCCCGAGATGCCGATACCGAATTTGCCGTCGGCGAAGGTGTTGCTGTAGATGCCCGAGATTTCAGGAGTGACCTTGTCGTCCGGAGTGATGTCTGCCGGCAGGTTCTCGGCCGACCTGTCGTACACACCCTTGACGCCGATGCTGGCCTGCAGGCCGGGACGCGAGAGCGGACGCGCGGTCAGCACGTTGATGGTGGCGCCGATGCCGCCGGTCGGGGTCTCGGCGCGCGCCGATTTGTAGACCTGCAGCTGCGAGATCGCTTCCGAGGCGATGTTGGCGAAATCGTAGGCGCGGCCCGGGCGGTCGCCCAGGCTCGAGGTCGGCATCTGGCGGCCGTTCAGCAGCACCAGGTTGAAGTCGGGGCCGACGCCGCGCACGGTGACCTTCGAGCCTTCGCCGATGGTGCGGTCGATCGAGACGCCGCTGATACGCTGCAGCGATTCGGCCAGGTTGGTATCCGGGAATTTACCGATGTCTTCGGCGACGATGCCGTCGACGAAGCCCTGCGCATTGCGCTTGAGGTTCATCGACGATTCGAGACTGGCGCGCAGGCCGGTGACGACGACGGTCTGGACGCCGGCAGGCGACGATGGCGAGGTCGCCTCTTCCTTGGCCGGGTCGGTGGTGGCGGCCGCGCCCGGGGTCGAGGCGACCTCCTGGGCGTAAGCCGGCATGAACGCCGCGCACGCGCTGGCTACTGCCAGGCTCATCAATGTCTGTTTCGCCTTCGGGTAATACATGGTGCTCTCCTGTTTTTTTAAGTTTTTAACCGTCACCCATCCAACGGTGTCTCCACTACTTTGCCGGCTCCCATGGCTGCACGCTGCCGGCGGTCATGCTGTTCCAGCTCTCGTTTCGCTGTCACTCCCTAGCCTGGGCACCTCCTCGCCTCGCGGTCCGGCACGGGCGCTCCCCTTGCCGCCAGGCGGCGCAGCGAGGACATGCGGCCGGGGCCGATGTCCTCGCTGTCGGGATTGCTTCAGAAGCTGGCGCCTTGCGCTCGTTCATCATTCTTTGTCCGGTATGCAGTTGTTGTTCAGCAATCCGTCTGTTACGTGGAAACGTTTCCATCTCACTTGTCTGAATATTAGGGTTAGCAAAAAAAATTGTCAACGGAATATTCCATACGGATCGGAGGCGAAATGCGGCTGATTTGCAACACCCTCCGGGCCACCCCGCGAAATGCAGGCATCTGCGCCCATGTGCGCCGAACGCACTGGCATTGACACGCCAAAATCGGCGGTGCTATAGTCGGGTTGACAATCTGGTAACGTTTCCAAATTCAGACAAAGAGGCGCGGATGCGGCGTGTGGACGGACGTGGCGGGAACACAGGACGGGCTGGGAAGATGGCGGGCCGTGTCCTTGCCGCCACCCTGCTTGCCGGCCTGCTGTGCGCCGGCCTGCACCCGGGCCCGGCGCCCGCGGCCGAGCCGGAACGGGGCTTCGCCTGGCCGGACGGCGCCCGCGCCGCCGTCAGCCTGGCCTACGACGACGCCCTCGATTCCCAACTCGACAACGCCCTGCCTGTCCTCGACCGACACGGCATCCGCGCCAGTTTCTACCTGCAGCTGTCGAACCCTTCGGTGGCGCGGCGCATGGAGGACTGGCGGGCGGCCGCGCGGCGCGGCCACGAGCTCGGCAACCACAGCCTGTTCCACCAGTGCGCGCGCAGCAAGCCGGAGCGCGGCTGGGTCGAGGCGCACCGTAACCTCGACACCACCAGTGCCGAACAGATGCGCGACCAGGTGCTGCTGGCCAATATCATGCTGATGGCCATCGACGGCCGCGCGGAGCGGACCTACACGGCGCCCTGCGGCGACACGCTGGCCGGCGGGCGCGACTACCTGCCGGGGGTGCGCGCGTCCTTTGTCGCCATCAAGGTCGGCAGCAATGGCGGCGTGGTCGAGGCGATGGACAGGCTCGACCCTTACGCGGTGCCGGTGCTCGCGCCCAGCGGCGTGAGCGGCGCCCAGCTGATCGCGATCGTCAAACAGGCGGCGCGACAGGGCACGATGGTCAACTTCACCTTCCACGGCATCGGCGGCGACTACCTCGGCGTATCCGCCCAGGCCCACGAAGAACTGGTGCGCTTCCTTGCCGAAAACCGCCGCCTGTTCTGGACCGATACCTTCCTCGACATCATGCGCCATGTGCGGCGCGAGCAGGCCCGCCTCAAACCCACGCCGACACCACCAGGAACACCATGAGATCTCTTCGCCTTCCACTTGCCTTCTGCGCCACCCTGCTCGCCCTCGGCCTTGCCGGCTGCGCCACCCCGGAAGCGCCCGCTTCCGCCGGCACGGCCGGCTGGACCCTGGCCTGGAGCGACGAGTTCGATGGCGCCACGCTCGACCGCGCCAAGTGGCTCCCGGAGACGGGCGGCCACGGCTGGGGTAATGCGGAGCTGCAGCACTACACCGACCGGCTTGACAACCTGCGGGTCGAGAACGGCATGCTGGTCATCGAAGCGCGCCGCGAAGCGTATGGCGGCAATGCCTACACCTCGGCGCGCATCAAGACCGCCGGCCTGATGGAACAGATGCACGGGCGCTTCGAAGCGCGCATCAAGGTGCCGCAGGGCCAGGGCATCTGGCCGGCCTTCTGGATGCTGGGCGCGGACATCGGCAAGATCGGCTGGCCGCGCAGCGGCGAGATCGACATCATGGAAAACATCGGCAAGGAGCCGGACATCGTGCACGGCACGGTGCACGGGCCCGGCTATTCGGGCGAGAAGGCCTACGGCGGTCCGTCCCGCCTAGACAAGGGCAAGTATGCGGACGACTTCCATGTGTTCGCGGTCGAATGGGAAGCCGGCGAGATCCGCTGGTACCGCGACGGCATCCACTTTCACACGGCACGGCCCGACCTGGTCAAGGGCGACTGGGTCTTCGAACGGCCCTTCTTCGTGCTGCTGAACCTGGCCGTCGGCGGTTATTGGCCCGGCAATCCGGACGGCACGACGGTGCTGCCCCAGCGCATGCTGGTGGACTGGGTGCGGGTGTACCGGCGCAGCGGCGCGGCGAAGTAGCGGCACTCGTCATTCCGGCATTTTTGCGCTCCAGACCGCCGATCGTGCAGTTCATCGCAATCGGCGGGGACGTCGGCCCGCTTCGGCCTATGCTGTTTTCATCCCTACTCGATCGGAGAACACGATGAAAACCCTGTTGAAGCCCGCCGCGTTTGCCACCGTCCTTGCCCTGCTTGCCACCCCGGCACTGGCCGACGAGGTCGTGCGCGAGAACCGCACCATCGACGCCCGCGTGACCAAGGTGAAGCTGGGCGGCGTGGTCGACCTGGTGGTCCGCCAGGGCAATACCCCTTCCCTCGTCGTCTCGGGCGACAAGCGCTACGTGCAGCGCATCACCACCTCGCAGCGGGGCGACACCCTGGAAATCGACACCGAATCCCTGAACAAGCGCCGCGGTGAGATGCAGGAGAAACTACGCGCCGAACTCACGGTGCCGAAACTGTCCGAATTCAGCTCGGAAGGCGTGGGCGCCTCGACCGTCACCGGCTTCTCGGGCGACACCCTGCGCGTGGCCCTGGACGGCGCCGGCGCGGTCACGATGAACGGCAACTACCGCGCCATCGACGCCAGCCTGGGCGGGGTGGGCGGCCTGACCCTGAACGGCGTGCGCACCGAGCGCCTGGAGCTCAGCCTGCGTGGCGCGGGCCGCATCAATGTCAGCGGCGAGAGCAAGGAATTGCATGCCAAGCTGGCCGGTGTCGGCAGCCTCGAGGCGCAGAACCTGCGCGCGGAAACCGTCGACCTCGACATGTCCGGCCTGGGCGGCGCGACGGTCCATGCAAGCCGTGCGGCCGAGGTCGACCTGAGCGGCATGGGCTCGGCCACCGTCTATGGCAAGCCGGCCAGCCGCCGCGCCAATACCAGCGGCATGGGCAAGGTCGCCTGGAAATAAGCGCGCTTACTCGCGGCGCGGCTCCCTGACCACCATGCTGTTGCGCACTTCCTTCACCCCCGGCGTCTCGCGCGCGATCTGCGCGGCGCGCAAGGCGCTCTCGGAAGAATCGACGAAGCCGCTGAGCTGGACCGTGCCGCGGTAGGTTTCGACCTGCACCTCGGTCGCCTTGACCTCCGGCGAAGTGGCGAAAGCGGTCTTGATGCGGCTGGTGATGGCGGTGTCGTCGATATACTCGCCGGTGCCGCGCTGCGTGCCGGTGGGTGCGCAGGCACTGAGGATGGCCAGCACCAGGCCGGCAAGAATCAGTTGGGCGCGGACGTTCTGGATGCGCGATAGCAGGTTCATGGCGGCTCCCGAGAGAAGGCAGACCAGCCCATTCTCTCGGGAGGCAAGCTTCGGCGTTTGATGCCGAACAAACGTGCGCCCGGACCTTTTTCAGGAAGCCTTGTTTGCCGCAATGCGCGGCCCGGCCGCGTCTGGTAGAGACAAGAGGGGCCGTAGCGCGAATCCGCGGCGCGCCACGTCGCGGCCCAGCACCACGCGCAGGTTGGCGGGTGCGCAGCGCGCCACTTCTTCCAGCTGAGCGCCGCCGAAACGCTCGGCCAGGCGCTCGGCCTGCGCGCGGTAGGCCGGCTCGTATTCGACGCGGGTGCGGCGTACCCCAAACCCTTTCTGGTTCGAAATGCGCGCCACCTTCATCCCGTCGGCGCCGAGCTGGCCCGCGAGCTTGCGCGCCATGCCGCGCATGCCGTTGCCATTGCGGATTTCGAGCAATACCACCGGCGTGTCCGGCGCGCCCTGCCCCGGCGCCGGCTGCCGCTCGACCGGCGGGAGCGCGGCCTGCGCCGACGCTGCCGTCGATGCCGGTTCGCGCCGCAATTCCAGCATGCCGTCCACGCCCACGTGCAACTGCAGCTGGTTCCAGCCCGGCTCCTCGCGCTGCGGCGTTTTGGCCGCGCGGTCGATGGCTGCGACCGTGGAGGTGGCGCCCAGCGCGGCATAGTCGGCGCGCAGATCGTGGACGCGCAAGGCCTCGGCCTGGGCCAGCATCTGGCTTGCGCGCTCTTCCTGGCCGAGCTTGCGCAGGGTTTCGCCCAGCAGCTGCCAGGCGCGGTGGTTCAACGGGTCCAGCAGGCAGGCTTTCTCGAGCGCGACCAGGGCCTGGTCGTAGTCGCCATCGAGGAAGAGCGCATGCCCGAGGTTGCTGAACAAATAGGCCTTGGCGGGCCCCGCCGACAGGTTCACGGACGCGGTCAGCGTGCGCCACAGGGCGATCGCGGGGCCGAACTCGCGCTGCTCGGCGTGCAGGGTCGCCAGGCCGTTGCGGGCGTTGACGTGCTGCGGCGCGGCCCGCAAGGCGGCCTGGTAGGCCGCGCGGGCTTCATCGTAGCGGCGCGCCAGGTGGTGGTTGCGTCCGGCCAGGTAGGCGTCGTCGGCGACCGGGGTGGCGCGTTCGCGCGGGACGCGGCCGGAAATCGGCGCGCAGGCCAGCAGGCTGGTGCCGAGACCCAGCAACGCCAGGCGGGTGAGCAGGATGGGGGTTCGCATGGCAGGCTCCAGGATGTCAGCGGGCGCCGGGCAGCGCGCCCAGGGTCCGCGAGATCTGGATCGCGGCAGGACCGAGCAGCACCGTCAGCAGCAGTGGGAAAATGCAGAAGATCAGGGGGAACAGCAGTTTCAGGCCGATCTTGGCCGCGCGCTCCTCGGCCAGGATGCGCCGCTTGTGGCGCAGGTTGTCGGACTGTACGCGCAGCGAGTCGCCGACGCTGGTGCCGAAGCGTTCGGACTGGATCAGCATGGCCACCAGCGTGTCGACGTCTTCCACGCCCGACCGCAGGGCGAAGTTGCGCAGCGCCTTCTCCTTGCTGAAGCCGGCGCGCATCTCCATCAGCACCAGCTGCAGCTCCTGGGCCAGCACCGCGCTCTTGATGTGGATTTCATTGGCCACCTTCACCAGCGCGCGCTCCAGGCTCAGGCCGGCCTCGACGCAGACCGTGAGCAGGTCGAGGGCATCGGGAATGGTCTCGAAGATCTCGCGCCGGCGCCGTTGCACGATGCGCTCCAGCACCATGTTCGGCAGGTAGTAGCCGACCGAGGCTGCCGCCAGCAGCAGCGCCAGCACGCGACCGCCATCGATCCTGGCCCCATACATCACGAGGAAGGGTGCGCCGAGGGCCGGCAGCAGCAGGGCCAGCCCGGTCTTGGAGGCGAAATACAGGGTGGGCGCCGCCGGGTTGCGCCAGCCGGCGTTCATGAAGCGGGTGCGCAGGGTCGATTTTTCCCAGCCTTCTTCCGGGATCGACAGGCGGGTCAGGGGCTTGGCGGCGCTGGCGACGCGCTCGACCCAGCCGTTGCCGGCGTCCAGCTGGCTCGGCTCGGCGGCGCCGAGGAAGTGGCGCAGGCGCTCGCGCAGAGCCAGCGGCGCGAACAGGACGAGGCCGAGCCAGGCCAGGCCGCAGACCACGCACAGGACGATGAGCAGGAAGATCAGCTGGGAGGACGTCATGGTCACCTCGTGGATGGACTGGCTTCAGATTCGGATACGGATGATCTTGCGCAGCCAGATCACGCCGATCACCAGCATGCCCACGCTGTACCAGAGCATGCGCTGGCCCTTCGGCTCGGTCCACAGCAGGCTGACGTACTGCGGATTCGAGACGAGCATCACGCCCAGCACGGCGAAGGGCAGCGCGGTGAGGATCACGGCCGACATGCGTCCTTCGGCGGACAGCACGCGCACGTGCGCCACCAGCTTCAGGCGGGCGCGAATGATGCCGCTGATATTCCCCAGGATCTCGGCCAGGTTGCCGCCCGATTCGCGCTGGATCAGCACCGCGATGATCAGGTAGCGCAAGTCGGTCAGGGGAATGCGTGCGGCCATCCCGTGCAGCGCCTCGTTCATCGGCACGCCGTAGTTGATCTCTTCGCGCGCGATGCGGAACTCGCCGCTGAGCGGCTCGGGCAGCTCGTTGCCGACGATCTGCAGCACATTGCTGAAGGAGTGGCCGGCGCGCAGCGCGCGGGCGATGAAGTCGGCGGCGTCGGGCAACTGCTGCTCGATGCGCACCAGGCGCCGCTGGCGCGCGCGCCGCAACAGGACCCAGGGCAGGCACAGGCCCAGCACCGCCACCAGCAGCCGCAGGGGAAGCGGCAGCGGCCAGGCGAGCGAGACCAGGACTGCGGCGACCATGCAGCCGCTTGAAACGGCAAGGAACTGGCCCACCGTCTGCGCCGCGCCGGCCTGCACCAGCAGCGCGTCGATCCGGTGCGCCAGCGTGATGCGGTGCAGGACCCGGTCGAAAGCGGCATTGCGGCTGTAGGGGCGCTGCTTGAGGATCGAAATCCGCTCGCCGCTGCGTCCCGGCGAACCGGACATGACCTGTAGCCGGCGCGCGATCCGGCGCGCCGCGGCGCCGTGCTTGCCCACCCACCACAGGTAGGCGCCCTCGATGCCCAGGACCGCGGCGGCGAACAGGAACACCACGAATGCGTAGAACAGCGCGTCCATACGATTTACCTTTACCTGGCCTTAGTCGAAGGTGCGGTCCGGATCGAAGCTGTCTTCCGGCACCGGCACGCCGTACATGCGCAGGCGGTCGGCAAAGCGCGGCCGCACACCGGTGGCGCTGAAGCGGCCCTTCACCTTGCCGTCCTGGTCCACCCCGCTCTGCTCGAAGCGGAAGATCTCCTGCATCGAGATGATCTCGCCTTCCATGCCGGTGATTTCCTGCAGGCTGACCAGCTTGCGCGTGCCGTCGGTCAGGCGCGAGACCTGCACCACCACCGTCACGGCTGACACGATCTGCTGGCGGATCGCGCGCGCGCTCAAGCTGACGCCCGCCATGCTGACCATGTTCTCCAGGCGCGAGAGCGCGTCGCGCGGGGTGTTCGAGTGGATGGTCGCGAGCGATCCTTCGTGGCCGGTGTTCATCGCCTGCAGCATGTCGAGCGCCTCGGCGCCGCGCACCTCGCCCAGGATGATGCGGTCGGGGCGCATGCGCAGGGCGTTCCTGACCAGGGCGCGCTGGGTGACCTCGCCCTTGCCCTCGATGTTCGGCGGCCGCGTCTCGAGGCGCACCACGTGCGGCTGGCGCAGCTGCAGCTCGGCCGCGTCTTCGATCGTCACGACGCGCTCGGTGGGCGGGATGAAGCCGGAGATCAGGTTCAGCAAGGTGGTCTTGCCGCTGCCGGTGCCGCCCGAGATCAGGATGTTGACCTTGGCCGTGCCCAGGCTTTCGAGCACCCGGATCATTGGCGGGGTCAGGCTTTTGTAGTCGAGCAGGTTCTGCACCGTCAGCGGGGTCGCGCCGAAGCGGCGGATCGACAGCAGCGGCCCGTCCACCGCCAGCGGCGGAATGATCGCATTCACCCGCGAACCGTCCGGCAGGCGCGCGTCGACCATCGGGCTCGATTCGTCCACGCGGCGGCCCACGCGCGAAACGATCTTCTCGATGATCTTCATCAGGTGGGCGTTGTCGTGGAAGGTGATGTCGGTGAGTTCGAGCTTGCCGCGCCGTTCGACGTAGACCTTGCTGGCGGTGTTGACCAGGATGTCGGACACGGTCGGGTCGTTCAGCAGGGGCTCGAGCGGGCCGAAGCCGAGCATCTCGTGCTGGATGTCGAGCACCAGGTGGTGGCGTTCGTGCTGGTTCAGCACGATGCGCTCTTCCTCGATGATGCGCTGGACCAGCAGCGCCAGCTCGTGCTTGAACTGCTCGGCGGTGAGGCGCTTCAGGCGCTCGAGGTCGATGCGGTCCAGGATCATCTGGTGCATCAGCTTCTTGAGTTCCTGGTAGGCCTGGTTGGCCGCTTCCGGCGGCACCGCGCCGCTGGGGCGCTCCGGGGTGGTGCTGGCGAGGCGTTCGCGCAGGGACATGGAATTCTCCTTTGGCGTTCAGTCGTCGCGTCCGAACAGGCGGTCGAACAGGCCGCGGCTTTCCGGCGCGCGCCGGGTGGTCACCAGTTCGACCATGTCGGCCAGGCTGCGCGCGGCGGCGCTCGAGCGCGACAGCTGCAGCACCGGCACGCCCTGGTTGACCGAGTCCGTGACGGCGACATAGTCGTTGGGGAAGGTGTGCACCACTTCGCAGCCCAGGGCGGCGTGCAGGTCCTGCAGGCGCAGCTTGCCGCCCTTTTCGTAGCGGTTGACGATCAGGCGGATGTGGTCCAGCACGTAGCCGAGCGAACGGAAGATGTCGAGCAGGCGCCGGGCGTCGCGGATGTCAGGAAGGGCCAGCTGCAGCACCGGGTAGATGGTGTCGGTGACGTCGAGCGCGCGCAGCGACACCGCGTCGATCTGGCGTCCGACGTCGAGCAGCACGTAGTCGTAGTGCTGGCGCGCCACGCGCAGGATGGTGTCGATGTGTTCGGGCTTGGCCTCTTTCGCATGGGCCGCGTCGTCGGCGGCGGCCAGCACCCCGAAACCGGGGGTGACGTGCACCACGCAGGAATCCAGGAAGGGGCCATCCACGCGCGCGATCTGGGCGCAGACGTCGGACAGGGTCATGGCCGGCTTCTGGTCGGACACGTAGAGCGCCGCGTCGCCGAACTGGCCGTGCAGGTCGATCAGCAGCACCTTCTTGGCGGCCAGGGTGGCCAGGGCGTAGCCGAAGTTGGTCGAGATGAAGGTGGCGCCGCTGCCGCCCTTGCAGGCGATGAAGGCCAGCACCTTGCCGTCACGCAGATTGGACACGCCGGCGGCGGCCGAGATGCGGTCCATCGATTCGTGGAAGGCGCGGTGCACCAGCGGCAGCTGCAGTACTTCGCGTACGCCGGCGCGCATCGCATGGATCAGGAGGTCGGGCTGGTGCTGGTCCGTCAGCAGCATCAGGTGGGCCTCGGGATACTGGCGTCCGAGCCGCTCGAGCAAGGCGGCTTCCGACGGTTCGGTCTCGGTGGCGTCGACGATCACGAGCTGGGGGGCGTCGCTTTCTGGCCGGTCGAGCGCCTCGCGCAGGCTGGCGCGTACGGCCCCGAGGTTCAGCGGCGGCACGCGCGCCGCTCCCTGGGAGGCGATTTCCGCGTACAGCTGGCTGTCGCGGCTGATGAGGAGCGCTTTCATGGCGGGTCTCGTGGCGGTCGCTTGGGTTCAGGGGCCGCTCAGCGCGCGCCGGTGTTGATGATCAGGGGAGGCGGCGCGCTTTCCGGCTGCGCGAAGCTGCGCTGGTAGCGGTCGTGCGCACCCTTGGCGGCGCGACCGTCGACCCCGACGGCAGGATTGGGGTTGCGGCTTGCCGCCGGGTCCAGCACCTGGGCGGCCAGGTTGGCGCGGGTGGAAGCGCCGAACTGCGCGTCCCAGCGCGGGGTCGTGTTCGCGCATCCGGCGAGCAGCCCGGCCAGCAACAGCGGGGCGATGAAGCGTTTCGAGGTGTTCACGCTGGCTCCTATTTGAGTTCAAAGCCGCCGGCGGTCTGGGCGGCGGGTGGGGCGGCCGGCGGCGTGGAAGCTGCGGCCGTGCTCGTGGCCGGCGCCTCTCCCTCCAGGCGCCCGCCGAGCAGCACGCCGGCGCGCGACGGGATGCCCACCTTGTCGGTCGGCAGCACGTAGCCCGGTCCGGCGAGCGGCTTGACCAGGCGCGCCGTGATCACGAACACCAGTTCGGTGCGGTCCTGCTGGTAGTCGGTGCTGCGAAACAGCGCGCCCAGCACCGGGACTTCGCCCAGCATCGGCAGGCCTTTCAGGTTGGCCACCAGGTTGTTCTTCACCAGGCCGCCGATGGCGAAGCTCTGGCCGTCGTAGAGCTGGACGGTGGTGCTGGCGCGGCGCGTGGTCACCAGGGGCAGGATCGCATTGCCGGTGATGCCGACCGCCGATACCCCCACCCCTTCGCGCGAGAGCTCCGACACTTCCGGCGCCACCTTGAGGTTGATGCGCCCTCCGGCCAGCACGGTCGGGGTGAAGCGCAGGCCCACGCCGAATTCCTTTTCCTCGAGCGTGATCTTGTTGTTGTCCTGGGCGACCGGGATGAAGAACTTGCCGCCCGCCAGGAAGCTGCCTTCCTGGCCGCTGATGGCCAGCACGTTCGGTTCGGCCAGCACGCGCACCAGGCCGTCCTGCTTGTCGGCCTCGCCCACCAGGCGGTTGCCGTTGTCCTTGTCGAAACGCAGGCCGCCCTGGGCCCGGCCGGTCAGGAAGTTCGACACCAGCCGGGTGGTCCAGCTACCGGAACCGAAGCGGAAGACGGTATCGGTCTCGAGCCGCTCGAGCAGGGTCTTGGACACCTCGGCGATCTTGACTTCGAGCTGCACCTGCTGCGGCGCGCTGACGTTCAGCATATTCACCACACGCGTGGCCGCCGCGCTGGCGCCGCCGCCGGTGAGGCTGTTGGCGCCGGTGCCGGCGAGCGGAATGACCCCATCGGTCTCGTTGTTCTTGTCCGCGGACGGCAGCTGGCGCACCGGGCGCCGCACGTAGGCGGTGGCCAGCTCGACCGCGCGGGCGATGGCGCCGGCGTCGCTGACGGTCCCCAGCAGGACCAGGGAATCGGCGGCGGCCATCACCCGGATGTCCTTCTCGTCCGGCATGGCGGCGCTGAGTGTCGCCTGGAGGGCGGCCGGATCCATCGCGACCACGATGTCGACCACGCTGCACAGGCCGCTCCTGCCCTGCACGATCATATTGGTGGTGCCGACGTCGACGCCGGCGATGTACAGCGTGTCCGGCGCCACCAGCATGGCCTGCACGATGGAGGGGTTGCCCACGCTGCGGTGGACCACTTTTTCCGGCAGGCGCAGCATGGTCGACTTGCCCATATTGAGGTTCAGGGTAGCCGGGCGCGCGGCCTCGCCGCTGCAGCCTGCAGCAAGCGGACGCGCATCCGGCGCCGGGCCGGCTGCCTTCACGCCGGCGGCTTTCGACCTGGCGGGGGCTGCGGACCTGGCCTGGGGCGGCGCCTTGGCGGGCGCAGCGGCGGGTGCGACGGCGGCAGCGGCAGTGTCGGCCGCCCCGGCGGATTGGGTAGCGCCCAAGGCCAGGCCGACGGCCAGCGGTGCAAGGAAGAAACGTCTGTTCATGGCATCCATCCCGGTAGTGAGGTCAGAAGCATTCCTGCGAGGTGTGCAGGCCGTTGATGACCTTGACGCAGTTGCGTGGTGCGGGGCTTGCCGCCGGCCGCGGGGCCTGGGTGCGCGGGCGCTGCACCGGCAGCGCCACCGGCCGCAGCGGCGCAGGCGGTGGTGGCAGCAGGTTCTGCTTGGTCGCGCCGAGGGTCGCGGCGGCAGCCGGGTCGACCTGGTTGCGCAAGGCCAGCGACAGGGTGCCGACGCTGCGCGCCAGGTCCAGCTGCTCGGCCTGTTCCGGCGTGACTTCCAGCGTCACCGCATTGACCACCTTCGGCTTGGTCTCGTCGCGGTTGACTTCCTGCGCCACCGCCAGCACCAGGATCCGCTCCAGCACGATCTTCGAGATGCTCTGCTGGCGCGGCTGTTCGCCCTGCAGCGGCGGTTCGGTCTCGGTGCTGACGATGATGTCGACGTAGTTGCCGGGCAGCGCGAAGCCGGCCACGCCGATCACGTCGTTGACCCTCACCGTGATGGCGCGCTTGCCTTCGGTGATCAGGGCGGACAAGCCGCCCAGGGTCCCGCTTGGCGCCAGCTTGGATTCGCTCAGCGGTTCGCCGGACTGGATACTGGTCTTGAGCACGCGCCCGCCGAGCTTCTGCGGATCGTCGAAGGCGCCTTTCGGCACGCTGTGCGCCGGCCAGTCGACCAGCTTGAGCATCTCGGGATTGAGGCGCTGGCCGATATTGATGTCGGTCGCCGCCACCACGATGCGCCCGCTGCTGGCCGCCGGTTGCCTCAGGAGCCAGTTCGAGGCCAGCAGCACGGCGGCCAGGCCGAACAGGATCGCGAGCGTCATCACGATCACGGCACGCTTGTTCTTCATGGTGTGTCTCCCGGCTCGCTGGACGCGGGCATTGGTGTCGAAAGGGGTTCGCCCGCTTCAGTTCCGGCTTCGTGCGAAAACAGGCTGCTCCAGGCGCGGGCCAGGCTGGGGCAGTCGAGGCGCGGGACCTCGCCGGCGAAACCGGCGAAATCGACGATGCGGCCGAGGAGCTCGTGCGGCCAGGCGGCCAGCAGCGCGCGCCGGGTGCGGCGGTGCAGCTCGTGGATCAGGTAATCGATCGCGTCCTCGCTTGGTTCGATGCCGCGCAGCCGGCACTGGCGCCGTACCAGCGCGCGGTAGCCGTGTTCGGACAGCGGGCCGACCGGAATCCGGTAGCCGATGCGGCGCAGGCAGGATTCGTCCAGCACCGCCTCGGGCGCCAGGCTGGTGGCCAGCACCAGCGAGACGTCGAAGGGCAGCGCATGGCTGGCGCCGCCCGGCACCGCCACATGATCCAGGCCGCTTTCCAGCGCGCCGAGCCAGCGGTGCAGGACCTCGGCGGCCGGCACGCGCTGCCGGCCGAGGTCGTCCAGTATCAGGAGGCCGTTGTTGGCCAGCAGGTGCGAAGGCGCGCGCAGCACGCCGCTGGCCGCGTCCAGGCGCAGTTCCAGCATGTCGCGCGCCAGCTCGGCGCCGACATGCACCAGCGGCCGCCGGCATAGGGCCCAGCGCGCATCGCAGCTGCGCCGGTCTTCCATGGCGCGCGCCTGCAGGGGCGCAGGATGCAGGGCCGGGTCGTAGACCTGCACGATCTCGTTCTTGACCAGCACCGCGTAAGGCACGGCGATCGGGTCCTGGCGCAGGCGCGCCAGCTTGCGCGCGAGGGTGGTTTTCCCGCCGCCGGACGGACCGTACAACATCAGCGGGCGCTGTGAATGCAGGGCCGCCCCCAGCAGGTCGCGCAGTGCGGGTTCGGTGCCATCCTCCGCCAGCAGGGCCTGCAACTCGGCAGGGGTGGCGCGGGGAGCATCGGGCTGGCGCAGCGACTGCCCCTCGACCACGGCGCGCCAGGCTTCCAGGGTGACCGGGGCCGGGCCGATATAGCGCGATTCCGCCAGGTATTCGGCGGCGGCGCGCTGGCCGAAGGCGGTGAGCTGGTAGTGCACGTCGATGTCGCTTTCGCCGGACCAGGCGACTTCGACCTGCTGTTCGGCGACCAGGCCCTGCAGCACCTCGCGCACCACGCCGATCGACAGCCGCAGGCGGCCGGTGAGCATCGACAGCGCCGTCTTGCCGCTCGCATGCATGGTCTTGAGCACCAGCGCAGTGACGAAGCGTGGTTCGAGACCCGTGTCGCGCACCGTGCGCGCCTGTCGCGGCAGCACCGGTTCGACGTCAAGCCCGATCCCCGGCGTGCTCGCGCAAGCGGTGAGCGGCGGAGACGTTGACAATGCTTCCATAAAGAAACCTCCTGCTGGATACGGATATTTCTTACATTTGTTAAATTGATTCTAGCCACCACCCCCTCCCCCCCGTTTGACGCCCAGCAAGGAAGGGGGATCGGTGAATCCGGCAAGCAAAACGGTGCGGAACAGGTATGAAACAGGCGCAAACAGCACGCAAAAAACTTGCAAGAAAAGGCAGAATTTCAGCTATAGCGCATGGCCAGCACATAGATCGTGCCGGCGGCGATCGCCACGCCGTAGGGCATCGAACCGGCGCTTTCGCTCTTCGCTGCGCTGCCTACCGGAATGCGCAGCCAGAGGCCGCGGGCGATGTGCCAGAGGTTCCTCAAGGCCAGCAGCAAGCGGCCGCGGAAGACGATGATCGCGATCGCCATGGCGCCGCCGGCACACCAGGCCATGATGGCGATATGGAAAGCGGTGGCCGGGCCGGTGAAGGCGCCGACCGTGGCCATCATCTTGACGTCGCCGGCAGCCATACCGCGCATCATGTAAAAGGGAAGGAAGATCAGTAGTCCGGCGGCAAAGCCGCCCAGGCTGGAAAGCAGGGCTTCGCCGGGACTGGGCGAGAGCGCATGCAGGACCAGTGCGCACGCCAGGCCGCACAGGAGCAGGAGATTCGGGATACGGCGGCTGGCCAGGTCGTTGATCGCGGCAGCGGCAGCCAGCAGCAGCAACAGGGTATCGAGAT
Source organism: Massilia agri (assembly GCF_024753255.1). Lineage (GTDB taxonomy): Bacteria > Pseudomonadota > Gammaproteobacteria > Burkholderiales > Burkholderiaceae_D > Telluria > Telluria agri. The sequence goes on from NZ_JANUHA010000002.1 coordinate 305,841, forward strand.
AGGGTGCGACAACCATGATCCGCTCCAAAAAAAAAGCCCCCCGGGGCCTGACAGCGCCGCGGGGGGCACGGGCGATTAGCCGCCTGCTGCGGGTGCGGCCGGAACGTCGGCGAACTGATCCTTGATGTAGGTGAACGCATCCTTGATCTTCGTACCGACATCGCCTGCGACACTTGCCATCACGACGCCGATCAAGGCGGCAATCAGGCCGTATTCGATGGCCGTCACACCGTCTTCATCAGCAATGAAGGTCTTGATGGCGGAGGTAATGGTGCTCATGACGAACTCCTTATGGTGGTTGAGGGACTTACTGACAGACGGGGCCCACGTTGTGCTGCTTTCGACTGCGTCTGTCAGTGAGTTCACTGTACCGAATAGTTCCACACGGCAAGTTGATGTTGGGCAAGTTTGCCCTGCGGAAATGGTTCCTACCCATATTGCTTGAGCCCGCACAAGGGAATACGGCACGTTTCCAACAATGCCACATAGAAACGATAAATATTGTCAAGAATAGTTGCCTACAATACAAAAACAATTTATGCTGTCTCTTTTGCCGCTCAAAAAAGCGGCAAGCCCGTGGTACCGACGAGCCGTGCATTTGCTTGACTTTGTTTCTGTAAACGACATGGATTCCCTGCTGAGACACATGGTGGACATGACTGGCCACCGCGATCACACGATGCTGGACATTTCCGTGATTTCGGCGGTACAGGAGCTGTCGGGCGCCACGCAAACCCGGGTGCTGGCGATCAGCACGGTCTGCGGCCAGCGCTTCGTGCGTTCGCGCGCCTGCATCCGCGCCGGCGGCGTGGCCTGCCCCGAAGAGCCCCAGGACAGCAGCCCGGGCGAGCCGATCGCCGCTTTTCCGGAACTGGCCTGGTGCCTCGACCACCATGCTTCGCGCGCGGAAGGCATGGGCAGCGATGGCCTGCGCCGCCTGTGGCTGCCGATCTGGTTCGGCGACAAGGCCAGCGCCTGCCTCGAGATCACCCACGCACAGGGCTTCAATGCCGACACGGTCCACATGGTCAGCGGGATCGTCAGCGTCTACCGCAACTTCCAGAACCTGCTCGACTACAGCGAACGCGACTCGCTCACGGGCCTGCTCAACCGCAAGACCTTCGACGACCAGCTGGCGCGCATGCTGCATGCCGGCGACGCCGAGACCCTGCTGCCGGGCCAGCCCGAGCGGCGCCACCACGTGGCCGAAGAAAAGCAGTGGCTGGCCGTGGTCGACGTCGACCATTTCAAGCTGGTCAACGATCGCTTCGGCCACCTGTACGGCGACGAGGTGCTGATCCTGATCGCCAACCTGCTGCAGTCGTCCTTCCGCGCCCAGGACCGGGTGTTCCGCTTCGGCGGCGAGGAATTCGTCGTGCTGCTGCGCTCGACGACGCTGGAAAATGCGCGCCGCATCATCGACCGCTTCCGCAGCAACGTCGAGTCGCACGAATTTCCCCAGGTGGGACAGGTGACGGTGAGCGTCGGCTTCACCAGCATCCGCGCGACCGATTCGCCGGTGGTCACGCTCGGCCACGCAGACCAGGCCCTTTACTTCGCCAAGGCCAACGGCCGCAACCGCGCCTGCCACTACGACGAACTGGTGGCGGGCGGCCTGCTGCAGACCATCGCCACCAACGACACCGCCGAATTCTTCTGAGCCGCGGCGTCAAGCGCGCCGCGCGTAGTCGAGCGCGTCTTCCAGGCGGTCGTCGCCCCAGAACATCTCGCCGTCCACGATGAAGGTCGGCGCCCCGAAGATGCCCAGCGCGCGCGCCTTTGCCGTCTGCGCGCGCAGCGCTTCCCTGGCTTGCTCCATTCGCGCCGCAGCCAGCACCGCCTGCGGGTCGTCGACCAGTCCCCGCAAGGCCTCCAGCACCACGGCGGCATCGTCGATCTCGCGGTCGTGCGCCCAGTTCTGCAGCATGATGCGGCGGCAGTATTCCCCCATCCAGGCCTGGTCCGCGCCCACCAGCGCCACCCGCATCGGCAGCAGCGCGCGGCGCGGGAAGGCGCTGGGACGGCGGAAGGGGACGCCGTACTTCGCAGCGCGCCGGGCCATGTCGCGCCACACGTACTCGCCCTTCTCCTTCTGTTCGGCGAACGGGGAACTCTGCCAGCCGAGTTCGCGGAAGATCGGCCCGAGCAGGAAGGGCTGGTAGCGCAGCGCCACGCCGGCGTCCAGGGCCAGCGCTTCGACGCGCATCAGGGACAGGTAGCTGTAATTGCTGCCGAACTCGAACCAGCATTCGATCGTTGGATGCATGCGCAGGCCCCGCTGTTGGGTATAGTATCGGCTTCAAGCGTACAGCGAGGAGGCGGGAATGAGCAAGGTCGTGATCGTGACGGGCGCCGGACGCGGCATCGGCGCCGCCATCGCCAGGCAGGCCGCCGCCGGCGGCTATGCGGTGGCGGTCAACTACCACAGCGACGAGGCGTCGGCGCAGGCCCTGGTGGCGGCGATCCGCGCCAATGGGGGACAAGCCCTTGCGATCCAGGCCGACGTCGCCGTGCAGGCCGAGGTCGCACGCCTGTTCGCGCGCACCGAAGCGGAACTCGGCCCGCCGACCGCGCTGGTCAACAACGCCGGCATCACCGGGCGCATCGCCTCCTTCATGGACACCGACCCCGCCACCATCGAGGCGGTGTTCCGCACCAACGTCCATGGCCTCATGCACTGCAGCCGCGCCGCGATCGGGGCCTTCCGGCGCATCGGCACGCGCGGCGTGATCGTCAATCTCTCCTCCGTCGCGGCCAGCACCGGCAGCCCGCGCGAATACGTCCACTACGCCGCCAGCAAGGCCGCCGTCGAGACCTTCACGCTGGGCCTGGCGCGCGAGATGGCGCCGGAAGGCATCCGCGTGTGCGGCGTCGCGCCGGGATCGACGCTGACCGGCATCCACGCCGCGGCCGGCGAACCGGAGCGCCCGCAGCGGGTCGCACCGGCCATCCCGATGGGACGGCTGGCGGAACCGGAGGAAATCGCGGAAGCGGTGCTGTGGCTGCTGTCGCCGGCCGCGTCCTACGTGACGGGAACGACCTTGCGCTGCGCCGGGGGAATGTAGCTGCCCCTCAGGCGATGTTCATGAACTGCAGCGGGTTGACGTTCCACTTTTCGGCCGACTCGTGGCGCACGATCTTGTCGCCGCCGCCGAAGCCGAAGGGCTTGGACAGGTCCAGGGTCTGGGGCTTGATGTAGGTCTGGTTCTTCGTGCTGAAGAAGACATTGACCTTGGGCGTGAGCAGGCTGGTCTCGTGCGGCTCGATCACCACGCCCAGGCGGCCGGATTCGAGCAGCACCAGGGTGCCGACCGGGTAGATGCCGACGCAGCGCATGAATTCCTGCGCCAGGGTCGGGTTGAAGTGGAACTTGCTCCACTCGTAGATCTTGCGCAGCGCTTCGGCCGCCGGCATGCCCTTGTGGTAGCAGCGGTCCGAGGTGATCGCGTCGTAGACGTCGACGATGGCCGCCATTTGCGCCAGTTCGCTGATGCCGCCCTCGGCCTGCTTGTCCGGATAGCCGCTGCCGTCGCGGCGCTCGTGATGGTGCAGGGTGATGTCGAGCGGGATCTGGCCGATCTCCGGGGTCTTCACCAAAATGTCGTAACCATCGCGCGGGTGGCGCTTGATGATCTCGAATTCTTCTTCGGTCAGGCGCCCCTGCTTGTTCAGGATGGCGTCCGGCACCAGTGCCTTGCCGGTGTCGTGCAGCAGCCCACCCAGGCCCGCCTGGTAAATCGTATCCTCGTCCAGCTTGCGCGAGCGGCAGAAGGCCACCAGCAGCGCGCACACGCTGACCGAATGCAGGAAGGTGTAGTCGTCCTTGTTCTTGATGCGCAGGAGTCCCAGCAGCGCGCCGGAGTTGCGCAGGATGGATTCGGTCACGGCCTCGACCACCGGGCTGACCTGGTCCAGCTCGACCGCCTTGCCCAGGCGCGCATCGGCCATCACGGTGCGCACCAGGCCGGCGGCCTGCTTGCGGATGTTGGCGGCGCGCTGCAGTTCCTCGCCGAGGGACACGCGGGCGACGACGACCGGCTTGGCCGCGATCGCGGTCACCTCCGCCTCGGTGGCGGCGTCGGCCTGCTCCAGGGTCGGGGCGTCGTCGATGTCCAGGCCCTTGCTGCAATCGATGACGACGCCGCGGATCTTGGCATTGCGGATCTTGTAGATCTCTTCGTCCGAGCTCAACACGAAACGGTTGCGCATGAAGGGATGGTCCATCCAGCCGCAATCGAGGTCGTGAATGAACATGCCCACTTTCAGCTGCGACGCATCGACCTTTTTCAACATCTTGCTACTCTGCTCTGTAATAATGACGGCGCCCATCGCCCAAGATGCAGTATAGCAACACTAAAGGTCAATATTTCCAATAATTACCAGTTGTTGCTGATCAAACACACCTCTAAAGTATGGAATTTCGCCAACTGCGCTATTTCGTCGCCATCGTCGACCACGGTTCCCTGTCGCGCGCGGCCCTGGTCCTGCACGTGGCGCAGCCCGCGCTGACCCAGCAGCTGCGCCAGCTGGAGGAGGAGCTCGGCGCCCAGCTACTGCACCGCTCGGCGCACGGCGTGGTCAGTACCGACGCCGGCAAGATCTTCTACGAGCATGCCCAGGCCATCCTCAAGCAGGTCGCCGATGCCCGCTCGGCGGTGGTGCAGTCGACCACCCGCCCTTCCGGCAGCGTCTCGCTCGGCCTGCCGCACAGCATCTCGGGCGCGCTGGCGCTGCCGATCCTGAGCGCGGCGCGCGAGCGCTACCCTGAAATCACCCTGCAACTGACCGAGGAGATCACGGGCAGCCTGGCCGAGCAGCTCAAGTCCGGGCGCCTGAACCTGGCGGTGCTGTTCGACGACGTTCCGCTCGGCCACTTCACCGGCACGCCCCTGGTCGAGGAAGACCTGATGTTCATCTGCCGCGCCGGCTCGGCCTTCGCCCCGGCAGGACCTGGCGTGCGCCTGGGCGATGCCCTGGGCAGCACCTTGATCCTGCCGGCGCGCCAGCACGGCGTGCGCCCGCTCGTGGAACAGGCCGCGGCAAGCGCCGGCCTGGTGCTGGGCGCCGTCCTCGAGATCAATTCGCTGGCCATCCTGCGCTCGGCCCTGCTGGCCGACCTCGGCGCCACCCTGCTGCCGGTCGCGCCCCTGCTGGCCGACATCGAACGCGGGGCGATGGCGGCCTGGCCGGTGGTCGATCCGGCAGTGACGCGCCAGGTGACGCTCTGCGCTTCGCGCAACATCCCGCTCACGAATGCGGCAGCGGCGATCGGAAAGCTGGTGCGCGAAGTGAGCGAAGACCTGTGCGCGCGCGGCGCCTGGCCCGGCGCCCGCCTGCGTGAATAACGGTCATCAGATTTTCTTATACCCCCATCCGCATTCCCTATTGGCTTAGCCGAGGCCAAATCCCTACACTCCACGCGGTCACTATGCGCCCTGCCTACCCGGCGGCCGGCGCTGCACAGAACCACACGATGGAGACCCGCATGCCAGATACCGCCACGCCACAGGCCGTGGAGCCGGACACGTCCCGCTTGACCACTGTCACCCTCGACGACAAATACACCGCCCGCACCGGCAACATCTTCCTCTCCGGTATCCAGGCACTGGTGCGCCTGCCGATGATCCAGCGCGAACGCGACGCCGCCGCCGGCCTGAACACGGCCGGCTTCGTGTCCGGCTACCGCGGTTCGCCCCTGGGTGGTCTCGACGAGACCCTGTGGAAGGCCAAGGGCCACCTGGAAGCGAGCCACGTGCAGTTCGTCCCGGGCGTGAACGAAGACCTGGCGGCCACCGCCGTCTGGGGCACCCAGACCGTGGACCTGATCGGCCCCGCCAAGTACGACGGCGTGTTCGCCATGTGGTACGGCAAGGGCCCGGGCGTGGACCGCTGCGGCGACGTCTTCAAGCACATGAACCACGCCGGCACGGCGAAAAACGGCGGCGTGCTGCTGGTGGCCGGCGACGACCACGGCGCCTACTCTTCGACCCTGCCGCACCAGTCCGACCACATCTTCTCGGCCTGCATGATCCCCGTGCTCTACCCCTGCAACGTGCAGGAATACCTGGACCTGGGCGTGCATGGCTGGGCCATGTCGCGCTACTCGGGCTGCGCGGTGGCCTTCAAGGCCCTGGCCGACACGGTCGAATCGAGCGCCTCGGTCGACGCCGATCCCTTCCGCGTCGACGTGAAGTATCCGAAGGACTTCGTGATGCCGGAAGGCGGCCTGAATACCAGGCTGTCCTCGGTGCCGCTGGGCCAGCAGGCCCGCGCCCAGGAAGCGCTGATGCAGGACTACAAGATCTACGCGGCCCTGGCCTACGCCCGCGAGAACAAGCTCAATCGCACCACCATCGACAGCCCGGATGCGAAACTCGGCATCATCGCCTCCGGTAAATCCTATCTGGACGTGCTGGAAGCGCTGGAAGAACTGGGCATCGACGAAGCGATGGCCGCGAAAGTCGGCCTGCGCCTGTACAAGGTCGCGATGATCTGGCCGCTGGAGCCGGAAGGCGTGCGCGAATTCGCGCAAGGCCTGGAAGAGATCCTGGTGGTCGAAGAGAAGCGCCAGGTCGTCGAGTACCAGCTCAAGGAACAGCTCTACAACTGGCGCGACGACGTGCGCCCGCACATCGTCGGCAAGTTCGACGACAAGGGCGAGTGGGTCGCCCCGCGCGGCGACTGGCTGCTGCCGCCGAAGGCCGACTTCTCGGTGGCCCAGGTAGCGCACGTGATCGCCGGCCGCATCGCCCGCCTCGTCACCGACGAGACCACGCGCGATCTGATCAAGGCGCGCCTGGCCTTCCTGGAAGCGAAGGACGCCGTGTTGCAGAAGGCGATCACCACGCCTTTCCGCCCGGCCTTCTACTGCTCCGGCTGCCCGCACAACACCTCGACCAAAGTGCCGGACGGTTCCTTCGCGCTGGCCGGCATCGGCTGCCACGTGATGGCGACCTCGATCTACCCGGAGATGAACAAGCTGACCACGCACATGGGCGGCGAAGGCACGCCGTGGATCGGCCAGGCCGCGTTCTCGCAGGTGCCGCACGTGTTCCAGAACCTGGGCGACGGCACCTACTTCCATTCGGGTTACCTGGCGATCCGCGCGGCGGTGTCGGCCAAGGTCAACATCACCTACAAGATCCTGTACAACGACGCGGTCGCGATGACGGGCGGCCAGCCGGTCGACGGCGCCACGTCCGTGCCGCACATCGCCCAGCAGATGGCGGCCGAAGGCGTCAAGCGCATCGCGCTCGTGACCGAAGACCTGTCGCGCTATGCCGACCGTTCGAACCTGCCGGCGATGGTCACCCTGCACGACCGCAAGCACATGGACGACGTGCAGCGCGAGCTGCGCGAACTGCCGGGCGTTACCGTCATCATCTACGACCAGACCTGCGCCGCCGAGAAGCGCCGCCGCCGGAAAAAGAAAGAGTTCCCGGACCCGAACCAGCGCATGGTGATCAACGAAGCCGTCTGCGAAGGCTGCGGCGACTGCGGCATCCAGTCGAACTGCGTCTCGATCCTGCCGAAGGAAACGGAATTCGGCCGCAAGCGCCAGATCGACCAGTCCTCCTGCAACAAGGATTACTCCTGCGCTAAGGGCTTCTGTCCGAGCTTCGTCACCGTCGAAGGCGGCGCGCTCAAGAAGAGCAAGGCCGGCGTGTCGAAGAACGGCGCGGATGACGGCTGGGGCGCGCTGCCCGCCCCTGGCCTGCCGAGCATCGAGCATCCGTACAACATCCTCATCAACGGCATCGGCGGCACCGGCGTCATCACCGTCGGCGCCCTGATGGGCATGGCCGCCCACCTCGAAGGCAAGGGCGCCTCGGTGCTGGACATGACCGGCATGAGCCAGAAGAACGGTTCCGTCACCTCGCACGTGAAGATCGCCGCGACGCCGAGCCGCCTGCGCGCCCAGCGCATCGCCACCGGCGAAGCGGACCTGATCCTCGGCTGCGACATCCTCACCACCGGCGCCGCCGATGCGGTGTCCAAGATGCGCCCGGGCCGTACGCTCGCCATCGTCAACCTGCACGAGCAGCCGACCGGCACCTTCGCCCAGCAGCGCGACTGGGAGTTCCCGTCGGAAGACGTGCGCGCGCTGATCCTGGAAGCGGTGGGCGGCGAAGCGGGTGTCGATTTCGTCGACGCCACCAAACTCGCCACCGCCCTGATGGGCGATTCGATCGCCACCAACCTCTTCCTGATGGGTTACGCCTGGCAGAAGGGCCGTATCCCCTTGAGCGAAGCCGCCCTGCTGCGCGCGATCGAGCTCAATGGCGTGGCCGTGGCCTCGAACAAAATGAGCTTCCTGTGGGGCCGCCGCGCCGCCGTGGACTTCAAGCGCGTCGAGAAGCAGGCCATCCCTGCGCAAACCGTAGTGATCCAAATGCCGCAAAGCCTGGACAGCGTCATCAAGAAGCGCGTCGAGCACCTGACCGGCTACCAGGACGCGGCATATGCCGCCGTCTACGAAGACCTGGTCAAGCGTGTGCGCGAAGCTGAAACCAGCAAGGGCCTGGGCAGCAAGCTGTCGATGGCGGTGGCGAAGAACTACGCCAAGCTGATGGCCTACAAGGACGAATACGAAGTGGCGCGCCTGTACACCGACGGCCGCTTCGTCGAACAATTGAAGACCCAGTTCGAAGGCGACTTCTCGCTGAAGTTCAACCTGGCCCCGCCGCTGTTCGCGAAGAAGGACGCCAAGGGCCACATGGTCAAGGCGCAGTACGGCTCCTGGATGTTCGGCGCCTTCAGGCTGCTGGCGAAGTTGAAAGGCCTGCGCGGCGGCGCCTTCGACATCTTCGGCCACACCGCGGAGCGCAAGATGGAGCGCGCCCTGATCGTGGAATACCGCGAGATGGTGGAAGCCCTGGTCGCCAGGCTGGACGCAGGCAACCACCCTGACGCGGTCGAACTGGCATCGCTGCCGGAACAGATCCGCGGCTTCGGCCACGTGAAGGAAAAGGCCGTTGCCGAATTCCGCGTACGTAAGGCGGAGCTGCTCTCCGGCAACATCAAGCGCCGCGCCGCGTAATACCCGGGGGGGTGGGCAACGATCCACCCCCATGCCTGGCTTGACGTTAACGTTAACGTCATATACCGTAGCAAACTACCCCCGTCCTCCCGAATCCCAAGGACCCACACCCATGAACGACATCACTTCCGCCGCCAAACTGGACCTGCCGGAGCAGCCGAAGCTGGCCAACAAGGTGCGCTTCGTCACCGCCGCTTCCCTGTTCGATGGCCATGACGCCTCGATCAACATCATGCGCCGCATCCTGCAGTCGAACGGCGCCGAAGTGATCCACCTGGGCCACAACCGCTCGGTCGACGAAGTCGTCACCGCGGCACTCAGCGAAGACGTGCAGGGCATCGCCATCTCGAGCTACCAGGGCGGCCACGTCGAATACTTCAAGTACATGATCGACCTGCTGCGCCAGCGCGGCGGCGCCCACATCAAGGTCTTCGGCGGCGGCGGCGGCGTGATCGTCCCGAGCGAGATCGAGGAACTGCACGCCTACGGCGTCACCCGCATCTTCAGCCCGGAAGACGGCCAGCGCATGGGCCTGGTGGGCATGATCCGCTCGATGCTGGAAAGCTGCGACGTCGATCTCTCGTCCTATGCGCCGACGTCGATCGACGCGCTGCGCGCGGGTGACGTCGCCGAACGCCATCGTCCCCTGGCCCAGCTGATCACCGCCTTGGAGAGCGGCAAGGTCGACCCAGGCCTGCGCACGCAGATCGTGGAAGCGGCCGACACCGTCAAGGCCCCGGTGCTGGGCATCACCGGCACCGGCGGCGCGGGCAAGTCCTCGCTGACCGATGAACTGATCCGCCGCATCCGCCTCGACCAGGGCGACCGCCTGAACATCGCCGTCATCTCGATCGACCCTTCGCGCCGCAAATCAGGCGGCGCCCTGCTGGGCGACCGCATCCGCATGAACGCGATCAACCCGTGGAACGGCCAGGCGCGCGTCTTCATGCGCTCGCTCGCCACCCGCGAAGCCGGTTCCGAGATCTCGCAGGCCCTTCCGGACGTGATCGCGGCCTGCAAGGTGGCCGGTTTCGACCTCGTGATCGTCGAGACCTCGGGCATCGGCCAGGGCGACGCCGCCATCGTGCCGCACGTCGACACCTCGATGTACGTGATGACCCCGGAATTCGGCGCCGCCTCCCAGCTCGAGAAGATCGACATGCTGGACTTCGCCGACTTCATCGCCATCAACAAGTTCGACCGCAAGGGCGCCCAGGACGCGCTGCGCGACGTCGCCAAGCAGTACCAGCGCAACCGCGAACTGTGGAGCCGCCAGCCGGACGAGATGCCGGTCTACGGCACCCAGGCCTCGCGCTTCAACGACGACGGCGTCACCGCGCTGTACCACGGCCTGCTGCCGAAGCTCGCCGAACTGGGCCTGAAGGTCGAGCCGAGCAAGCTGGCTGCGCCTTCGCAAAAATACTCGAGCGGCAAGAACGTCATCGTGCCGCCCGCCCGCGCGCGCTACCTCGCCGAGATCGCCGACACCGTGCGCGGCTACCACCGCAACGTCAGGAAGCAGGTGCAGCTGGCCCGCGAGCGCCAGCAGCTGAGCGAGACCAAGCGCATGCTGGCGGCCGCCAACCGTGACGTGGTCCTCGACGACCTGATCACCGAACGCGACAACGCCATGGAAGGCGGCGCGAAAAAACTGCTGGCCATGTGGCCCGACATGCAGGCCGCCTACGCCGGCGACGACTACGTGGTGAAGATCCGCGACAAGGAAATCCGTACCCGCCTCGTGCAGAAGACCCTGTCGGGCAACCCGATCCGCAAGGTCGCCCTGCCGAAGTTCGAGGACCACGGCGAGATCCTGCGCTTCCTGATGCTGGAAAACGTGCCGGGTTCCTTCCCCTACACGGCCGGCGTGTTCGCCTTCAAGCGCGAAGGCGAAGACCCGACCCGCATGTTCGCGGGCGAAGGCGACGCCTTCCGCACCAATAAACGCTTCAAGCTGGTCTCGACCGGCATGGATGCGAAGCGCCTGTCGACCGCTTTCGACTCGGTGACCCTGTACGGCGCCGACCCGGCCCTGCGTCCCGACATCTACGGCAAGGTCGGCAACTCCGGCGTCTCGATCGCGACGCTGGACGACATGAAGGTGCTGTACGACGGCTTCGACCTGTGCAGCCCGAGTACGTCCGTCTCGATGACCATCAACGGCCCGGCCCCGACCATCCTGGCGATGTTCATGAACACCGCCATCGACCAGCAGATCGACAAGTTCGTGCTCGATAACGGTCGCCAGCCGACCGACGACGAGGCCCAGAAGATCAAGGACTGGGTCCTGATGAACGTGCGCGGCACCGTGCAGGCCGACATCCTGAAGGAAGACCAGGGCCAGAACACCTGCATCTTCTCTACCGAGTTCTCGCTCAAGGTCATGGGCGACATCCAGGAGTATTTCGTGCACCACCAGGTGCGCAACTTCTACTCGGTGTCGATCTCGGGCTACCACATCGCCGAAGCCGGTGCGAACCCGATCTCGCAGCTGGCCTTCACGCTGTCGAACGGCTTCACTTTTGTCGAAGCCTACCTCGCGCGCGGCATGCACATCGACGACTTCGCCCCGAACCTGTCCTTCTTCTTCTCGAACGGCATGGATCCGGAATACACGGTGCTGGGCCGCGTCGCGCGCCGCATCTGGGCAGTCGCCATGCGCGACAAATACGGCGCCAACGAGCGCAGCCAGAAGCTGAAGTACCACATCCAGACCTCGGGCCGCTCGCTGCACGCGCAGGAGATCGACTTCAACGACATCCGCACCACGCTGCAGGCCCTGATCGCGATCTACGACAACTGCAACTCGCTGCACACCAACGCCTACGACGAGGCGATCACGACGCCGACCGACGAATCCGTCCGCCGGGCCTTGGCCATCCAGCTGATCATCAACCGCGAATGGGGCCTGGCGAAGAACGAGAACCCGAACCAGGGATCGTTCATCATCGACGAGCTGACCGACCTGGTTGAAGAGCAGGTGATGCAGGAGTTCGAGCGCATCGCCGAACGCGGCGGCGTGCTGGGCGCGATGGAAACCGGCTACCAGCGCGGCAAGATCCAGGAAGAGTCGATGCTGTACGAGCACCAGAAGCACGACGGTACCCTGCCGATCATCGGCGTGAACACCTTCCGCAACCCGAAGGGCGCGGGTGCTCCGGCGACGATCGAGCTGGCCCGCTCGACCGACGACGAGAAGCAGTCGCAGCTGACCCGCCTGGAAGCCTTCCACGCCAGGAATGCCGACAAGGCCCCGGCCGCGCTGGCCGCCCTGCAGCAGGCCGCGATCGACAACGAGAACGTGTTCGCGAAACTGATGGACGCGGTGCGCGTCTGCTCGCTGGGCCAGATCACGACCGCGCTGTTCGAGGTCGGCGGCCAGTATCGCCGCAATATGTAAGTCCCCTGCCGCCGCCCGCGCCCGCGGGCGGCATATCTGCGCAAACCCGTGGGCCGCGGCGCCCACTTCCGCCTAGAATGACTTCACACCCACTCGTGGAGTTCATGCATGCCCATCCAGCCCGAACAGCTTGCCGCCCTGATGCACGAGGTCGAACAGGAAGACCCGATCGACTTCGCCGACCTGCCCTTCCCCGAGGATGAGCTGCGCACCCTGGTGGCCACCCACCTGTGCGAGATGGCCGCCGCCATGGAGAAGTTCAGCACCGAGGACCGCTTGATGACCCTGCTCGCGGTATCGGCCAAGCTGGTGCTCGAAAATCTCGTCCTGCACGTGCAGCTGCTGCGCCGCCACGGCCTGCCGGTGGGCGACAATGTCGAGGCCCTGCTGGGCCGGCTGCGCAAGGGCGAGGCGCCGGAATAGGCCAGATCCTGCTACTTCGCGTATTGCTATTTTCCGTAAGCAACAGTTGGGAAGAATCCGCAACAAACCCTCAACCTTGTTGCGTTGGCACACGATTCCATCATGTATTATTGTTACCGAGTTAATTCGCATCAATATGCGATGCTCCTGACAACCCACAAGGAATCACGATGCCGCGCCACGCCTCCAAGCTCAACAAGCTTTCCGCAGCCCTTCTTTCCAGCGTTTTCCTGATGGCAGGCCTGTCGGCCTGCAGCAATAACGAGTCGACCGCCACCTTGCTGGCCGAAGCCAAGCAATACCAGCAGAAGGGCGATCTGAAGGCCGCCATGATCCAGCTGAAGAACGCGGTGGCGAAGAGCCCGGAGGACGGCGAAGCGCGCATGCAGCTGGGCATGCTGCACCTGGAAGTGGGCGACGCGGTCTCGGCCGACAAGGAACTGCGCAAGGCGCGCTCGCTCGGCGTCGACGCCGGCCGTGTCCTGCCGTTGCTGGGCAAGGCGAACATGCAGCGCGGCCAGGCCCAGGCCGTGCTGGAAGATATCACTGCCGAGCAGGCCAAGGGCTCGGCGCCTCTCCTGACCCTGCGCGGCGACGCCCTGCTGGTCGCCGGCAAGCCGGACGAAGCCAAGGCGGCTTTCGATGCCGCGCTCGCGGTCGACCCGAATTCCGGCGCGGCCCTGCTGGGCCTGGCGCGTCACGCCATGCGAAGTGGGGACAAGATCGTGGCCGAAACCTTCCTGGCGCAGGCGCTGGCCAAGGATCCGAAAAACCCGGACGTGTGGATGGCGCAGGGCACCGTGCACCGCATGGACGGCAAGCAGGACGAAGCCATCGCGGCCTATAACGAAGTCCTGAAGCTCAAGCCGAACCACCGCGACGCCTTCATCGAGAAGGCCTATGTCGAAATCGCCCGCGGCAAGTTCCCTGAGGCGAAGGCGGCCATCGAGGGCGCCGAGAAGGCGGCCCCGGGCAACCTGCTCGTGACCTATACCCGCGCGCTGTATGAATTCTCGCAGGGCAAATATGCCGTGGCGCATGAGTCGCTGCTGAAGATCCTGAAGGTTGCTCCGGACCACATGCCGACCCTGCTGCTGGCCGGCGCCTCCGAGATGAACCTCGGCCAGATACAGCAGGCCGAACAGCATCTACGCAAGTACATCGAAAGCAACCCGAACAATATTTACGCCCGCAAGCTGCTGGCCCAGACCCTGCTCAAGAGCAGCCAGCCCGCCGACGCGGCCGCGGCGCTGGCGCCCGTGCTGAAGGACGGCAGTCGGGACGCCCAACTGCTGGCGCTGGCCGGCCAGTCCTATATGCAGGTGCGCGACTTCGACAAGGCCAGCGGCTACCTGGAGAAAGCGGCCGAGCTGGCTCCCAAAGCGGCCGGCGTGCGCACCTCGCTTGGCCTGTCCAAGCTCGCCCAAGGCGACCAGGCGCGCGGCCTCAAGGAACTCGAAATGGCGACCTCGCTCGACCCCAAGTCGGCCGAAGCCAGCATCGCCCTGGTCCAGACCCAGATGGGCATGAAACAGTACGATAAGGCGCTGGAAACCATCGCCGGCATGGAGCAGCGCCAGCCGGACAATCCGCAGGTGCACAACCTGAAAGGCATCGTGCTGCAATCGAAGGGCGACTCCACGAAGGCGCGCGCCGCGTTCGACAAGGCAGTGGCGCTGCAGCCGACCTTCATCGCGGCGGTTGCCAACCTGGCGCGCCTGGACCTGGCGCAGAAACAGCCGGATGCGGCCAAGGGACGCTTCCTGAAAGTTCTCGAAAAGGACAAGAACAACATCGAAGCAATGACCGCGCTCGCCGAGCTGGCCATGGCCCAGAAGCGTCCGGAGGAAACCACCAGCTGGCTCGAGAAAGCCAGCAATGTCAATCCGGATGCAGTGTCGCCCGCGCTCAATTTGGGCATGCACTACCTGCGCATCAAGCAGCCGGAGAAGACACTGACCCTGGCGCGCAAGCTGCAACCGGCCAACCCGACCAATGCGGCATTGCTGGAAATGCTCGGACAGGCCCAGATGGCGTCCAAGGATACCGCAGGCGCGCTCGACACCTACGGCAAGCTGGCAGCCGTGATGCCGAAGTCGGCGTTGGCCCAGATGCGCCTGGCTGGTGTGTACCAGGTCATGAAGAACGACGCCTCCGCCGCGACCCATCTACGGCGCGCCATCGACCTGCAGCCGAATTTCATCCCGGCTCGCCTGGCCCAGATCGAGATGGCCATGCGTAGCGGCCGTGGAGAAGAAGCCCTGCAGATCGCGCGCGAAGTGCAAAAGCTCGATCCGAAGGCCGCAGTCGGTTACATGCTCGAAGGGGACGTACTGATGGCGCAGCAAAAGCCGGCCCTGGCCGCCCACGCCTACGAGAAGGCCCAGTCCCTCGGCGCCGCGCCGGAGCTGTTTGCCAAGACCCTGCAGGCGCTCGGCATGGCCGGCAAGACCAAGGAGGTGAAATCGCGCGGCGCCCAGTGGCTGAACCAGCATCCTGACGACGTGCGTGTGGCGCTGATGGTCGCGGAATCCAACCTGGCCAGCAAGGAATTCAAACCGGCGATCTCGATTCTGGAGCGCGCGCTCAAGGCCGCGCCGAACAGCCCGCTGGTGTTGAACAACCTGGCCTGGGCCTACCAGCAGGAGAAGGATCCGCGCGCGCTGGCGACTGCGGAACAGGCATACAAGCTGGCCGGCGATAATCCAGGCGTGATGGATACCCTGGGCTGGCTGCTGGTAGAGAAAGGCGACACCGCACGCGGCCTGCCGCTCTTGCAGAAAGCCTCGGAAAAGGCGCCTACCTCTCCTGAAATCCGCTATCACCTGGGCGTCGCCCTGCATAAATCCGGCGACAAACAGGGCGCGCGCAGGGAAATCGACAAGGCGATCGCCCAAAACATCCCATTCAACGATATTGAGGCCGCGCGCGCATTGCTCAAGACCCTGTAAGTTGATAATATATTGATACGAAACTGTCGAGTTTCCATCCCGCTGCAATGCCCGCATTGCAGCGCCAAAGCCCCTTTGGAAGGGGCTGCGGAAATCGACGCACAAGCCATGCCTCAATGTAAGGACATGGCAGGCCAAAACCCGGCGCATTCCTGAAACCTTCCCATGCCGTTGATTCGGCACGGGATGGAGTATTCCTGCGCTCCTTTCCGGCCGGGCTAATTGGCTGCTTCCCTAGCGAACGCGCGAACTACGTCGATCGCGCTACTATGGCAGCCTCATATTTCGAGGATATTTATCGTGAATGACGATTCGTACGGAATTCGTCTCACCGATACTGCCGAAGGCCGAAATTCGGCCAGCATGCTGGTGAAACGGATGTATGCCCGTCGCGGGTATACGGGCACCGGCACGCGTCATGTCCTCGACGAGAGCAACCGCGTGACGCTAACTGCCACCGACCGCGGCGACGTGGTCGGCACCGTGACGATCGGCATCGACTCCGAGCGCGGCCTGATGGCCGACGAGTTGTTCAAGGACATCCTGGACGAGCACCGCGCCCGTGGCGCGCGCCTGTGCGAATGCACCAAGCTGGCCTTCGACCTCTCCGAGCGTTCGCGCGTGCCGCTGGCCAACGTCTTCCACCTAGCGCTGATCTATGCACGCGACCTGTACGATTGCACCGACGTCGTTATCGAGATCAATCCACGCCATAGGCGTTTCTATGAACGGATGCTCGGGTTCCGCCAACAGGGTGAATTGAAGATCAATCCGCGCGTAAATGCGCCGGCCTATCTGATGCACCTCACCCTCGAATACGTGGGCGAGCAGGTGGAACGCTATGGCGGCACGTTCGATTCCCCTGCCGGCAGTGCCGAACGATCGCTCTATCCTTATTTCTTTTCGCCTCGCGAGGAACGCGGTATCATCAACCGCCTGCTGCGCATGGACGAGCAGAGTGGTTCCAGATAGCAAGGCGATTCAGCGCCAGTGATCGACGTCATTGGCAATCCCGGCAGTCGCATCCCGCGTGCCGGTCAACCGTTTCCACCCTTCGATGAATAACCCGTTTCGCTACGAGCAGGCTTTTGCGCGCAATATTGGCTGGATCACCCAGGACGAACAACAGGTTCTACGAGGCAAGCGCGTAGCGATTGCCGGTATTGGAGGCGTAGGTGGCGTCCATCTGCTGACACTGGTGCGCCTCGGTGTTTCAAAGTTCAATATTGCCGATTTCGACACCTTCGATATACCGAACTTCAATCGCCAAGTCGGGGCGATGATGTCGACCCTCGGGCAACCCAAGGCGGAAGTGTTGGAACGCATGGCCAAGGACATCAATCCCGAAGTCGAGATCCGCGTATTCGGCAATGGCGTCGATGCGGGCAACCTTGACGATTTCCTGGGTGATGCCGACCTGTATGTGGACGGCCTGGATTTCTTCGCTTTCGACGCCCGGCGCCAGACCTTCGCGCGTTGCGCGCAACTGGGTGTGCCTGCCACCACGGCGGCTCCGCTCGGCATGGGCGCCGCCCTGCTGAATTTCATGCCCGGCAAAATGACCTTCGAAGAGTATTTCCAGTGGGGCGATTTACCTGATATCGATAAAGCCATCCGCTTCGCCGTCGGCCTGGCGCCTGCCGGTCTGCACCGCCCTTATCTGGTGGTGCCGGAATCGGTCAACTTCGATGAACAGCGCGGTCCCTCTACTTTCATGGCTTGCCAGCTATGCGCCGGCATCATCGGCACCGAGGCCCTGAAGATCCTGCTCGGCCGCGGCGAGGTACTGGCGGCGCCCCATGGCATGCAGTTCGACGCCTATCGCAACAAGCTCAAGCGGACCTGGCGTCCAGGCGGCAACAGCCACCCGATTCAGCGGCTCGCCATCGCCATCGGCAAACGCCAGTTCGCCAGCAAGTTCAAGTAGAAGCAGGGCGAAAAAAAATCCACTGCCGAGGCAGTGGATTTTTTTTACATGGATCCGGGAAACCGGATCCGATGACAGGCTTACTTGGCTTGCTTGCGGCG
Organism: Massilia agri; assembly: GCF_024753255.1. Taxonomy (GTDB): domain Bacteria; phylum Pseudomonadota; class Gammaproteobacteria; order Burkholderiales; family Burkholderiaceae_D; genus Telluria; species Telluria agri. The sequence continues at coordinate 323,683 of NZ_JANUHA010000002.1, forward strand.
ACGCGCAGCGCCCAGACCCAGCAGGCCGAGGCCCAACAGGCCGACCGATGCCGGTTCCGGCACTTCATTGGCGAAGACCACGTCCAGCGAACCATTGATCGACTGGGTGCCGGTCGGAGTGAAGCGGTTCAACTGGCCCGACTGGAACGACAGGTTGTAGAACGGGGTCGGATCGATGAAGAAGTTCATGCCGGCGGCGGTCAGCTCGAAGCTGGTGGTCGAGCCGAAGCTGCCACAGTTGATACCCGAACCGCTACCACCCGAGCAGGTGCTCAGGGTCGGATCCAGGTTACCCTCGCCAGCCAGCGGGTTGCCAGTTGCCAGCAGGATGTCGTCGCCTGCATTCGCGCGGGCATAGGCCGTAGCGCCGGTAGCGGGGGCGGCGAAGGTCGTGTCGACGTTGTCGTCCAGGTAAACCGCCAGGTTACCGGTGCCTTCGCTGAAGCTGAAGCTCGCGCGGCCATTTGCGCCGGTGGTGAACGTGCCCGATGCGGTGTACAGAGCATACAGGCCATAGTCGAAACCCAGGCCGGTCGTCAGGGTCGGCAGTTCATCCGGGTCATCCGAACCGCTGTTGTTGATAAACTGGCCAGCAACCCAGCGCAGCGAGACCTGGAAGGTGCCGCCGGTGGCGCTGGTTGGGGTGAAGGTAGCGATCTCGGCATAGCCGCCGGTGATGCGGTCAGCGGTGAACGGGGCGTTAATCGTCGGGCCGGCCGGCTTTACGACGAACTGATTGAAGACATCGGCGTGCGCATTTGCGCCAGCAAACATCGACATTGCGGCGATTGCCGACGCGAGAACCTTCTTCGAAAACAGTGCTTTCATCTTTGATCTCCTGGTTAGTCTGAACCTTGCACCGCTGTATTAGCAAACGCCGTGCCAGCCGAACCAATCCTTTTAAAATCAATCACTTATAGAAGTTTAATCGAGCCGAGAATAAGAACTGTAAAAAAACCCGACATGCGCCGTTCACTGTGCGATCAAGGGTTTGCGCGCAATCACATTCCAAGTGTTGCCTGACTTAAATTCAGAGGCGATTTCGTATCCGGCATCGAGCATCTTGCGGCGAATGTCTTCTTCGCGGAAAGGGCTGTACAAGATGCCCTTCTTGATACCCCAGTCGTTGATCTTCTGCGCCGCCCAGCGCAGCGGGGCGAAGCCGCTCGGATACAGCAGCACATTGGCCGCCAGCGTGCCGCCTGGTTTGAGCACGCGCCGGATGTCGCGCAGCGCTCCGTCGACGGTCGGGAAGCAGTGGATCGAGTTGGCGATGTTCGCCGTATCGAAATGGTTGTCCGGGAAAGGCAGGTCAGCCGCGTCGGCGTGCTGCACCTTGACCTGCGGATCCTTTGCAAACCGCTTCTTGGCGCCCGCCAGCATCGACGGCGCATAGTCGATGCCGACCACGTTCACCTTCGGCAGCTTGCGGCGGCGGCGCCAGTTCAAGATCATTTCCAGCAAGGTGCCGGTGCCGCAGGCCACTTCCAGGTGATCGGGTCCAAAATTCGGGCCGAAGAAGCGCATCTGGGTGCCGATCGTGCTGTTGTAGGCGAAGGTGAGGATGAAGAAGCCGCGTATGTCGTACCACCATGGCTCGGAGGAATAGGCTTCGGCGATTTCGTCGCGGGTCTTACCGGTAGTCATGGTCGTTCCTTGTTAATGGAAATAGAGCGAGGACAACTGAAGGAGCGAATATAGGTGCTTCCTGCAGGCCAGGCAAGTCATGGAAGTTAGCTCCCCCTCCGAAAGGGGGCGCGGACTCAGCCGATGCGCTTCAGGCGAGCGATGATGCCGGCCTCTTCGCGCGGGGAGAAAAAATAGGGGAAGAGCGAGCGGTCGCCAACCGCATGGTCGCCCTGCCCCGCTACTTCGGCGATGCGGCGGGTGCCCAGGGCGGTATTGCCGCGCAGCAGGACCGCCGGCGCGTCGACTCGCGGATTGGGACGCGATTCGCATTCCACCACGAAGTCTAGCATTGCCTCGTAGAAACGGCGGTGACGCGGGTTCACTTCGATGAAGATGTCGCTGCAGCCATGCAGGTCACGGGCATAGATGAAGGCCACATGGAACAGGGAGCCCAGCACCGCCTTGGACTTTACGCCAGGATCGATCGCCAGCTTGATAAGCTCGCATACCTTGCCGCCATTTGCGCGGTAGGGATCGATGTGGTCCTTGAACACCTGGTCACACAAGAGGCCGACGTCGGAATCCAGGTTCAGGCTCAGGGTGCCGATCACCTCGCCCTTGCTGGTGGCCGTCAGGGTGATGCGGTTTGGATCTTTACCCACGGTGTGATTGCCGCTATAGCCACGCCAGGCGTACATCTTGCTGATGAGCATGCTGGCCGAGTTGCGGTGTTCATCGACATCCGCCGCGCGGATGCCAAACACACTCTCGTTGATGGCGACGTCAACGATATTGGGCGAATACGACTCGCTGCCGTGGTCAGCCGTGTTGCTGTGGCCGACTTCTTCTGTCACTACGGTATCGATCATCGGTATTCTCCAGGCGGATGGACAGGGCATGCCGCAGTCGGGACTGTCTCATATCATAGCACTTGGTATTCCAACGTATCAATAAATTAATGCGGGCAACATTTCTTTCTATCATATCCACTACTCTTGCACCGTTCCACCCCCTCGAATGGTGGCAAAAATTACAACAACTAAAGAATAGAACTGTTATAAATACTGCATGCGCGTGTAAAGAATTCCGACATACCTCAAAAAGCCTGTCAGAGTCCAAGCCGCTTGTCCTTGCTTTTTTCCTGCTGGATATCTTGATGCAATTGGCCGATCAGCTCGGAAGCGGCCGCGACAATGTGTGCCGATCCGAAGCCGGCCCGCGTCATTTCCCGGAACAGGGAACGGGCCAGGATCCTGGCCACATCTTCGGGGTTGCGGTAAGACAAGCGGTCCCCATCGGCATCCGGCCCGCTTTCCTGCAGCAGCGCCAGCTGCGCGAAGCGTGAATCGAGCAGGTGCCGCAGCTGACTCAGCTGCAGGGATTTCCCGATGAATGCGGCAGCCACTTCGAGCAGGCACAGCGCCGCTTCGTCGAAGGGCGCCGTCCCGCTGCCATTGGCGGCATTGATGACGCCGGCGACCCGGCCCTCGACCCGGATCGGCGCACTCATGAGGCTGGCGCCAAGCGCCGTCCCGTGCCTGGCCAGGGCGGCGAACTCGGAATGCGCGATGTCATCCACCAGCAGCGCACTGCCCTTGGCCAGCACGCGGCCTGAAATGCCCTCGCCGCGCCGGATCGCCGCCTGCAGGGCCGCGTCCGGCAAAGGACCATGATGGGCCTGGATGCTCATGCAGGCATCGCCTTCGCCCGGGCTGCCCAGCAGCATGACCGAACAGCTGGCGGCGCCGACCAGCTCGGCCACGCGCCTGACCTGCCGGTCCAGTTGCGGCTCCGGCGCCTCGTCCGCCAGGAATTGCCGCAGGACCTGCAAACGGTTCGGGGAAATGTGCGCTGCTTGCATGCATACCTCGGGCGTCGGCCAGGATGGAGTGTGTTGATTTCAACACAACTCTTGAATTTCATGCAATCCCGTTGCGTTATCGACCCTGTGTGCCCGGCGAGCGCGGCGAAATGAATGCCTTGTGAAACAGGTGTTGGGCAAGCATCAGGGGCGGCATGCGCAGCCAGTTGCCGCGCACATACAGGGCAAAGCGTGCGCAGGCCGTGAAGCGGTCGGCGCAGCTCTCATGGTCGGGCTGCAGGGCGCGCTCGAACAGGGCGTCCATCAGCCGCAGCAGGACCGGATTGGGACGGCCCCGCCCCGCCGCCGCCACAACCTGCGGGGGAACGGCGGTGCCGAACAGGCGCCCGCTGTAGCGCAGGGCATAGAAGAGCGGGCGCGCCAGCTGCAGTTCGCATGCGCGCGCCGGCAGCGTGTCCCAGAATCCCGGCACGGCGCCGAAATGCTGCAGGAGGCGGTGGATGTCGAACAGGTCGCGCAGGCCCTTGTCGAACTCGCCGTCATGGAACAGGTGGGTGGCGCTGTGCAGCACCATGTCGACCGGGGCCAGCATGTGCCAGCCGGGATGGCCGGGCAGCGCCACGGCGGCGGCACGCAGCTTTTCTGGGTCGGGACGGACGCGCGCCGTGAGCGGCAGGATGGCGTGGTGCACGTCGATGGTGTTGCCCCGCTGCATATGCTGCATCGGGGGCAGCTCGTGCATCCAGGTGCGGTAATAGCGCTGGTCGTAGGCGTCGAGCGACGTCACCTTCCAGCCGGCCAGCATCAGCGCCGCCTCGACCTCGTCCAGGCGCGATTGCGGGACCAGGATGTCGATGTCGGAAAACAGGCGTCCGCGCGAGGCGGGCAGCCCGGCCATCAGGTAGGCCGAGCCTTTGAGCAGGATCAGCGGGATGCCCGTGCGCGCCAGCGCATCCGCGATTTGCCTGGCTTCGAACTGCGCGGCCTGGTGGTGGCGCCGGCCGCTCACGGCGGCCCATTCCAGGTGAGCCCGCGGGCGCGCCGGCACGGCGTCCAGCAGCCCGTGCTCGCTCGCCAGCAGGTAGAGGGTGAAGGCCAGCCTGGCCGCCACGGCCTGGCGCAGCAGGAGGTCCCAGTCGGCCGGCGCGAGGGCAGCCAGGCGCTGCGGTTGGCGCAGCACGGCAAGCAGGAGCGGCAAGTCCTTCATGCGCCCTCCCCGGCCAGCCGGTCGAAGGCTGTCACCGCATCGTCCAGCGCGCTGTAGGTGAAATCGTAGGCGGGGGCGGCATCGACGAGGCGAGCGACGCTCGAGAAGCCCTGGGCGCCCAGCAGGCTGTAGTTGAAGGCGTTCTCGGCGACGCGCAGGAAGGCGCGGGTGGAGGCGAGCGCTTCCAGGCGCGGCGCGGCGTCAGGTTGGTAGCGCGGGAAGATGACCCAGCCGGGCCGCGCCGTTTCCGCGGCGCGCCGCACGCTGTCCAGCGGAGCCTTCAGGTGCGCGATCGTCCCCTTGGCGGTATCGACCGAGGGCCGGCTGAAGACCGGATCGTGCGCGAACCCCTTGATCAGTCCGATCGACGCGTTCTTCAGGCTGATTGGACGCGGCAGCGGCGTCAGTTCGCCGCTTGCGGTGGAAATCAGCGCCAGTTCATCCGACAGCAGGCGCCAGCCGCGGCAGACCAGGGCGGCGCACAGCGTGCTCTTGCCGGAACCGGAAGGCGCCGGCAGGATCGCCGCCCGGCCGTTCTTTTCCACGACCGCGGCATGCAGGATCAGGTAATCGTGGGCGCGGCTCGAAACGCACCAGTTCAGCGCCCATTCGAACAGCGAGAAGGCATGGTCCGCAGGCAGGGGCAGGAAGGGCGCCACGCCGTCGAGGTCGAAGCGGGCCTGGGGGCGCAGCCAGCGCCGCAGGCCGCCCGAGGGGCGCAGGTTCAAGTGGAAATCGGCGAAGCCGGCCGGGTCGGCCAAGGGGTAGGCCCCGTACAGCAGCGCGATGCCTTCCGCCACCGCCGGCAGCGGGCTGCGGACGCTGGCGACGAAAGGCCCGGTGGCCAGGCGCAGGCCGGGGCCGGCCAGGCGCTCGCACAAGGCGCGGTAGGAGAGACCGCCGACATTCATGCAGGCTGCACCAGCATCAGTTCCTGCAGTTCGGCCAACAGCGCGGCGATATCCTCGGGCTCCTGCGCTTCGCCGCACAGGCCCTGCAGCGCCGCCGGCGCCAGGGGTCCGGCCTGCAGCGCGCGCAATACCTGCATGGCCTGCGCATCGAGCAGATGGGTATCGCCCGACAGATCATTGAAAACGAGGTGTTCGTCGCCTGCGCCGTGATGCAGGAGGGCCTGGCCGGGAACCAGGCGCCAGGCGCCCGGGAATGCTTGCAACACGCCTGCAGCCCTTACATCATCGTGCTCTTCAGGTAGATGACGATGTCGGCGCCATTCCACACCACGTCTTTCTTGGGCGAATAGGTCTGGGTCCGGGCGTAGCTGTTCCAGATCTCCATCACTTCGCGCTCGGGCAGCTGCGGCACCTTGCCGGAACGCGCGTTCAGCAGCGCCGCCACGAGGTGGCGCGCCACATTATCCTGGTCGATATTCGTCTTGGGTCCCTTCGACTTGCCGGTATGTTTGGGCCCCATATCCTGGTCGACCACTTCGAGCAGCGTTTGCGTAGCAAGCGGCGCGGTGAAGGTGCTACCGCAACTGAACACCTTGGAAAATTCGGTTTCGGTACTCAAGCCCGCCTTCTCCCACTCCCCCGTCCATCTGGACCAGTAGCCGGGAGAACGGCCGCTGCAACTGGCGCCGGGAGAAATACTCGCATTCGGTCCGGAGGCAAAACCCGAGGTGGTGGTGCAGGTCATCGCCATCCCCGGCTTGCTGACCAGGGTCATGATGACGCCGCCGGCAAGACCGGTCCTGGCGAAGCGCCGGCGCGCGGCGCCCTTGCTGCCGATTGCTTGCGCAGCAGGCAGGTCAGTGGAGACGGGCGTTTCAGGGTCGCGATGGTCTTGAGGAGTCACGATCGTGTCTTTCATGAGGCGGAATGAAGGCAGGGAAACAACAAATGACAAAAAGCAATTTTTATGCCACTGCAGACGCCGTCTTATTTCTTATTCTAAATCAAAAGTTTAGCCTTCCACCGTTTGGTCAAGCCGATGGTGTTGTAAGAATCATCGACAGCGTCCCTGCGCTCCCCCCTTAGAAGAAGCTTTCCGGAATGACGAGCACGTCGCCCGGCCGCATCGGCATGTTGGCCGAGATGTCGCCCTCGCGGATCAGGTCATCCAGGCGCACGTTCAGTTTTTCCTGCTTGCCGTCGACGTTGCGGATGATGCTGGCCTTGTTGCCGGCTGCGAATTCCGTAATGCCGCCGACCATGATCAGGACATCCATGAGCGACATGTCACGACGGTAAGGCAGGGCCTGGGGACGGGCCGCTTGGCCGATCACGCGGATCTGGTCGCCGTAATTGCCGACAAAATTGGTCACAATGACGGTGACCACTGGCTGCTGGATAAATTTCCCCAGCGCCTGTTCGATGTCGCGCGCCAGCTGGGTCGAGGTCTTGCCAGCGGCCGGCAGGTCTTCGACCAGCGGCGTCGTGATCTTGCCGTCCGGGCGGACCGGGACCGAGCTCGACACTTCCGGATTGCGCCAGACCGTGACGGTCACATTGTCTCCCGGCCCGATCAGGTAGTCCGGATTGACCGGCGCCAGCGCCGCAGCGCTTGGCGGCGTGGGCGTGGCGCAGCCGGCCAGGGCCAGCGCGGCGGCCAGCATCAGCGCAATCTGTTTCATCATCTTCTTCATGCTCACGTCAAATCCCTTCCCGACAGCTTCAAAATTGTTGTTTTGCCATGAATGGCCGAGTTGTATTGTATAACGACTATTTCCTTAAAAGCCGAGTGTCGCGTGCGGTGCTCACTTCTGTTGCAATAATGCGTGCACGTAGCGCACCGGAATGGCATAGGTGATGCCGCTGGGGGCGCTGATCGCCGTTTCCTTGAGTCCTTTCACGAACACCATATTGATGACTGCCTGGACGACGCCGCTGTCCGGGTCGTAGACCGGGCTGCCGCTGTTGCCCGGATAGGCCGTGCCGTCGAGCTGGTAGATATCGAAGCGGGAGCGCGCCAGCTGGGTGATGGCGCGCGCGTCCAGCTTGCGTGAGCTGAGCGAAGGCATGACGATCGGCGTGATCGCCGCAAGGGTGGCGCGGTGAGTGGCCGGGTGCAGGCCCAGCACCATGCCGAGCGGGAAACCGGTGAAGGCCAGCGCCGAACCTTCCAGCACCTGGTCCGGCTCGCCCAACTGGAGGGCCGGCAGCGGCTCACCCTCGATCCGCAGGTGGGCCAGGTCATGCTCGCGGTCGATCGCCACCAGGCGTGCGGCCCGGAAGGCGAGGCCATTGCGTTCGCGCAGCACGATGCCGAGGGTTTCCTTGCCCGCCTCGCCGCTTACCGGCGGCACGACGTGGGCATTGGTAACCACGCTCAGGCCATCGCCGACCACGAAGCCGGTACCGAAGAAGGCGATCGCGGGGCTGCGGGTTCGCAGTTCGGTACCGATCCCGACCACCGAGCGCTTCACCAGAGGAATCGTCTTCGTCAGCTCGGCCCGGGCTGGCGCCAGGGGCGCGAACAGCAGCGCCGGCAGCAGGCAGGAGGACACCAGCAGGCGGCGCTTTCTTGTCATCGTCATATCACATTCGTCGTGTAAAGAACGTATTCAATTTGCAATCAATCGTGCAAGCTATTTCGGGTAATCAACACTACAATAACAAAATTCAAGGTCGCCGGTGGGTCTCTTCGGGGTCACGGGGACGCGAGAAAAAGTTAAAATAATGCAATCTCCGCAGGGAACTTTTATTTTCGAGAATGCAATTTTATGTTGGATTTGATAGGTTTTTAAGCACAAAATGTCTTGCTTGCTGGAATTTGTGTTGCAAACTCGGTGCATTTGGCGAGGAAAGTGTGGAATTTTCCGAAGCGCAATTGCAATTGCTTGATGTACAAGCGATCATGCAACACGTTTAATGATTGTTGAGTCCGGACTCCCCGGACATTGATGTGAGATTGACAAGATGGCAGAACTGACAGCGCTGGTCCTGAATTTCCTGAAGGCGATCGGAAAATATCGCTGGCATGCGATCGTGATCACCTGGATCGTCGCCCTGTGCGGCTGGGCGGTCGTCCTCAAGCTCCCCAACCAGTACGAAGCCTCGGCCCGGGTCTACGTCGATACCCAGAGCATCCTGAAACCCCTGCTGTCCGGCATGACCATGATGCCGAACCTGGACCAGCAGGTCATGTTCATGCGCCGCACGCTGATCAGCCGCCCGAACGTGGAGCGGGTGATGCGCATGGTCGACCTCGACGTCCAGGCTTCCACGCCGAAAGAACACGAGGCCCTGGTGGAAAAGCTGATGTCGAAGATCAAGATCGCCGGCACCGAACGCGACGACATCTACACCATCAGCTACACCGCGCCGAGCGCCCAGCAGGGCAAGGACGTGGTGCAGGCCTTCCTCACCATCTTCGTCGAAGGCAGCTTCGGCGGCAAGAAACAGGACTCCGAAAAGGCCGTCCAGTTCATCGACGACCAGATCCGCAACTACGAGGAAAAGCTGGCCGCCGCCGAGAACTCGCTGAAGGAATTCAAGATTCGCAATATGGGCATGTTGCCGGGCGAAGGCGGGGGTTTCCACGCCCGCGTGGGTACGACGACCGAGGCGCTGAATCAGGCGCGGCTCGAATTGGCGGAAGCCGAGCAGGCTCGGAACGCAATCCGCCGCCAGATCTCCGGCACGCCCGCGGCGCCAGGCGAAAAGCCTGCGCCGGTTCCGGTTGATCCCGAGCTGGAAGCGCGCATTGCCACCGTCACCAAGAACCTCGACGCCCTGCGCCTGCAGTACACCGAACAACACCCGGACATCATCGCCAACCGGCGCCTGCTCGAGCAGCTGCAGGCGCGCAAGGTCGAAGAAAGCAAGCGTCCACGCGAGACGCTCGATCCGGGCGCCAGCTACAGTCCCATGCTGCAGCAGCTCAAGGTGTCGCTGTCAGACGCCGAAGCGCGCGTCGCGTCGCTGCAGGCGCGTGTTTCCGAGTACTCGACGCGCCTGGCCCAGCTGCGCGCCCAGAGCGCCTCGGTGCCGGAGATCGAAGCCCAGCTCACCCAGCTGAACCGCGACTACGAGATCAACCGCGAAAACTACCAGCAGCTGGTGCAGCGTCGTGAATCGGCCAAGCTTTCCGGCGACCTGTCTTCGGCCACCGACATGCTGACCTTCCGCGTGGTCGATCCGCCGATCGCGCCCGCAATGCCGTCCGGCCCGAACCGTATGCTGCTGTTCTCGGCCGTGTTCGCCGGAGCGTTGCTGGCCGGCCTGGCCGGCGCCTTCCTGATGAGCCAGTTCCGCCCGACCTTCCTGAGCCAGTCCGCCCTGCGCGAGGCCACCGAGGTCCCGATCCTGGGCTCGATCAGCATGAACTGGACCGCCGCCCAGACCGTGCGCCGCAAGCGCCGCCTGATGGCGCTCGCCGCCTCGGTGCTGGTGCTGTTCGGCACCTATGGCGCCGGTGTCGCCGCCATTCTCGTGCGCCCGACGCTGTAAGCGGCGCCCCAAGGAGTTAAAACGTGAGCATTATCGAAAAAGCAGCAAGCCGCATCGACCGCCAGCGCAGCAGCGCCATGGCCGCCCCCGTCACCGCCCCGATCGACAACGCCGACGCATCGCTGGCGCTGGCCGCACCTGGCGCCGAGGCAGTCGCCGTCCTCGAAGCACCCGCAGCCGCGGCACCTGCGGCTGCGCCTGCCGTCGTCCATGGCGCGGGCCCGGATGTGGGCTCCCCTGCCCCTGCCGCCGCGCCAGCTTCCCGCGCCAATCCCCGCATGGTCGAACTCGACCTGGCGAAGATGCGCGACATGGGGATGGTCACCGCCGCCGGCGGACGCACCACCCTGCTCGAGGAATTCCGCATCATCAAGCGCCCGCTGCTCAAGCGTGCCTTTGGCGAGCGCGCCGAAGGCGCGATGCCGCCGAACCTGATCATGATCACCAGCTCGCTGCCGGGCGAAGGCAAGACCTACTGCGCCATCAACCTGGCGATGAGCATCGCGATGGAACTCGACCATACGGTGCTGCTGGTCGACGCCGACGTCGCCCGCCCCTCGGTGCTGCGCACCCTCGGCCTGCCGGCCCAGCGCGGCCTGATGGACATCCTGGTGGACGACAAGCTCGACCTGTCCGACGTCCTGCTGCGCACCAATGTCGACACCCTGTCGATCCTGCCGGCCGGCACCAGCACTCCACGCGCCACCGAGCTGCTGGCCAGCTCGACGATGAGCAGCCTGGTCACCGAGATCGCCAACCGCTATCCGGACCGCGTCGTGATCTTCGATTCGCCGCCGCTGCTCCTGACCAGCGAATCGCGGGTGCTGGCCAGCCACATGGGCCAGATCGTGGTGGTGGTCGAAGCGCAGACCACGACCCAGCACGCGGTCAAGGAAGCGCTGCACAAGCTGGAAGGCTTCAAGAACGTCAACCTCATCTACAACAAGACCAGGGACATTCCTGGCATCGAAGAGACGTATGACTACCACTACGGTTGAGCGACGGGCCTTGCGCCTCGCGCCGCTCGCCGCGGCGCTCGCCTCCCTGCTCGCGGCTCCCTCGTGCTGGGCGGACTGGCGCTTTACGCCGTCTCTGAACATCGTCGAAACCTATACCGACAACGTCGACCTGCGCAGCGGGAGCGAGAAGCACAGCGACCTGATTTCCGAGGTCGCGCCAGGCCTCTCCCTCATGCATGACAGCCGCCGCCTGAAGGTGTCCGCACAGGGTTCCTTGCGCCAGTTCTTCTACCTGAAAGAAGCGTCGGCGCGCAACCGCAACGAACGCTTCGTCCAGTACGACGCCGACCTGAGCGGCATCCTGGCCGAGGACCTGCTTTACGTGGATGCCAGCGCCAGCGCCGGCCGCCAGAGTACTTCGGCCTTCGGTCCACGGGCGGAGGAGCGGCCCTACTCGAACCTGAACGGCACCGAATTCAGGACCTGGCGCATCAGCCCCTACCTGATGCAGAAGTTCGGCCGCAGCGCGCGCGCCACGCTGCGCTACACCCGGGACTCGGTCGAAAGCGACCAGCGCAACCGCTTTGGCGACAGTCTGGCCGATACCGTCACCGCGAGCCTCGACAGCCTGCCGGGCGCCGGCAAGCTCGGATGGGGCGTGAACTACAACCGCCAGGACCTGGAGCAGGAATTCGCCGGCGAGTCCTCGTCCGAGAACGTCAGCGGCCGGCTGCGCTACCAGCTTGTACATTCGTTCGCACTCACCGCGAACCTCGGCTACGATCGTTACGACTACCAGGCCCTGGGCGGGCGGACCGCGGGCCGCAACTGGTCCACCGGTTTCTCCTGGACCCCGTCCCAGCGCACCACGATCGAGGCGTCGATCGGCCGCCATTTCTTTGGCACGACGGGCTCGCTGCTGGCCAGCGTCCGCAGCCGGAAAACGGTCTGGCTTCTCAGCTATAGCGACGCGATCACGAACAGCCGCTCGCAGTTCACGCTGCCGTCGGCCATCGATACCGCCGCCATGCTGGACCGGCTGTTCCTCGCGTCGATCCCGGACCCGGTGCAGCGCCGGCAGGCGGTGGAAGCCTATATCCAGGCCAGCGGCTTGCCGCCCAGCCTGGCCGACAGCGTCAATTACCTGACCAACCGTTACATCCGCCAGAAGCAACTGCAAGGCTCGGCCGCGTTCCGCGGCCGGCGCAGCAGCGCCGTCCTGAGCGCGTATGGCAACGAACGCATCGCCCTGTCGAGCCAGGAAACCGACAGCGCCCTGCTCGGCAGCCAGCTCGCCTCGCTCAACGACAATGTGCGCCAGTACGGCGCCAGCGCCAATGCGACCTATCGCCTGAGCCAGCGCTCGAGCCTGGTCGGAAGCGCGGACTTCAGCCGCAGCGAATCGATCAGCACCGGGCTCGAAAGCCGCCAGCGCCTTCTGCGCCTGGCATTCAATACCAAGCTTGGCCGCGACCTGCGCGGCTCGCTCGAGCTGCGCAGGCGGCGCGGCGACACCGATCCGGGCAACGGTAGCCTCGCCCTGCGCAGCTATACCGAGAACGCCATTGCGGCAACCCTTTTCATGCAGCTCTAAGCAGGACCGCGCACGATGTACGAAACCTACTACGGATTGTCCGCCAAGCCCTTCCAGCTCCGGCCGGACCCCCACTTCTTCTTCGGCTCCAAGGGCCACAAGCGCGCCATGGCCTACCTCGAGTACGGCCTGTCGCAGGGCGAAGGCTTCATCGTCATCACGGGCGAAGTCGGCGCCGGCAAGACCACCCTGGTGCGCAACCTGCTGAACAAGATCCCGACGGACCAGATCGTCGCCGCCCACATCGTCAACACCAGCCTCGATCCGGAAGACACGCTGCGCATGGTGGTCTCCGCCTTCGGCCTGCCCTTCGAAGGCGCCAGCAAGGCCGAGCTCCTCAACCGCCTCGAGCAGTTCCTGCGCGGCGTCGACCGCCAGGGCAAGCGCGCCCTCCTGGTGATCGACGAAGCCCAGAACCTGAACGCGCGCACGGTCGAGGAACTGCGCATGCTGTCGAACTTCCAGACCGACGACCGCTCGCTGCTGCAGACTTTCCTGCTCGGCCAGCCGGAATTCCGTGCCACCCTGCACAGCCCCGGCATGCAGCAGCTGCGCCAGCGCGTGATCGCCAGCTACCACCTGGGCCCGATGGACGCGCAGGAAACCCGCGCCTATGTCGAGCACCGCCTGGCCACGGTCGGGTGGAAGGGCGATCCTTCTTTTGATGATGGCGCCTACGCGACCGTCTACGCCTACAGCGGCGGCATCCCGCGCAAGACCAACACGCTGATGGACCGGGTGCTCCTGATGGGCTACCTGGAAGAGCTGCACGCCTTCGGCGAAGCCGACATCAACACGGTGGTGCGCGACATCTCGGAAGAATTCGAGCTGCCGGACGCCGTGGGCGAGCCGGACCCCGCTTCGATGCCGGGCGAACTGCGCACGCTGGACCAGCGTAGCGGCGACCGCCGCTCCGGCAGCGGCGCCAGCGTCGAAATCCTCGACGAACGCATGATGCGACTCGAGAAGTCGATCGTCTCGGTCCTGTCGATCCTGAAAAAAATCGTCGCCACGCCCCAGGGCGCGGCGGCCCAGCACATGGACAACCAGGAATGAAACTCTACGCCCCCGCCCCGCGTCCCGCGCCCACACCCGGCGAGCGCATCAAGAACGCCATGACCTGCGACGTCGAGGACTACTTCCAGGTCTCCGCCTTCGCGCCCTACATCGACCGCGATTCCTGGCCGACCCGCGAATGCCGCGTCGAGGCGAACATGGAGCGCATCCTGGCCATCTACGAGCGCCACGGCGTGAAAGCCACCTTCTTCACCCTGGGCTGGATCGCGGAGCGCTACCCAAACATGGTGAAAAGAATCGTCGCCGCCGGCCATGAACTGGCCAGCCACGGCTACGGCCACCTGCGCGCGTCCGACCAGACCCGCGCCCAGTTCGACAACGACATCCGTTCTTCGAAAGCGCTGCTGGAAGACATCGGCGGCCAGGAAGTGATCGGCTACCGCGCGCCGAGCTTCTCGATCGGCCACGCCAACCTGTGGGCGCTGGAAGCCTTGCAGGAAGCGGGCTACCGCTACAGCTCGAGCATCTACCCGATCGCCCACGACCACTACGGCATGCCGGACGCGCCACGCTTCGCCTTTTACCCGCACGGGCCGGACGGCCTGCTGGAAGTGCCGGTCACCACCGTCAACATGCTGGGCCGGAACCTGCCGGCCGGCGGCGGCGGCTACTTCCGCCTGCTGCCCTACGCCCTGTCGCGCTGGATGATGCAGAAGGTGAACCGCGAGGACCGCCAGCCGGCCCTGTTCTACTTCCACCCCTGGGAACTCGACCCGGGCCAGCCGCGCCCCGAAGGCCTGGACGCCAAGTCGCGCTTCCGCCACTACGTCAACATCGAGCGCATGGAAAGCCGCCTCGAGCAGCTGGCGCGCGATTTCGCGTGGGACCGCATGGACCGCATCTTCCTCGACCGTCAGTAACGACAAGGCATCACCGCATGAACTCGATCATCGAAGCCGCACAGGCCAAACGCGCCGCCCCGATCCAGGCCGCCGGCCCGCAGACGCTGCACCTGCTGCAGCCGCAGGACTACGCCCGCTGGGACGCTTTCGTGCGCGCCTGCCCCGACGCCACCTTCTTCCACCTCTCGGGCTGGCAGAAGGTGATCGAGCAATCCTTCGGCATCAAGACCTGGTTCTACTACGTCCAGCAGGACGGCCAGATCCAGGGCGTGCTGCCGCTGGCCGAGATCAAGAGCCGCCTGTTCGGCCACTCGCTGGGCGCCATGCCCTTCTGCGTCTACGGCGGCGTGGCCGCTACGGATGACAATGCCCGGATCCTGCTCGACGAAGCCGCCGACAAGCTGGCGCGCGAGCTGGGCGTCGGCCACCTGGAATACCGCGGCATGAAGCGGGCCCACCCTGACGATCCGGGTTTCCACACCAAGGAACTCTACGTCACCTTCCGCAAGGAGATCAGCGCGGACGACGAAGCCAACCTGAATGCCATCCCGCGCAAGCAGCGCGCCATGGTGCGCAAGGGGATCAAGCTGGGCCTGAAGGGCGTGGTCGAAGACAACGTCGACCGCATGTTCGAAGCCTATGCCCACAGCGTGCTGCGCCTGGGCACCCCGGTGTTCCCGAAAAAATACTTCGCCCTGCTGCAGCAGACCTTCGGCGAGGAATGCGAAGTGCGCACGATCTACACCAGCGACGACCGCCTGGTGGCCTCGGTGCTGTCCTTCTACTGGCGCGACGAGGTCGTACCCTACTACGGCGGCGGCATGGACCTGGCGCGCGAAGTGGCGGGCAACGACTTCATGTACTGGAACCTGATGCAGGCTGCCGCCGCGCGTGGCTGCCGCATCTTCGACTACGGCCGCAGCAAGCTGGGCACCGGCGCCTACGATTTCAAGAAGAACTGGGGCTTCACGGCCGAACCGCTGCCCTATGAGTACAAACTCTACGCGTCGGACAAGCTGCCGGACAACAATCCGCTGAACCCGAAATACCAGCTCTTCATCAAGATGTGGAAGAAGCTGCCGCTGCCGGTGGCGAACTTCCTCGGCCCCTACATCGTGCGCAACCTGGGATAAGACGTGGAAGACCTGCTCCTGCTGATCCACCGGATCCCCTACCCGCCCAACAAGGGCGACAAGATCCGTTCCTACCATCTGCTCAAGCACCTGGCGCGCGACTACCGGGTGCACCTGGCGACGTTCGTCGACGACGCCGACGACTGGCAGCATGTGCCGACGGTGGAGAAGATGTGCGCCAGCAGCCACTTCGCCAGCCTGAACCCCACGCTTGCCCGTGTGCGCAGCCTCGGCGCCCTGGTGAAGAACCGTTCGCTCTCGCTCGACTACTACCGCGACGCAGGCATGCAGCGCTGGGTCGACCAGACGGTGGCGGCGCACGAGATCGAGCGCGTGCTGGTGTTTTCCTCGGCGATGGCGCAGTACGCCGACAAGTATCCGAACGCGCGCCGCGTGGTCGACTTCTGCGACGTCGACTCGGATAAATGGCGCCAGTACGCCGACAAGAAGTCCTGGCCGATGAGCTGGCTGTACCGCCATGAAGCGCGCCAGCTGCTGTCCTACGAGCGCCAGGTGGCGCGCGAGTACGACGCCTCGCTGTTCGTCTCGGCGCCGGAAGCAGACCTTTTCCGCCAACTGGCCCCGGAAAGCGATGCGCGCATCGGCTTCTTCAGCAACGGCGTCGACACCGAGTACTTCTCGCCCGATGCCGCCGGCGCCTCGCCTTTCAAGGAAGGCGAACGCGCCATCGTGTTCACCGGCGCCATGGACTACTGGCCCAACGTGGACGCGGTGCAGTGGTTTGCCGCGGACGTCATGCCGCTGCTGCGCGCGCGCTTCCCCGACCTGGTCTTCTACATCGTCGGCGCGCGTCCTACCCCCGCCGTGCTGGAACTGGGCAAGCAATCGAACATCGTCGTGACCGGCACCGTGCCGGACGTGCGCCCCTACATTGCCCACGCGCGCGCCGCGGTGGCGCCGCTGCGCATCGCGCGCGGCATCCAGAACAAGGTGCTGGAAGCGATGGCGATGGCGACCCCGGTGGTGGTCTCGCCCCAGGCGCTCGAGGGCATCGAGGCCGAACCGGGCCGCGAGCTGGTGCTGGCCCAGGACGCGACCGGCTTCGCCGACGCGGTGGCGAGCCTGCTGGCACGCCAGGACAACACCATGGGCCTGGCCGCGCGCGCCAGGGTTGAACGCAAGTACAGCTGGCCAAGCAACCTGGCCTGCATCGGGGAGCGACTCGAATGTTCCTGAAACCTCCACCCGGCATCGACGCCGCCGCGCTGCCGGCAGCTGCCCCCATCAGGATGCCGGCAGCCTCCGCCATCGCCCTCGCGCTCGCCCTGATCGCACCCTTCCTGCTGTACTGGCAGACGGCCGCCTCGATGGTCGCGATCTGGAACAGCTCCGAGACCTTCGCCCACGGCTACGTGATCCTGCCGATCAGTCTCGGCCTGATCTGGCGCCAGCGCGCCTGGTTCGCGCGCCTGCCCGCACGCCCGTGGTGGCCGGGCCTGCTGCTGCTCGCCGGCGCCGGCGCCGCCTGGCTGGCCGGCCGGATGGGCGACGTGCAGGTGGTGATGCAGTACGCCTTCGTGTCGATGTTCCCGCTGGCCGCGCTCACCCTGCTCGGCCCGCGCCTGGCGGCGAAATTCACCTTCCCGTTGCTGTTCCTGCTGTTCGCGGTGCCTTTCGGGGAGATCTTCGTCGGCCCCCTGATCAACTACACGGCCGACTTCACCGTGTGGGCGGTGCAGGCCACCGGCATCCCGGTGCTGCGCAACGGTACCCGTTTCGAGCTGCCGACCGGCAGCTGGTCGGTGGTCGAGGCCTGCAGCGGCATCCGCTACCTGATTTCCTCGATCACCCTGGGCTGCCTCTACGCCTACCTGACCTACCGCTCGAACACCCGCCGCGCCGTCTTCATCGGCCTGTCGATCGTGGTGCCGATCGTCGCCAACTGGCTGCGCGCCTACGGCATCGTGATGATCGGCCACATGAGCGGCATGGAGCTGGCCACCGGCGTCGACCACCTGGTCTACGGCTGGCTGTTCTTCGGCGTGATCATGTTCATCATGTTCTGGATCGGCAGCTACTGGCGCGAGGACGAGCAGCCCGCAGCCGCTGCCGCGGCACCGGTCGTCGGCGCCGGCAAGAGCGCCTCGCTGCTGCCGGTCGCCGTGGCGGTGGTCGCGGTCGCCGCCATGTGGCCGGCCTTCGCCGCCGTCAACGAGCGCGCCAACCACAATCCGCAGCCGGTGCAACTCTCCGAACCGGGCATCGCCTGGCCGCAGACCGCCGGCTTCCCGGACTGGGAAGTGCACTACATGGAGCCGGACGCGCGCATGAAGCGCGTCTACCAGGCGCCGGACGGCCGTCCGGTCCAGCTGCAGCTGCTGTACTACCGTAACCAGACCAAGCAGAAGGGCCTGATCAGTTCCGTCAACCGCCTGGCGGGCGACAAGGAAGCCTATCACCAGGTCGCCTCCAGCCAGCGCAGCGAGCAGGCCGGCGGGCGCACCCTGGCCCTGCGCGAAGCGGTCATGCACAGCGCCGACGGCCAGCTCGTGGTCTGGCACGTGATGTGGGTGGACGGCCAGTACCTCACCAGCAATGTGGTGGGCAAGCTGCGCCAGGCCCAGGGCAAGCTGCAGTTCCGCGGCGACGACGGCGCCCTGGTGGCGATCGCCGCCCCGGCCGGCGACAGCCAGGATGCGGCGCGCGCCACCCTGCGCGCCTTCCTGGCCCAGCACTTCGGCGCGGTCGACGCCGCCCTCGTGAAGGCGCGGGGACGCTGAGATGACTGCCGTGCCGGATATCGTGCCGCAGCCGCCGCTGGTCGCGCACCTGATCTACCGCCTGGACATCGGCGGCCTGGAGACGCTGCTGGTCGACACGATCAACCGCATGGCGCCCGGCCGCTACCGCCATGCGGTGATCTGCCTGACCGACTACACCGACTTCGCCCAGCGCATCACGCGTCAGGACGTGGCGCTGTACGCCCTGCACAAGCCGGCCGGCCTGGCCCTCGGCATCCACGCCGACCTGTTCCGGCTGCTGCGCCGCCTGGCGCCAGACATCCTGCACACCTACAACCTCGGCACCATCGAATACGCGGCCACCGCCTGGGCCGCCGGCGTGCCGGTGCGCATCCACGCCGAGCACGGCCGCGACGCGCGCGACCCGCAAGGCATCAACCCGAAACACAATCTGCTGCGCCGCCTGCTCACCCCCGTCATCGACCGCTACGTGCCGGTCTCGCGCGACCTGGCCGGCTGGCTGGAGCGGGTGGTGCGCATCCCCGCGCGCAAGCTGCAGCTGATCGACAACGGCGTCGATACCGAACGCTTCCGCGCCGGCACGGCAGCCGTCACGGAAGCCTGGCAGGATGCCCCCGACGCTTTCGTGATCGGCACCGTCGGCCGCCTGCAGGACGTCAAGGACCAAGTTACCCTGATCGAGGCCTTCGCCCTGCTGCGCCGCCAACTCCCCAATGAACAGCTGCGCCTGGTGCTGGTCGGCGACGGCCCGCTGCGCGCGCAGCTGGAAGCCCGGGTGGCCGCGCTCGGTTTGCAGGACTGCGCTTTTCTCCCCGGCCCGCGCAGCGACGTGGCGCCCGTGATGCGCAGCTTCTCGCTGTTCGCCCTGTCCTCGATCGCCGAAGGCACGCCTGTGACGATGCTCGAAGCGATGGCGAGCGAACTGCCGGTGGTGTCCACCGCGGTGGGCGGCATCCCCGACCTCGTCACACCTGGCGTGAGCGGCGCCCTGGTGCCGGCGCGCGACCCACAGGCCCTGGCCGCGGCGATTGTCCCCTACGTGAAGGACCGCGCGCTGGCTCGCCGCCACGGTGCACAAGGACGCGCGCGCGTCGAGCAGCAATACAGCATGCAGGCCATGCTGGCCGCCTACGTCGCCCTGTACGACGAACTGTGCCAGACCAAGACAACACCCAGAACACCAAAGAAGGCGATCACCCCATGTGCGGAATAGTTGGAATTTTTGATATGCAGGGCGGCCGCGCCATCGACCGCCACCTGCTGCACCGGATGAACGAGAGCCAGTTCCACCGCGGCCCGGTGGAGGGCGACCTGCACCTGGAGCCCGGCCTGGCCTTCGGCCACCGCCGCCTGTCGATCATCGCCCTGGAAGCCGGGCTGCAGCCGCTGTTCAACGAGGACGAGACCATCGCCCTCGTGTTCAACGGCGAGATCTACAACTTCCGCGAACTGCGCGCCGAACTGCAGGGCCTGGGCCACGTGTTCCGCACCCCGTCGGACAGCGAAACCATCGTGCACGCCTACGAACAGTGGGGCGAGGACTGCGTCGGCCACCTGCGCGGCATGTTCGCCTTCGCGATCTGGGACCGCCCGAAACAGACCCTGTTCCTGGCGCGCGACCGCATCGGCATCAAGCCCATGCACTACGCGATCCTGAGCGACGGCATGTTCGCCTTCGGCTCCGAGCTGAAGTCGCTCCTGACGCTGCCGAACCTCAAGCGCGAGATCGACCCGCTGGCGGTCGAGGAGTATTTCGCCTACGGCTACGTACCGGAGCCGCGCACCATCTTCACGGGCGCGAAGAAGCTGCGGCCCGGCCACACCCTGACCCTGCGCGTGGGCCAGCCGGTGCCGGAATCGAAGCAGTACTGGGACGTGCCCTTCGCCCCGCACGCCGCCATGAGCGAGCGCGAGATGGAAGAGCAGCTCGTCGAGCGCCTGCGCGAAGCCGTGAAGAGCCACCTGATCTCGGACGTCCCGCTGGGTGCCTTCCTGTCGGGCGGCGTCGACTCGAGCGCCGTGGTGGCCATGATGGCCGGCGTGAGCGACGGCGCGGTCAACACCTGCTCGATCGCCTTCAACGACCCGGCTTTCGATGAGTCCGAGTACGCGCGCCAGGTCGCCGCGCAATACCAGACCAACCACCAGTGCGAGACCGTCGACAAGGACGACTACGGCCTGCTCGACACCCTGGCCGCGCTCTACGACGAGCCCTATGCCGACAGCTCGGCGATCCCGACCTACCGCGTCTGCCAGCTGGCGAGGAAGCGCGTCACCGTGGCCCTGTCGGGCGACGGCGGCGACGAGAACTTCGCCGGCTATCGCCGTCACCGCATGGCGATGGGCGAGAACCGCGTGCGCTCGCTGCTGCCGCTGGCCGTGCGCAAACCCGTCTTCGGCGTGCTGGGCGCCGTGTATCCGAAGGCCGACTGGGCGCCGCGCATGTTCCGCGCCAAGACCACCTTCGAGGCGCTGGCGCGCGACCTCACCGAGGGCTACTTCCACGGCGTCTCGATCAACAACGACCGCATCCGCGGCCAGCTGTTCTCCAGCGGCTTCAAGCAGAAGCTGCAGGGCTACCGCGCGGTCGAGGTGATGCGCGGCTACGCGAAGAAGGCGCCGACCGACGATCCGCTGTCGCTGATCCAGTACCTCGACATGAAGACCTACCTGCCGGGCGACATCCTGACCAAGGTCGACCGCGCCAGCATGGCCCATGCGCTGGAAGTGCGCGTGCCCCTGCTCGACCACCAGTTCGTGGAATGGGTGTCCGGCCTGCCGTCCGGCTCCAAGCTGCGCAACGGCGAGGGCAAGCACATCTTCAAGAAGGCGCTGCAGCCCTACCTGTCGGAGGACATCCTGTACCGCAAGAAGCAGGGCTTCTCGATTCCGCTGGCGGCCTGGCTGCGCGGCCCGCTGGCGGACGCGATGCGCCGCGCGGTGCTCAATCCGGCGCTGCTCGACACCGGCATCTTCAACCCGGCCTTCCTCAAGCAGATGGTGGAGGAGCACCAGTCCGGCGCCAAGGACCACAGCACCACCCTGTGGTCGGTGCTGATGTTCGACGCCTTCCTGCGCAAGAACGGCGCCGGAGCCCAGGACGGCGCCCCGGCCATCGCCGCCGCCGCATAAACCAGAACAGAACAACGCAACCAGCGCAACCGGAACCACAAGAACATGCGAGTCCTTCACGTCCTCGACCACTCGATCCCCCTGCACAGCGGCTACACCTTCCGTACCGCCTCGATCCTGCGCGAACAGCGCGCGCTCGGCTGGGAAACCTTCCACGTCACCGGCTCCAAGCAGAACTCGGGCGAACAGCGCGAGGAAACGGTGGACGGCCTGCACTTCTACCGCACCCCTAGCTCGAAAAGCGCGCTGGCCAGGCTGCCGGTGCTGAACCAGAAGGAAGTCATCGACGGCCTCACCAAACGCCTGCTCGAGATCATCCCGCAGGTGAAGCCCGACGTGCTGCACGCCCACTCGCCCAGCCTGAACGCGGTCGCCGCCCTGCGCGCCGGCAAGCGCTTCGGCATCCCGGTGGTCTACGAGGTGCGCGCCTTCTGGGAAGACGCGGCGGTCGACCACGGCACCAGCAGCGAGAATGGCCTGCGTTACCGCGCCACCCGGGCGCTGGAGACCTGGGCCCTGAAGCGCGCCGACGCCGTCACCACCATCTGCGAAGGCCTGCGTAAAGACATCGTCGCGCGCGGTATCCCGGCCGACAAGGTCACCGTGATCCCGAACGCGGTCGACATCGACAAGTTCTCGGTGGGCGGCAGCGCCGACCAGGAACTCAAGACGAAACTCGGCCTGCAGGGCTCGCGCCTGATCGGCTTCATCGGCTCCTTCTATGCCTATGAGGGCCTGGACATCCTGCTGCGCGCCGTGCCGCAGCTGGCCAGGGACCTGCCGGACCTGCGCGTGCTGCTGGTCGGCGGCGGTCCCCAGGACGCCCAGCTGCGCCAGCTGGCCAAGGACCTGAACATCCTTGATAAGGTGGTGTTCACGGGCCGTGTGCCGCACGACCAGGTGCAGAAGTACTACGACCTGCTCGACGTGCTTGTCTACCCGCGCCTGTCGATGCGCCTGACCGACCTGGTCACCCCGCTGAAACCCCTGGAAGCCATGGCCCAGGGCCGCATCCTGGCCGCCTCCGACGTGGGCGGCCACCTGGAACTGATTGCCGACGGCAAGACCGGGGTGCTGTTCAAGGCCGATGATCCCGCCTCGCTGGCCGACAAGGTCGGCGCCCTGCTGCGCGCCCAGGAACGCTGGCCGGCGCTGCGCGCGGCCGGCCGCGAATACGTCGAGACCGAACGCAACTGGCCGGTGAGCGTGGCCCGCTACAAGAACATCTACGGCCGCCTGACCGGCCGCGCCACCGAATCCAGGGCTGCATGAAGATCCTGACTTTCAGCACCCTCTTCCCCAACACGGAAAAGCCAGGCCACGGGATCTTCGTCGAAACCCGCCTGCGCCACCTGGTCGCCAGTGGCCAGGTCGAATCGCGCGTGGTCGCGCCGATCGGCTGGTTCCCCTCGAAGCATCCGCGCTTCGGAGACTACGCCAGGCTGGCCAGGGTGCCGAAGAGCGAAGTGCGCCACGGCCTGCAGGTGGAACACCCGCGCTACCCGGTGCTGCCGAAGATCGGCATGAACGTGGCCCCGCTGCTGCTGGCCCAGGCGGCAAAACCTGCGATTGCGCGCATCCTCGACGAAGGCTACGACTTCGACCTGATCGACGCGCATTACTTTTACCCCGACGGCGTCGCCGCGGCCATGCTGGCGCGCTACTTCAACAAACCGCTGGTGATCACGGCGCGCGGATCCGACATCACGCTGCTGCCGCAGTACGCCCTGCCGCGCCGCATGATCACCTGGGCGGCGAACCGCGCCGACGGCGTCATCACGGTCTGCCATGCCCTGCGCGACGAAGTCGTCGCCCTGGGCGTGCCGCAGGAGCGCGTGACTTCGCTGCGCAACGGTGTCGACCTGCAGCTGTTCCGCCCCATCGAGCGCACGGCCAATCCGCTGTTCACCCTGCTCACCGTCGGCCACCTGGTACCGGTCAAGGCCCAGGAACTGATCATCGCCGCCCTGCCCCTGCTGCCGGACGTGCGCCTGGTGGTGGCCGGCGACGGCCCGAACCGCGGCATGCTCGAAGCGCTGGCGCGCGAACTCGGCGTGGAGGCGCGCGTGCAGTTCCTCGGCGCCGTGCCCCAGGCCCAGCTGCGCGGACATTACGGCAATGCCGACGCCCTGGTGCTGGCCTCCTCGCGCGAAGGCTGGGCCAACGTCCTGCTCGAATCGATGGCTTGCGGCACGCCGGTGGTGGCCAGCCGCGTCTACGGCACGCCCGAAGTGGTGGCCGCACCCGAGGCGGGCGTGCTGATGGACGAGCGCACGCCGCAGGGCGTGGCCGATGCCGTGGATCGCCTGCGCGCCGCTTATCCGGACCGCGCCGCCACCCGCCGCTATGCGGAACGCTTCAGCTGGGACGACACGACCGCGGGCCAGATCGCCCTGTTCCAGGATATCCTCAACCGGCGCTTGCGCCAGCCGTCCCGGGCGCTCGCCTGCTGACCGGCCTTACCCGAGCTTTCGATGGAATCACTTCTCTGGGCCCTGGATCTTGTCTTCCTGGTTTTCTTGTGCCGCTGGGCGCTGCGCGCCGACACGGCCGAGGCAGTAGCCGAGCGAAAACGCAAGCAGGAGCGAACCTGAACCATGCGTGACCTTGTCCTGCTCGGCATCCTGCCGTTCATCCTGTATGCGATGGCCAGGCGCCCCTTTATCGCGATGGGTCTGTGGATCTGGACCGCTATGTTCTTCCCGAACGCCTGGGTCTACGGCATCGCCGGCAGCATCCGCTACAACCTGTTGTTTACGGGCGTGGCCATCCTGAGTTACCTGGCGATGAAAAACAAGCCAAAGCTGGTATTCGGTCCACTCGGCGCGCTCGTGTTGCTGTTCCTCGCCTGGACAACCGTCTCTACCATGCTGACGCTCGCCCCCCCTGAACGCTCCTGGGACATCTGGAGCCGCTTCGCCAAAGGGATTGCACTGTTCTACTTCATCCTGCTGGTAGCCCAGAAAAAGCTGCACCTCGATTTCTTCCTATGGTGCATCGTGCTATCGGTCGGCTTCTATGCGAACCTGGAAGCATTGAAGTTCATCGCCAGCGGCGGCGGCCACATGATCGAAGGCTTCCGTGGCCACGTCCTGGGGGACCGCAACGAACTGGCGGTGGCCTTCGTCATGACCTTGCCCATCTGCTTCTACCTGCTTGGGCAGTACAAGGAGCATTCCCGCATCATGTGGCTGGGCCTGCTTGGCACCATGGCGCTATTGGTGACCGCCGTCGTCGGCACGCAGTCGCGCGGTGGCTTCATCGCATTGGCAGGAATTGGTCTCTACCTGTTTGCCAAGAGCGAACGGAAGATTCCCATGGCGATCATGGGTGCCATCCTGATTTTCGGCCTGTCCCAGATCGTCTCGAGCGACTGGACTGCACGCATGAATACCATCGATACCGCCGAGAACGACGCCTCTTTCATGGGACGCGTGGTTGCATGGAAGCTCAGTTTCATCCTGGCGATGAAGAACCCGATTTTCGGAGGCGGATTCAAGTCGCTCGAGTACTTCCCGGTATGGGCCGAGCTGTCGCGCGACTTCTATTCCTATAGCTGGTTCTATACGGGTGACGCGCTGCCGCCGACCACGTTCGCGCGCGCTGCCCACAGCATTTATTTCCAGGTAATGGGCGAGCATGGATTCGTCGGCCTGGCGATCTTCATGATCCTGCTTGCCACTACCTTCCTGAAGGCAGGGCGCCTGGCGCGCAAGGCCAGGAAAGCGGGGGCGCCCGCCTGGATCGCCTCGCTGGCCACGATGCTGCAGCTGAGCGTGTTCGCGTACGCGCTTGGCGGCGCCGCGCTGAGCTTCGCCTATTTCGAACTGTACTATGCCATCATCGGCCTGCTCATCGTCCTAGAGTTGCGCATTCTGCCTTCCGTGCTCAAGGAGTCGCCGCCGCCACCCGCAACACCATCCCTTAGCAAATGACAGCGCTCCATCATACCCGCAAGACCGAACGCCTCATCCGCACCATGGGCGATGCCATCGCGCTGGCCGGCCGGGGCAACCGGCTGTGCGTGGTCAACTACCACCGGATTCTGGCCCTCCCCGACCCGATGCTGGAATCGGAGCCGGACGTATCGACTTTCCGCTGGCAGATGGCCCTGCTGGCGCGCTGTTTCAATGTTCTTACTCTGCCGGAGGCACTGGCCGCGCTCGATGCGGGGCGCCTGCCGCCGCGCGCCGTGTGCATCACCTTCGACGACGGATACCGTTCCCTGTACGACCTGGCGCTCCCCGTGCTGCAGGAATTCCGGCTTCCGGCGACAGTCTTCGTCACCAGCGGCTACATCGACGGGCGCACGATGTGGAACGACCACATCATCGAAGCGGTCCAGGAGCTGCCTGCGGGACAGCTCGACCTGCGCGACCTCGGCCTGGGCAACTATTCCCTGCGCAGCCTGGAAGAACGCAAGACCACCCTCGGCGAATTGACCGAGGCGTCGAAATACCTGCCGCCGCCGGCGCGGCTGGCCCTGGTGGAACGGCTGGCGGCCATGGTCGGCGACCATGCGGACCGCGCCCCGATGCTGAGCGCCGACATGCTGGTCAGTCTCGACCGCCACGGCATCGAGATCGGCGCGCACACCGTCTCGCATCCCATCCTCACCAGCCTCGACGACGAATCGGCACGTCACGAGATCGTCGCCGGCAAGGAGCAACTCGAAGCCGTGCTGGGCAAGCCCGTGCGGCTGTTCGCCTACCCGAACGGCAAGGCGGGCAAGGATTTCGATGCGCGCCACGTCGCCATGGCGCGCGACGCTGGTTTCATGGCCGCCTTCACCACCCTGCCGGGCGCCATCCGGCGTGGCGACGACCGCTTTGCCCTGTCGCGCAGCCGCCCATGGGACAAGACGCCCCTGATGTTCGGACTGCGCCTGCTGCGCTGGCTGGCGGCATGAACCCATAGCCCGTATCTGTAACCGAGTAACATACCTATGAATAAGAAGACAGCCCTGCTCGTCGCTTTCCACTTCCCGCCCCAGGCGGGCAGCAGCGGCATCCAACGCACCCTGAGCTTTTCCAAGCATCTGCGCCAGCACGGCTGGGAAGCACTGGTCCTGTCGGCCAACCCCCGCGCCTATGCCGAGCACAATGCCTCGCAGCTGTCGAGCCTCCCGGCCGACCTCGTCGTGCAGCGGGCCTTCGCACTCGATACCAAGCGCCATCTGGGGATCGGCGGCCGCTACCTCGAACTGATGGCGCTGCCCGACCGCTGGGTGAGCTGGCTGGCGCACGGCGTCCTGGCCGGCCTGCGCCTGGCGCGCCGCCACAAGGCCGGCGTGATCTGGTCGACCTTCCCGATCGCCACGGCACACCTGATCGGCCTGGTCCTGCATCGCCTCACCGGCCTGCCCTGGATCGCCGACTTCCGCGACCCGATGCTGCAGCCGGCCTACCCGACCTCAAGCCGCCAGCGCGCCGTCTACGGCTGGATCGAGAAGCAGGCGATCCAGCGCTGCAGGTATGCGGTCTTCACCACCCAGCGCGCGCTCGATTCGTACAGGACGCGCTTTCCCAGCGTCGATCCGGCCAAGTTCCGCCTGATCGAGAACGGTTTCGACGAGGATGAATTCGGACGTTTGATGGACGAGGCCGCGGCGCCTGCGCCACGTGGCGAGCGCATCACCCTGCTGCACAGCGGGATCCTGTACAAGAACGGCCGCAACCCGGCCGCCTTCCTGGCCGCGCTGGCCAGGCTGAAGGCTGCCGGGCGTGTCGACGCCGCTTCGCTGCGGGTCATCCTGCGCGCGCCGGGCGACGTCGAGGATGTGGCGGCCGGCGTGGCGGAACACGGGGTCGGCGACATCGTCGAGGTCCTGCCGCCGGTGCCATACCGCGAGGCGCTCAACGAGATGCTGGCCGCCGACGGCCTGCTGCTGTTCCAGGGCACCCCGTTCAACAACCAGATTCCAGCCAAGATCTACGAATACTTCAGGACCCGCAAGCCGGTGCTGGGCCTGGTCGATCCGGCCGGCGAGACCGCCACGGTCCTGCGCGGCGCCGGATTCGACAGCATCGTCGACCTCGAGAACAGCGCCGACATCGCCACCGCCCTCGAACAGTTCACGGCGGCGGTTCGCGAAGGCAGGGCCCATGTCGCGAGCGACGAAGTGATCGGCCGCGCATCGCGCGCGCACAAGGCGCGCGAGCTGGCCGACCTGTTCGACGAGGCGGCAGCATGAGCGATTCCGGACAGGGCAGCATCAACAAGCAGATCGCCAAGGGCGCGGCCTGGATGGTCGCCTTCAAGGTGGTCGACAAAAGCGTTGGCCTCGTCAGCACCATCGTCCTGGCGCGCATGCTCGCACCCGAGGACTTCGGTCTCGTGGCCATGTCGATGATCCTGCTCGCGGCGCTGAACCTCCTGATTTCCTTCGGTTTCGAAGTGCAGCTGATCCAGAACCGCGACGCCGGTCGCGACCAGTTCGACACCGCCTGGACCTTCACGGTGATTTTCTCGGTCGTCTGCGGCCTGGTGCTGGTGGGCCTGGCCCTCCCCGCGGCGCAGTTCTATCGTGAGCCGCGCCTGGAGGCGATCATCTATGCGCTGGCGTTCGGATTCGCGCTGGAAGGATTCTCGAATATCGGCACCGTCGCCTTCCGTCGCGAGATGCAGTTCGACCGCGAATTCAAGTTCTTGCTCGGCAAACGCATGGCCAGCCTGGTGGTCACGATTCCGCTCGCCCTGTGGCTGCGGAATTACTGGGCGCTCGTCATCGGCCAGCTGGCAAGCACCGCGCTGTCGGTGGCCTTGTCGTACTACATGAGCACCTACCGTCCACGCTTCTCGCTGAAATCGAAGCTGGAACTCTTCCATACGTCGAAGTGGCTGGTAATCAATAACCTGTTCGGTTTCCTGCACGGCCGTTCGGCGCCCTTCCTGCTTGCCCGTCTGTCCGGCGCCCCCTCGGTCGGCGTATTCTCGATCGGCATGGAGATCTCCACACTACCCTCGAACGAGCTGGTGGCGCCGATCAACCGGGCCGCCTTTCCAGGTTACGCGAAAGCGGCCCACGACCTGGACAAGCTGCGCGACACCTTCCTCAAGGTGATTGCCTCGATTGCCCTGGTAGCGATTCCGGCCGGTGTCGGCGTGGCCGTGGTTGCAGACCTGTTTGTCCCGGCCGTGCTGGGCTGGAAATGGCTGGATGCCATCCCTCTGATTCAGCTATTGGCGGTGTACGGCGTGATCAAGGCCTTGCAGACGAATATCCCTTATGTTTACCTGGCGCTCGGCATGGCCAAGCGCAGCACCATCATCAGCGGCATCCAGGTCATCATCTACTTGCTTGTCCTGTACCCGGCAATCAGCAGATGGGGGGCGATGGGCGCGGCCTGGGCATCGCTCGGCACCGCGGTCGTGATGATCCCGGTAAACCAGGCCATGGTTGCCGAATGCCTCGGGCTGAATGCTACTCAGTTCTGCAGGGCGCTGGTGCGGCCCCTGATTGCTTCCGCGGCGATCGCCACGGTGGTGTTGGCACTCAAGAGCCAGCTGGTGCTGCGCCACCATACGCTGGACTACGCACTTGCGCTGCTGCTGTGCGCGGCAGTCGGCGCGCTGGTGTACGTGATCGTGCTGTATGTGGTGTGGCGTGCCTGGAAGCGCCCTGACGGCGCGGAGCGCCATGCCTTCGCCCAGCTCGAGACACTGCTCGGCAAGGCAGGGATTCGAGTCAATCTGGTCGGTCCCTGAGTCGCCACGTCCGGGTGGCCAGGAAAAGCGCCCGGGCTGGCCGACCGACCACGCCTCACCTAAACGGAAGAATGCGTCAGCTCGAGTTCGCTCTCCTGAACAACAACGTTCCTCATCGACCGACGTTTCAGCAAAGCGCGTATGACATGCAGCAAGCCGCTCATCTCAGCCTCGAACTCGATCATGGAGACGTTGCCTCCGTCCAGAAAACGCGGCAGGAAGAACCGGGCATCGGTATCGTCCGCAGCGATCAAGCCAGGCAGGCAGGTAGTCGCGGTAGCGATATTTAATGCACGTAAGGTGTTAGCTGCCTCTGCGTCAAATACTCCGCTTGGATAGCAATAATGGCGCGGTTGGTCCAGACCCGCATCAAGAATGCGCGCCCGGCAGGCTTCGATATTCATCCTGTTGCTTGCCGGTTCGCCGACGATGTACTTATGTGCGTGACCATGCATTTCGATGGTACAGCCGGCAGCAACCGCGGCATGCAGTTCCTCATTCGTCATATAGCTGAAGCGGCGCGACGACAGATCCAGGGATGAGGCAGGAAGGCCTAATGCCGTCGCAAAGCGCTCGATACATTCGGCGAGCAAGCGAGGCGACTGTTCCCCTAGCCACGCTTCCGCCGCAGCGCGCAAACGCCGCTGCTGCACCGGATCGGCAAGCTGCCAATGACCGTCCATGGCTGGATCGAAACCTGCCAGCGTGACTTTTTTGGGACCCGCTTTCCAGAAAATGTATCCAAGGCAGACCGGGATGACAGGCGTGCCTGTTTCATACACTTCGGTATGAAGATACAGAACGGGGCGATGAGCGTACTTGGCCATTAATGGCAAAAGATCGCGGCCAGACGAGTACCAGCCGTCATCAAGCGTCAGCGCTACAGGGATTCCTGTGTTCACGCGCGGTCGCAGGTTCGCCGCCTCATCCAGCGACGTGGGGACGAAGCCTTTCGCACGCAGCCAACGAAGGCGCTGTTCCAGATGCTCCGCTGTGCAGAACAATTTTGGGTTGAAATGACATTCATCACCAATATTGCCGCCGTGATAGCACAAGACGCGGGCCTGTGTTCGGGTGACGACTCGCAACAAGGCCAACACCCCGGCAGCCTTTGCAACATGTAATACGACGAGCTTCGCAAACCGCTTCAATTTCATTCTCAATTCAACGCCATACCGGCAACAGCTCACGCTTCACAATTTGTGTATTGATCAGCGTAAATTTAAATTGTATAAATGCAACAGAAGGGCGGCAATGCTTATTTGATGGTTTTGCCGATAAAACTACACAAAGTAAAAGTTCGGGAGAGCTAATTCATGAATTCGTCACATTTAACATCTTTGTGACCTTTCTGAGCTCCTGAGCGCTTCATACCAGTACTTCCTGGGCTGCGGGATGACTGAGAAAACCCTGCGGGCTAGCCGAGCGGCCGTATGCCCCGGACTGGAAAACGACGACGAGGTCACCGATTTGCGCCTCGGGCAGGTCCATGCGCTCGGCCAGCAGATCAAGTGGCGTACAAAGGGGGCCAACGATAGAGACGGTCTCGTTCGCAGTACTTTCTCCTTGCCGCGCCCCCATCCGGTTGCCTATCACGACAGGGTAGTTCTTGCGTATCACCTGTCCAAAATTGCCCGAGGCGGCAAGATGATGGTGGAGGCCGCCGTCAGTTACCAAAAACACTTGGCCACGGGAGACCTTGCGGTCGACCACGCGCGCCACATAGACGCCGGCCTCGCCGACCAGATAGCGACCGAGCTCGATCGACAACTGGGCCTGCGGCAGCGCCGCATGCACCCGGGGCAAGGCTGCGGCAAGACTTTCGCCGATCGGCGCCAGGTCGAGCGGCGCTTCTCCAGGAAAATAGGGAATGCCGAAGCCACCGCCGATGTTCAGCATCCGTACCGGATCGCGCGCAGCGTCGGCCAGGCGCAAGGCAAGCGCCAGGGTCTGGGCCTGGGCTTCCACGATCGCATCGGCTTTCAGACTCTGCGAACCACTGAAGATATGAAAGCCCAGCACATCCAGCTCCAGCTCGGCTGCCAGCTGCAGCAGGCGCGGCGCGTCTTCGGCATCGATACCGAACTGCTTGGCGCCTCCCCCCATGCGCATGCCGGATCCCTTCAGTTCGAAATCGGGGTTGATCCGCAGGACGAGCAGTGGCGCCACGCCGAGCTCCTCCCCAAGGCGCGCAAGCAGGCGCACCTCGCGTTCCGACTCGGCATGGACGCAAATACCAGCGGCCACCGCCTGGCGTAACTCCGCTTCCGATTTGCCGGGACCGGCAAAACTGATACGCTGCGGCGCCATGCCCGTGTCCAGCGCCACTTTCATTTCGCCGCCAGAGGCAACGTCGAGACCGTCAACCAGGCCTGCAAGGTGCTGGACCAGGGCCGGCATCGGGTTGGCCTTGATCGAATAATGCAGTTCCACCGCGGCCGGCAGGTGGGCGCGTACGTGACGGACCCGTTCCCTGACCAGCTGGCGGTCATAGGCATAGAAGGGCGTGCTCCCCACCCGGTGCGCGAGGCGATGAAGGGAAATGCCGCCGACCTGGAGGCAGCCGTCGACGACAGGAAAGCCGTTCTGCGGCGCGTGGACCGGCCGGTTCGGAGGGGTGGTGGCGCTCATGGCGATGTGCTCTCAAACAATGCAGTGAAAGGCATGCGCAGCACGGAACGGTCGAATTTACCGTTCGGGTTGCGCGGCAGCGGACCGGGCCGCAATTCGATGTGGGACGGCACCATCCATGCGGGCAGGCGGCGCTGGCATTCCTTGAACAGGTCGCCAGGGCTCAGTGCGGCGTCGCGCGCCACCGCCAGCAGCACGATGGCCTGGCCCAGTGCCGGATGGGGCACGCCGAAGGCGACTGCCTCTTCGACCAGGCCGCAGGCATGCATCGCCTCCTCGACCTCGGTCGGGCTGACCCGGTAGCCGGAGATCTTGATCATGTCGTCGGTCCGGCCGATGAAGTAGAGATACCCCTCTTCATCCATGCGCACGGTGTCGCCCGACCAGACGGCCAGTTCCGTGATCGGCAGGGCCGGGTCCTGGCCGGGCGCGGGGCGGAAGCGCTCGGCGGTCTTGGCCGGGTCGTTCCAGTAGCCCAGCGCGACCAGGGCGCCGCGGTGCACCAGCTCGCCCGGCTCGCCGGGCGAGCACAGGCTGCCGTCGGGACGCACCACCAGCACCTCGGCATTCGGGATGGCGCGGCCCATCGAATCGG
Organism: Massilia agri; assembly: GCF_024753255.1. GTDB lineage: Bacteria > Pseudomonadota > Gammaproteobacteria > Burkholderiales > Burkholderiaceae_D > Telluria > Telluria agri. The sequence continues at coordinate 356,145 of NZ_JANUHA010000002.1, forward strand.
GACGCCGGTCGAGTTCCTCGGGCGGCAGGTAGGTCGAGCGGAAGGCTTCGGTCAGGCCGTACATCAGGAACAGGCGCGCGTTCGGAATCGCCGCGCGCAAGGCCGCGACGGTCGCCACCGGCATGGCGCCGCCCGAATTGGTCAGGTAGCGCAAGGTGCAACCGGCCGGCCAGGCGAGCGCGGACAGCTGGATCCACAGCGGCGGCACGGCGGCCAGGCCGGTGATGCGCTCCTCCTGAACCGCCTTGACGATATCGCGCGGGAACAGGTGGTTGATCAGGACGGCGGTGGCGCCAGCAAGAAAAGCGGTGCTCAGCTGCGACAGGCCATAGTCGAAACTGAGCGGCAGGACCGACAGGATGCGGTCCCCGGGCGTGATCTCGAGATAGCTGGCGACGCTGACGGCGCCCGCCACCATGTTCCGGTGCGACAGCACCACGCCCTTGGGCTTGCCGGTGCTGCCCGAGGTGTAGAGGATGGCGGCCATGTCGGCGTCGATCGCGCGGCGGCTGCGCAGGACGCCTGGAGCGGGCGCCACCTGCGCGGCATCCCAGGGAAGCACCGCGATGCCCGGCAGTTCAGGCAAGGCCGCGCCGGCGCTGCAGACATAGACGGTGGAGAGCTGCGGGCAGGCGGCCAGCACCGGGGCCAGCTGCGCCAGCCGCTCGCTGGAGGTCACCAGCACGCGCACCGCGCAATCGGCCAGGATGTAGCCGACCTGCTCGGCCTTGAGCAGGGGATTGACCGGTACGAAGACGGCGCCCGCCAGGGAGGCGCCAAACATCGCGGCCACGTTCTCGATCCGCTTTTCAAGATAAACGGCGACCCGCTCGTTGCGTTTGATGCCCGCGGCCAGCAGCGCGCCGGCCGCGCGCTCGACGGCGGCGGCCAGGGCGGCGTAGTCGAGCCGGTGCGCCCCGTACACCAGCGCTTCGGTGCCTGGGGTGCGGCGGGCGGAATCGAAAATGAAGTCGTGGATCAGGTCAGGCATTCAGAGCTCTTTCAGGGGCACGGACAAGGCGCTGCGCAACACGCAAGTTTAACAGCTCGGGGCCCCTGCCCGCGCGATTCGACGCTTCCCGTCGTGTTTCGCGAACAACTTTTTACGCCTCCGTTTATACTCCATCATGTCCATGAGTCCCGCCGCCACGAAACCCGCCATTCCGATCGCGCCGATTCTTTCGAGCGCATCGTTCCGGCGCGCCGGTTTCGCGCCGACGGCGACCGTGCTGGACGCCGGCGAGGCGCGCCTGGTCACCAGCGGGCGCATCGCGATCGGCCTGGCGCTGCGCGAGATCGGCGTGGGGCCGGGCGACACGGTACTGGTGCCGGCGTACCACAGCCAGTCGATGGTGCCGCCGGTGCTGTGGCGGGGCGCCACACCCCTGTTCTACCGGATCCGGCCGGACACCGCGCCCGACCTGATCGACCTGGCGCGCCATATCGACGGCCGCACCCGCGCCGTGATGGTCACCCATTATTTCGGCTTCATCCAGGACCTGGCGCCGCTGCGCGCCCTGTGCGATGCGCGCGGGGTCGCCCTGATCGAGGACTGCGCTCACGCTTTCATCGGGGAGCGCGAGGGGCGCCCGGTCGGCGCCATCGGCGACTATGCCATCGCCAGCAGCATGAAATTCTTCCCCATCTACGAGGGCGGGGCCCTGGTCTCGGCGCGCAGGCCGCTGGGCACGGTGGCGCTGCGCTCGGCCGGCCCCGGTTTCGAGGCCAAGGTCGCGCTGACTTCGCTGGAAAACAGTTTCAGCTGGCGCCGGCTCAAGGGCGTGCAGGCCGCGATGTGGCTGCCGCTCAAGCTCAAGGACGGGCTGTGGGGCGCGCTGAAGAAGCGCAGACCGGCTCCGGCCGCGCTGGCGCCCTCGTCCTCCGACAGCAGCTACAGCTTCGACCCTGGCTGGCTGGACAAGCGCTCTTCCTGGTTCGCCCGCACCCTGCTGGCCCTGGTGCCCGCCTCGCGCATCGCGGCGCTGCGGCGACGGAACTACGAACGCCTCGACGCGGCCCTGGGCAGCCTGCGCGGCATGCGCGCGCTCCATCCAAGCCTGCCGCCGGGTGTCTGCCCCTGGGTCTATCCCCTGCTGGTGATTGACCCCGAGCCGCTGTTCGAGCGCCTGCTGGCCGCCGGCGTGCCCGTGGTGCGCTTCGGCCATCCGCTGTGGCAGGGCGTGGACGAGCACACCTGCCCCGTGAGCGCCGACCTCTCGCGGCGGGTGCTGGCCCTGCCCTGCCACCAGGAGCTGCGCGAGGGCGAACTGGCCTGGCTGATCGACGCGGTGCGCAAGGCGGCGGCATGAAGTGGACCCTGCTTCCCGCCGCGCGCTTCCCCGAATTCGCGGCGCAATGGCAGGCCCTGCACGCGGCGAGCGGGGCGTCGGCGCTGCTGGCGGCGGATTTCGTGGCGCCCCTGGTCGCCGAGTTCGCTGACAAACGCGTGCTGCTGGCCTGCTGCAACAAGGCCGGCGCCACGGTGGCGATGGCGCTCCTGACACCCGGCGGACGCGGCGCCTGGTCGACCTTCCAGCCGGCCCAGGCCCCGGTCGGCCTGTGGCTGCAGCAGCCCGGAATCGCACTTGCGCCGCTGGCCGATTCCCTGCTCGCCGCCCTGCCCGGCTTCGCGCTGGTGCTGGGGCTGACCCAGATGGACCCCGCACTCATGCCGCGCCCCCTGGATGCGGGCCGCATCCGCACCCGCGACTACATCGATACCGCCCGGGTGACGATCGCCGGCAGCTTCGCGGACTACTGGAACGCGCGCGGCAAGAACCTGCGCGCCAACCTCAAGAAGCAGCGCACCCGGCTCGAGAAGGACGGGGTCGCGCCGCGCCTGCAGATCAGTCGCGCGCCGGAAGAGATGGCGGCCGCGGTGGCGGACTACGGCCGCCTCGAATCGTCCGGCTGGAAGGCCGGCTGCGGCACGGCGGTGGATGCCGGCAATGCCCAGGGGCGCTACTATCGCGCCATGCTGGAAGCCTTCTGCCGGCGCGGCGCCGGCAGCGTCTACCGCTACTGGTTCGGCGAGCAGCTGGTGGCGATGGACCTGTGCATCGAAGACCACGACTGCATCGTCATCCTCAAGACCAGCTACGATGAAGCGGTGCCGAAGAGCCTTTCGCCGGCCCTCCTGATGCGCGAGGAAGCCTGCCGCCAGCTGTTCGACGAAGGCCGTTTCGCGCGCATCGAGTTCTACGGCCGCGTGATGGAATGGCACCTGCGCTGGACGGAGGATGTGCGCACTATGTACCATGTGAATTACTACCGGTGGCCGGGCCTGGCCCGCCTGCACGCGCTGCTCGCGAAAGGCGGCAAGCCCGCCCCCGCCACCGACGCTCAGACAAAGGAAGCATCATGCAACTCGACGAAGTGAAAAACGTGTTGATCGACACACTCAACCTGGGCCCGGCCGGTCAGGCGCTGCAGGCCGATTCTCCCCTGCTGGGCAGCCTGCCCGAACTCGATTCGATGGCGGTGGTCACCCTGATCGGCGCGCTCGAAGAACACTTCGGCATCATGATCGACGACGACGACATCAGCGCCAGCACCTTCGAGACGCTCGGCAGCCTGGCTGCCTTCGTCAGCGCGAAGATGGCCTGAACCATGCCGGGACCGCGCCACGCGCCCGCCGAGCCGCTGTTCCTGGACACAGCGGGTGGGGCCCGGTTCTGCCTGTTCCACCGGCCCGCCGGTTCCTGCCGCGGCGCCCTGGTCTACGTCCATCCCTTCGCCGAAGAGATGAACAAGTCGCGCCGCATGGCGGCGCTGCAGGCGCGCGCCTTTGCCGCGCGCGGCGTCGCCGTGCTGCAGATCGACCTGCAGGGTTGCGGCGACAGCGCGGGGGAATTCCTCGACGCGCGCTGGGAAGGCTGGAAAGCCGACCTGGCGGCAGCCTGCGCCTGGCTCGCCGAACGAACGGGACGCGAGGTCGGCTTGTGGGGCCTGCGCCTGGGCGCCCTGCTCGCCCTCGACTACGCGCGCGAAGCAGCGCATCCGGTCGAGCGCCTGCTGCTGTGGCAGCCGGTGACGAACGGCGCCGCCTTCCTGACCCAGTTCCTGCGCCTGCGCCTGGCGGGCGAGCTGCTGCATGAGCAGAAGGAAGGCAGCAGCACCCAGGCCCTGCGCGCGCAGCTGGCCGCCGGCATCCCGCTCGACGTGGCAGGTTATACGCTGCATCCGGCGTTGGCGGCGGCCGTCGATGCGGCGAATGCTGCTTCGCTGCCGGTACGCGGCTGTCCAGTCCACTGGGTTGAGCTGCTTGCCGCCCCCGAGCGTCCGCTGCCGCCCGCCGTGGCCAGGCTGGCCGAAGACTGGCGCGCGCAAGGTGTCGACCTGCACCTTCACCCCGTGGCGGGGCCGGCCTTCTGGCAGACGCCCGAGATCGCCGAGGCGCCGGCCCTGCTGGAGGCAGGCAGCGCCCTCTACGCCGCCCTTGCGGACGTGGCGGAAACGCCCGTCCCCGCAGGCAAAACAACCGACGGGGCCGAACGCGGCCTGGTCTTTGCCTGCGAAGGCGACTGGCTGTACGGCATCCTGCACGCGCCGGCCCGGCCACGCCGCCACGGCGTGCTGATCGTGGTCGGCGGTCCCCAGGTCCGCACCGGAAGCCACCGCCAGTTCACCCTGCTGGCGCGCGTGCTGGCGGCGGCCGGCATTCCCGTGCTGCGCTTCGACTACCGGGGCATGGGCGACAGCGAGGGAGAACCACGCGCCTTCGATACGGCCGAAAACGACATCCGCGCCGCCATGGACGCTTTCTTCGCTGCCGTCCCGGGGCTGGAAGGCGTCACGCTGTGGGGCCTGTGCGACGGCGCCACCGCATCGAGCCTGTATGCGCCGGGCGACGCGCGCGTTCACGGCCTGGCCCTGCTCAATCCCTGGGTCCGTACCGAGGAAGGTGCCGCCCGGGCCACCATCCGCCACTACTACGGCCGGCGCCTGCTGGACCCGGCGCTGTGGAAGAAGATCGCCGGCGGACGTTTCGACTATCGCGGCGCCGCTGCTTCCTTCCTGTCGCTGGCCTCCAGCGCCTTCGCCTCGAAACCGCAGGCGATCCAGGAGGATGCGCCCCTGCCGGACCGGATGCTGGCGTCCCTGCAGGATTTTCGGGGCGCGCTGCTGGTCATGCTGAGCGGGGCCGACCTGACGGCGCAGGAATTCGCCGACCTCCCTGGCAGCCGGCCCGACTGGGCGGCTTTGCTGGAGGCGCCACGCGTGACGCGAAGGACGCTGCCAAAGGCGGACCACACGTGTTCGCGTCCGGAATGGCATGAAGAGGTCTGCGGCTGGACCCGCGACTGGCTGCTCGCGCATGCGGAGCAGGGCGAGGCCTGCGCGAACCTTTAACGCGGCGCCAGGCAGGCCTCGAAATCCTCGAAGGCGCCGTAGGCCGCTTGGGCAGGCCGCGCCTTGCCGCACAGGTCAGGCGTGGATTCGCTCACGGCGCGCCGCTCGGCTTCCCCGTCCCAGCGCAGGTCCAGGCTGGCCGGCGCGATGAAATGGCCGCGCTGCGGATGCACGCCCAGGTAAAGCAGGCCGACCGGCGTCGCCAGGTTGTCCTGGCTGCGCAGCTGTCCGCCGTTGCGGCTGCGGATGCCGCCATCGACCAGGTTGCCCTCGATGTCGGCGCTGCTCTCCGGGAAGCGCACGTCGATGCCGGCGGTATCGAGCAGGGTGTTGTGGACGATGCGGCTGCGCGCCCCGCTGTTGACGTAGATGCCGACGTCGGAGCAGGACGCGATCAGGTTGTTGCGGATCACGCCCTCTTCCTGTTCGGTGATGCAGCGGCCATCGCGGCAATAGGGTTTGCCGGTGCCGCCGCCGCCCAGCGACAGGCCGACGCGCAGGCCGCGGGCGGCGCGCAGCCGCTGTTCGCACAGCACCACGTTGCGCTCGAACACCGTGCGCGCGCCGGCGCCCTTGGCGAAGGCGCCGTAGCTGATGCCGTCGCCGCCCAGCTTGACGAAGTCGGCGATCAGGTTGCCTCGGATGAGCCAGTCATTGGCCGCGACCAGGTCGATCGGCGTGACTGGACTACGGGTCCTGCGCGCCACATCGTTGCGCAGGGTGTTGCCTTCGATGCGTCCGTGGTCCGGAAACTGCCCGCGCCAGCCGTTGATCTTGAAATGCGCGTTGAAGTCGACCAGGGTGTTGTTGAGGGCCGTGAAGTGGTGGGCGCCGCCGACCACATGGAAGGCGTGGTCGCAGTCACCATGGTTGCGGCAGACGCCACGCAGGCCCAGGTTTTCGAAGCGCCAGTACGGCCCCGCCACCACGATCCCCTCGAGGGTCGTGACGTCGATCATGACCGAGCCGGGGTGCTGCGCACGAACGACGATCGGCTGCGCCGCGCTCCCCGCCGTGCGCGCCTCGAGCGCCTTCTTGCGCACGAGGTAGTTGCCGGGCGCCAGCGTGATGACATCGCCCGGCTGCGCCGCAGCCATGGCGGCGCGCAGTTCCTCGACCGTGGACACGTGGCGCGGCATGCCTTGCGCTTCCGGAGCGGGACGCGGCTGGGCGCCAAGCGCCAGCGCCGGCAATGCAGAAGGTTCGTCGGCGCCGCGATCGAGGCCGGTCAGAGTCCGGGCTACCCATGCGCCGCTGCCGGTGATCAGGTCGTTGTGCCCGGAGCTTCGTTTGGCGATATAGGGCGCCAGGGTGCGCGGCGCAATGCCCTGGCTGTGCAGGTAGCCGATGCCGGCCGCCGCCGTCCCGATGCCCGCCAGCGCGGCCAGCGCCAGCCACAGCCGCAGCCTCATGCCCCGGTCTTGATGCCGTGCCGTCCCATCAGGTCGTACAGCGTCGGCCGGCTCACGCCGAGGATCTCGGAAGCCTTGACGATATTGCCGTCGACCCGGGCCAGCGCCTTGACGATGGCCTTGTACTCGGCCTCGTCGCGCACCTGGCGCAGGTTGATCGGCTCTTCCTCGGCGCCCTCGCCCGGCAGCCCGAGGTCGTCGGCGACGATGGTGTTCCCGTCGGCCATGATGACCGCGCGCTTGATGGTGTTTTCCATTTCGCGCACATTGCCCGGCCACTGGTAGCCTTCGATCGCGGCGATCGCGTCGGGCGCGAAGTGCAGGGCCGAACGGCCTTCGGCCGCGCAGAACTTGTTCTTGAAGTGGTGGGCCAGCAGGGCGGCGTCGCCTTCCCGCTGGCGCATCGGCGGGATGGTGACGACGATCTCGGACAGGCGGTAATACAAGTCCTCGCGAAAGCGCCCCTGGGCGCACAGTTCCTTGAGCTTCTGGTGGGTCGCGCAGACGATGCGCACGTCGACAGGAATCTCTTCGTGGCCGCCGATGCGCTCGATGACGCGCTCCTGCAGGAAGCGCAGCAGCTTGGCCTGCAGCGCCATCGGCAGGTCGCCGACCTCGTCCAGGAAGAAGGTGCCGCCGTGCGCCAGCTCGACCTTGCCCTTGGTCTGCTTGGCCGCGCCGGTGAAGGCGCCCTTCTCGTAGCCGAACAGTTCGGATTCGAGCAGGTTTTCCGGAATCGCCGCGCAGTTGATCGCCATGAAGCGTTCCTTGGCGCGCGGCGACAATTGGTGCAGGGCGCGCGCCAGCACTTCCTTGCCGGTGCCCGATTCACCCAGCAGCATGACGGAGGCCGAGGTCGGGGCGACCTTCTCGATGTTGCGGCAGACTTTCAGCATGCCGGGGTCGCGCGAGATCACGCCGGCCAGCGGCGAATCGGCCTGGGCCTGCTGCATGCGGCGGTTCTCCTGCTGCAGGTTGTGCAGGAAGAAGGCGCGCTGGATCACCAGGTTCAGCACCTCGGGGTCGGTGGTCTTCTGGTGGAAGTCGTAGGCGCCCATGGCGACCGCCTTGACCGCGTTGGTGTGGTCCTGGTTGCCGGTCAGGACGATCACCCGGGTGTCCGGCGCCAGCGCCAGGATCTGCTGCAGCGTGGCCAGGCCTTCGGTCGAGCCGTCCGGGTCGGGCGGCAGGCCGAGGTCCATGGTGCACACGGCCGGCTCGTGGCGGCGGACCTGGGCCAGCGCGGCCTCGCGGTCGCCGGCCACCACGACGTCGTAGGCGTCGAGGCTCCAGCGCAGCTGTTTCTGCACCCCGGGATCGTCTTCGATGATCAAGAGTTTCGGTTTGGTCTGGCTCACGTCGTTCCTCGGTGATGTCTTCACTCAGGCGGCACGCGGGGCGTGTTGCGCCCCACCTTCCGCCGGCATTTCCTGTTGGTGAAGCGGCAGCAGAACCCGGAAGGTGGTGCCCACGCCTGGCGTGCTGCTCACCTCCAGGCTGCCGCCCAGTTCATTGATGTATTCACGGCTCTCGAACACGCCGATGCCCATGCCGGCCGACTTGGTGGAGTCGAAGGGCTTGAACAGGCGTTCGCGGATGAAGTCCTCGCTCATGCCCTCGCCGGTGTCGATGATCTCGATCACGCCGCGCGCTTTTTCGCGCAGCAGGCGGATCGTGACGCTGCCGGTGCGGGGGGTGGCCTCGATCGCGTTCTGGATCAGGTGACCGACCACGCGCTCGAGGCGCTCGCGGTCGGCCAGCACGTGCAGGGAAGCATCGCCGACTTCCAGCCTTGGGCGCGGCTCGAAGGCGGCTTTCAGCGACACCGCCTGCGCGACCACCTGGTCCAGCGCCAGCGCCAGCGGCTGCTCCGCATTCTCGCTGCGGCTCAGCTTCTGCAGCATGATCTTCATCTTCTGCACCGAGTAGTCGACCGTCTCCAGCATGTCGGCCTGGAACTCGGGATTGTCCTTGTGCTTCGCCGCGTTGGCGTTCATCAGCGACAGCTGCAGCACCAGGTTCTTCAGGTCGTGCACCACGAAGGTCGACATGCGGTTGAAGGACTCGAACTGGCGCGCCACCATCAGGGCATTGGCGGCGTCCTGCTGGGCCAGCTGGCTGGCGGCCTGGCTGCCCGCGATCTCGAGCACGTCGATCACTTCCCAGTTCAGCTTGACCGGGCTGCGCGGATTCTGCAGCAGCACGAAGCCGAACAGGCGCGCGTGCAGGATCAGCGGCACCACCAGCCAGGCGCGCGGATAGCCGGCCAGCCACTCGGGCAGCACGAGGGTGTCGTACTTGTCCGGGCTGTGCGCGTATTCGTGCAGGTCGACCACCCATTGGCTGGCCTCGAGGAACTGGCAGAAGGCCGAATCGGCCGGCTCCGAGGCCGACAACGCCGGCGCCTGCCAGTGCGCGACCGGCTCGAAGCGCCCGCCCTCGGTGCGCTGCCACAGCGCGCCGCCCGGGCTTTCCACCAGCGCGGCGACCGCCTCGATGGCGCGCTCGCCCAGGTCCGGCCCCGGCCTGGACAGGGTGCGCGTGAAGCGCATCCACTCTTCGCGGTAGTCGTAGTTGTAGCGGTAGAAGTGCTTGCTGATGAAGACCTTCAGGCGCGCCCGGAAGCTGCCCGAGAACAGCACCCCGGCCAGCAGCATCAGGGCGCCGAACAGGAAGGTCACCTGCATCACCGTGCCCCAGCTGCCGCCGAAGTAGCGCAGGTAGTAGCCGGCCGAGCCCATTGCGAGCAGGTAGATGGCGGAACCGAACAGGGTGGCCGAATGGAACATCGCGCGGCGCGACACCGCCAGCGGCGAAGACCACAGCTTGCTGCGGCCCAGCGACACCGCGATCAGGGGCACGGTCAGCGCGTTGATCAGACCGCGCGCCGCCCAGATGTCGGCGTCGATGCTGCGGAACAGCAGGGTGTGGCTGTACAGGAAGAAGTCGTAAGCGAACATGGCCCCGATGCCGAGGCAGGCGAACTTCACGGCCCAGCGTTCGTGCAGGGTGCGGTTGCGGTATACGTGCTCGACCAGCAGCATGCCGGCCACCGCCATGGCGACCCGCACCGCGATCGGCATCGCGCCGGAATACTTGACCTGGGCCACGCTCCAGTAGCCGCCGAGGGCCGCCACCAGGCAGGCAATGTAGACCAGGGCCCCCAGCACCAGCACCGGCTGCAGGCGCATCGGCATGCGGCTGCCCGGCGCGGTGAAGTGGCCGCGCAGGACCAGCAGGAACACCGACCAGGCGGCATTGCGCAGCAGTTCGGTGCTGTCGGCCAGCGACGACCACATGCTGCCGTAGGCGGCTTCCCAGGCCAGGGCCGCGCCCCACAGCACGCTGGCCAGGCAGGCCAGGCCGAGCGCGACGTCGTGGCGGCGCCGCTGGCGCACCGCGAGCGGCGCGCCCAGCACGAGGAAGCAGGCGGATACCAGCGCGTAGCTGTAGGCCGCGATGCTGGTCAGGGAGACATCCATGAAGTCGACGGTGGCGGCGCGGGCGGGTGGATGGTTACGGGTGGAGGTGGCGCGCCCGGCGGCGCGGCCACCGGGCGCAGGCGGCTCAACGTCCGCTGCGGAACAGCACGACCTTGAGCGTGTTGATCAGGATGAGCACGTCCAGGAACAGGCTGTTGTTCTTCACGTAGTACAGGTCGTACTGCAGCTTTTGCAGCGCGTCCTCGGCCGAGGAACCATAGCCGTAGCGGACCTGGGCCCAGCCGGTGATGCCCGGCTTGACGCTGTGGCGCACATTGTAATACGGGACCACTTCGATCAGCTGCTCGACGAAATAGGGACGCTCGGGACGCGGGCCCACGAAAGACATCTCGCCCTTGAACACGTTCAGGATCTGGGGCAGCTCGTCGATGCGGGTCTTGCGCATGAAGTTGCCGAAGCGCGTGACGCGCGGGTCGTTCTGCGCGGCCCACTGCGGCTTGCCGGCCTTCTCGGCGTCGACGCGCATGCTGCGGAACTTGTGCACGAAGAAGGTCTTGCCGTCCTTGCCGACCCGTTCCTGCGAATAGAACACCGGGCCGCGGTCTTCCATTTTCACCAGCAGGGCCGCCAGCAGCATGAGCGGGAAGGTCATGAGCAGGATCAGGGTGCTGCACACCAGGTCGAAGGTGCGCTTCATGAAGGTGCGCACGAAACTCTGGTCGAAGCCGCCGCCGAACACCAGCCAGGAAGGCTGCAGCGAATCGACGCGGATCTGGCAAGTCTCGCGCTCGAAGAAGGTGGCGGCGTCGGTAACGCGGATGCCCTGCAGCTTGCAGTCGAGGAGTTCCTTGATCGGGAAGCCGCCGCGGCGGTTCTGCACCGAGACCACGATCTCGGACACGTTGTACTGGCGCGCCAGCGACACCAGCGAGTCGCCGTCGCGCACCTTCAGCAGGTTCGACTGGGGCACGCACAGTTCCTCGCTCGCGCTTGGGATGAAGCCGGCGATGTCGTAGCGGTGGTAGTTCGAATTCTTCTGCGCCAGTTCGCTGCACTCCTTGGCCAGCGGACCGCCGCCGAGGAACATGATGCGCGACTGCAGGAAGCGCGCTTCCGAGGACTTGAAGAAGGCCATGCGTGCGGTGAAGATGCCGACCGCCGCCAGCGCGAAGGTCAATGCCATCGCACCGCGTCCAAAGGACAGCTCCGGCGCCATGTAGAACAGCAGCGCCAGGATCGCGAAGCCCATCAGGAAGGACGGCATCAGCTTCATGAAGAAGGGATGGCGCAGGCCTTCGTCGAAGTCGAGCTGGTACATGCCCATCGCGCTCATGCTGAAGATGATGGCCACGGTGAAGGCGACCGCCGACGTGAAGAAATGGTCGAGATGGGCGCTTGCCGCCGCGTCGCCGAATTCGAGCATGCGCAGCGTGGAGCCGATGTAGGCCGCCCCCAGCAGCACGATCACCTCGACGAACAGCAGCAGAAAGACGATCTTGGATACGTAGTGATTAGCAATCCTGAACACGGTAGCCTCCCCGATTTTTATCGCTTATTTGGTTTTGCACTGGTGTCGCTCGACGGCGCGAGGTTCGCTACGTACCACGCCATCGCTTGCTGCAGGCCTTCCTCGATGCGGTGCGTGGGCTGGTAGCCCAGCAGCGCGCCGGCCTTCGAGATATCGGCCTGCGAGTGGCGCACGTCGCCGCGGCGGAAGTCCACGTACTGCGGCTGGTGCGTTTCCAGGTGCGGGAAGCGCTCGCGCAGCAGCTCGCGCATCATCCCGTACAGCTGGTTCAGACTGGTGCGTTCATTGACCGCGATGTTGAACACCTGGTTGGCGGCCTCGTTGGAAGCGAGGGCCGACAGCAGGTTGGCCTGCACCACGTTGTCGATGTAGCAGAAGTCGCGGCTGGTCTCGCCGTCGCCGTTGATGCGCAGCGCTTCGTTGCGGATCAGCGCCGCCACCCACTGCGGGATCACGGCAGCATAGGCGCCGTTCGGATCCTGGCGCGGGCCGAACACGTTGAAGTAGCGCAGGCCGATCGATTCCATGCCATAGGTGCGGCCAAACACGTTCGCATACAGCTCGTTCACGTACTTGGTCACCGCATAGGGCGACAACGGATTGCCGATGCGGTCCTCGACCTTGGGCAGGTCGGGGTGGTCGCCGTAGGTCGAGCTCGAGGCGGCATAGATGAAGCGCCTGACCTTCGCGTCGCGTGCGGCGACCAGCATGTTGAGAAAGCCCGTGACGTTGGTGGCGTTGGTGGTCAGGGGATCGTCGATCGAACGCGAGACGGAACCCAGCGCCGCCTGGTGCAGCACGAAGTCCACGCCTGCGCAGGCGCGCGCGCACTCGGCTTCATTGCGGATGTCGGCCTCGATGAAGGCGAAGCGTGTCCAGGCATCCACGCCGACGGCGTCACGCACCATGTCGAGATTGTGGCGGTGTCCGGTCGCGAAGTTGTCCAGGCCGGTGACCTGCTGGCCAAGCCGCAGGAGGGCTTCGACCAGGTTCGAACCGATGAACCCGGCCGCACCGGTCACGAGCCAGTGGTAGCGGTGCTGCAGCAGGTGTTGCTGGACGTCTTGGAACTTATTCACTTTCGAACGCTTTCTCGGTCACGCCGGCGCGAAGCCGGCGTCGACGCGGCGCATGCGCGCCGCGCTTGGTGCAAGGCTGGGCGGGATTACAGGCGCCAGACGCAGTAGCCGGCTTCCAGCAGGGCCTTCGGGTCGAACTGCGATTTCACGTCGACGAAGCAGCCGTTTTCATTCAGTTTGGACTGGAAGTCCGCCAGCGACAGGGCCAGCACTTCCTTGTGCGGCACCGCGACCACCAGGGCATCCGCCTTCGGCAGGCTGTCCCAGCTTTCCAGCTTGATGCCGTATTCGTGCTGTGCTTCCTCTGCGTCGGCCTGCGGGTCGAACACGTGCACGTCGCAGCCATACGAGGCCAGTTCGTGGACGATGTCGGCCACTTTCGAGTTGCGCAGGTCGGGGCAGTTTTCCTTGAAGGTCAGGCCGATCACGTTGACCTTGGAACCCTTGACGTGGAAGCCCGAGGAGATCATCGACTTGACGGTCTTCTCGGCCACGAACTTGGCCATGCCGTCGTTGATGCGGCGGCCCGCCAGGATCACCTGCGGGTGGTAGCCGACCATCTCGGCCTTGTGGGTCAGGTAATAGGGATCGACGCCGATGCAGTGGCCGCCCACCAGGCCCGGACGGAAAGGCAGGAAGTTCCACTTGGTGCCCGCGGCCTTCAGCACTTCCAGCGTGTCGATGCCGATCTTGTCGAAGATGATCGCCAGCTCGTTCATCAGGGCGATGTTCAGGTCGCGCTGGGTGTTCTCGATGACCTTCGCGGCCTCGGCCACCTTGATGCTCGAGGCGCGGTAGACGCCGGCGGTAACGACCGATTCATACAGCTTGGCGATGCGGTCGAGCGATGCGTCGTCGTCGCCGGAGACCACTTTCAGGATGGTGGTCAGGGTGTGTTCCTTGTCGCCCGGGTTGATGCGCTCCGGCGAGAAGCCGACGTGGAAATCCTCTTTCCACTTCAGGCCCGACTTCTCTTCCAGGATCGGAATGCAGACTTCTTCGGTGGCGCCCGGATAGACGGTCGATTCGTACACGACGATGGCGCCGCGCTTCATGTGCGCGCCGACCGAGCGGCTGGCGCCGATCAGCGGGGTGAAATCGGGGTTGTGGGCGATGTCGACCGGGGTCGGCACGGCGACCACGATGTAGTCGGCTTCGGCCAGGAGTGTCGGGTCGGTGGTGACTTCGAGGTGGCGGGCCTCTTTCAGCTGCTCGCTCGAGACTTCGCCGGTCGGATCTACGAAGCGTTTGTAATTTTCGATCTTGGCGCTCGACAGGTCGAAGCCGATCGTGCGTCCTTTCTTGCCGAACTCTACTGCCAGGGGTAAACCGACGTAACCAAGCCCGACAACCGCAACGACTTCATTCGCATTCATTATAGGATTCCGTCCAAGAATTGATTTTTGCAATTATGCTAACTTTCAGTGTAGCATGAATGCATCAGTACACTCAACTTCACACTAAAAATTTGTTTGGAAGTAACAACACAGCAGTTGGAACGATAGCTGGTTGACATGACTGTGTCATGACCACAAGGATGTAGCTCATCCTTGCAAGTTTTGTGATATTAGCATTTTCTGAAATACAAGTTCCAAGGAAGCACGAATCGTGCGCTGGCTTTTGATAGCATTAATATAAGCAATGTTGCAATGAAAAATCATTGCCGGCCACGCCGTTTGAAGGTCGAGTCTCTAAGGAAACACGGGCAAACGCGTCAGTCGAATGGCCTTGCAGGATTGCAATTCAACATTAAGAAGGGGGCGTCGAAGAAGCGCGTCTGCCCCTTGTAATGTAGCGTGCCGATTCCAGGGCAACCTGAAAAGCTGCGCCGTCCGCGACCACATTGCCGCGCGCCGAGCTGGTTCCCTCTTGGATCGTTACCAACTCGGCGACGAGAAACATTTATATATGAGGGATCCCTTGCGCCTGTACGCCGCGAACAGGATGCTTCCCGAAAGACTGGACCGCTGGGGGCGTGTTTGAGGAGCGGTGTGCCAGATGAAGCGCGAGGTCGAAACGAACCCGCTGGAGCAATCCAGCACGCCCTTCCTGGCAAGAAAGGGATATGGCAGAGTAAAACGGGGAGTGGCGCGGCTGGCTGGGATCGAACCAGCGACCCTTGGCTTCGGAGGCCCAAAACAGTGCCTTTCTCTAAGCCACCTCTCCAGATATTTCCCATTTATTGGCACAATTTTGGCACACTTACGGCTCAGCTAACAACAGAGCCGAACATGGCAACCATACGAAAACGAGGCGAAGGCCAGTACCACGTTCAGATCCGCAAACGTGGCTATCCCACCCAAACTAAGACCTTCAGCAAGGAAGCTGATGCGCGGCGATGGGCGACCATTATCGAGTCTGAAATGGAACGTGGTGTCTTTGTGTCACGCACGGAAGCCGAGGCAACACTTGTTGCAGAAGTGCTACAAAGATATGCAGTTGAAGTACTGCCAACTAAGCGCAGTGCGCAATCAGATAAGTCACGTATCAAAACATTAACCGAAGCCTTCGGGGCATACCGACTAGCTAGTCTGAATTCTTCGCAAGTGGCTCAGTTTCGCGATCAACGGCTTAAAACGGTAAGTCCACAGTCTGTCATTCATGAGATTAATCTATTAAACCGAGTACTCAAAGCGGCTACCATGGAATGGGGCATTGCTTTACCTGGTGGCCTGCCGACTACACAGGTTAGGAAACCAACCAAGCCACGAGGTCGCGACAGACGAGTATCGAGAGAAGAAATAGAGAAAATCTTAAATACTACGGAGTCGCCCGAGCTTAAAACAATAATCGTCCTTGCAGTAGAAACCGGTATGCGACGGGGCGAATTAGCGTCTTTAACTTGGGAAGATATAGACTTAAAGAAACAAACAGCGCATTTAGCAAAGACAAAAACTGACGTCCCGCGAACAGTCCCACTATCCAAAGTAGCAGTAAAAACGCTTCAACAGTTTAGCAAAGGACGTGAAGGTCAAGTATTTTCCCTTCAAGCTGAATCGATAAGCCAAGCGTTTGAACGAGCATGTGAAAAACACCGGGCAAATATAGCCGACTTACGCTTCCATGATTTACGTCATGAGGCCACAAGTAGGCTATTTGAAAAAGGCTTAAATGTGATGGAAGTTGCGGCCATTACCGGCCACAAAACACTAGACATGCTTAAACGCTACACGCATTTAAGAGCAGAAGATCTCGCGAAGAAATTAGGATGACTTAAGGGGGATCCCAATGCAGTGAGGCTATTATATGCTTAACAGTGAGCTTTGATCCGCTGGACGGATGATTAGTTGTTGACCAAAAAGCGAAGTCTTCGTTTCCCACACATGGAACAATTCCATCGCCATACCCAGGACTGGTTTTATTTTGAGCTTCTAAATGTTGTGACCATTGAGCCAAAACATGTTTTGCACTCGGGGCGTAGCAATAAATGAGAAGACCACCTTGGTTCGCATTGGTTGTGCCGGATGCATAACGATTCCTGAGTTGGTCGTAGCCACCTCTGAGATGGGTGTTATCTACAGACTTAACTTTCTTTCCTTCGCCAATCCATTCATAACGGCCATATTCAACAGTAACATCTGCGTGCCCTCGCTTGTTTTTGTCGAAGTGAGCTGTATAGCCCGAGCGGTTCAGCTGACGAACAATATCAGCATTGATCGAATTTTCCGTATGCCCATCGCCTTGAAGTGTATTCGCATCAGCGACTAGTGCAGCAACAATCGTGTCAATTTCGCAATAAAGAGTATCAAGGAAATCCTGGTATGTTCGGGCAGTAAGACGGTGCGCCCACTGAGGTACCTGAGGGTTTACTTTCTCAATGTCCCGTACCTGCGCGACAGTCATCGTATCCGGAAGAATCATCAATGGAACGCAGCGTAGTTAGGGCGAAAGAACACGTAGATAGAGTTCGCGCAATCAGGAACTTCCTCACCAGTTCTAGGATCGCAAAATTCACTGCTATCTAAAAATATATCTACTTCTTCAGCAGATAATTCGTATTCGAAATCCTCGTCAATAAACTCATAGCCTATAGTTAGCAAATTTGCCCGAGAGCCCGTAAGGTAGGCGATAGTACGGTGAAGTATTTCGCCATCCTCTCGGTTTAACTTTGCTGCTTCACGCAGCATACCAAAAGTAAGATGACGAATGTTTTTACCAGCATTTGCAACAAGAAAATTCACAACGTTCACAAATGCAAGACGAACAGGGTCAGCCTCGTCAAAATCTGTCGAGGCATAATCCAGCGCTAACTTGTAATGTGAAACTTGCGATGCGGTCATCTCAGTAGTTGCATCATATCTTCAAATTGTTTTCCATCAATGCAGTCTTCCACAATGGCCATATTGACGGTTGGAGTAGCTGAGCCGGTATCTGCAGATTTTCCAGGAATCTTAAGACGAACAATGGACAAATCTTTGTAATAGCTATACGCCTTTTGGATTGCAAATTTTTCTGTTGCAGACGCCGACATGCTTGCTACGTGGCTTGGGTCATCTTTCATGTTGCCCTTAAGACCACGCATTTTCCCATGGTTAATAGAGCCTGCCGCAGTGTTATGACCAAGCTCAACAAGATGCCCATTTTTATCATGATACAGCAAATCAATTTTAGGGAAAAAGTTTACCAATGTAAAAGATACCTTTTCCCAAGCCTTATCTACTTGATTGGACATCAATTCGCGAAAAGCGACTTTGAGCTCTTTCAAAGCTTCCACCATTCGATCGGTAGTTTTAAGGCGAGTGCCATCGACCCTGAACTCGATACGCTTATTTTTGGCATCAATGTATACCGAATCTATACGCTGAAAAATTAACTGCCTATAAGCAACAACTTGATCATATCCAGCAAACCGTTTGAGCGACACAGCATCCTTCATATCGTCGACAGCAAACGTTTCCCTTTCCGTTTCGTATGCGCGAGAATAAAAGTATAAAGTAACGCCAGTACGGGTCGTATTCAACTCGCTTGCCACAAGTTTCGGACGGAGTGTTAGATCCGAAAGCTCCTGATCTGAAACGTATGCGGGAAACGCCACAGTAGGGGTGTATTCACGCACAAAACTATGTGCAATTGCTTTCGTCAATAAAGCGCTATCTTTTTGCTCAAAAACTGCGAACTGTATAGCTTTATTACCCCACTCAACGTTATCTCGATAGATTTTTTCAAGTCGAGAAGCATACGACGAAGCGGTCATAGCAGGCACCTGCAAATCGCCGTATTTACGCTCAAGGCCAGCCCAACCGTTGCTCGTTGGCAGTTCGTTATGTTCTAAGGCTGCTCGAAGGGTCGTGAAGTTGGGTTGGCGACGACGCAACTTTGCCAGTGCTGATTGGATGGTCATAGTAAGTCAATGAACGGATGTTCATTTATTGTATGCCAACCACTTTATCGAATCAGCAATTTTCTTAACGTTGCAATATAGCAACACCAGGCGTGGGTAAAGCCTTGAAAAGCATAAAAGTTGCCGCTAGGACATTCGCCCATCACGACCTACGACAAGCACAGTCGAGTCTTCACTTACCTGTACTATTTCCCTAAGACCATTGGGCCATTCGCGGATCAACCCATCTGGCACCTCATCGTCACAATAGTAGATCGGCCGCCCTTCCTGGAGGTGCGACCTGGCTGCCTCGCCATCGTCATGACGTAAGAGGCGCAAGCAACAGGCCCAAAACCTACGCTCTTCGCGCTCGCTCATGGATTCAATCTGCTGTGGGTCGAACATTGTTTGCGATTTTAGCCGGCAAATTTCTGCACCTGACCATTGTAAACCACATAGGCTTGAGGTCCTGCACCGCTTCGCTTGTATTCACAAACGAGGGAACGTAGCTCCGTTGGACGTCAAGAAATTCGTCTGAAGCAATGAACTTCGAGGCTTTACCCACGCTCCGTTTTAGAGCGCCTAACAAAACCGTTCGACATACCGCCAACAGATGAGCGAACAGGCAAGTGAAAGGAACGCCTGGTGAATGTCTGCTCGCCGCTCATGTCGTATGCGTAATCTGCGAAAGCGGTGTGGCCAACCCAGGGTACGCTCGACAACCCACCGCCATCTGCCGAGCCGTTCGCGTGACTCCACGCCGTAGCGCGCAATCCGAGCTGCGATTCCCCGACGGCGCAGCCAAGCCCGATGGGCTCTCGAAGCATAGGCTCGATCGGCATGCAGCTTACCTGGGCGTTTGCGGGCACGGCCTGCCAGCCCTTTAACTGCCGGGACGGACTCTACCAACGGGATGAGGAAACGCGAGTCGTGTACCTGCGCACCCGAGATCTGGGCTACCAATGGAAGCCCACGCTCGTCGACCAGTAAATGGTGTTTACAGCCGAGTTTGCCGCGATCGGTAGGGTTTCGGCCTGTGTGCTCGCCGCCGGCAGGCGCCGGTACGCTTGCAGCGTCAACGCTAGCTCGATCCCACATGATCTGGTCGTGTTCGCGGAGCCGTCGCAGAATCGTCTCGTGAATACGCTGCCAGACGCCAGCTAGCATCCATTCGTGAAGCCGACGCCAGCATGTCATACCACTGCCGCAGCCGAGTTCGCGCGGCAAGTACTCCCACGGTATTCCAGTCTTGAGGACAAAGAGGATCCCTGTCAGGGCCGCGCGGTCATCGATACGTGGACGGCCACCTTTGGGCGATCGGCGATGGGCCGGAAGATCAGCTGCTATAAGCGACCACAGGTCTTCAGGAAGAAGTGCTCGGGCCATGGCATCAGTCCGTCTACAAACACGGACGTCATGTTAGTGCCTCGACTGGGCGCGCGTACGTCCGCTTCCGACCCAAAGCAGACCTATGACGCGAGCGATTTTTTGCTTTCAGCTTGTCGGTAACGGTTTCGATTTCCAGCACTGGCCTGACACATCTAATCGGACGCGTTAGAACCTGCCGTCCCAGAAGAGCAGTCCACCCTGCCATGCCATTACCGTAGCGCCTACGCATGCCAGGCAAAGGACTGCATGGTGCATCCGCCCGGCCCAGGAACCGCCAGACATGCGAAGGCGGACACCCGTCATCCAGAGTGTCGAAAACGTGGCGACAGCCCCCGCGCAGGCGAGAATCTGGGCGAGACGCAAGAGCACGCCGCAAGCTGGTGAGGAGACAAACAGCAAGTCGTTCGCGATTGCGAGGGTAACGCCTCCGCAGACGATCCATGGTGCCAGTACAACGAAACCGGTTGCGCCGACAAATAGGTTCCTTCGCAACGCGCGAGACGCCACTACACCACGCCCTTGGGGACGACTCCGAAACAGGGCGGACAATAGCTGCCATGGGGAGCTGAGCAGTAGAATCACGAGAGAAGAGATCAAGATGACTCGCATGAACAGCTGGTGTCGGTACCACGGGCTCTTTTGCCTAATGCTCGGCGGGCCGCCGTTGCCGCTCAGCTCCCACTCTCCTTCTGCATTCTTTTTAAAGTAGAGCCGTTGGAGTGGATCGCCCAAGCTCTGCCAGACGCCGGCTTCGATCTGCCGCCACGCGACAGGAATGCCGTTCGGACCAACATACGAGTCTACGACGAGATTTCCACGCCCGACCGAACGCACGACTGTTTGTTCGACGAGCAGAGATTTCAGCGATAAGGGCGAACGATCGAACCGCCAACTCCTGCGATAGCTTCCAGAAAGCTCATCCGGTCCCTCTGCCGCTACTATTTGCAACGGTGGGGCAACCTGTGCGGGATGCGCAAAATAGCGTGCGGCGAACACCCTCAGCAACTTGTTGCGCATGTCCCCACCCGCCTCGGAGTTCTGAACGATAAACAGTCCAACCCGTTGTTGCGGGAAAAGATACATCCCCGAATAATAGTTCGGAATGTCGCCGGTATGCCCGATCACTCGGGGGCCTGCGCTGTCCATTTCGAAGGTGCCAAGCGCAATGCCGGGCCCGGCTGGGTGGTGGCGAAATTGTATGGAATGCATTGCTGCCAGTGTCGTGGACTTCAGCAAGGGTTTGGCGGATGCAGTGTCGGCGCCGAGGTGGGCAAGCATGAAGCGCGCCATATCCATTGCCGAACTCGACATACTTGTAGCGGGCGCCGCTTGTGCGATAGCGAATGGACTGGGACCATCGGACGCCGTGCGATACCCTTTGGCCAGGAGTGGAGCTAGGTGGCTGGGCAAGGGCTGCGCGAAGCTCGAATAATCCATCTCAAGCGGCTTAAAAACGTGGTTTTCAATATAAGTATTGAAAGGCTCACCAGAAACGCGTTCGACGATGTAACCCGCCAGCGTGGTGCTATAGCTCGAATACGCCGGTACTGTGCCCGGCGCATACAGGCGCGCGGGCATGTGCCGCACAAGATAATCACGAAGTGGGCCTAGATCACCAGCTTTAACCCAGCGTCCCTGCACCGTATCGTCGAAGCCTGCCGTATGGGACATCAGGTGGCGCATCGTGATTGGCTTGCCGAATCTGGCAGGGATAGGGAAGTCAACGTAGCGCGCAATGTCCGCGTCGAGGTCAATCTTGCCGCGCTCGACCAGTTGCATCACAGCAGTATAGGTAATGACCTTCGACACCGATGCGATACGAAACAAAGTACGGATGGGAGAAATCGGTACTTTGTTTTCGATGTCGGCGTATCCATAGCCGCGTGCGAACAGCAGCGTGCCGTCCTTCACCACCACGATTGCGGCACCGGCGATGTCTGCCTGCTTCATTTCACGATGGGCATGCTCGTCGAACAGAGTGCTGAGATCGTCAGAAGTCATCGTCACTGGAGATGACGCGTGCTGTGCCATGACGGCATTAGCCGCGGCAAAATACAGGCTTGCAGTAAAGGCCGCACCCTGCGACAGCCGACATAACAGTCGAATCGGGCTTTTCCAGAGCTTAGAGTATTTGGTCACGTTGTGCCGTTCCGTTTTGCTATTACTTTCAATGTAAAACGGAATGACGCTACCAAAAAGATCGAAGCGAAAATACGCGGAATTTCACAACGAACGAATATCTTGCTAACGAACTGTCTGGATGCCCGCTCTTGGCCGAATGCGGCCCTTGGTGCGGCTCAGTTTACCCGTCTGTTGCCTGCAGAGCAACGTGAACGTTTTGTTAGGCGTTCTTAAGTGCCGTTCCGCGTAGAAGGCTCCACTTTTAATGGCGCTACGCCTAAGTTAAAGTAGCCCGGCAGTGGACCGACTGTTTTTCCATTGATTGAGATTGTCGGCACTAATAGGTAGAGCCAAAATAAACTCAGGGTGATAGCGGCCCAGATTGGAATACGACTAACTGAAAATTTGCTTAGGATGAGTTGGTTTTCAAGCCAGCGTCTCCAGGTAGTCGCTCCTTGACTTATCTCGACTTTATTGGCTTCAGTGATAGCCCCTGCGTCGTACTCAATCTTATCGGTCGATCGGGCTGCAGTTAGATTTACGTCAGCGAGCCGTCGTTTCTCGTCAGCAGTTAGGAAGTCACCATCTGCCGTTAGGAAATTGCTGACTCGTTTATAGTCTTTGAGTTCTTCGAGCAGCCAAATCTCAGTAGTTTTGGCTGCTCGCTCCCACCGGACTTGCCAAAATTTTGAGCCTGCGGCCATCCCGACTTGAAGAAGTGACGTGATCAAGCCAACCAGACATACTGCGAAGGTAATGATCGGGGCGGCAGTGCCTTGGGACTGAACGATCCCTGCAATGAGCACCCCTTGGAAAATCATAAAAAAGTTATTGCGTTGCGTAAGTTGCGAAATCTCGAACTCGCGCTGACGTTGAGCAAAATCGTAGGCTTTTGTTAGAGTTCCAACAGGGGAGTCCGCTTCCTCAGGTCTCGTTGACGTAGAAGACGGGTTAGGGTTGCTTGAAGTAGCCATAGCGCATGAGATTGTTTACCAAACCATTATGTTACCAGTATTGCAAGCACCACAATGAACTATGCCATACTGTATATATGTACAGCAGAGCCAAGAAACTGCGCGAGTGTGGGAAGCGCAAGCCTTCATGCGACATTCAAGCTGACGAGGGTCACGAAGGGCTGCAACCGACCCATTTCGGACGTTTAGTCGACAGCTTTGAGAGGACAACTGGCATAGGCTGCATGCACGGGTTGACGCGACTATTTGCGCTGCGCTGCTGCACTACAAATTGTCAGGACAGAACCGGAAAGCAGAATGGGCCATAGCGCACTGGCGTCCCCGAAAAATAGAGACACAATCGCGCCTACGGCCGTGACGGCCATTGCTCGCGGCCAGCGCTGGCTAGGAAGTCGCAAGATAAGGTAGAGCGCGATCATCCCTATCAGTGCGAGTGAAACGACCCAATACCAAGCTACGTTTGCCATGTTGAATCAACGTTGATCCGAAAGAGAAGCATGATACGTGGAGCTTGAACATGAAAAGTCACACAATTTCACGCTGATTAACTTGGTTCGCTCACTGCCTTGGTACTAATGAAGTTGTCTTCACCGCATTAGGTCCGCTTTTGGCCGATTGCGGACGTTCGGCAAGGCTCAGTGTATCCGGCTGTTGCCGATAGAGCAACGAGAGGGTTTTGTTAGGCGTACTTAGGTACTAGATCTTGCGCAGTTGAAGAAATAGGAGGATCTCAGAGTGGGCCGTCTCGCGGGCCTTCGATCCGAAGAGCGACTTCCAAAATGGCGGACGAGAAGCTGTTGAACTGTCCTTGTCTTCACGCAGTCCACCGATCACAACAACATCACCATCAGCCAGAGACACGCTGGTAGAAAGCTCGCGCTTGGTCAGCGTAGGGGAATTATTGACACCTGTAGTAGTCGCGACGAAAGACGACACCTGCTGGTCGACCTTCACGGAAATAGAAGCGTCGCGCACGATAGGCGCGATAGTGAACAACACGCCCGAAGAACGATAGTCTACAGACTGAACTGGAGCACCACCACCAGAGGGATAGGTAATGGCTCCTAGCACAGGCACATCATTACCAACAGTCAGCGAAGCAGTCTGGCCAGAAGCGACACGCAACGAAGGCGAAGAAAGTACCTTAAATCGCGAATCGGTGTCCAAGGCCTGCATGATCGTGGTCACGGACGAACCACCCAGGCTGAGGTAGTTCCCAGCCTCCTGCGCGGCACCTAAAGAGAAACGGAAACGGCCACGCAGGACGGACGCGGCGAGCTGCAAAGCTGACGACTGTTGCGTGCCGGTATTGACCTCGTACAGAGCACCAGTTACGACAACCTGACCAGGGTCTACATCTAGCTGAGAAAACAGCTTGCGCAGCGCGGCAACCTCACGCGGCGAGCCTGCAAAGATGATCTCGTCAGACCTTCGGTTAGACAGGTCAAGCAGCGATCCGGAAGGCGCCGCAACCGGAGCAGGCGCAGGAGCGGAACCCGATGGACCAACCGAAGGGCTAGACGGCGCCGCTATGTTCATGCTGCGCTGGCTGGTGAAACGCCCACTGAACAGGGGAGCGACCATTTCGATGAGCTGGGCACCATCACGGAACCGCGGCCGATACACGATAACCTCTCGCGATGCATCCTCAACCGCGGAGGCCTCGACCTCGGCTGGCAGCGGACGAACAACGTCGAGGCGACCGCGCGTCACTAGCTCGTAACCAAGGCCGCGCAGGAAGGCAGCGAACACCGTACGAAAATCGCCATCACCAGTACGCCAGCGGAAGGAGACCGGACGACGATCCTGTAGCGCCGCAGGATCGACCGTATAAGCCACGGCCGGAAAGGCCTGGACGTAAACAACGCGCACAAGGTCTGCCAGCGGAATCGAGTCAAAATCGAAAGACGCGGGAGGCAACGGCGCAGCGAACACGCGACCGGAAAATACGACCAGCAAGACCAACAGGAATAGGAGTTTTCTCACTTTTTGACCTCTACAGCAGAACCGGCAGGAGCACCGGAAAAACGCGTAACGACTCGACCGTCGACGGTGCCGGCCTGAGCAAACCCGACGCCACCGAAGCCGGTTTCAGGGACTAGACGCACGCCAGCAGGACCAATCAAGACGACATAGGCGGCACCATTGGAAGCCAAACTTCCGGCGATACGGAAATCAGACGAATAGTCGGAGGACGAAACCCCGGGCTTGGGTGCAGCCTTCGCCCCAGGTACGGCAGCAAGGGCCGAGGTCGCAGCGGCGGAGGCGACTGATTTGTCCGCTTCAGGGTGCGTCTTGCCCCACCACCAGGAGCCAAGACGCCAAATGATGAACAGGCCAATCAGGACAAAGGCAATAATCTTCGTGCGTAGACGACCGTCAGCAAAAATGTTCATACGGGAATCGGCATTCACCTCTTTCCCCTGCTTCGTCCCGGAATAGCTCTTGTAAAGTGGAAAAATCTCAGGATCGTAAGTCTTCGTCCAATCCTTGACGATGTACTTGGCATGCTGCTTCCAGCCCTCCCACATCGTGATCGTATAGACGTTATCCAGACCCACGCCTTTGGCCTTGTGGGTCTTGAAGCTGTTACCCACGACGACACGCAACGACCTATGCAAGTCGCTGATGTCCTGAGTCATCAACACTAGATCACATGACACCCCAGTTTCAGGATGCGTGTAATGGCGGTGCTCGCGGAAGAACACACGATGCGCTGGCGAAATCTTCTCATCGGTACCCCAGATCTTATAAGCCTCGTCGATCGCAACCAGGTCACCAGGGCGCACGATCGTATCGGGCGGCACGCCCTGAGCTGCAGAATGGTCAGGAAAGAACTCAGCCGACCGCACCTGCTCGTCGGTGACGTTGACGACCTCCCCGAGCTGATCGAGCTCGAGCTCGTACTTGGAGGCGCAATAGTCCCGGATCGCATCGTTATTTAAACCAGCGATGTTGGACACGACACGACGACCGGCGCGGATCGCGGGAACCACAACGGACGAAACGACCTCGTACGATTTACCTGTGCCCATCAGGCCGACATAGCAGTTGATCGCCATGGGTCAGCCGAAGAAGGGTATACGACGGATCGCAAAGCGCAGGATATAGGCCGAGATCACACCAGGGAAAAACTGCGTCCACATCGTGAGGTCAGCGAAATACCACATGGCAGGCGTCCAGGCGGCGAGCGCGGAATTGAGGTCGGCAGGCCCCGGCAGCTTCGACACTAGGTAGCCGCACACCGCAGACACAAGCAGGTACATCACGGTGAACAACAAAAACTTGACCAAGACCGTGCGCACCAGGAAAGCGACGGCACTTGAAAGAAGAGCACCCATCTTAAGCCCCCATGACGATAAACAGGATCAGAAGCGCCCAGGCCACAGCGAAAGCAGCTTGCAACGCCACGCGCACATTGTTCGCCTCAAGGAAATCGCACATCTGCGTGAAATGCAGCGTATGCCCGTTGAGCACACTGCCAGGCAGCGAGAAAGAAGGGGTAGGGCACTCCGACTGGTGCGCCGGGAACGAAAACGACGACCACGCCGGCCACAGGTTCAATAGCGGATCAAGGATGCTTTCGATAGACGGTGTGGCTTCCAGCACTGGTGGGGCAAACACGCCCCAGTCGATGGGCTTCGATTCCGGATTATTTGTCTCGCCAGTCTCGCCGCCGGTACTTGGCTGCGTGCCGGTCGACGGGACAACTGGAGTCCAAGGAGCCGACGCCGGTTGTCCTGCAGGAGCCGTGACAGGCGCAACTGCATCGCCAACAGTGGGATACGTCGTCGGGTTCGCTGACTGATACGCTGCGGCGTCAGCGGCAGTAATCGGGTTGCTGCTACTGTATGGAACACCGGTATAACCGGGCTGCTCGGACGCGGTCTTCCAGGCCTGATCGGCAATGGCGGCAAGCACTTCCGGATTGAGCGGCGCGGCCTTCTGTTCGTCTGTCAGCGCGGCGACCGCATCGGCAGCGGTTTTGGTCTCAATAGGACCAGGTGCGGTCGTAGTACGGTAGGAATAACCAGCTCGCGCCATGGCATCCTGAAACGTCGTCGAAGTCTTGCCATCAGGAGCCCAACCAGGGCGGCAGAAGTTGGTAGGGTTGCTCGCACCAGGTGCAAGGCATCCTGGAATGTTCGGGCCGGTCTCGTCGCACCAGTTATAAATGCTTGTCTGGACGCAGGCTTGCATATCCTGGTCGTTGTTGGGCCTAATC
The DNA here is from genome assembly GCF_024753255.1 of Massilia agri. Taxonomy (GTDB): domain Bacteria; phylum Pseudomonadota; class Gammaproteobacteria; order Burkholderiales; family Burkholderiaceae_D; genus Telluria; species Telluria agri. Next base: position 382,988 of record NZ_JANUHA010000002.1, read on the forward strand.
GTGTACAAGTAGTCGACCAGAGCAGGACCGGTGCTCGGCAGCTGGACCTTGACAGAACCATCCGAGTCGAACCACCAAGCAGCGATCTTGTCGACCGCGAGACTGATACCAGCTGAGAAGAGCGCCCCAAGGCCCACCACCACGGCAGCAGTGACCCAGGCGGGAGCAGTAACACCTGCGGCAGTAACAACAGCGGCAGCAGCAGCGCCCCCAGCGACGGTCGAACCGATACCCTGCATGGTCGACGCAATGCGCGGATCGTTAGCGGCGAACCCACGCTGACCGGCCTTGGACACCACCAGGGCGGAAACTGCGGCCTGCATGGAGGCAGGTTTAGCCTGTGCATATACGAGGCCAGGCGAGACGATCACGGCCAGCAGCCAGCGCACGAGAAAGAGCTTGAAGAAGGATCGCATGTTCACCCCTTCAGGCCCTGCACACAGGCATGGCCGGAGAAAACACCTAGAAAGAAGAAAGCTAAATACCACCAGGAAGCATCCATATCACCACCAGAGAAGGAAAAAAAAGGGGTCGAACCGAAGTCCAACCCCTGCTGACACGATCCCGCGAGGGGCGGCGCTTAGTGTGCGCCCTTGACGATGCGGCGCACCTTCATGTAACCGAGCTGTGCCAGGTCGACGCCGATCACCAACGCGCCGATACCGAAGATGGCAGCGGTTACGTCCAGAAAGCTGATCGATGCCCAAAGACCTGCGACATCGGTAGCACCCTCGGCGTGAGCCAGCATCGGAAGAGCCATGACACCAGCGAGAGCAGCTTTGGCACGAATGGACGAGAACTTCATAAACACTCCAACAAAAGACCAGGGAAAACGCCCCGGAAACGTCCGTCAGGAACCGCCCTGACGAATGGGTTTGCGCACGGCAGCGACGACAAAGCCGAGCAAGTAACCGAATACGACGACACCGAAACCAAAAAAGAAGAACCCGGAAGCCTGTACCGCGTCATATGGAGATTGAGACGGCGAAGCGAGCACAGCTTGAACCGTGACCAAACCTTGGCCTTCACCACACGGCGTACCGGCAACAGCCGACGTGTTTTGCGCCGTATCAACGCACACGACAACACTGGACGAGGCCATGATTTAGATCCTTCTTCGAAAAATTTAGCGGCTAAAAACGACTCACTGTTTAACTAGCTTTACGTTGACCGACACCTTCAGTCTTGTCAGAAGGCTGAATAAGCCGAAGGTTATGTACAACCGTTACTTTGCGTTCTTTGTCACCGCTGCCCTGCATGACCTCTTCGATTTCCACTTCTACTTCAACAGGTCCGGTCGACAGCAGATTGATGTGCTTGATGCGGTCGTAATTTGAGGCGTCTCCCCATTTGACTGCTTCGTATCCGAGGCCGAAGGTGCCGCCAGGATTCTTATGGGGCGACATCAGCCACAGGTGGGTCGAGTCGTAGGCTTGGCCGGTTTCTTTGATGACGCCCTTGCTGGCGTACGCGTTCATGAGGTAAGTACGTTTCGTGAAACGGTTATTCGCGAGGAAGAGAGACATGGTTTAGCTCCTAGAAAAAAGTGTTTTGTCCTGACATTCAGGAAGGCTGTTTACAAAAGAAAGAACGTCTTCAAAGGTTCCGACACTCGCAATCTGCAAGAGGACAACCCGAGCGTCGAACGGTTGTCCAAGCACCTTGAGCCATTGCTCAAAATTCAGTGAGCCGAGCAGGACCGACGGTTCTTCCTGCGCTTCGGCGATTTGTTCATCAGTGAGATCTGCGATCTGGAAGCGCGCCTTTAGTCCACGCGACCAGACAAGCTGGCGGCTACTTTCGATTCGGTCCTGGCCCATTCGCGAAACCGCCGTTGCGTATTCCACCCAGGATTCGCCGGCAGCCTTATCCCCTTCGCTGTACTGGCCGAGAAGACCGAAAGGCGTGAAAGAGTCACCACGAGCGGACTTGAGCGAACCGCCGGCAACCTCGAATTCGAGGCCCCACTTGCCGACATACTCTCCAGCAGTGTTCCCGCCTCGCACATCCAAAGCGAGGCGTGGAAGGTTCCAGCCGTATTCCCTCAACGCAGCGGAAGCCCAGCGCGACCATAGTGCGTTACCGACTTCTAGCCACTGGACCGGCTTTTCACAGAACAACAGGCTGTGGACATGCGGATGCCAACCGTTGAGCCCCTTGGTAAATTCAAGCGCTCTGATCTGGCCCACGACGGCAAAACGATCCCGGAAGGACTTCGCTGCTTTGCCGCTGTTGAGCCGATCAAATAGCCGCTGAAGACGTTCCAAGACATCAGCACAGCGATCCGATGCAGCGTGCGGAACAGTACAGGTTAGAAGGCCACAAACACCGCCAGACTCATTCATCCGATTGGTGGCAATGACTAGTTCGGCGCGACGGCGAACCGCAATTTTTCGGGCACATACCGGGCAGTGCCATACCGAACCACATTGCACAATGCCCCCGAAATGAGCGCGCTTATGTTGGATGGCACGATAAATTGCGACGCCCTGCTTTTGATCGATGACGGCAACACCACAACGCACGACCCGATATGCAGGAACTTCCATGCCACTAGCCTTAACCCAACGGAAACGGGCAAGCAACTTGCGGGCTGCTGACCGAAGGAGGTAGCTGGTTGCTACCGCCTCGAATTGATCAACTTCATACTGGCCAGGAGCGATTTGCTTGCGTACCTCACCGGACTCAAGATCGACCTCGATCCCAAACCCCTTCGGCAGCGGAAGGGTGACGATTCCCTGATTACTCACGATAACCCCGCTTCGGCAGGGTGACGGCGTTTTCGCCATATATACCAAGGGGCGCGCCGCCAGCGCGCTTACGCTGGCTGTCCTCGCTCGCGCTGCGGGCAGGCAGCGTAAGCGCTTGCATATGTACAGCGGCGCGAAGATGGATGAATACCTTCGACCAAGCGCTGTCGCTCCGCATAGCATCACGTTCAGGTGCCACCCACCAATTCAAGCGCTCTACTACGCCTTGGTTTCCACTCTGTGATGTAGAAACTGACGGATTTTGCACGTCACCGAACAAATCGAACGTCTGGTTATTGGAACCCTTTTTCACGATCTGCTCCCGGACGCGGTCTTTCGTGGGCGACCACGACGCGGAGATTGGATTGACGCCAGGAGAGAAACCGGACGAGACGCGTCCGGGTTGATTTCGACGCAGCTGGCCAACCAAGCATTTACATCTTCAGCACGCCAAAGCAAGCGACGAGATCCCGGCAGCTTGCAACGCGGAGGCAAGGCGGCTGGATTTCTGGACACATCACTGCGAATTGAGGGAACCGTCTTTCTGAGCAGTGCCGCGAGTTGCGAGACATCTAACAGCTCAACCATTGGGGGCTTTCCAGCTTCAGTGACAACTTCCGTCACAAGATTCATAATCGGCAAGAAAAACAGGTAGAAGCGCTTTCTTAACGCTTTAACCGTTACACTGCCGTACTTTGTACATTTATGCCGCATTTACGGCATAAACGTCATAGTATCGGCAGTGTTTCTCATCGTCAAGCAAAACTGGGGTGGAAATTTATGTTTGTAGTGATGCAGATCCATGAACGCCTGAAAACGATCATCAGTGCGGAAACTGAGGAAGCAGGGAGGTTCGGGTGGCTTCAACGGAAGACTGGGATCTCACGTAATACTTGGCAGACCTGGTGGGACAAGGATGACGCACCACCGGGAGGCAAGATGATCGAGGCTGCTGCAAGGTTGTGGCCACAGTACGCTTTTTGGCTCGCGACAGGCATTACAGATCGTGAGTACGGTCACGCAGCCCCGAAAGACCTACCGACTTCGGTCACATGGCCAGAAGACAGCGCAGCGCGTCGACCAAGTGCGGCCGAGTACTTGTCGCATTGCATTGCTATGCAAGACAAGCTCGTGGAGCAAGGAGAGGCGTACCGGGCATCAAAGGAATGGGACAGGGATTGGGAGAAGCTCAACGCTTCTTCGTGGGATCGAGAAATAAGTGTGCATTCAATGCGAATCCTCTTCGGAGCATACGAAGATCGGATACGCGAACAGCCAGCGAAGGTCAACCCATGGGTCCCCGATCATGACGATGGGATACACCCAGATAGCGAGTAGTAGAGCGAGAAAGAAGAAGGATGCAACAAGCTCATGCGGGAGACGCTACGCAAGCAAAATTGCAACAAAGATAGAAAGATTGTTGGCACAGATTTGGCACAGTCATAACGCCAAACTCTTCAAAACAACGCACAATACTGCATTGTCCTGCAACATCTAACTAGTTGAATTTAAAAGACAGGATGGCGCGGCTGGCGGGGATCGAACCCACGACCCTTGGCTTCGGAGGCCAATACTCTATCCACTGAGCTACAGCCGCGTGAGGGGGACAGAAAGTGATGCGAAGGATACAGTCTTTCCTCGAGCACGTCCATGGGCAAACTCTTGCCTAATATGAATTTCGTTACACCAAGGCAGCTTTCTACTATAATCAGCCGCTTGACGGCATTTGCAAAAAAGCATGTGGTCGCAAAGGCCGGTAGTGGCAGGTTTTTTTAATAGAATTAAGGAAATCATGAGCGACGCACACAACGAACACCAATCCCTGATCCGTACCCCCAAGCAACTGATCGCAGCCGTCACAGGGTTTTTCCTGGTAATCGTCATCGGCATCATCCTGCTCGTGATTTTCGCTACCAATGATCGTCTGGTCGGGGCCGGTACCGATAGCCAAAGCGCCGAAGCCGTCCAGGAGCGCCTGCGACCGGTCGCCGAAGAGGGCTTCACCCTGGTGGACGCCAACGCACCGAAAGTCCTGCAAGCCGGCAATGCCGTCTACGCCGCCGTGTGCGCCGCCTGCCACGACAGCGGCGCCGCGGGTGCGCCGAAGCTGGGCGACAACGGCGCCTGGAGCGCCCGCCTGGCACAGGGCTACGATACCCTGGTCAAGCATGCCATCGAAGGCATCCGTGCGATGCCGGCCAAGGGCGGCAACCCCGACCTGGACAACCTTGAAGTCGAACGCGCCGTGGTCTTCCTGGCCAACAGGAGTGGCGCATCGTTCAAGGAACCCGTCGCCCCCGCCCCGGCCGCCGCGCCTGCCCCGCAAACCACTACTGCAGAGGCCGCACCGCCGGCTGCCCCGGCGGCCACTGCGGCAGCTCCCGCAGCCGCTGCCCCTGCGACCGCACCGGCCGTCGCCTCCGCGGAAACCGGGAAGACCTTGTACAACAGCGCCTGCGTCGCCTGCCACGGCGCCGGCATTGCCGGTGCGCCGAAAACCGGCGACAAGGCAGCTTGGGCGGCGCGCATCGGCCAAGGCAACGCGACCCTCTACGAGCACGCCATCAAGGGCTTCCAGGGCAAGGCCGGCGTGATGCCGCCGAAGGGCGGCTCCACAGCACCAGACGCCGACGTCAAAGCCGCCGTTGACTACATGGTGCTCGCTTCCAAGTAGGCACGTACCTGCTTTTGATCAAGCCCGTCTTCGGCGGGCTTTTTTAATGCCCACTGTCAATTAAGCATCGAAAGTAAATACGAAAACGATTGCTACCAAATAATATTTGTTAAAAACTGGGTAACGTTGCGTTGCATTTGGGCGAAAATTTGGGAAAATTCTGATCGGAAATTGAGATTCCGCTGGGAATCTTTTTTTCCATGGCGTAACCTTTAGGTCTGTCAGCGGCGTATCCCAGCGCCCGCACTCCTGAAGAGACTCCCACCATGAAACTCCTGCAATCCCTGACGATTCGCGCCGGCTACACCGTTCTGTTCGGTGCCGCCCTGGCTGCCTGCGGCGGCGGCGGCTCGAGCGAGCAGCAAAGCGCAACCCTCTCCTCCGGTATGGAAAGCGGCCGCACCCTGGCCTCGACCGCGTATATCCCGCAGAGCCGCGGCACCACGACGACGACGCCTTCGACCAATACCGGCGTGGCTGACGCCGTGACCGACGTGCGTTTCGAGAGCACCTCCAGCGCTGCCCAGACCAACGTCCCGGTGACTTTTGGCCAGGTATTCGCTCCTGGCGACCTGGCGGCCGACACTTCGCTGGCCGGCCGCCTCGACAGCGGCGTCACCATTCCGCTGCAACTCGACGTCAAGGCCAAGCACCCGGACGGCTCGGTGCGCCATGCCGTGATCTCGGCCGTGCTGCCGACGCTGGCCGCCGGCGAAGTCCGCACCGTCAGCCTGGTTCGTACCGCTCCTACCGCAGCAAGCGCGCCGACGGCCTCGGCCCTGCTCAACGCCGGTTTCAAGAGTTCGTTCGAGGCCAACATCGGCGGCGTGCGTTACATTGCTTCGGCGGATGAGCTGATCAAGCAGGCGGCGCCGGTCACGTGGCTGAACGGCTCCACCGTGAGCGAATGGGAAGTGTCGGCGCCGCTGAAAACCAGTGCCGGCGCCGCCCACCCCCACCTGAGCGCACGTTTTGCCGTCCGCTGGTACGACGCGATCAAGAAGGCGCGCGTCGACGTCACGATCGAAAACAACTGGGCCTACGAGCCGGCACCGCAAAACTTCACGTACAACGCCCAGGTCCTGGTCGGCGGCAATACCGTCTATGCCAAGAGCGCCCTTACCCACTACCACCACGCGCGCTGGCGCAAGACCTTCTGGTGGAACGGCACGGCCCCGCAGGTCAATGTCAAGCACAACACCGGCTACCTGATCGCCAGCCGCGCGCTGCCGAACTACGACCAGTCGCTGAGCGTTCCGGAAAGCTCGCTGTCCAGCTCAAAAGCGAACTGGACAGGCGCCAAGATCGAACCGATGGGCACCGGCGCGGCTGTCACCTATATGCCTTCGACTGGTGGCCGGGGTGACATCGGCCTGCTGCCGCAATGGAACGTTGCATACCTGCTGAGCATGGACCAGCGTGCACGCGACGTTGCCTTGGGTACCGCCGAGCTGGCGGGCAGCTTCTCCGCGCACTACCGCGACAAGAAGACAGGCCAGCCGGTCAGCCTGATCGACTATCCCTACATGACCCTGGTGGGCAAGTCGGGCGATACCTACAACCCGGCCACTAAGCGGCAGGAGGCCTTCCCGGCCTGCGCCACATCGACCGGGTGCAAGACTCCCTACACGCATGATGTCTCGCATCAGCCGGGCTTCGCCTATCTGCCGTATGTGTTGACCGGCGACCATTTCTTCTTGGAAGAACTGCAGTTCTGGGGCATGTATAGTGTGTTCAACTCCAACCCAGGCTATCGCGACAACATCAAGGGTCTAGTGAAATCCGAACAGGTCCGCGGCCAGGCGTGGACCCTGCGCACGCTGGCCCAAGTTGCCTACATCACCCCCGACAGTGACCGTCTGAAACAACACTTCACCCAGATCATGGACAACAACCTGGCCTGGTTCAACGCGAACTACACCGACAATCCTGCTGCGAACAAGCTCGGCATCATCGTCAATGGCTACGCGATCGTCTACGGCGACAAGACCGGCGTCGGTCCGTGGCAGGACGACTTCTTCACCTCGGCGGTCGGCCAAGCGTCGGACCTCGGTTTCACCGAGGCGACCAGGCTGCTTAAGTGGAAGGCGAAGTTTCCCGTAGACCGCATGGTCGCATCTGGCGCCTGCTGGATCGATGGTTCGATCTACTCGATGAAGGTCCGTGATTCGTCGACCTCGCCCATCTATTCCTCGATGGCCGAAGCCTACAAGGCGAGCCATACCGCCGACTTCGCCGGTCTCGCCTGCGGCAGCTCGGCGATGGCGAGCGCGCTGAAGCTGAAGGTCGGCGAAATGACTGGCTACTCCTCGGCAGCGACCGGCTATCCGTCGAACATGCAGCCGGCTCTGGCCTACGGCGTGAGCGTGAGCGGCGATGCCGGCAAGCAGGCCTGGGAGCAGTTCATGAAGCGTTCGGTCAAGCCGGACTATTCGACCGCGGCGCAATTTGCCATCGTACCGCGCTGACAAGACGGCAGCCGGTCTCGCGCCGGCAGCGGATGCAGACAAACCGGGCTCTCTCAGAGCCCGGTTTTTTTTTCGCCTTGCGCGTCAATCGATACTATGGCTGTCCTGCTTGCGTTTGAAGGAGCAGAATACCGAACGCATTGCGCTTTTCGGATCGGCGAGCATGTGGCCCACCAGACTCTGGCCGGGCCGACCCGGGATCAGCTTCGCATAGCGCCGATAGCTGTCGAAGCCCAGCAGCGAGGACTGGTAGCGCAGCAAAGCGATACGCTCATCGACGAAACCTTCCACGAGGCGGCGTTGCGCAGGATCGACCGAAATGCCCAGGGCGCCATCGAGGATGGAGGTGTAGCCGGCCAGCTTGGCGATCGAGGTGTCGGCCGCCGCACCCGGGCGGGTCAGGTTGTCGGGATGGCGGTGCACCAGCGATACGTCCTCGTTGACGAACACGAAGTCGCCGCGCTGGGCCAGGCGCAGCCAGAACAGCCAGTCGGAACCCATCTTGTAGCCAACCGGCATGCCGCCGGCTGCGAGCGCCTCTTCGCGAACGAAGCAGGCCGAGCACGTAGCGATCAGGCTGGCCTTGAGAAAGGTATTTTTTGCATCGCGCAAGCGGTAGCGGCCCTGCTCCGCTTCGCCCATCGGATCGGCAATCGTCGAGATATCGACCTTGGCGCCGAACATCGCATGCGGCATCCGCTTGTCCGGCGTGACCTTGGTGGCGTCACCGAAAGCGACTACCGCACCGGGGCTTTGTTCGAGAGCCGACACCAGCCGCGCCAGCGTATGCGGCAAATGTTCGTCGTCCGAATCGAGGAAGGAGATATAGCGCGTCGTTGCCAGCGCCATGGCGCGGTTGCGCGCCGCCGCCACGCCGCCATTCTTCGCCAGCCGCTCGATGCGCACCGGGAAGCCGGTCCGGTCGCGCCAGGCTTCGACCTGGGCGACCGTGTCGTCGGTGGAAGCATCGTCTACCACGATGATTTCATGCGGATGGGCAGTCTGATTGCGCACACTGTCCAGCGCACGCACGATCAGGGCCGACCGGTTAAAGGAGGGCATGACGACAGTGACGTCGAGACGGGCTTGATTGCTTGAACTCATATGCTTTCCTGACAATATCATGCTGCGAATAGCGGCGCGACAGCATCGCCGCATGTTATATTTTTATTATCCCATAGAAATAACTAGTTTTCATTCGGAACGCACTAGGACATATCTTCTGTACAAAATTCGCGCAATTTTTGTTGTCGAAGCCCGGTTTTCTTACATCTGCTTACAGCTTTTCCTGCACGCATTCTTTATGCTGACAAATGTTTCGTCGAGAAAAATTTCTCCGACACATTTCAAAGGAACAAGTCTGATGCACACCACGCGTTTTGTTTTCCCTGCCCTGGGCATTGCTCTCACCGTGCTCGCCGGCGCTGCTTCCGCAGCAACCTTGAGCGTCGGCCCCGGCAAGACCTACGCAACGCCCTGCAAGGCCTTCGCTGCCGCCAAGACCGGCGACGTGGTCGAGATCACCGGCAACACCATCTATCGCGGCGACGTCTGCGGCATCTATGCAAGCAACCTGACCATCCGCGGCGTCAACGGCCGCCCGAAGATCGATGCCGCCGGCAGGAACGCCATGGGCAAGGGCACCTGGGTCGTGGTCGGCAACAACGTCGTCGTCGAAAACGTCGAGATGTACGGTGCCAAAGTGCCGGACCAGAACGGCGCGGCCCTGCGCCTGGAGGGAACCAACTTCACCCTGCGCTCCGCCTTCCTGCACGACAATGAAAACGGCATCCTGACCGGCGCCAACCTGAACAGCAAGATCGTGATCGAATACAGCGAATTCGGCCACAACGGCTATGGCACCGGCTATACCCACAACCTGTATATCGGCAATGTCGGCAGCCTGACCTTCCGCTACAACTACTCGCACGATGCCCACGTCGGCCACAACCTGAAGTCGCGCGCCCGCGTCAACACGATCGCCTACAACCGCTTCTCGAGCCTGAACGCGGGCCAGACCGGCAGCACCGCGGCCGGCAAGCCGAGCTACGAGATCGACCTGCCGAACGCCGGCACCTCCTATGTGATCGGCAACGTGATCCAGCAGCCGGCCTCGAACAACAACCCGACTCTGCTGGCCTACGGCGAGGAAGGCGCGAGCAATCCTGGCCACGACCTCTACGTCGTCAACAATACGTTCCTGAACGACAACAGCTCGAGCGGCACCTTCGTCATGGTGGGCGCCCAGGTGAGCAAGAAGGTCCTGTTGCAGAACAATATCTTCGGTGGCACGGGCACCCTGACCACCCAGGTCGGCGCCGTCGAGAAGACCAACTACCGCGCCCTGGCGCCGGGCTTCGTCAACCGCGCGGCCTGGGACCTGCGTCCGACCGCCAACGGCCTGGTGGCCAATGCCGGTTCGGCACCTGGCGTCTCGGCCGCCGGCGTCTCGCTCAAGCCGGGCGCCGTGTACAAGCACGTCGCCTCGGGCAGCACCCGCAGCCTTGTGAAGACCATCGACATCGGCGCCTACGAATCGGCGCTGTAAGCCGCGCCGTCTCCGCATGAAAAAAGGGCCGCTTGCATTCAAGCGGCCCTTTTTGCGTCTACCTTGCCTGCATTACCAGATGATCACGCGATCCTTCGGCGCCAGGTACATCTTGTCGCCCGGCTTGACGCCGAAGGCTTCGTAGAAGCCCGGCTGGTTCTTCAGCGTGCCGTTGGCGCGGAACTGCTCCGGCGAGTGCGGGTCGGTCTTGACCTGGTTGATCAGCGCCGGTTCGCGCTTCTTCGCGCGCCACACCTGGCCCCAGCCCATGAAGAAGCGCTGGTCGCCGGTGAGGCCATTGATCACCGGGGCCTTCTTGCCCTTCAGGGACAGTTTATAGGCCTTGTAGGCCACCGCCAGGCCCGAGTTGTCGCCAATGTTCTCGCCCAGGGTCAGTTCGCCGTTCACGTTATAGCCCGGCAGCGGGCTGTACGAGGCGTACTGCGCAATCAGGACCTTGGTCTTCTCGGCGAAGCGCTTGCCGTCTTCCTCGGTCCACCAGTTGCGCATATTGCCGTCGCCGTCGTACTGCGAACCCTGGTCGTCGAAGCCGTGGCTGATCTCGTGGCCGATCACGGCGCCGATGCCGCCGTAGTTCACGGCGTCATCCGCGTTCGCGTCGAAGAACGGCGGCTGCAGGATCGCGGCCGGGAACACGATCTCGTTCAGTTCCGGGTTGTAGTAGGCGTTGACGGTCTGCGGCGTCATGCCCCATTCGTCGCGGTCGATCGGCTTGCCCAGTTTATTGAGCTCGCGGTTGTACTCGACCTCGCGCGAGCGCATTTCGTTGCCGAACAGGTCGTCGCGCTTGACGGTAAGCGCCGAATAATCCTTCCACTTGTTCGGGTAGCCGATCTTCGGCGTGAACTTGGCCAGCTTGGCCTGCGCTTCCTTCTTGGTGGCGGGGCTCATCCAGTCGAGGGTGTCGATCGACTGCTTGTACGCTTCCAGCAGGTTCTTCACCAGCACCTCCATGCGCGCCTTGCGCTCGGCCGGGAAGTGCTCCTTTACGTACAGCTTGCCCACCGCGTCGCCCAGCGAACCTTCGATGGTCGACACGCCGCGCTTCCAGCGCGGTTCCAGCTCCAGCGCGCCCGACAGCGTGGTGCCGTAGAAGGCGAAGCGCTGGTCGACGAAGGCCTTCGACAGGTAGCTGGCGTAGCTGTTCACGGTGTGCAGGCGCAGGTAGGTCTTCCAGGTGTCGAGCGGCACGCGGTTCAGGACCTCGGTCATGCCCTTCAGGTAGCTCGGCTGGCTGACGATGACGTAGTCCGCCTTGCCGGCGATGCCGGCGGCCTTCAGCCAGGCATCCCAAGCAAAGCCCGGCGCCACTTCGCCCAGCTTGGCGACGTCCACCTTGTTATAGGTCTTGATCGGGTCGCGGTTCTCGACCTTGGTCCACTGGACCTTGGCCAGTTCGGTTTCCAGGTCGACGATGGCCTTGGCATTCGCGGCCGCGTTCTGGTCGCCCGACAGCGCCAGCAACTTCTCGACGTGCTCCTGGTACTTGGCGCGGATGCCGGCCAGTTTTGCATCGTCGGTTTTCAGGTAGTAGTCGCGGTCCGGCATGCCCAGGCCAGTCTGGTGGAGGTCGGCCACGTACCTGGTCGAATCCTTGGCGTCCTGGTGGATGTAGAAGCCGAAGGGCGAGTTCACGCCGATCTTGCCCATGTGCGCGAACAAGGCCGGCAGTTCCGACTTGTCCTTGATCGCGTCGATTTTCGCCAGCTCGCCCTTCAGTGGGCTGATGCCGAGCTGCTCGAGGCGCGCCTCGTCCATGTAGCTGGCGAAGAAGTCGCCGATCAGCTGCTCTTCCGAGCCGGCGCGGGCGCCCTTGACGGCAGCCGAGCGTTCGATGATGGCGCGCAGCTGCGGCTGGGTGTCGTCGTGCAGCTTGTGGAAGGCGCCCCAGCTCGATTTGTCGGCCGGGATCTCGACGGTCTTGAGCCATTTGCCGTTCAGGTATTCGAAGAAGTCGTCCTGCGCACGCACTTTCGGCTCGACGTATTCGAGGGCGATGCCGGCGGAGAGCACCGGGGCTTTGGCTGCGCCCTTGGCGCTGCTCTTGGTCGATTCGGCCTGGGCCATCGAGGCCACCAGGAGGAGCGCCGCGGCACTCAGGAGATGTCGTTTCATGGTTTTTCCGTTTGCTGTTATTGGTCTCGACAAGGTCGAAGGGCCGGCTTGCGCCGGCCCCATCGTTCAGGGACTGCTTACCAGATGATCACGCGGTCTTCCGGCGCCAGGTACATCTTGTCGCCCGGCTTGACATCGAAGGCCTGGTAGAACTCCGGCATGTTCATCACGGTGCCGTTGGCGCGGAACTGGCCTGGCGAGTGCGGGTCGGTCTTGACCTGGTTGATCTGCTGGGCTTCACGCATCTTCGAACGCCACACCTGGCCGAAGCCCATGAAGAAGCGCTGGTCGCCGGTGAGACCGTCGATCACCGGCGCCGGCTTGCCGTTCAGCGACAGCTTGTAGGCTTTATAGGCGATCGACAGGCCGGCGTTGTCGCCGATGTTCTCGCCCAGGGTCAGTTCGCCGTTCACGTTATAGCCCGGCAGCGGCGAGAAGCCGTTGAACTGCTTGACCAGCTTGTCGGTGCGGGCCTTGAAGGCGGCCTTGTCCTGCTCGGTCCACCAGTTGCGCAGGTTGCCGTCGCCGTCCGACTGGCTGCCCTTGTCGTCGAAGCCGTGGCCGATCTCGTGGCCGATCACGGCGCCGATCGCACCGTAGTTGACCGCGTCGTCGGCGCGCATGTCGAAGAACGGCGGCTGCAGGATCGCGGCCGGGAACACGATCTCGTTGGTCGTGCTGCGGTAGTAGGCGTTGACGGTCTGCGGCGTCATGCCCCATTCGGTGCGGTCGACCGGCTTGCCCAGTTTATTGAGCTGGTAGTTGTACTTGAAGGTCGCGGTGCGCATCGCGTTGCCGACCAGGTCATCACGCTTGATGGTCAGCTTCGAATAGTCGCGCCATTTGTCCGGATAGCCGATCTTCGGGGTGAACTTGGCCAGCTTGGCGCGGGCTTCCTTCTTGGTGTCGGGGCTCATCCACTCGAGGTTGTCGATCGACTGGCCGTAGGCGACAATCAGGTTCTTCACCAGTTCTTCCATGCGCGCCTTGCGCTCGGCCGGGAAGTGCTCCTTCACGTACAGCTTGCCCACCGCTTCGCCCAGCGCGCCTTCGACCACGTTCACGCCGCGCTTCCACACCGGGGGCTGCTCGCTCACGCCCGACAGCGCGGTGCCGTAGAAGGAGAAGCTCTGGGCCACGAAGGCTTTCGACAGCAGGGGCGAGAATTCGCGCAGCAGCTGCCATTCGAAATAGGACTTCAGGGTCGACAGCTCGGTCCTGGCCAGCACCTCGTTCAGGCCGCTGAAATAGCTCGGCTGGTTGACGATGATGGTCTCGAGCTTGTTGCCCACGCCGGCGGCGCCCAGGGCCGCTTTCCAGTCGTAGCCCGGGGCCAGTTTGCCCAGCTCGGCCACGCTCATCTTGTTGTAGCGCTTGACCGGGTCGCGGTTCTCGACTCGGGTCCACTGCACCTTGGCCAGCTCGGTCTCGAAGTCGACGATGGCCTTGGCCTGGGCCTTGGCATCCTTTTCGCCTGCCAGTGCCAGGGTCTTCTCGACATGGTCCAGGTACTTGGCGCGCACTTCGGCCAGCTTGGCGTCGTCCTGCTTCAGGTAGTAGTCGCGGTCCGGCATACCGAGGCCGCTCTGCGAGATGTACACGACGTGCTGCGTCGAGTTGCGCATGTCCTGGCTGACGTAGATGCCGTACGGGGTCGACACGCCGATCTTCGCCAGGTGGGCGACCAGGGTCGGCAGGCCCTTCTTGTCCTTCAGGGTGCGGATCTTCTGCAGTTCGCCCGCGAGCGGCTTGGTGCCCAGGGCTTCGCGGCGCGCCTCATCCATGTAGCTGGCGTACAGGTCGCCGATCTTCTGGGTTTCCGAGCCGGTCTTGGCCGACTTGTCGGCCTGCGCCGCCTCGATGATGGCCTTGATCTGCGGATTGGTGTCGTCGCGCAGCTTCATGAAGGTGCCCCAGCTCGCCTTGTCGCTCGGGATCTCGGTCTCTTTCAGCCACTTGCCGTTCAGGTAGGTGAAGAAATCGTCCTGGGGACGCACGCTGGTGTCGATGTACTGCGTGTCGACGCCCGAGATCGGCGCGCCGGCCGGCTTGGCGGGCGCTTTGTCCGCCGCGTTGGCAAAGGCTGCCGCGATGGACAGCGTCAGGGTGCTCAAAAGGATTCGCTTCACGGATGGGTCCTCGCTTACTTGGGAAGGTGCTGGAAAACGGCCGGCTTGTGACCGGCCCTGGGAATGTGCGTCATCGAAGCGTGGGCTCCGGGCGCGCGCCGGCAGTCGCACGGGTAGCGTCTGCGTGGAAAGGGGCTTCGGAATGGAAGACGAGGCCCTGGCCGGGCATCGCCGTACTGCAGGCGAGCGAGTCGAAATTCTTCATTCTTTTATTGTTGTAGTGTGGACGTCCCTGTCATGCGCACACCATTTCCGAAAGGCGGACGCCGATTCATTCTAGCGGCTGCTTCGAGCCCGGAGGCGGGCTGCGGAAGCTTTTTTACTTTTCGATACACGGCAGGCACTGTTATGGCATATGCATGTGTTGGAACGTGACAACAGCAGTATAGACAAGCGGCAACATTACCGAGGGAAATGCAAATGGTGAGGTGAACCGGGCATAAAAAAGCCCGCGGAGGGGGCCGCGGGCAAAGACCACTTCAAAAAGTGGAGAGAGAGAAAAACTGAGACTCACTATAGGAGCGCACTCTACCGCTTGCTTGGACTCTTACAATTGCTTACCAAGCTCAGAAAACCGTAACAAGCAGTGCAACAAAGGTCCGTTTGGCCGAGCTCGCAGCCACCGGGGGAATTCGGGTTTATACTGGACCAGCGCATCTCATGCATGCGCATCCAACCGGGTGAACCATGGGCTCCACTTTCAAGAATTCCTGTCTCGTCGGCCTCGGCGCCGTCGCCGGCGTTGCAATCACCATGCAATTCTCGGCCCTGGCCCAGAAGCCGGTCGACGCCGGGATGCCGTTGGCCGAGCTGCGCCAGCTGGCCGACGTCTACGGCGTCATCAAGTCCACCTACGTCGAGCCGGTCGAGGACAAGGCCCTGCTGTCGCAGGCGATCTCCGGCATGGTGGCTTCGCTCGACCCGCATTCGGCCTACCTCGACCCGCGCGCCTACCGCGAGCTGCGCGAAGGCACCGAGGGCCGCTTCGTGGGCCTCGGCATCGAGATTTCCGAGAGCGACGACGGCTACGTCGAAATCGTCGCCCCGATCGAGGATTCGCCGGCCTGGCATGCCGGCATCAAGGAAGGCGACCTGATCACCCGGATCGACGGCCTGCCGGTGCAGGGCCTGCCGATCGACGAAGCGATCAAGCGCATGCGCGGCGAGCCGGGCACCAGGGTCACCCTCACCATCGCGCGCAAGGACAGCCCCGCCCCGCTCTCCTTCACCATCGCGCGCAGCGAAATCATCCAGAAAAGCGTCAAGGCGAAGATGGTCGAACCGGGCTACGCCTGGCTGCGCGTGGCGCAGTTCCAGGAGCCGACCGTGGACGACATGGCGGCCAAGCTCAAGGCCCTGTACCGCGACAACCCGGACATGAAGGGCCTGGTGCTCGACCTGCGCAACGATCCCGGCGGCCTGCTGCAGGGCGCCATCGGCGTGGCCGCGGCCTTTTTGCCGAAGGATGCCGAAATCGTCTCGACCAATGGCCAGCTGGTCGAACAGCGCCAGCGCTTCTACGGCCGTCCCGAGTTCTACATGCTGCGCAGCGGCGCCGACCCCCTGTCGACCCTGCCGCCCGCCTTCAAGAGCATGCCGATGGTGGTGCTGGTGAACACCGGCTCGGCCTCGGCGTCCGAGATCGTGGCCGGCGCCCTGCAGGACTACAAGCGCGCCACCATCATGGGCAGCCGGACCTTCGGCAAGGGCTCGGTGCAGACCATCCGCCCGATCGGCCGCGACGCCGCCGTCAAGCTGACCACGGCGCGCTACTACACACCGGCCGGGCGCTCGATCCAGGCGCGCGGCATCCTGCCCGACCTGCCGGTCGACGAAACCCTCGAGGGCGACGGCCTGAACGCCCTGCGCATGCGCGAAGCCGACCTCGAACGGCACCTGTCGAACGACCGCGACAAGGAAGAAGCGACGCGCGCCGACGACATCGAGGAGCAGATGCGTCTCCTGGCGGAAGCGCGCCTGCGCAAACCCCTCGACTACGGCAGCGCGGACGACTTCCAGCTGGTCCAGGCCCTGCGCCACCTGAAGGGCGAAAAGGTCCAATTGTCCAAGCGCGCCCTCAAGGCGGATACCACCCTGGCCCAGCACGGGCGTTGAGGCGGGATTGACGGGTTTATAAGCTTGTTATTACCGCCAATTCCCAGGCCGGGTGCGAGGGTGTAGAATCGCCGCATCTCCGGGCTATGTCCCTCTTGTTGCCCCTTATTTCCTTTGAAAGTCCGAACATGAAACCTGTCGTGATCAGCGGCACCGGCCTGTTTACGCCGCCGTATTCCATCTCCAACGACGAGCTGGTGACGGCCTACAACGCCTACGTCGAACTGTACAACCAGGAACACGCCGCCGCCATCGCCGCGGGCGACACCACCGCGCTGGAACCCTCGAGCAGCGCCTTCATCGAAAAAGCCTCGGGCATCAAGTCGCGCTACGTGATGGAAAAAGAGGGCATCCTCGATCCGACCCACATGACGGCCCGCATCCCGGAGCGCGCCGACGAACAGGTCTCGCTGCAGGCCGAGATGTGCGTGGCCGCCGCCCGCGAGGCTTTGGACCGCGCCGGCAAGCAGGCGTCCGATATCGACATGGTGCTGGTGGCCTGCTCGAACATGCAGCGCCCCTACCCGGCCATGGCGGTCGAGGTGCAGGATGCGCTCGGCATCGAGGGCTTCGGCTTCGACATGAACGTGGCCTGCTCCTCGGCCACCTTCGGCATCCAGACGGCGGTGGACGCGGTGCGCAGCGGCCGCGCGCGCGCGGTCCTGATGCTGAACCCGGAGATCACCAGCGGCCACCTGAACTTCCGCGACCGCGACAGCCACTTCATCTTCGGCGACGCCTGCACCGCCGTCGTCGTGGAAGCGGCGGAGACCGCGACCAGCCGCCACCAGTGGGAAATCCTGGACAGCCAACTGAAGACCAAGTTCTCGAACAACATCCGCAACAACTTCGGCTTCATGAACCGCTTCGACGAAGCCGGCATCGGCGCGCCGGACAAGCTGTTCCGCCAGCAGGGCCGCAAGGTGTTCAAGGAAGTCTGCCCGATGGCTGCCGAGACGATTGCCGCCACCGTGAAGAACGCCGGCCTGGAAGTCGCGGACGTGTCGCGCTACTGGCTGCACCAGGCCAACCTGAACATGAACCTGCTGATCGCCCGTACCCTGCTCGGCCGCGACGCAACGCCGGAAGAGGCGCCGGTGATCCTCGACACCTATGCCAACACCTCGTCGGCGGGCTCGATCATCGCTTTCCACAAGTACCAGGACGACCTGCCGAGCGGCGCGAATGGCGTGATCTGTTCGTTTGGCGCGGGTTACTCGATCGGCTGCGTGGTGGTGCGCAAGAAGTAATGTGGTTTTCGTAGGGTGGGCGGCTATGCCGCCCACGCGTTCAACTCACGGACGCAATGCGATGACGCATTCTTTAGTTGAACGCGTGGGCAGGAGACCTGCCCACCCTACAAGATCATAGACGCGCCGCCAGCTCCGCGCCTTCCCGAATCGCCCGCTTCGCATCCAGCTCCGCCGCCAGCGCCGCCCCACCGATCTTGTGGAAGCGCGGCCCGCCGCTCGTTCCTTCCGCCGGCATCAGCTCCGCCAGGCTCTCCTGCCCCGCGCAGATCACCACATTGTCCACTTCCAGCAGGCGCTGTTCGCCGCCGACCGTGATGTGCAGGCCCGCGTCGTCGATGCGCTCGTACTGCACGCCGGCGAGCATCTGCACGCCGTTCCTCACCAGGGTCGCGCGATGCACCCAGCCCGAGGTCTTGCCCAGGCCGGCGCCGGGACGGGTGCTCTTGCGCTGCAGGAGCCAGACCTGGCGCGGCGGATGCGGCGGCGCGGCCGGCGCCAGGCCGCCCGGCGCCGACGATGCGGGATCGACGCCCCACTCGCCCATCCAGTGCGCCTTCGGCACCGGCAGCGGTACCGCGGGATCGTGCACCAGGAATTCGCCCATGTCGAAGCCGATGCCGCCGGCGCCGATGATGGCCACGCGCCGGCCGACCGGCTTGCGATCACGCAGCACGTCCAGGTAGCTCAGCACCTTCGAGTGGTCGATGCCGGTGATCTTCGGCTTGCGGGTAGTGATGCCGGTGGCGACGATGACCTCGTCGAAACCTTCCGCCAGCAGCTCGTCGCGCGTGACGCGCCGGTTCAGGCGCACGTCCACCCCCGTCAATGCCAGCTTGCGCCCGAAGTAGCGGATGGTCTCGGCGAATTCCTCCTTGCCGGGCACCTGCATGGCCACCTTGAACTGGCCGCCGATGCTCCCGCTGCCTTCGAACAGCGTCACCTGGTGGCCGCATTCGGCCGCCACCGTGGCGGCCGACAGGCCGGCCGGTCCGGCGCCGACCACGGCCACGCGGCGCGGCCGCGCGCTCTTCCTGTACACGAGTTCGGTCTCGTGGCAGGCGCGCGGGTTCACCAGGCAGCTGGCGCGCTTGTTCGAGAAGGTGTGGTCGAGGCAGGCCTGGTTGCAGGCGATGCAGGTGTTGATCTCGTCCACGCGTCCGCTCGCGGCCTTCGCGACCCAGTCCGCATCCGCCAGGAAGGGCCGCGCCATCGACACCATGTCGGCATCGCCGCGCGCCAGCAGCGCTTCCGCGTCATCCGGCATGTTGATGCGGTTCGAGGCCACCACCGGAATCCTGACCTCCTTGCGCAGGCGCCCCGCCACTTCGGCGAAGGCCGCGCGCGGCACCGAGGTGACGATGGTGGGAATGCGGGCCTCGTGCCAGCCGTAGCCGGTGTTCAGGATGGTCACGCCGGCCCCCTCGAGGGCTTTGGCCACGGCCGCCACTTCTTCCCAGGTATTGCCGCCCTCGACCAGGTCGAGCACCGAGTGACGGTACATCAGGATGAAGTCGGGACCGACGGCGGCGCGGATGCGGCGCACCACCTCGACGGGCAGGCGCATGCGGTTCTCGATCGAGCCGCCCCACTCGTCCGTGCGCTTGTTGGTGCGCGCGCACAGGAACTGGTTGAGCAGGTAGCCTTCGCTGCCCATCACCTCGACGCCGTCGTAACCGGCCATCTTGGCCAGCTTCGCGCAGCGCGCATAGGCGCGAATGGTGGATTCGATGCCGGCGGCATCCAGCGCCTTCGGCCTGAACTTCGAGATCGGCGACTTCACGCTGGACGCCGACACCACGAAGGGCTGGTAGCCGTAGCGGCCCGCATGCAGGATCTGCAGCAGGATCTTGCCGCCCTCCTCGTGCACGGCGCGCGTGACCTTCCTGTGGTTCGGCACGTCGCCGATGAAGTTCAGGGTGCCGCCGAAGGGCAGCAGCCAGCCCTGCCGGTTCGGCGAGATGCCGCCGGTGACGATCAGGCCGGCGCCGCCGCGCGCGCGTTCCCGATAGAAGGCGGCCAGCTTGCCGTAGTTGTAGAAACGGTCTTCGAGCCCGGTGTGCATCGAGCCCATGAGCACGCGGTTCTTCAGGGTCGTGAAACCCAGGTCGAGCGGTGCGAGGAGATTGGGGTAAGTGGTAGACGTCATCACGGCATTACACCGTGATTTCGTGGAGGCGTGTTTCTAAACTGTCAGGCCAGGTGGCTTTCGCGGCCGCGCAGTTCGGCGAAACCTTCGATGTTGCCGATGTTGATGACGACCGGATTGAGGCTCGCGTTCGGCGACATCGAGCGCCAGGCGAACTGCCACTCCTTCTCGCGCGACAGGCCCAGGCTTTTCGAGAAGGCCGCGCCCAGCGGCGAGCGCACGCCATAGGCGACCTCGCCGTCGATGCCGGCCCAGTTGGGCAGGGTGCGCTGCACCGCGCGGTGGATGCGTTCGCCGAACTCCTCGGTGTTGTGGATCACCAGGCAGCGTTCCGCGCGGCTGAACACGTCGAACAGGGACTTGTCCCAGGCGGTCGAGAACGACAGGGCCAGGAAGCCGCCGTCGGGCAGCAGGCGGAACTGGCCGCGCAGCGCGGCTTCGAGTTCGTCCTGCGGTCCGTAGCGGTACAGGGTTGGGGGGCGTTGATAGTCGTGCATGGATGAAACCGTTTCGATAATGTGTGCGGTGTGCGGTGTGCGCTAGCGCGGCTGCTGCAGCGACAGCAGGTGCTGCATGCGCATGAAGCGCGAGGCGATGAAGACCTCGCGCAGGAAGTAGACGAAGCTGCTGATCAGGCCAATCATCGCGAACACGAAGAGGCCGGCGATGTACTGGTCCAGCGGCAGGTTGGTGGTATCGCCCAGGAACAGCATCGCAATCACCAGGCAGACCAGCAGACCGCAGGCGGTACTGGAGGCGATGGCCGTGTTGACCAGGTGCGAGCGCGTATAGAGCGTTTCGAGTTCGGCGGAGAACTCGGCGTTCGGGCTGACCTTGAGGCGGTCTTCCAGCACCCGGGTGCGGTCGATGATGCGCGCCAGGCGGTTGGTCAGCACGGTCAGCTTGGTCGCCACGCCGGTCAGCAGGAAGACCGGCGCGATCGCCAGCTGGATGACGTGGCCGATGTCGCTGATCTGGATATTCATGGGCACGGTAGCGTAGTTGTTGTCGTTATGGCCTAAGTGTAGCAGCCGGCACGCGGCCGCCGCACTCAATCGAAGCGGCGGTGGCGCTTGAACTGCTCGGTGGCCGTCACCAGGGCGCGCGCGATGCCGGTCTCCAGCGCGCCGTGGCCGCCGTCCGGGATCATGTGCAGCTTCGCGCCCGGCCAGGCCTGGTGCAGGCGCCAGGCCGACAGCGGCGGGCAGATCACGTCGTAGCGACCCTGCACGATCACGGCCGGCAGGTGGGCGATACGGCCAATGTCGCGCACCAGCTGGTCCTCTTCCATGAAGGCCCCGTGCAGCATGTAGTGCGACTCGAGGCGGCCAACGCCGAGGTCGAGCGCGTCCGACGAGGCTTCCTCTGGCTGCGGCAGCAGGAAGACGCGGCGGCCTTCGAAGCGG
The DNA here is from genome assembly GCF_024753255.1 of Massilia agri. Lineage (GTDB taxonomy): Bacteria > Pseudomonadota > Gammaproteobacteria > Burkholderiales > Burkholderiaceae_D > Telluria > Telluria agri. The sequence goes on from NZ_JANUHA010000002.1 coordinate 404,613, forward strand.
CTCCAGGCGCGCGCGGCGGGCCAGTAAACTTCCGGATCGCCGCACAGCAGGCGCCTGGTGTAGGCCTGCAGCAGGTCGTCGCGTTCCTCGACGGGAATCGGCGCCACGAACTCTTCGTACAGCTCGGGGTAGAACCACTTCACGCCGTTGATGAACCAGTCGACTTCCGCCTTCGTGCACAGGAAGATCCCGCGCAGCACGAAGCCCAGGCAGCGCTCGGGATGCGCTTCGCCGTAGGCCAGCGCCAGGGTCGAGCCCCAGGAACCGCCGAACACCAGCCACTGCGAGATGCCGAACATGGCGCGCAGGCGCTCGATGTCCTCGATCAGCAGTCCTGTCGTGTTGTTGCGCCACTCGCCCAGCGGCGTGGACTTGCCGGCGCCGCGCTGGTCGAACAGGATCACGCGGTAGGCGCTCGGGTCGAAGAAGCGGCGGTGCTGCGGCGACAGGCCGGCACCCGGGCCGCCGTGCAGGAACAGCACCGGGATACCGTCGGGATTCCCGACTTCTTCCCAGTAGATCGTGTGCAGCTCGTCGACGGCGAGCATGCCGTGGCGGATGGGCTGGATCGGCGGGAACAGCGACGGTGGTGTGGCGGGCATACGGGACTCTTTGAGCAGGCTAGGAGCCGATTGTAGCCTACTGCCCCGCCCTTTCAGAAGAAGGTGTTGAGCGCTTCCTTCACGGTGTAGTCGTCGTCCACGGCCAGCAGTACCTGCCACTTGTCGAAGGTGGTGCAGGGATGGGAGATGCCGCAGCCGACCAGGTCGCCGACTGTCAACTCGTCACGGACAGGGCCTTCCGGCAGGCGCAGGTAGGCGTGCTGGTCGTTCATCTTGACGATCTCGCAGCCGGGTGGCAGTTCGGCCGGCCCCCTGGCGTCGCTGCCCGGGCGGTGCGTGTAGACGGGGATGGGCAGCGCCTCGTCGTAGGACGCGTCGCGCTTGCCCATGGTGAGGATGGCCAGGCCCGGTTCCGGGCGCGACTGCACCATGCTCCAGACCTCGAGCGCCGGGCGCAGGCCTTCCCCAACGGCTTCGCGCGCATCGAGCTGGGCCAGCAGGCGTTTATACGAGCCGTGGTCGCTGGTGAGATAGCAGCCGCTTCGCAGCACGGCGCGTACCGGGCGCGACAGGCCGTGCAAGCCGCCGAAGCCGCGGGCGACCAGGTCGAAATAGGATGAGCCGCCGGCCGACAGCAGGATCTCCTGATGGTCGAAGAGGCCTTCCGCGTCGGCCGCTTTCACCAGTTCCACCAGCCGGGACAGGAAGGCGTTCACGGCGCGGATGTCGGCTTCCCGATCCTGCGTCACCAGCAGGCCTTCGTAGCCTTCGATGCCGGCCAGCACCAGGCCATCGGCTCTTGCAATTTCACGCGCCACCTGCAGCGCCTCCTCAGGTGTGCGGCAGCCCGCGCGCTTGCCCTCGATTCCGAGCTCGACCAGCACCGGCAGCGGGCGCAGCAGCCTGCGTCCCATTACCGCCTGCGACAGTCGTGCCACGCCTTCCGGCGAATCGGCCAGCACGAAGCATTCGAAATCCGGGTCATCATGCAGCAGCGCCAGCACGGCCTCGATGTCGGCGCGCGCCACCAGCTGGTTGGCCAGCAGCACGCGGCGCACATTGAAGCGGTGCGCCACCTGGACCTGCGTGGCGCTGGCCAGCGTGATGCCCCAGGCGCCATTGGCCAGCTGGGCCGCGAACAGTTGCGGGCTCATCGTGGTCTTGCCGTGCGGCGCCAGGGTGGCGCCATGGCGCGCGCAGAAGTCGCGCATCCAGGCGAGGTTGTGCAGCAGTGCCGATTCCTTGAGCACGGCGACCGGGAAGGAGGTATCGCCGCGCAGGACGTTCCAGCCCTGCAGGCCGATGGCGCCCTGGCGCAGGGCTTCCGTCAGGGGCAGGCCCTTGGTGCCCGGCAGGAGCAACTGTTCGTCGAGGCTGGACAGGGCGAGGCCGTCGCGAGGCAAGGTGTGCATGGGCGTTTCCGTTGAATGAAAGGTTGCAGTCATTGTAGCGAAGCACCGCCGCGAAAAAAAAGCACCGCCGCAGCGGTGCTCTTGCTTTCGTCGGGCGCAGCGCTTACTGCATGTGCTGGCCGCCGTTGATCGCGATATTCGCGCCCGTCACGAATGCCGCCTCTTCCGACGACAGATAGGCCACCAGGCCGGCCACTTCTTCCGGCTTGCCCAGGCGCCCCATCGGGATCTGCGGAATGATCTTGGTTTCCAGCACTTCGCTCGGGATGTCCATGACCATCTTGGTGCCGATATAGCCCGGCGAGATGGTGTTGACGGTCACGCCCTTGCGCGCCACTTCCAGGGCCAGGGCCTTGGTGAAGCCGTGCATGCCGGCCTTGGCCGCCGAGTAGTTGGTCTGGCCGAAGGCGCCCTTCTGGCCGTTCACCGAGGAGATGTTGATGATGCGGCCCCAGCCGCGGTCGACCATGCCGTCGCAGACCGGCTTGGTCATGTTGAAGACGGAATCCAGGTTGGTCTTCATGACCGCGTCCCAGTTCGGCTTGTCCATCTTCTTGAAGGTCATGTCGCGGGTGATGCCGGCGTTGTTGACCAGCACGTCCACCGGGCCGACTTCCTGCTCGACCTGGCGCACGCAGGCCTGGGCGGAATCGTAATCGGACACATCGCAGGGATAGGCCTTGAAGTCGTAGCCCTGCTCTTTCATCTGGCCGAGCCAGCTCTCTGCCTTCTTGTTCCCCGGCGAATACGTAGTGACGACCTTGTAACCCAACGCGGCCAGCTTGATGCACACCGCTTCGCCCAGGCCGCCCATGCCACCCGTCACCAATGCTACTCGTGCCATTGTCTTCTCCAGTTTATTGTCAGTCACTGCTTCGTACATCCCGGACCGCCCGCCGGCCGTCCGGGCAATGCTTCAGGCGCGCCGTCAGTCGCGTTCCACCGCCAGCGCCACGCCCATGCCGCCGCCGATGCACAGGCTGGCCAGGCCGCGCTTGGCGTCGCGACGCACCATCTCGTGCAGCAGGGTCACCAGCACGCGGCAGCCGGAGGCGCCGATCGGGTGGCCCAGCGCGATCGCGCCGCCGTTCACGTTGATCTTCGAGGTATCCCAGCCCATTTCCTTGTTGACCGCGACGGCCTGGGCCGCGAAGGCCTCGTTGATCTCCATCAGGTCCACGTCTTCGTGGGTCCAGCCGGCCTTCTGCAGGCACAGGCGGGTGGCCGAGACCGGGCCCATGCCCATGATCGACGGATCCAGGCCGGCCGAGGAGTAGGCCTTGATGCGGGCCAGCGGGGTCAGGCCGAGTTCTTTCGCCTTCGAGGCGCTCATCATGATGACGGCCGCGGCGCCGTCGTTGAGGCCGGATGCGTTGCCGGCGGTGACGGTGCCTTCCTTGTTGAAGGCCGGGCGCAGGCCGGACAGGGCCTCCAGGGTCGAGCCGTGCTTCGGATACTCGTCGGTGTCGAACACGATGGGGCCCTTCTTGGACGGGATCTCGAGCGGGATGATCTCGCCCTTGAATTTGCCTTCTTTTTGTGCAGCCTCGGCCTTGAGCTGGGACTGCAGCGCGAATTCGTCCTGTTCGGCGCGCGAGACCTCGTACTTGCGGGCGACGTTCTCGGCGGTCACGCCCATGTGGTACTGGTTGTAGACGTCCCACAGGCCGTCGACGATCATGGTGTCGACCAGCTTGGCGTCGCCCATGCGGAAGCCGTCGCGCGAGCCGTTGAGCACGTGCGGCGAGGCGCTCATGTTTTCCTGGCCGCCGGCGATGACGATGTCGGCGTCGCCGCACTTGATGGCCTGGGCCGCCAGGTGGGTGGCCTTGAGGCCGCTGCCGCAGACCATATTGATGGTCTGCGCCGGCACCATGTCGGGCAGGCCGCCCTTGATGACGGCCTGGCGCGCCGGATTCTGGCCGGCGCCGGCGGTGAGCACCTGGCCCATGATGACCTCGCTCACGGCGGCGGGGTCGATGCCGGTCTTGGCCAGCAGGTGGCGGATCACGTGCGCGCCGAGTTCGGCGGCAGGAATCTTGGCCAGGGTGCCGCCGAATTTGCCGACCGCGGTGCGGCCGGCGGCGACGATGACGACGTCTTCCATAACAGATCTCCCTAGTTCCGGCTTTGGCCGGGGATTGTTGAGACGGCAAGGCCGTGAAACCATGCATCTTAAGGTCAGCACGGCCCCTTCGTTTGAGCAAAGTCAATCTTATCAGCTAATTCACACATTGCTGCGGACTGCGCCCATGTTGTTGCACATATTTTGAACAGCCGGGTAATACTCGTTTCTACTAGGAATGATGCGTACGCGGCTGTCCTTTCGGTCAAATTTCACAGTAGAATGCACGGGCGCAACGCCAACCAGACCGCATATGCTCAAAACCCGCACCTCGCTGCCCATCGAAATCAAGATCTCCACGGTCGTCGCCATCTCGACGATCCTGCATTCGGCCGATCCGGCCGTGATCGACGCGGCATTGCACCAGATGACCGGCGGGGTGTCGGATTTCTTCGAGGACGAGTTCGCCGTCATCGACATCGCCGCCATCGCCCATGAGGCCCCATCGATCGACTGGCCGGCCCTGGTGGCGCTGCTCAAGAAATACCGGCTGAACGCGGTCGCCGTGCGCGGCGCCGGCCCGGAGCTGGCGGAAGCGGTCCGCGCCCACGGCCTGTCGCTGGACGACGGCTCGAGCGGGGCGCGCACGCCGGAACGCGAGCAGGCGGCAGCGCCGGCCGCGCCCGAACCGGCTCCGGCGCCCGAACCCGCTCCGGCTGTTCCGGCTCCTGCCCCGGCGCCTGCTCCCCTGCCTGTGTCGACCATGGTGATCGACACGCCGGTGCGCGCCGGCCAGCGCATCTATGCGCGTGGCGGCGACCTGATCATTACCGCCGTTGTGAACAATGGTGCGGAAATCATTGCCGACGGCAGCATCCATGTGTACGCGCCGCTGAACGGCCGGGCCCTGGCGGGTGCGTCGGGCAATCCCGAGGCGCGCATCTTCGCCCTGGCCATGCAGCCGGAACTGGTGTCGATCGCCGGCGTGTACCGTACTTTCGACGACGGTTTCCCGAACGACCTGGCGCGCCAGCCGGCGCAAATCCGGCTGGTCGGCGACCGGCTTGATATATCATCGCTGGCTCCGGCTACGTCCCGCGCGTAATCCGCCGACCCGCTTGAATTTGTAAAGGACCTATTTGTGGCACGAATTATTGTTGTGACGTCCGGCAAGGGCGGTGTGGGCAAGACCACTTCGAGCGCGAGCTTTTCCAGCGGCCTGGCCCTGCGCGGCCACAAGACCGCGGTCATCGACTTCGACGTCGGCCTGCGTAACCTCGACCTGATCATGGGCTGCGAACGCCGCGTGGTCTACGACCTGATCAACGTGATCAATGGCGAGGCGACCCTGAACCAGGCGCTGATCAAGGACAAGCACACCGACAACCTGTTCATCCTGCCGGCCTCCCAGACCCGCGACAAGGATGCGCTGAGCGAAGACGGCGTCGAGCGCGTGCTCAACGAGCTGGTCAAGATGGGCTTCGAGTTCATCATCTGCGATTCGCCGGCCGGCATCGAGCATGGCGCCCTGATGGCGCTGACCTTTGCCGACGAAGCGATCATCGTCACCAACCCGGAAGTGTCCTCGGTGCGCGACTCCGACCGCATCCTCGGCATCATCCAGGCCAAGTCGCGCCGCGCCCAGAGCGGCTCGGAGCCGGTCAAGGAACACCTCCTGATCACCCGCTACTCGCCGAAGCGCGTGGAAGCGGACGAAATGCTCTCCTACCAGGACGTGCAGGAAATCCTGCGCATCCCGCTGATCGGCATCATTCCGGAATCGGAATCGGTGCTGCACGCCTCGAACCAGGGCAACCCGGCGATCCACTTCAAGGGAACCGACGTGGCCGAGGCGTACGAGGACGTGATCGCCCGCTTCCTGGGCGAAGACCGTCCGCTGCGTTTCACCAACTACGAAAAGCCGGGTCTCTTCCAGCGCATCTTTGGAGCCAAGTGATATGGCACTGCTCAACTTCCTATTTCCGGAAAAAAAGAAGAGCGCCTCAGCCGCCAAGGAGCGCCTGCAGATCATCATCGCCCGCGAGCGCAGCAGTGTCACCGGTCCCGACTTCCTGCCGGCCCTGCACCGCGAGCTGATCGAGGTGATCTCGAAGTACACTAGGGTCAGCGCCGACGACATCAAGATCTCGCTCGACCGCCAGGGCAACCTCGAGGTGCTCGACGTGAACGTGGTCCTGCCCGACGCCTGAATCCGGCCACCCGGACAAACAAATGCCCGCTTCAAGCGGGCATTTGTTTATACAGCGGGCGCGACCCCTCCCTCATCCACGATCTTCACCTTCTGCAGTTCGCGCGCCACCTGTGCGCAGGCTTCCACGTGCTGGTAGCCCATGCGCCGGAACAGGGCGAAGCCGATCGCCGCCGAGGCCACCTGCCCCGCGATCGGCACCACCTTGGCCGCTGTCTTGGCTGCGATCTTGATCCCGGCCCGTTTGAACACCTGCAGCACCAGGTTGCGCGTGACCAGCTTCCCGACCAGCATGCCGCCCACCGAGGCCGCGGCCTGGTAAGCGAGTACACGCAAACGCGGATGCAGTCGCTCGATCTGCTGCTGGCTCAGGCCGAACTCCCGGTTCACTTCCTCGACCAGCACCGTGAAGGTGGTCAGGTCGGACAGGATGTCGACACCGGGCAGCGGCACCGCCGCCACGCCGGCCGAGACCAGGGCACGCTGGCGCACCATTTCGCGGCAACGCTCGCGCGCCGCGTCGATTGCGGGACCGCTCACCGGAACCAGGGGCGGCTCCGCCGGGGCAACTTCCTTCTTTTTGCGTCGAAACAACATCACACGCCTCCCGCTTGACCGTTTCACACAGTGTAGCAAGAGCCTGCCGGTCCCATTAACACAACAGAACATTAGTTCCAATTGTAAATTCTAAGTTTTTCCATAGCATTATTTTGTGAAAGTCTGATATATTCGGTTTCACCTTGTAGGAGTGTTCCTACATAGGCAACCTGACCAGTAGATGCCCCATGAAGATTGCCGTTCTGGAACAAGACCGTAGCCAGGCAGAATTGATCTGCCAGGTGCTGACCGCTACCGGCCACAGCTGCCAACCCTTCGACAGCGCCAAGGAATGCCTGGCCCAGCTGCGCAAGGAAAACGCGGACATGTTGATCATGGACTGGAATGTGCCGGACATGGAGGGTGCGGAAGTACTGCGCCGCGCCAAGGAAAAGCTGGCCTCCAACGCGCCCACGGTCTTCCTGGTCGGCAGCAATGCCGAGGACGACATCATCGAAGGCGTCACGGCCGGCGCCGACGATTACCTGGTCAAGCCGCTGCGCCGTGGCGAGCTGGTGGCCCGCGTCTCGGCCCTGCTGCGCCGCGCCTATCCGTCCCAGAACAGCGCCGAACAGCTGCAGTTCGGTCCTTTCACGTTCGAGACCCGTCCTGGGCGCCTGCTCAAGGATGGCTCGATCATCGACGTGACCCAGAAGGAATTCTCGCTGGCGCTGCTGTTCTTCCGTAACATCGGCCGCCCGCTGTCGCGCGCCTATATCCACGAATCCGTGTGGGTCCGCGACACCGACGTGCCCTCGCGCACCATGGACACCCATGTCTCGCGCGTGCGCAACAAGCTGAGCCTGCGTCCGGAAAACGGCTTCCGCCTGGTGCCGGTCTACAGCTACGGCTACCGCCTCGAGAAGCTGGGCGCTTGACAACAGTGGCCGCCGGCCCCGGCGGTCCGCTGAAACCCTTTCCGCAGAAGGGTATAATGGGTGCATACGCTCACCCGTTGAACCGACTTTCCCAATGCAACTGCTCGCCGTTGGCCTGAATCACACGACCGCTCCGGTCTCGCTGCGCGAGCAGCTGGCGCTCGCGCCCGACCAGCTCGGACGCGCGGTGCAGGCGGCGCGCGGCTGGTTCGCCCGCCAGGGCGCCGGTGGCAGCGACGAAGCCGCCATCCTCTCGACCTGCAACCGCACCGAGATGTACGCGGCCAGCGACATCGCCAATCCGCTCGACGCCTCGGCCCAGTTCCTGGCCCACTACCACGCCCTGAATTTCGCCGAGCTGCGCCCGCACCTGTACATGCTGCCGCAGGACAGCGCCGTGCGCCACGCCTTCCGCGTCGCCTCCGGGCTCGATTCGATGGTGCTGGGCGAGCCGCAGATCCTGGGGCAGATGAAGGATGCGGTGCGCACCGCCGAAGAAGCCGGCGGCCTGGGCACCTACCTGCACCAGCTGTTCCAGCGCAGCTTCGCGGTCGCAAAAGAGGTGCGCAGCACCACCGAGATCGGGGCCCACAGCGTCTCCATGGCCGCCGCCGCGGTGCGCCTGTCGCAGCGGATTTTCGACCGCATCGCCGACCAGCACGTGCTCTTCATCGGCGCCGGCGAGATGATCGAGCTGTGCGCGGCCCACTTCGCGGCCCAGAATCCGAAGTCGGTCACCATCGCCAACCGCACCATGGAGCGCGGCGAGCTGCTGGCCACCCGCTACAACGGCAGCGCGATCCGCCTGGCCGAGCTGCCGGATCGCCTGCACGGGTTCGACATCGTCATCTCCTGCACCGCCTCGACCCTGCCCCTGATCGGCCTCGGTCTCGTGGAACGCGCCGTGAAGGCGCGCCGCCACCGTCCGATGTTCATGGTCGACCTGGCCGTGCCGCGCGATATCGAACCGGAAGTCGCGCGCCTGGACGACGTCTTCCTCTACACCGTGGACGACCTCGCGCAGGTGGTCCAGACCGGCATGGAAAGCCGCCAGGCCGCCGTGGCCCAGGCCGAAGCCATCATCGACGCGCGCGTGCAATCCTTCATGAGCTGGGTCGGCGACCGCGCCATGGTGCCGGTCATCCGCGAGCTGCACGAATCCAGCGAGGCCCTGCGCCTGGCCGAACTCGGACGCGCCCGTAAGCTCCTAGCGCGCGGCGACGACATCGACGCCGTGCTCGAAGCGCTGTCCAAAGGCCTCGCCGCCAAGTTCCTGCACGGCCCGCAACAGGCCCTGCACCATGCCCAGGGCGACGAGCGCGCCCGCCTGGCAGCCCTGCTGCCGCAGCTGTTCCGCGGCCGCCGTTAGCGGCCCTTCCCCTTCCGTCGTACGCTTTTTTCGAAAAGCGTGTCCCGGCCGCATTGCGGCTACCCGAATCTACCGAGCACCCCATGAAACCATCCATGCTGGCCAAGCTGGACCAACTGGCCAACCGACTCGTCGAACTGGACGAACTCCTGATGTCCGAAGGCGCGACCGCGAATATGGACAGCTACCGCAAGATGACGCGCGAGCACGCCGAGCTCTCGCCCCTGGTCGCCCTGTACAGGCAGTACGGCACGGCGCAGGACGACATCCTGGCCGCCCAGGAGATGGCGCAGGATCCGGAAATGAAGGAGTTTGCGCAGGAAGAGATCGAGGATGCGAAAGCGCGCCTGGCCGCCCTCGACCTCGAGCTGCAGAAGATGCTGCTGCCGAAGGACGCCAACGACGAGCGCAACATCTTCCTCGAGATCCGCGCCGGCACCGGCGGCGACGAATCGGCCCTGTTCGCCGGCGACCTGCTGCGCATGTACACCCGTTTCGCCGAACGCAACCGCTGGCAGGTCGAGGTGGTGTCGGAGTCGCCCTCGGACCTGGGCGGCTACCGCGAAGTCATCGTGCGCATCATCGGCAACGGCGTGTACTCGAAGCTGAAGTTCGAGTCCGGCGGCCACCGCGTGCAGCGCGTGCCGGCCACCGAAACCCAGGGCCGCATCCACACCTCGGCCTGCACGGTCGCCGTGATGCCGGAAGCCGACGAGGTCGAGGACGTGAACATCAACCCGGCCGACCTGCGCATCGACACCTACCGCGCTTCCGGCGCCGGCGGCCAGCACATCAACAAGACCGATTCGGCGGTGCGCATCACCCACCTCCCGACCGGCATCGTGGTCGAATGCCAGGACGACCGCAGCCAGCACAAGAACAAGGCCCAGGCCCTGAAGGTGCTGGCCGCGCGCATCAAGGACGTGCAGCTGCGCGAGCAGCAATCGAAGGAGGCGGCCACCCGCAAGAGCCTGATCGGCTCGGGCGACCGCAGCGAACGGATCCGCACCTACAACTTCCCGCAGGGGCGCCTGACCGACCACCGCATCAACCTGACCTTGTACAAGCTGGACTTCATCATGGACGGGGATTTGTCGGAGCTGACCAATGCGCTGGCGGCCGAGCACCAGGCCGAGCTGCTGGCGGCGCTGGGCGATTGATGTGCGGGGTTAAGCATGGATTAAGTGGCAATTCGCCCTTCATGCGAGAATGACCCGTTCCGAACAACACCCATAAGAACCCGACGATGCTGCCCTCCACCCGCCAGATCCTGTTCGCCATCTCCTCGATCAGCTTCGCGCTGATCGCGGTCGCCCTCTACCTCCAGCACATCCAGGACATGATGCCCTGCCCGCTGTGCGTGATCCAGCGCTACATGTTCCTGGCCATCGGCGTGTGCACCCTGGTGGCGGCGATCAGCGGCAAGGTCCGCGAAGGCAGCATCCTCGCCCTGCTGGCGGCGATCGGCGGCCTGGTCACGGTCGGCAAGCACCTGTACGTGATCGCCAACCCGGGCTTCAGCTGCGGCATCGACCCGATGGAGACCTTCCTCAACAAGATCCCGACCGCCGAATACCTGCCCTGGCTGTTCCGCGCCAACGGCCTGTGCGAAGGCGCCACCGATTCGCTGCTGGGCCTCGCGATCCCGCAATGGTCGGCGGTCTGGTTCGTGATCCTGACCCTGCTGCTGGTCTTCGTCCTGCTGCGCAAGAAGCCCGCATGAGCTTTTCCGTCGACGCCGGCGCCAGCATAGGCCGGCTGCAGGCCACGCTGCCCCTCGATGCGCTGGAAAACCGCATCCTGCTCTGCCACGCGCTCGGCATCTCGCGCGTCGGCCTGATCACCCAGTCCGAACGCGTCCTCAGTGCCGACGAAGCGCAGCGGTTGGCTGCGCTGGTGCAGCGTCGTTTGGACGGCGAGCCGATCGCCTACATCGTCGGCGAACGCGAGTTCTTCGGCCTGCCCTTCAAGGTCTCCCCGGCCGTGCTGATCCCGCGCCCGGACACCGAACTGATCGTCGAACTGGCCCTCGAGCGCCTGCCGCAGGGCGGCCGCATGCTCGACATGGGCACCGGCAGCGGCGCCATCGCGGTCGCCTGCGCGCACAGCCGCCGGGACGCGAGCGTGACCGCCCTCGACGTGAGCGAAGACGCGCTCGAGATCGCGCGCGCCAATGCCGCCGCCAACGGCGTGCAAGTGCGCTTCCTGCGCAGCGACTGGTTCGGCGCGGTCGGCGACGAGCGCTTCGCGCTGATCGCCTCCAACCCGCCCTACATCGCCTCGCACGACGAACACCTGTCCCAGGGCGACCTGCGCTTCGAGCCCGCCGGCGCCCTGACCGACCATGCCGACGGCCTGGCGGCCCTGCGCGCCATCGTCGACGGCGCCCCCGCCCACCTGCTGCCCGGCGGCTGGCTGCTGCTCGAACACGGCTACGACCAGGCCGCGGCGGTGCGCGCCCTGCTGGCGGCGCGCGGCTTCACCGAGGTGCAGAGCTGGCGCGACCTGCCCGGCATCGAACGGGTCAGCGGCGGACGGCTCTCCTAGCCTGCGCGGCGTATCGGGTGGCCTTGCTAAAATGGCCAGTCTGCCAACTTTTACCCGCCCTGCGTGCGCCGCATGCGTAAACTGTTCGCCTCGATCGTCCTGCTTGCCCCCCTCGTGTGCGGCGCCGCCGACACCGCCTCGCTCGAGGCGCGCCGCCTGTTCGAGCGCGAGTGGCAGTGGCAGTTGCGCCGGCAACCCGAGTATGCGACCGCCATCGGCGAGCACCGCTACGACGCCATTCTTTCCGATACCTCGCTGGAGGCGAGAAGCGCCATGCTCGAGCATGCGCGCCAGGCGCTGCTCGATGCGCGCGGCATCGACCGCAGCCAGCTCGCCGAAGAAGAACAGCTGTCCCTGGACCTCTTCATTGCCGCCCGCGAGCGCCAGCTGGCGGCCGGCGCCTTCACCGCCTTCGATCCCCAGCCGATCAGCGCCTGGGACGGCCTGCAGCTGCGCCTGCCGCGCCTGGTCGCCCAGATGCCGTTCATGAGCGAGGCCGACTACCGCAACTACCTCGGCCGCGTGGACGCCCTGCCCGCCCACGTCGACGGCCTGATCGAACAGATGCGCGCGGGGATGCGCGCCGGCTGGACGGTGCCGAAAGTCGTGCTCGAGCCGGTCCCGATCGCCCTGCACAGCCTGCACGAGAACATCGCGACAGGTCCCCTGTTCGCGCCGTTTCTCCGCATGCCCGCCACGATCGATGCGGACACCCGCGAAGCGCTCGTCGTGGACGGCATCTCGTCCCTGGCCAGGGCGGCCGACAGCCTGCACCGGCTCGACAGCTTCCTGCGCGAGGAATACCTGCCCGCCGCGCGCGACAGCATCGGCGCGGCCCAGCTGCCGAACGGCGCCGACTGGTATGCCTTCCTGGTGCGCACCAGCACCGGCACGGCGCTCACGCCAGGCGAGGTCCATGCGATCGGACTGAAGGAAGTCGCGCGCATCCGCGCCCAGATGGCAAGCCTGGTGCCGCGCACCGGCTTTCGCGGCGACCTGGCGCGCTTCCTGGTGTTCGCGCGCAGCGACCCGCGCCTGTTCCCGAAGGACGCAGAAAGCCTGCTGGCGCGCTACGCCAAGGCCGTGGCGCGCGCCCGGGCCAAACTGCCGCGGGTCGTCACGGCGATTCCCGAAGCGGGCCTCGCGGTCAAGCCGATGTCGCAGGAAGGCCCGGGCCAGCCGGTCGCCTATTACGAGGCCGGCAGCGACGAACGCACGGCCGCGCTGGTGGTGAACGTGTCGCAGCTCGCCACGCGGCCGCTGTGGCAGGTCGACAGCGTGGCCCTGCACGAAGGCCTGCCCGGCCACCACCTGCAGGTGGCGCGCGCGCAGATCCTGAACCTGCCGGCCTTCCGCCGCCACGGCTGGTTCGATGCCTACGGCGAAGGCTGGGCCACCTATGCCGAAGGGCTGGGCGAGGCGCTCGGCTTCTTCGGCGATCCCTTCTCGCGCTTCGGCCGGCTCAACGAAGAGATGCTGCGCGCCGCGCGCCTGGTGGTCGACACCGGCATCCACGCGCAGGGCTGGACGCGGCGCCAGGCGATCGACTACCTGAACGCCAACACGGCCAATCCGCCGCAGGACAACGAGGCCGAGGTCGACCGCTACATCGCGCGGCCGGCGCAGGCGCTCGCCTACAAGATCGGCCAGCTGCGCATCGTGGAGCTGCGCGAGATGGCGCAAAAGCGCCTGGGGGCGCGCTTCGACCTGCGCCGCTTCCACGACGTGATCCTCGGGGGCGGCGCACTGCCGCTGGACCTGCTGGGACGCCGGGTCGAGGCCTGGATCGTGCGCGAAAAAGAGGCAACTGCAGCTGCCGTCGCTGCCGGGCAGGAATGAGGGGGTCCCCGACGCGCTCCGCGTTTTTCGGTTACTCTCTGCTCCAATCCGCATTGGCAGTATAAGAAAGGAAACACCCGTGTCGAATCAACTACAACGCCGCCTCGCCCTGCTCGACGACGACGACCACCGCGCCCTGCTCGGCCAGGGCCTGCGTGGCATCGAACGCGAAACCCTGCGCGTGGACCGGCAGGGCCACCTGGCGCGCACCCCGCACCCGGTCAAGCTCGGTTCGGCACTGACCCATCCGCTCATCACCACCGACTATGCCGAAGCCCTGCTGGAATTCATCACCCCGGCCGAGCACGACATCTCGCTGGCCCTGAACCGCCTGGACGCCATCCACCGCTTCGCCCATGCGCGCATGCCCGATGAAATCCTGTGGAGCGTGTCGATGCCGGGCGAGCTGCCTTCGGAAGAAGACATCGAGATCGCCTGGTATGGCAAATCCAATATCGGCATGCTCAAGCACGTCTATCGCCGCGGCCTGGCGCTGCGCTACGGGAAGGCGATGCAGTGCATCTCGGGCATCCACTACAACTACTCGCTGCCGGAAAAGCTGTGGCAGCTGGTCGCCGCCAGCGAAGGCATCGTCGAAGAGCGCCGCAACGCCCTGCGCGACTTCCAGTCCGAGAGCTATATCGCGACCATCCGCAATTTCCGCCGCTACAGCTGGCTCCTGATGTACCTGTTCGGCGCCACCCCGGCCCTGACCACCAGCTTCCTGCGCGGCCGCCCGCACGGGCTGGAGACGTTATCAAGCGACACGCTCTACCTGCCGTACGCCACCAGCCTGCGCATGAGCGACCTGGGCTACCAGAACGACGCCCAGGCCGGCCTGCGCCCCCACGAGAACAGCCTGGAAAGCTACGTCACCAGCCTGATGACGGCCGTGAACACGCCCTACGAGCCCTACCAGGCGATCGGCACCAAGAAGGATGGCGAGTGGGTGCAGCTGTCCACCAATGTGCTGCAGATCGAGAACGAGTACTACTCGACGATCCGCCCGAAGCGCGTGATCCGCACCGGCGAGCGTCCGGTGCAGGCCCTGTGCAACCGCGGCGTGCAGTACATCGAGGTGCGCTGCCTGGACGTCGACCCCTTCGAGCCGGTCGGCATCAGCCTGGAAACCGGCCGCTTCCTCGACGCCTTCCTGCTCTTCTGCGCGCTGGAGGAAAGCCCGATGATCAGCGCCCATGAAGGCCAGGTCCACGCCCGCAACTTCGCGCGCACCGTCAAGGAAGGCCGCCGCCCGGACCTGACGCTGACCCGCGATGGCGCCGAAGTCCTGCTCAAGGACTGGGCGCTGGAACTGATCGAGCGCATCCGTCCGGTGGCCGAGCTGCTGGACGTGGAGCACAACGAAGGCGGCGTGCACGCAAGTTCGCTCGGCCTGCAGAAGGCCAAGATCGACAACCCCGCCCTCACCCCGTCGGCGCGCGTGCTGGAAGAGATCCGCGCGCTCGGTTCGGCCAGCGCCTTCGGCCTGCGCCAGAGCGAGCTGCATGCGGCTAGCTTCCGCGACAGCCCCCTGATGCCGGCCGAGGAAGCGCTGTTCGAAGAGATGGCCGCGAATTCGCTGGCCGAGCAGGATCGAATCGAGAAAACGGATACCGGCAGCTTCGACGACTTCGTCGCGGCCTACAACAGCAGCACCCTGTGCGGTAACCACCACTAATCCTGCGCCGACCGGGGAGCCCGTGCTCACCTTCTACAACGAACACCACGCGCTGGCCGGCCGCGAGCACGCGGGTGCGCTTGCCCCGGTGCTGTCCGCCCTCGAGCGGCGCGGCCTGGGACGCATCGTCACCCCGCACGGCGTGCCGCTGGTGTCGCTCGAGCGGGTGCACACGCCGCGCTACCTGCATTTTCTCCGCACGGCCTGGAGCGAGTGGCTGGCGCGCGATCCCCGGAACGCCGGCCGCGAGCTGCTGCCTTCACACTGGCCGCTGCGCGGCATGCGCGAGGACGTCGAGCCGCTCGACCTAGGCGCCCGCGCCGGGCTGTATTGCTCGGATACCCGCACCCCGCTCACGGCAGGCAGCTGGACCGCCGCCAAGACCGGCGCCGACTGCGCGGTGAATGCCGCCCATGCGCTGCGCGTGGGCGAACGCGGCAGCTTCGCCCTGACCCAGCCGCCGGGACGCCACGCGGGCGCCGACTGGTGCGGCGGCGGCGGCTACCTGAACAATGCCGCGCTGGCGGCCCAGCACCTGCTGGACGACGGCCTGCAGCGCGTCGCCATCCTCGACCTGGGGCCCCATCACGGCCACGGCACCCAGCACATTTTCTACCACCGCGCCGACGTGCTGTTCGCGTCCATCCACCTCGACCCGCAGGCCGCCTGGCCCTGGTACGCCGGCTACGCCAATGAAACCGGCGCCGGAGCGGGCCTGCATCACACCATGAACCTGCCGCTGGCCGAAGGGACGGGCGGCGCCCAGTGGTTCGCCGCGCTCGAAACGGGCTGCGTCAAGCTGGCCATGTTCCGTCCCGAAGCCCTGGTAGTCTCGCTGGGCGGCGAGCTGGCCGCCCATTTCGCCCTCGACGGCGGCGACTTCCTGCGCATCGGCGAACGCATCGCCCACCTCGGCCTGCCGGCCGTCTTCGTCTTCGAGGGCCTTGACCACGTGGATGCCGCCGCCGGCACCCACCTGGTGAACGTCCTCGAAGGCTTCGAAACCGCCGCCTAGCCTATCGCGCGCGGCGCCCGCAACCCATCCACAAGCATCATGATCGACTGGCAGCTCTCCCATTTCAACGACCTCACTCCCGCCGACCTGTACGAGGTCCTGGCCCAGCGCCAGGACGTCTTCATCCTCGAGCAGACCTGCCTCTATCCCGACATCGACGGCCTCGACCCGGTGGCGCACCACCTGCTCGGCTGGCGCACGGTCGACGGCAGGCGCCAGCTGGCGGCCTACCTGCGCATCCTCGGACCCGGGGTGAAATACGAGGAGATGTCGCTGGGGCGCGTCATCACCACGAGCGCCGCACGCGGCAGCGGCGCGGGCCGCGCCCTGCTGGCGGAGGGCATCGCCTGCGCCGAACGCCTGCATCCGGGCCACCGCATCCGCATCGGCGCCCAGCAGTACCTGGAAAAGTTCTACCAGAGCTTCGGCTTCGAGACCGTCTCCGCGCCCTACGACGAAGACGGCATCATGCACATCGACATGCTGCGCTGAAGTTCAGTACCCGCCCTGGCGCGACCAGCGTCCGGCCGCGCACACGACGAGCGCGGCCAGCAGGAGCCAGCCGTCCGGGTCGATTGGCTGCTGCGGCCGGATCTCGGCCGCCTGGCAGCTTCCAGGCATGGCGTTCGGCGGTGTCACGCTGGCGGCATTGGTCGCAAAAACAATGAGTAGTAGAAAGGCACGCATGGCAGGGAGGTCGGATGGTCGGAACCTCGCAGCATCGGCCATCCGGACCCTGCAGCGCCTGCGCCAGCGCAGGCGTATGCGCGAAAAAAAACCGGGGCGCTGGGCCCCGGTTCCTGTAAAGCGGATCCGCTTACTGCACGCTGTTCAGGACGATCTCGAAGACCAGGCCCGAGTTGCCCGGGATCTTCGGCGGGCTGCCGGCCACGCCATAACCCAGGCTCGACGGCACTTCGACGGTGCGCTTGCCGCCGACCTTCATGCCGGTCACGCCCTGCTCGAAGCCCGGGATGACGGCATTGGTGCCCAGCTTGAAGCTGTAGGGACCGGATTCCATCTGGGTGCCCTTGTGGTCGCTCTTGGAGGCGTCGTACAGCCACAGGGTGTAGGTCAGGTTGACGGTCTTGCCGCTCACCGCTTCGGCGCCGGTGCCGACGGTGTTGTCGGTCTTGGTCAGGGTGGCCGGGCTGCTGACCGAGGTGTTGCCGCCCGGGGAATCGTCACCGCCGCCACCGCCGCAGGCGGTCAGGCTCAACACGGCGACGAAGGCGGCGATCAGGGGAAACTTCAGCTTCATGGAACAATCCTTGCGAGGTAGATACGGGAAGTGACGGGGAAAAAGTTAATACAACGTAACCCCGCACCTTACCTCAGCCGTCCGTATAGATGTGTACGGCGATTGTATTTTTTTGTATTCAGATCTCGACCTGCGTGCCGAGCTCGATGACCCGGTTCGGCGGGATCTGGTAGTAGTCCGCCGCCGCGCGCGCATTGCGCGACAACATCGCAAACACGTGTTCGCGCCACGGCGCCATGCCGCGGCCCGGCGTCGAGACCACCGTCTGGCGCGCGATGAAGAAGGAGGTCTCCATCATCTCGAAAGGCAGGCCCAGGCCGGCGCACTGGTGCAGGATGCCCGGAATGTCGGGCTCGTCCTTGAAGCCGTACTGCACATTCACCTGGAAACAGTTGTGGCCGAGCTCGACCACCTCGACCTGCTCTTGCGCCGGCACCCAGGGTTCCTCGCGGATGTGCACCGTGAGGAAGACCACGCGTTCGTGCAGGACCTTGTTGTGCGAGAGATTGTGCAGCAGGGCATGCGGCACGCCGTCGCTTTCGCCGCGCAGGAACAGCGCCGTGCCGGGAACGCGCGCCGGCGGCGCCACGAACAGCGATTCCATGAAGGCTTCCAGCGGGATCGCATGCTTTTCCAGGTTCTCGAAGACCAGTTCGCGGCCGCGCTTCCAGGTCAGCATCAGGGTCAGGAGGATGGTGCCCAGCAGCAGCGGGAACCAGCCGCCGTGGAAGAGCTTCAGGGTGGTCGACGCGAACAGCATGATGTCGATCACCAGGAAGAAGCCGGTCGCGCCCAGGCAGACCGCCAGCGGCAGGCGGAAGCGGTAGCGGGTGACGAAGAAGGTCAGGATGGTGGTGGCCATCATGGTGGCGGTCACGGCGATGCCGTAGGCGCCGGCCAGTTCGTCCGAGGAGCCGAAGCCGATCACGGCGATCAGCACGACGGCCAGCTGCAGCCAGTTCACGACCGGGATGTAGATCTGGCCGATCTCGCTTGCCGAGGTGTGCAGGATGCGCATGCGCGGCAGGAGGCCCAGGGCGATCGCCTGCTTGGTCATCGAATAGGTGCCGGAAATCGTCGCCTGCGAGGCGATCACCGCCGCCATGGTCGACAGGATCACCAGCGGGATCACGCTCCAGGTGCCGAGCTGGTGGAAGAAGGGATTTTCCACGGCATCCGGCTGCATGATGAGCAGGCCGCCCTGGCCCAGGTAGTTCAGCACCAGGGCCGGGAAGGCGATCATGAACCAGGCCATGCGGATCGGCTTGCGGCCGAAGTGGCCCATGTCGGCGTAGAGGGCTTCGGCGCCGGTGATCGCCAGCACCACGGCGCCCAGGGCGACGAAGGCGAGCAGCTTGTTCTCCAGCATGAAGCGCAGCGCATAATACGGGTTCAGCGCGTTCAGGATCACCGGCGCCTCGATGATATTGATGATGCCCATCACGGCCAGGGCCAGGAACCAGACCAGCATGACGGGCCCGAAGAAGCGGCCGATGCCGGCGGTGCCGTGGCGCTGCACGCTGTACAGGACCACCAGCACCACGACGGCCAGCGGCACCACGTAGTGCGACATGCCCGGGGCCGCCACTTCCAGGCCCTCGATCGCGCCCAGCACCGAGATCGCCGGCGTGATCACGCTGTCGCCATAGAACATGGTCGCGCCCAGCACGCCGATCACCAGGAGCGGGAAGTGCCAGCGCGAGTGTTTCGTGACGGAGTTGGTGGCCAGCGCCATCAGCGCCATGATGCCGCCCTCGCCGCGGTTGTCGGCGCGCAGCACCAGGGTGACGTACTTGAGCGAGACGATGATGGTCAGCGCCCAGAAGATCAGGGAAATGACGCCGAGGATGTTGGGAGTGGTGAGGGGGAGGCCGTGCTCGTCGTCGAAGATCGCGCGCAGCGTATAGAGGGGGCTGGTGCCGATGTCGCCGTAGACGATGCCGATGGCTGCCAGCGTCAGCGCCGCGACGCTGCTCTTCTTGTTTTCGGAACTCAAGGTTGCACCATTGTTCTGTTCTGGTGCGGCGCACCATAAAATAACAACAAGAAAATTGCAAGAACATTTCGTATCCCATCATACACCTGCGCAAAATCGGCCAGCGCCAGCAGGGAAATTGCGCATCTGGGATAATGCCAACCCAGCAATCCACCCCGTCTTCCCATGCGTTCCGGTATCCTGTCCGCGGCCCTCGCCTTCCTGTGCTGGGGCCTGTTCCCCATTTATTTCCATGCCATCGGCGAGGTCCCGCCGATGCAGATCCTGGCGCACCGGGTGCTGTGGTCGCTCGCTTTCCTGCTGGTCATACTGGCCTTGCGGCGCCAGTGGAAATGGATGGCGCTGGTACGCCAGCCGCGCGTGTTCTGGAGTTTCGTCGCGTCCGCCTTCCTGCTTTCGGCAAACTGGCTGGTCTACATCTGGGCGGTGAAGAACGGCCACGTGATCGAGGCCAGCCTGGGCTACTTCATCAATCCGCTGGTGAACATCATGTTCGGATTCCTGCTGCTCAAGGAGCGCATGCGCCCGGCCCAATGGGGGGCGATCGCGATCGCCGCGCTGGGCGTGAGCTGGCTTACCTGGCAGTCGGGCTCGGTGCCCTGGATCGCCCTCTTCCTGGCCGCATCCTTCGGCGGCTACGGCCTGCTGCGCAAGACGGCGGCGCTCGGCGCACTGGAGGGGCTGTCCTTCGAGACCATGGTGCTGTTCCCCTTCGCGGCCGCCTACGTCGGCTGGCTGACCATGAATGGCGACAACGCCTTCGTCAATGCACCGCTCGACACGACGCGCGTCCTGCTGGTCGCGGCCGGACCGATCACGGCGATCCCGCTGCTGCTCTTCGCGACCGGCGCGCGCAAGATTCCGCTGTCCATCCTCGGCCTGCTGCAATACCTGTCGCCGACCATCCAGTTCCTGCTGGGTGTGTGGCTGTTCCATGAAGCATTCAGCAGCGACCGCCTGGTCGGCTTCCTGATGATCTGGGCCGCACTGGCGCTGTTTGCCGGCGAAGGACTGTGGCGCAGTCGCATGACAAGCAAAACCTGAGCGAACCCGGCGCGGCACACAAAAACCTGTGTCCCGCGCTGCGGGTTCCGGGTATCCTGTGCACCTTAAACAACACCAGAGTTAAAGCATGGCCAATTACGTCTATACCATGAACCGCGTGGGCAAAATCGTCCCGCCAAAACGTCAGATCCTGAAAGATATTTCGCTGTCCTTCTTCCCGGGTGCGAAGATCGGCGTGCTGGGCCTGAACGGCTCGGGCAAGTCGACCCTGCTGAAGATCATGGCCGGCATCGACACCGACATCCAGGGCGAAGCACGCCCGATGCCGGGCCTGAACATCGGCTACCTGCCGCAGGAACCGCAGCTCGACCCGGAAAAGACCGTGCGCCAGGAAGTGGAATCGGGCCTGGGCGAAGCTTTTGAAGCGCAAGCCAAGCTGGAAGCCGTCTACGCCGCCTATGCGGAAGAAGACGCGGACTTCGACGCCCTCGCGAAAGAGCAGGAGCGCCTCGAATCGATCATCGCCGCGGCCGATGGCGGCAACCTGAACCTGCAGATGGAAATGGCCGCCGACGCGCTGCGCCTGCCGCCCTGGGACCAGAAGATCGGCGTGCTGTCGGGCGGCGAGAAGCGCCGCGTGGCGCTGTGCAAGCTGCTGCTGTCCAAGCCGGACATGCTGCTGCTGGACGAACCGACCAACCACCTGGACGCCGAATCGGTCGAGTGGCTGGAGCAGTTCCTGCTGCGCTTCCCGGGCACCGTGGTGGGCATCACCCACGACCGCTACTTCCTCGACAATGCCGCCGAATGGATCCTGGAACTGGACCGCGGCCACGGCATCCCCTGGAAGGGCAATTACTCGTCCTGGCTGGAACAAAAGGAAGCCCGCCTGAAGCAGGAAGAGGCGACCGAGTCGGCACGCCAGAAGGCGCTGGCCAAGGAACTCGAGTGGGCGCGCCAGAACCCGAAGGCACGCCAGGCCAAGTCCAAGGCCCGCCTGGCGCGCTTCAACGAACTGAGCGAATACGAATACCAGAAGCGCAACGAGACCCAGGAGATCTTCATCCCCGTGGCCGAGCGCCTGGGCAACGAAGTCATCGAGTTCAAGAACGTCTCCAAGGCTTTCGGCGACCGCCTCCTGATCGACAACCTGTCCTTCACGGTGCCGCCGGGCGCGATCGTCGGCATCATCGGCCCGAACGGCGCCGGTAAGTCGACCCTGTTCAAGATGATCGCCGGCAAGGAACAGCCGGACAGCGGCGAAGTCGTGATCGGCAAGACCGCCAAGGTCTCGCTGGTCGACCAGAGCCGCGACGAGCTGGCCAACAACAAGACCGTGTTCGAAGACGTCACCGGCGGCGCCGACATGCTGAGCGTGGGCCGCTTCGAGATGCCTTCGCGCGCTTATCTCGGCCGCTTCAACTTCAAGGGCGCGGACCAGCAGAAGATCGTCGGCAACCTGTCGGGTGGTGAACGCGGCCGCCTGCACCTGGCCAAGACCCTGCTGCAGGGCGGCAACGTGCTGCTGCTGGACGAACCGTCGAACGACCTCGACGTCGAAACCCTGCGCGCGCTGGAAGACGCCCTGCTGGAATTTGCCGGCAGCGTGATGGTGATCTCCCACGACCGCTGGTTCCTGGACCGCATCGCGACCCACATCCTGGCCTTCGAAGGCAATTCGCAGGTCACCTTCTTCGACGGTAACTACCAGGAATACGAAGCCGACAAGAAGAAGCGTCTCGGCGAAGAAGGCGCCAAGCCGAAGCGTATCCGCTACAAGCCGCTGTCGAACTAAGTACTTGTTTCGTAAAGGAAAGCCCCCGCGAGTCGGGGGCTTTTTTCTAGCGGAAACGGAACGCGCTCCGGCGGATGTCGTGTGTAGAATCGTCCCGATTGGGCCGGTAGGCCGGGGATGTCCCTAGCCGCATACGCGGCGCGGACTGCTAGACCACATGACAGATTACCGCGACAACCGCGTCCCGGGCGGGACGTTTTTTTTCACGGTGCGCCTGCTCGAACGAGGTAGCACCCTGTTGACCGACCAGTTTGCCGCCTTCGGCGAAGCGATGCGCCTGGCGCGCGTGCGCAAGCCCTTCCACGTCGATGCCTGGGCCGTGCTGCCCGACCATGCGCATGCGATGTGGACGCTGCCGCCGGGCGACCATGACTGCGCCAGCCGCTGGCGCGCCGTCAAGATCGCCTTTTCCAAGGCGCTGCGCAAGGCCTGCGTGCCGGATGCGAACGACGGCGCCATCTGGGAGCGCCACTACCAGCACTACCGGGTCGGCGACGACGATGAATACGCGGCCCTGGTCGACTACACCCATACCGACCCCGTGCGCCACGGCCATTGCCTCCATCCCGGCGACTGGCCCTGGTCCTCGCTGCACCGCTTCGTGAGCGCCGGCCATGCCGTGCCCGGGCCCGGCCTGGTCGTGCCGCCCTGGGTCCACCGCCCCCAGTCCCAGGGTTTCGCCCGCCTCTAGCGGCCGGCGCGTCCCAGGAAAGCAAAAAGGCCCCGCAGGGCCTTTTTGTCTTTGACGGGCAAAGCGCTTAGAAGCTGTATTTCGCGCCGATGGTCAGCACGTCGGCTTTCTGGCCGAAGTCCTTGCTCTTGCCATAGCGTTCATACTCGGCGACGAGGGCCACGTCCTGGTTCAGATTGTATTGCGCGCCCACGGCGCCGTAGGCTTCGGTCTTGCTGCGGCTCATGCTCGCGGCAGCGTTGACGAGGTGCAGCTCGCTCTTGTTGCGGGCTGCGCCCAGCTTGCCGTACACCGAGAACTGTTCGTTCACCGGCAGGGTCGCCTTGGCGGCCAGGTAGGCCGAATGGCCTTCGGTTTCGCCACGCACATTGGCGCCGCCGATGCTGTAGTTGACGTCGGCCTTGCGGAAATCGGTGTAGCCGGCTTCGACGCCCCAGGTCTGGTTGAACTCGTAGCCGCCGAAGATCTTGCCGGAAGCCTTCCAGCCTTCGGTGTCGACGTTCGACGCGCCCGAGAGCTTGTAATCATGGTCGGCGCTGGCGATGCCGGCGCCGATATAGGCACGCGGTGCGGTCTGCTGGGCCTGCGCTGCCGACATGGCGGCGACGGATGCGATCAGTGCAACGATGAGCTTGTTCATGCGTGAATCCTTTACTTGACTGGTTCACGATTCCCAGTGAATCGCGATGTCTCAAGATAGCACTCAAGCAATCTAAAAACCGTCCCAAAGCCGTAAGAACTGTAAGCAAGTGTAACTTAATGACTCATCGGTTAGATATTTTCTCTAAAGATATCGAATAAAGCGTGCTGATTAGTCGATTTTACGGAAAGTTAGGTTGATTCGCGCACCGAGCGGGCGGCTCGACTTATTGATTCCGTGCAACCAATGGGTTTGCAGGGCGCCGGCCATGAAAAGCAGGCTGCCATCGCCGAGCGGCAATTTGAGGGTCTCTTTCGTGACCTTGTGGCGCAGGATGAAGGAACGGGTGGCGCCGAAGCTGAGCGAGGCGATGGCGGGCTCCTTGCCCAGCTCCGGCTCGTCGTCGCTGTGCATGCCCATGCTGTCGCGGCCGTCGCGGTAATAGTTGAGCAGCACGCTGTTATAGCTGCGCCCGGTGGCGTTTTCCACGGCGCGGCGGAGGGTATCGAGCAAGGGGGTGAAGGGCAAGGGGGCGAGCTGCAGGCCGGAATAACGGTAGCCCTTCTCGCCATGCCAGGCGCTCAGGCGCGGCTGCAGGTGGCGCTTGCCATAGACGACGATGGTCTCCTGGCGCCAGTCCGTTTCCGCGACCAGGCGCGCCAGCACCTCCTCGTTCGGCCAGGGCAGGGGCAGTTGCGCCAGCCAGCCGAGCTCACCGTCGCGGACCGGAATCGGCGTCAAGCTGGTGCTTGAAGAAAATAAGTCCATTGTGCAAGTTTCATGGCTAAGATGGCGGCTACACCGTTATCTTATTTTCTCATGGACAAACGTCACTTCCTGGGCGCCGCGCTGGCTGCCGGCAGTCTCCCGGCCCTGGCCGGCCCGCCACCGAAAGCACCAATCGGTCCGGCCCTGCTGACGATCAGCGGCGAGATCCGGCGCAGCAACCGGGGGGCCCTGGATCCGGTACGCGACCAGATGATGTTCAAGCAGAAGCTAAGCTTCCCGCGCGCCTTTGCCCTCGATTTCGCAATGGTCGCGGCGCTGCCGGCGCGCACCATCCGGCCCACCCTGGAATACGACGGCAAGCCGCATGCCCTGCGCGGCCCGCTGCTGGCGGACGTGCTGGCGCTCGCCGGCGCGCAGCCGCCGGACGCGGCGAAGGTGGTCTTGCGTGCGGTGGACGGTTATGCGGCCGCCATTCCGATGGCGCAGGTACGCATGTGGAAGATGATCGTGGCGACGCACCTGGACGGCCAGCCGATGGCGCTGGGTGGTCTGGGTCCCTTGTGGGCGGTCTACGATGCGGACCGCGTGCCGGAGATGGCGGCGCGGCCGGTCAAAGAGCGTTTCGGCGCCTGCCCCTGGGCGCTGTACCACATCGAGGTACAGGCCTGAGGCTGGGGTGGGATCGGCGCCTCAGGCGTAGGCTTCGGCCAGGCTCATCACGCGCGGCGTCACGGTGACGCCGACGTTGCCGAACAGCGCCTCGATGGCGGCCAGGTTGGCGGCGCACTCTTCGGCCTTCCAGCCGTTGAACAGGTCGGTGCCGTCCTTCTGGAAATGCAGGTCCAGCACTTTGCCCTTGTCCTTGTGGATATAGCCCTGCTGGTGGGTATTCTTGAAGCCGAGTTCGGCAAGGCCCGCCAGCACGGTCTGCGGCGGATTGTCCGGATCGGTCGCCAGGAAGACGCCAAAGGTCTTGCCGGGCGGTTTCGCGGCGACGTCCACTTCATAGATACCCGGGGCCTTGGTGACGCTGGTGCTCTTCAGGAACAGCATGGTTTTTCCTTTTTTCCTCTTGTCCGCGCGGCGCGGCAGGAAGGCGCGGCGGAGTGCTTGTCTGGTCAACTTCTAGCTTATTGCCACCCGGGAACTTTGTCACCCTTTGTCTGACTTTTTTTGGTTTATCGCAGCAATAGACCAAAAATAGTGCCGCAAATTAACAACGCACAGGCGACCATGCCCGTGATGAAGCCGAATTCGCGCCGCGCCGGATCGCGGTAGTAGCCGAGGGCATAAGCGATGCGGCCCAGGCACCACAGCATGCCGCCCGCCGCCGCCCACAGGTCGCCCAGGAACCAGGCGCACATCCACAGGGGCACCAGCAGCAGGGGCAGCTGCTCCAGGGTATTGGCCTGCACCCGCTGGCTGCGCTGGAACGCTTCCGGTCCGTCCATCGAGGGTGCGGGGATGTTGTGGCGGATGCGGGAACGGCCGGCATTCACGCCGGTCCAGAAATAGACGCCGAGGGCGGCCAGCGTGGCCCAGGCGGTAAAGAACATTGGAACTCCTTCCATGATGATCAGGCGCCGCGCTTGCGGCGCGCGAGCTCGCTGGTGGGCGCCACCAGCGCCTCGTACAGGCGCCCGGTGGCGGGATCCCAGCGTGTGACGGCATCCTGCTGGCGCGCCACGGTGGCGAAGTCGCCGCGCGCCACCGGGCCGCTCAGCGCCGCCTCGGGCCCGATGCGGAACACGTTCGCCAGGGCTTCGCTCGCCAGCGGACGCGCCAGCTCGCGCGCGACGCTTTCCGGCACCCCGGCCGCGGCATAGGCGCGCAGCGCGGCGTCCAGCACCGTCACCAGGTAGTTGGAGGCGAACACCGCCGCCGCGTGGTAGACCGTCTTGGCGGCCGGATCGATGCGCACCGGCCGGGCCCCGATCGCTTCGAACGCCGGTTCGAGCACGGCCAGCGCCTCGGGGTCGCCCTCGACGCCGCACCAGGTGCCGGCAAAGGCGCCGGCCACCGCCTGCGGGTCGGCGAAGCTGCGCACCGGGTGCACGCTGGCGACAAAGGCGCCGGCGGCGCGCGCGGCGGCGAGCTCGGTGGATGCCTTGGCGCCGCTGCAGTGGAACACGATGCTGCCTGCGAGCGGCTGGCTGGCTGCCAGGGCCGCGCAGGCGGGCGCGATGGCGTCGTCCCCCACCGCCACCATCCAGACCCGGGACGGGCGCATCTGCGCCATGTCGTCGCAGGCGCGGCCGGCGCCGATGAAGGCGATGGCCTCCATGGCGCTGCGCCGGCTGCGGGTCAGGACATCCTGGACCACCAGGGCGCTCGTGGCGGCGAACAGGCGCCCCAGCGCGCGGCCGACGTGGCCGGCGCCGACCAGGTTCAATGAAGGCGCCACCTCAGAAACTGGAGCCGGGCAGTTCCAGGAAGGCCAGCTCTTCCGGGTTCGAAGCGCGGCCCAGGATGGCGTTACGGTGCGGGAAGCGGCCGAAGCGGGCGATCACGCCGCGGTGGCGGTGCGCATAATCGAGGGCCTCGTTGAAGCCCTCGTGTTCCTGCGCCAGCGCGGTGAACAGGGTCACGGCCTGCTCCTGCATGCGCGCGTCCTCGGCATGCTCGAAGGGCATGTAGACGAACTGGCGTTCCACCGGCAGCAGGGTCAGGTGGGCGCCGGACTCCACCAGCTGGCGCGCCGCGCCCAGGGCCAGCAAGTCGCCGCCGAAGGATTCCGGCTTGCCGCGGAAGGCGTTGCGGGTGAACTGGTCGAGCACCAGCAGGCGGGCCAGGGTGCCGCGCGGGCCGATCTCGTCCCACTCGCGCAGGCCGCCGGCCACGGCCTGGTGGATCAGGGCGCCGAAGCGCTCGCGGATCTGCGCGTCGAAGGCGTCGTCCTTCCTGAACCATTCGATGCGCTGCTTGCCATGTCCTTCGCTGCCTTCGGGCAGGAACCAGAAATCGAGTACGTCTTGTGCTTGCATGGGTCAACCCCGTTTTGGATAGCGTGTTGTTGTTAGTTGCGTGCGTGGGAGAGCTGGAAAGCCTCCAGTCCCTCGAACTTGGCCAGCTCGTCGGCCAGCTCGGACAGCGGCGCCCCGCTCTTCCTGGACAGCGCCAGCGCGACGAAACGCCATTCCTGGCGCCCTTCGTCGCTGCTGATCGTGAGCGAGCTGCCGGCGATCTCGTAGCCGCGCTCGAGCGCCGCCGCGCGCAGCACGTCCTCGCGCGGCATGACCTCGGGCTTGAAGCGCATCCGCACCGCCACCGCGTGGCGCGAGGGCAGGAAGGATTCGAGCCGGTTCAGGTAGATCATGATCATGCCCGAGAAAAAGGCCAGGCCCATCGCCGCCATGTAGAAGCCCACGCCGACCAGGATGCCGATCGCGGACGAGGCCCAGATCGACGCGGCGGTGGTCAGGCCGCTGATGTTGAAGCCTTCGCGCATGATGACGCCGGCGCCCAGGAAGCCGATGCCGGTCACCACGCCCTGGATGATGCGGGTCGGGTCGACCGGCGCCAGCACGCCGCCATGGCCCCCGTACCAGAAGTCCGGGTAGCCGGCCAGGATCGTCAGGGCCGCCGAGGCCATGCACACCAGCCCGTAGGTGCGCATGCCGGCCGCGCGGCCGTGGTAGGCGCGCTCGTAGCCGACCAGCAGGCCCAGCGCCAGCGCCCCGGCCAGGTGCAGCAGGATCAGGCCGTTGGTGTAGAGCTGGTTCTCGGACCAGTAGGTGGCGAAGAGGTGGTGCGAAGGCATGGGTGTTTCTAGCTTCCCGGCTTCTTGCGCACCAGCTGCTTCTCGAACTCGACGTCGTTCTTGCTGATCCGCTTGACCTCCTGGGGACCGAGGCCGTTGACAAAAGCCACGAAGTCGTCCAGCTCGAGCGGGGCATTCAGCGCCGGCGCGCCGGGCGCCTCGGAAAGGAAGAACAGCCCGTCGCCGGTGCGTGCCATCGAGTAGCCGGTATTCCCGGTGCGCTTCTTGAGGCGCTCGACCGCCGCACTGGCGCGGGTGGAACGTGAGCTGGCCACTAGATTGCCTCCGTGCGTTTGATCAGCCAGTCGCGTGCCGCGCCGTTTACATGCGGCTCGAGGCGTGCGCGGACGGTGGCGTGGTAGGCGTTCAGCCAGGCGATTTCGTCTTCGCGCAGCAGCGAGCGATCGAGCGGGCGGGTATCGATCGGGCACAGGGTGAGCGTTTCGAAGCCCAGGTACTCGCCGAACTCGGTGCTGTCGACGATCTGGTTCAGCACCAGGTTCTCGATGCGGATACCCCAGCGGCCCGGGCGATAGATGCCCGGCTCGATCGAGGTGATCATGCCCGGCTCCATCGCGGTGTGCGGGTCCGGCGGCACGGCCGGGGAAATCGTCTGCGGGCCTTCGTGCACGTTCAGGAAGTAGCCGACGCCGTGGCCGGTGCCGTGGCCGTAGTCGATGCCGGCGGCCCAGATCGGCGCGCGCGCGATGGCGTCCAGCAGCGGCGCGCGGGTGCCGCGCGGGAAGCGCGTGCTGGATAGGTTGATCAGGCCCTTGAGCACCAGGGTGTAGTCGCGCTTCTGCGCTTCCGATGGGGTGCCGACCGGGATCACGCGGGTGATGTCGGTGGTGCCGCCCAGGTACTGGCCACCGGAGTCGATCAGCAGCAGGCCATCGCCTTCGATGGTGGCGCAAGTCTCTTGCGCGGCGCGGTAGTGCATGATCGCGCCGTTCGCGTTGAAACCGGCGATGGTCGAGAAGCTCGGGCTGATGAAGTTCGGACGGCGCGCACGGCTTGCGGTGATGTGGGTGTCGATCGCGACTTCGTCGAGCGGAGCACGGGCTGCGTTCTCGAGTTCGGGCTCGAGCCAGGAGAAGAATTCGCACAGCGCCGCGCCGTCCTGCTCCATGGCGGCGCGCACGTTGACGGCTTCGCTATCGAGCTTCTTCGACTTGGCGAAGGTGGTCGGGTTGATCGCCTCGACCACGTTCACGCCCTCGCTTACTGCGGCGCGCATCCCGGCGGTGACGCGGCGCGGGTCGAGCAGCAGGGTGGCGCCGTCCGGCAGCGCGGACAGCGCGGTGGCGGCGTTCGCATACGGCGCCAGGTGCACGCCGTCCGCTTCCAGGCGGGCGCGCACCTCCGCCGGCACCTTGCCCTCGCCGACGAAGAGGGTCGCATCGGCGCGGCCGATCAGGGCGTGGGCCAGGAACACCGGGTTGAAGCTGACGTCGGCGCCGCGCAGGTTGAACAGGTAGGCGATGTCGTCCAGCGTCGAGATGAAGTGGAAACCGGCGCCGTGCTGCTCCATCGCGGCGCGGGTGGCGGCCAGCTTGTCGGCGCGCGCCATGGTCGCATAGGGCGGCAGGTGTTCGAAGACGGCGTCGGCCGGCAGGCCCGGGCGCTCGCTCCACACTTCGTCGAGCAGGTCGATGTCCGTGCGCAGGCGGATGTTCCTGGCCGTCAGCGCGTCCGCCAACAGGCGGGCGCCGGCCAGGCCGAGCACGCGCGCATCGACCGCCACGGTCTGGCCTGCGGCCAGGTTCGCGGCCAGCCAGTCCACGTGCAGCTGGCTGGCGGCGCCCGGGATCTTCATCAGGGCGATGTCGGTGCCGGCCAGTTCGGTCTCGGCTTGCGTCCAGTAGCGGCCGTCGGTCCACACGCCCGCGAAGTTCGCGGTGGCGATGAAGGTGCCGACCGAGCCGGTGAAGCCGGACAGCCACTCGCGTCCCTTCCAGTGGCCGGGCAGGTATTCCGACAGGTGCGGGTCGCTCGAGGGCACGACATAGGCGTCGATGCCGGCGCGCGCCATCGCGCCGCGCAGTGCGGCGAGCCGCTGGGCAATCGTGGAAACCGGGGCTTGTTCGAATACTGGAGAGGACATGGCTTGGTGGTTCAGGTTGTTTTCCAAGCCACGTATGATACGCCGCAATGCGCCAACGTGGCGCGTCCACATATTGCGCCAGGACATCATCCGCTACAATGTTCGAAAGAACAGGAGACCGACATGGATTTCGAAGCGGCCAAGGATATCTGCCGCAGCCTGCCCGGCTGCACGGAAGATACCAAGTGGGACAACGACACCGTCTTCTCGGTGGGCGCCAGGATGTTCGCCGTGACCAGCAAGGACCTGCCCGCGCAGGGCTTCAGCTTCAAGGTCGACGATGAGCGCTTCCTCGAACTGACCGACCGGCCCGGCATCATCCCCGCGCCCTACCTGGCGCGCGCCAAGTGGGTCCATGTGACGCCAGAAGCCCGGCTCGACGACGACGAGCTGGCCGCCCTGCTGCGTCGCTCATACGAGCTGGTCTTCGCCAGGCTCACCCGCAAGCTGCAGCGCGAGATCACCGGCTGATTGCAAGCGGAACACCCCCGCCCGCTCGGCGGGCGCATAATCGACCCGCCCTTCCTCAGAACCTGAACCAAGAGTGAACATGCAAGACTACCACCACGACCGTGCCCGCGCCCTGCTGGCCAACGCCACCCAGATCGTCACGCCGGAAGAAGTGCAGGCCGCCGTCAAGCGCGTCGCCGTGCAGCTCAACACCCGCTTCAACGCGGAGAAATCCTTCCCGCTGGTGCTGGGCGTGATGGGCGGCGCCGTCGTCTTCACCGGGAACCTGCTGCCCCAGCTCGACTTCCCGCTCGAATTCGACTACATCCACGTCAGCCGCTACGGCGACGCCGACCGCGGCGGCCAGATCGTCTGGAAGGTCATCCCGCGCCAGGACGTCACCGGCCGCACCATCGTGGTCGTCGACGACATCCTCGACGAAGGCGAGACCCTGGCGCACGTGAAGCAGCGCCTGCTGGACATGGGCGCGGCCGAAGTCATCATCGCGGTATTCGCCGACAAGGACCTCAAGCGCGCCAAGCCGATCAAGGCCGACCTCATCGGCCTCACGCTGCCGAACGAGTTCGTGGTCGGCTTCGGCATGGACGTGTACAACTACTGGCGCAACCTGCCGGGCCTGTGGTCGATCAGCCAGGCCGACCTGAGCGCGGCCGAGCCGGAACCGGAGTTTCCCGTCCCCGACGCGAAGAAGCTCGATTAAGTAGGGTGTTCGGCTTCGCCGAACGCGCGTTCAGCTCCCGGAAGCGCAGCGGGAGCTCAAACAGGATTTGAACGCGCGGTCGGCAGAGCCGACCACCCTACAAACCGAGGCGCGCACGCGCCGCGGCGTATTCGGCCTTCAGCCGCTCCACCATCTCCGCCACGGTCGGCACGTCGTCCATCAGGCCCACGCCCTGCCCGGCGCCCCAGATGTCGCGCCAGGCCTTGGCGCTGCCGGAACCGAAGCTCATCTTGCTCTTGTCCGATTCCGGCAGGTTGTCCGGATCGAGGCCTGCCGCGACGATCGACTTCTTCAGGTAGTTGCCGTGCACGCCCGTGAACAGGTTGGTGTAGACCACGTCGGCCGCCGTCGAGTCGACGATGGCGTCGCGGTAGGCGTCGCTGACGTTCGACTCCTTCGTCGCCAGCCAGCGCGAGCCGATGTAGGCGAAGTCGGCGCCCATGGCCTGGGCCGCCAGGATGGCGTCGCCGGTGGCGATCGAACCGGACAGCGCGATCGGCCCCTTGAAGAACTTGCGCACCTCGCCGACCAGGGCGAAGGGCGACAGCGCGCCCGCATGGCCGCCGGCGCCGGCCGCCACCAGGATCAGGCCGTCCACGCCCGCCTCCAATGCCTTTTCCGCGTGGCGGATCGAGACCACGTCGTGCATCACGATGCCGCCGTAGGCGTGCACCGCGTCCAGCATCTCTTTCGGCGGCGCGCGCAGCGAGGAGATGATGATCGGCACCTGGTGCTTCACGCAGACCTCGACGTCGTGCGCCAGGCGGTCGTTCGACTGGTGCACGATCTGGTTCACGGCGATCGGGCCGACCTTCTTGCCCGGATTGGCGGCCTGGTAGTCGGCCAGCTCGGCCTGCAGATCGGTGAGCCAGGTGTCGAGCAGCTCGGCCGGACGCGCGTTCAGGGCCGGGAAGGAACCGACGATGCCGGCCTTGCACTGGGCCGCCACCAGGGCGGGACCGCTGGCGATGAACATCGGCGAAGCGATGACGGGAAGGGTCAGGTCTTGCAGCACGGGTGGCAAGGTCATGGGCAGCTTTCGATGATCAGGTTGGTGAACGGTCTGTCAGGCATTATAGCCCTGAAAAAAGAACGATCGTGCTAGATTCTGGCCTCTAAATTCCTCCTAAGCGTCGCGCAGCAGCCTCCCCTCGATGCGGGCGGCGCCGGCGCGCACCAGGACGGCCACAAGCCACTGCGCCAGCTCCTCTGCGGTCCGGCCGAGGTAGTGAGTACGCACTCGCTCCACCAGAGGAATCGCTCCCAGCAGGCCCGGCAGGGATTCCAGCGCGAGTTCCCGCCGCTCCAGCAGCAGGAACTTGAGCAGCACCTTGACCGCGTTTTCGGCATTGCGCACGGGGTCGCTGCTGAGGTAATCGAGCCGCGCGCGCGCCCGTTCCAAGGCGCCGGCCACGTCCTCGAACACGGCGCCATGCCCGGGCACCACGACGCGCGGCCCCAGGGCCGCGATCAGGTCGAGGGTCGCGCCGACCTCGAGAAAGCCCGGTTCCCCCGCCAGTTCCGGGAAGATCACGCCGAAGCCGTTCTCCCACAGTGCGTCGCCCGAGATCAGGATGCCCTCTTCCGCGCAGAACAGCAGCAGCGCGTGCGGGTCGTGGCCGGGCGCCGCCAGCACATCCCAGCGCAGGCCGCCCAGCTGCACGCCATCGCCGGGCGCCAAGGTGGCGTCGAAGGTAAAACGCGCGCACTGCTGGCCGGTGGCGCGGTAGCTGAGCGCCTCCTCGTCCCAGGCCGCGACCTTGGGCGCATCCAGGGCGGGAATCGCGGTGTGGCAGCCGTAATGGGCCTGCAGCAGCGCATTGCCGCCACAGTGGTCGGAATGCAGGTGGGTGTTGAGCAGGCGCCCGAGGGGCCGGCCCTGCAGGGCGTGGCGCAGCAGCGCCAGCGTCTGCGGCGCGTGCGTGACGTAGCCGCTGTCGACCAGCGCCGTCTCGTCCGGCCCGGTGAACAGCACATTGTTGGACGACAGCCAGCCGCGCTCGAAGACCTGGATGGAAGTGGGCAGCCGGATCGTCATCTCAGCCCCAGTCGATCTCGGCTTCGCGGCGGCGGATCTCGGCCCAGACGGCGCGCTTGTAGGCGTCATCGGCCTTGCCCCAGGCGACGATCTCCTCGATCGTGCGCATGCAACCCTGGCACAGGCCGGTTTCGGGGACCATCCGGCACACGTTGATGCAGGGCGAGGGGACGGGAGTCTGTTCTTCGGGGTTCATCAAGCAGGAGGTCAAAGATGGGCGGCGATGCCGGAAAAATAAGCACAGAGGGCGACGCCGACCATCGCCACGACGACGTAGCGGCTGCCGCGGTCCTTCAGCGCATACAGTACCGGATCGTCGTCCATCTCGCCGCGCGCGGTCTTGATCCACAGGCGGCCGAGCCAGTAGATCATCAGGGCCACCAGGCCCCACAGCAGCGCCGGGCTGGCATAGCGCTCCTGCGTTTCCGGCGCGTTGATGAAGAGGCCCAGCACCACCACCGCGCACAAGGCCGAGGCCAGTCCCATCGGCCACAGCACCGCCAGGTCGACCACGCGGTAGTCGCGTCCATGCGCACTGGCCTGGCCGCGCGCCTGCAGCAGCTGCAGCTCGGAGCAGCGCTTGACCAGCGCCAGGCTGAGGAAGAGGAAGAGCGAGAAGGCCAGCAGCCAGGAACTCGTGTGGATGCCGACCGCCACCGAGCCGGTGACGATGCGCATCGTGTACAGGAGCGAAAGCACCAGCACGTCGACCAGCACGCGCTCCTTCAGTGACCAGGAGTAGGCCGTGGTCAGCACCACGTAGGCCAGCAGCATGGCGGCGAAAGCGGGTTTCACGAGAAAGGCCAGCGCGAAGCTCGTTCCCAGCAGGAGCACGGCCGCCGCCACGCCCGCGGTGATGGGCAGGGCGCCGCTGGCGAAGGGCCGCTGGCGCTTGCGCGGGTGCTTGCGGTCGTTGCCGAGGTCCCACAGGTCGTTGGCGATATAGGTGGCGGAGGCGGCGAGCGAGAAGCACAGGAAAGCCAGCGCCATGACAGCCAGGTCCCCTGGCAGGAAGGAAAACGCGGTCAGCATCGGCACGAAGAGCAGCAGGTTCTTGGCCCACTGGTGCATGCGCAGCGCCTTTCGCCACACGGCCAGGCCGGCCGCGGGCTGCGCGAATTCGCGTTCGACCGGATGGCGGGCGCGCACGGTGCGCGCCACGGCGTTCGACGCCCCCACCAGCACGGCGGCCTGTGCTCCTCCCCATACCGGCAGGTCGGCCGCGCAGTCGCCGGCATAGGCGAAATCGGGGCCGACTTCTGCGCGGATCGCGGCCAGCTTGTTCGGCCCCTTCAGGTTGCGCCTTTCGTCGGTGGCGAGCACGCGGTCGAACAGGCCCAGGTGGCCCGCCACGCCCTCGGCGATCGAGCGGTGCGCGGCGGTGGCCAGCACCAGCTCGCGTCCGCCGGCGCGTTCATGGCGCAGGTAGTCGAGCAGGTCCTCGCGGTAGGGCAACTCGTCGGGCCTGATGGTGACGCGGCGCGCGATTTCGCTTTTCATCGTCTCGCGCCCACGCAGCAGCCAGAAGGGCAGCCTGAGCAGGGCGAGCGGATCGTGTTTGGCCAGCAGCAGCACGGATTCGACCAGGGTGTCGGTCGGGGTCAGGGTGCCGTCGAGGTCGACCACCAGCGGGATGGTCGAGGTGGATGGCGCGTGGTTCGCCTGTTGGGGATCCGGCATGGCTGGCTCGCTCTGGGTTGAAGAAACTACAAGTCAACATTATCGCTGATCGGCGTCGCCCTGCCTATGCGGCCTCCGACGGGCCCGCCTTGCGCGCCACCCGTGCCGCGAAACGGACAGGATCGATCAGGCAGCGCTCGTGTTCGCCCTCGCAGACCTTTTCCGCCTCGTCCCAGGCCTCGACCCGGAAACGCACCCGCTGGCCCTCGACAGCCAGGACCTCGCCGCGGATGGTCAGGCGCATGCCCGGGGGCGTGGGCGCCAGGTGGCGGAAATTCACCATGGTGCCCAAGCTCTGCTCGCGCGGCCAGTCCATGAAGGGCATCAGGCCATGCAGGCAGGCCAGTTCCATCATGCCGACCAGGTAGCCGGTGGCCAGCACCTCCGGCATGTCGCGGCAAAAGGGCGTGTCGTGGTAGAGCTCGGGCACGGTGGCCCGTGCGGGGATGGTGTATTGCCATTCGAAGCAATGGCCGAGTTGTATTTCTGCACGCATGTGCGCAGATTAACGCAGCCCGGCGCATTTGGGTGGATTCCGCTTGACCTGCGAAATCACAGGCGTACACTCCAGAGACCATCCAGCTGGATGGTGCAAGCGTGGCGTAAGGAATCGGAAGGCATCATGAAACAGGAATTGATACGGCCGGGGGACCTCGAGAAGATCACGATCAACCTGGGGCCGATCGACCTCGGCCAGATCGACCTCTTGGTGAGCGAAGGCTTTTATGCGAACCGTTCGGACCTGATCCGCACCGCGATCCGCAACCAGCTGCAGGCGCACGCCGAGGTGGTGCGCCAGACTGTCGCACGGCGCAGCCTGGTGCTGGGCATGCACCATTACACGCGCGCCGACCTCGAGCGCGCCCGCGCAGCCGGCGAGCGGCTGCAGATCCAGGTGCTCGGCATGGCCAGCATCGCCAACGACGTGCCGGCCGAGCTGGCGCTGGAGACCATCGAATCGATCGTCGTCCTCGGCGCCCTGCATGCGAGCAGCGCCGTCAAGACCGCACTCGCGGAACGTATCCGCTGAAGGAAAACCCATGAAAATGAACCTGCACCTGCTGTCACAGATGCGCAAGGCCACCCGCAAGCTCTTGAAGCAGACGCCGGTGGACACCGCCGCCATCGTGAAGGAAGCGATGAAGCAGGCCAGCGCCTTCCAGCACGGCGGCCCGGCGGCGAAGGCCGCGCCCGACATGCTGGCCGAGCTCCAGCGCAGCATGGACGCCGTACGCGAGCAGTTCGGCGGCCTGCCCGGACAGGAACAGCCCACGCCCTGGCCCGGCAGCTTCACCGCAGGCAGCCACACCACGCCGGCGGGCACGCGCCAGTACAAGCTCTATGTGCCGAGCACGTACCAGGAAAATGGCATCGCCGCGCCCCTGATCGTGATGCTGCACGGCTGCACCCAGGATCCGGACGATTTCGCCCACGGCACCGGCATGAATGCGCTGGCGGAAGAGATGGGCTGCCTGGTTGTCTACCCGGCCCAGTCGCAGGCGGCCAATCCTTCGCGCTGCTGGAACTGGTTCAATGAAAGCGACCAGCGCCGCGGCCAGGGCGAGCCCGCGATCATCGCCGGCATCACCCGCGCCATCATGGAAACCCATGCGGTCGATTCGCGCCAGGTCTATGTGGCGGGCCTGTCGGCCGGCGGCGCGATGGCCATCATCATGGGCACCCTGTATCCGGAGCTGTACGCGGCGGTGGGCGTGCATTCCGGCCTGCCCTTCGCCTCGGCGAACGACCTGCCCTCCGCGCTGGCCGCGATGAAAGGGGACTTCCGGCGCAGCCAGGCGCCGGGACGCAGCCTGCCGATCATCGTCTTCCACGGCGACCGCGACACCACGGTCCACCCCGCGAACGGCGAGGAACTGGTGGCGCGCAGCCGCGCCCGAAAGACCGCGGTCGAACCGGGCCAGGTCCCGAACGGCCACGCCTTCACGCGCACCGTGCACCACCACGACGACGGCAGCGTGCACGCCGAGCACTGGGTGATCCACGGCGCCGGCCACGCCTGGTCGGGCGGGAATGCGCGCGGCAGCTATACGGACGGGAAGGGGCCGGATGCGA
This sequence comes from Massilia agri, assembly GCF_024753255.1. Lineage (GTDB taxonomy): Bacteria > Pseudomonadota > Gammaproteobacteria > Burkholderiales > Burkholderiaceae_D > Telluria > Telluria agri. Next base: position 441,749 of record NZ_JANUHA010000002.1, read on the forward strand.
GCCGGGAGATGCTGCGCTTTTTCCGCACGCAGCGTTGATGGGTTTTGTAGGGTGGTCGGCTC
>NZ_JANUHA010000020.1 GCF_024753255.1 Massilia agri
CTTCTGCTACATCATCCACTCACAGTAGCTGCACCAGTACAACGGGGCATCGGCTGCGCATATTCCCACGTCGGCTGTGGGAGTGCCGACCACTGAGCCGACTGTGCAACCCCACGTGATTACGCTCGGACAGCACGTCCGCGGGCATAAAGCACTGTTTTCAGCCATTCCCGAACACGGTAGGTCTTGGCTTCGAACGGCAGGTGGAACAGGTAAGCCCCGGCGACCAGCCCGAGATACAAGATCAGGTACACAAGCATGTCCAGCGGCTGGTTCGGGTTCAGCTTGCCATCTCCGAGGACTGGCGCGGCAAGCCGCAGTAGCGCCGCGATCAGCGGGATGTGCAGCACATACAGCGTGAACGAAAACTCCGAGAAGAATCGGCCAATCCGGTTCAGCCACTCGGTTGCGTGCCCTCGCGTACGCCGGAACTGCATGCTCGAGAGAAAGAGCACGAAGACCAGGCTGAACGACAGGTACTGGGCAAAACTGTCGACGGCGATATGGCTCTTTCCTTTCAGTCGAATAATGACTGCGGCAGCGACGACACCAAGGAATAATGCCCAGCGCAGGAGCGGGCCACATTCAATGCGCACGCGTGAGAATGCTGCCCCCAAGAGCCAGATCGAGAAGTACAGCAGGATTGCTTCGTTCAGCAAATGCACGATTGCCACGACTGCTACCAGTATCACGAGCCGATATGAAGTGGACCGCGTGCGAAACAACATCACCAGCAGTGGGAACAGCACGTAATACCAGGTCTCGTTCGACAGGCTCCACAACGGGAAATTTCCGCCGAACTCGGGCACGACAATATTTTGCAGTCCGACGAGGTTGCCGATAAACGCCGGCGCCGAGTACGCATTGTCGAGCGCAAACGAGGGGCGCGCAGGATCGAGCGTGGATGTGGCCATTCCCAACAAGAGCATTGCGCCGAACGTCGGTATCAACACGATCCACAACCTGGTCACACGGTCGATAGCGTAATTCGCGATCGCACGGTCGGTGTCTAGGCGGTTCAGCAGACTGCCTCCGACCAGCCAACCACTGAGCACGAAAAATACGATGACAGCAAGGTAGGCGAATCCTGTAGCGAAGGCCAGTCCCTGGAATGCAAGCGAGGGGTCCTGGACGGTGTCGAAGCCTGGGTATACCTGGGCGCGCAGGTGAGCTGCAGCAACCTGTAGCGCAGCCAGGCCGCGCAGAAGCGAGATGAGCATCGAATGCCATTGGTCTTCGGACAGGTTCGCGCGCTGAAGTACTGTGATCTTTGGCATGGCTGAAGTCCGGATGTCGAGGTTTACCAATCCTAGGGCCAGCCAAACTTAACGATCTGATAATGGACAAGCGCTTTGGATTCGCGCTTCAGCAATGGGAGTGCCCCCCCGGCGCCGGCGGCACAGTGATTCACTCGTTTAATTCGCCCTGGTTTCCTATAATCGGCAGACAATCCTTTAACCCTCCCCTGCTCATGCCTGACTCGAACAGCATCATTGCCACCTCACATTCCGTTGCGCCCCTTGAATTGGTTGTGGTACCAGCACATATCGATGGTTCAAACGGAAGCAACCGGGCACACGGCGGCACGCGCCAGATTCGTGCCGATAACGATATCGATGCGATCAAGGCCTGGCTAGCACGTTTCCTGGATAAGCAGACCACGTTCGACAACTATCGCAAGGAAGCCGAGCGGTTGCTACTGTGGTCCACGCTGCAACTCGGTAAGCCGCTTTCATCGCTGACCCACGAGGATTGGCTCGTTTATCAAGGATTCCTTCGTGATCCCAAACCTGTTGGCCGATGGATTAGCGCCGAGGGCCGCAAGTATCCGCGAAGCCACCCCGGGTGGCGACCTTTCGCCGGGCCGCTGTCGGCATCAAGCCAGCGTCAGGCTGCGGTTATCCTGAATACCATGTTCTCCTGGCTTGTCAACGCGGGTTATTTGGCCGGGAATCCACTCGCGCTCTCGCGTGAGCGTCGGCGCCGGCCCCAAGCAAGGGTTACCCGATATCTCGATGACGAAATGTGGCACGAGGTCAAGATGACGGTCGACACGATGCCGCGAGAAACACCGCGGGAACGCGAACGCTATTTAAGGTTGCGTTGGCTTGTTTCGCTCTCGTATGTTTGCGGGTTGCGCATTTCTGAGATTACCAGCAACAGCATGGGCGGATTTTTTCGCCGACGCGACCGCGACGGCGAAGAGCGGTGGTGGCTGGAAGTGGTCGGAAAGGGCGACAAGTTGCGCATCGTGCCGGCAACCGACGAGCTGATGGTAGAGCTCGGTCGTTACAGACGTGAGCTCGGACATTCACCGTACCCTGTACCCGGGGAGTCGATGCCTCTGCTGTTGCCGATCGGGGGCCAACTGCGGGCGATGACACGTGGCGGCGTGCACGAAATTTTCAAAGTGATTTTTGCCCAAACCGCCGATCGACTTAGTCAGCGTGGTCCCGAGTACGCGGCGGCTGCCGCCCGGATGACGCAGGCGTCAGCCCACTGGTTGCGACATACAGCAGGTTCCCATATGGCGAACAATGATGTCGATCTTCGGCACGTGCGCGATAACCTCGGGCACGAGTCGATCAGCACGACGAATACCTACTTGCATTCGTCGGACGACGCTCGCCATGCCGAGACAGAGAGCAAGCACAAGATCGGATGGTAACTGTGGTTCATCGTGATCCTGGCGATCCGATGAACGCGAGGCCCAGCTTCAGCTGGTTGAGGTACTGAACTATGCGTCAGGGTCTTGTTCGACCAGTTCCTGGGTGAGTTGAATCAATCGCACTGGCTCCAGCTTTAAGGCAGCTGCGAGCCTGAAGAGTACACGCACAGTCGGCTGCCGCTCGCCGCGCTCCATGAGGCTGACAAATGTCCGGTCTATCTCTGCAGCGTGGCCCAGCTCCTCCTGCGTCATACCGACTTCCTTCCGCACTACCCGCAAAACTTTACCGAACGCCAGTCCTGGATCCAAAGAATTCTCCCGATTGCATAGGAGAAATCATGTCTCTGCTGTATCATTTCGTCTTCGGACTATAGTCATCATTTTGGCGGCACAGAACCGGAGTCGCCTTACGCAGCTTCCGGGCTATTGGGTGCTGCACGCCTCCCTGCCTCATTCTTCAACGATGTCAACCAGCTTTCCTTTTCTCTGCTTTCTTACCGATGACCCTCTCCATCAAGCCTTCTGCCTAAGGTACTGGGCTGTGAACGACGGAGCATGGGTCGAAAAATTTGACGCAATACTGCACGATTCAGGAATCAGCAAACCCAAACTGCTTGAGATACTGAAGTCCAGTTGCCGCGCATACTTGCGTCACTTTCCCTGTGTCGATTGCGGTGCTCCACTGGAGATACGAAATAGAAGCCAGTATGCGCCGCTGAGCGGGCGGCCAGTTGGCTCCGCGTACTATCGGAGAGTGAACCGGTGTGGATCCTGTTCGGCTGCAGCCCTCGCCGCCGACAAGAGGGCCATTGAACTCGCGTTGGTGCAACACAGAGCTCGCGTAACGCAGGCACTGTCGCGTGCCCGAGGGGAGGCCTTGTCCATTGATTACTCGGAATTAAGCTATATACAGTCGTTCTTCCTTTACTCCGTACTGGTCGCAGCCAATGGCGGATGGGAAGGTAATCGGATCGCGCCGCTGGACTCGCAACCAGGGGACCTCGGTCCAACGCCAGACTTGTCGGAGCATGTCTATAGGGCGCTCTACGAAGACAAGATCATTTCTCCTGATCCCGCGTCCGATACTCGGGCGTTCAAACTTCCTGATGGGGACGGAGACATTGACTTCTCCTTAGGCAGCGTCGCGTGGGTACTGGCTCCTGATGCATCCGGGCGCACCATGAAAGAGGTCTTTTCCCTACTGCTCACGCGTCTCGACGACCCGGAGCCGGAAGCCGTTGAGCAGCTGTGGTTCATGGTCGCAGAAAGCGAATGCCGCCGGTACTTCGTCAAGCAGTGTGAGCGGTATCGCTTTTTTCAGCCGGAGATCTATTCCGCAAAGGTCGCGGCCGCGATACGTGACTTCCTGCCCCACTATTCCATTGGACAGATGTGGAACGTAATCTACTACGTATTAAAGGACATCGCTGCGCTATCGCAAGAGAGGAGTTACGCCCGCCAACACGTTTACAACATGATTCCTGGAAGCATACGGCGCTACCTCGACTACCGCTTAAGCAACAACAAAACGATACGGCCGTGGAACCGTCCGGCACCGATAACGGAATCATGGATGACCAGTATCCTTTTTGACAAGGTTCTAGGAGATGGAAATGTGTCGTTTGAAATGCTAACCGGGCAGTCGGTGGGGGCGCACGTGGAGTTCAACCACCGGTTGCCCGAGCAGATCGGCTAACTACTGGCCTGACCCATCAAAGTTGCGCCTCGCTGTCGGTGCCTGACTGGGCTAATTCATACACGGGTTCGAAAATGCGGCGGAGAGTCTTGTCATCCGCGCTCGGCTCACGGGCGTCGAGCAAGTACGCATGAATTCCAGCAAGAAAGGCTGACTCTTCCCTGTCCAGACTGAGTGCGGAATTGGTGTGCCAAGCCTTCGCGATGACTTGGGCGACGGACGCTGGCGCGTCGGATTCTTCTGAGGACTCGTCGATACCCATGCTGTGTTTAGGCGTGCAATAGCCGAACGACGAGTGTACTCAGCGCTGAGAGCAATATCTTGACGCATCACACGTCGACGAGGTCCTGTTGTGTGGGCGCTCGTTGCGGCACTTTCCTGGACCGGACAGCAGGAAGCTATCGATAGATTGTCGAAAGACGTGTGATGTGGTTCTTAAAGTGAGCCTGCCGAGTAGCTTCAGCTATTCGAGGGCGAAACGCCGGCATCGGCGATCGCACATATACATAGGTTGGGCGGTCGGCACAGTCGGCGCCTCCGACTGCCCAGTATGTGTCGTACCGGGAAGCAGTGCGCTGGCGGAGCCAGTATGTTTTGCCTCGCTCTGAGTTTTTTTGTGCTACCGCTAGTAGTTCCCGGAAACTTTCAATGCAAGCACTAGAAAATATATGGGCGAGCACCCAAACTTGTGTCGCTGGCGACCAGTGCCCAGGGCAAGGAGAAGCCCGAGCTGACAGCCAGCCGACAATACCGTACATTTCTAGATCGGTTTCGCTAAAAAGATATCGTGGAGTGCCGCAGCCTTCCCAGATCATCCTCCAGCGGATAAAAGCCTCGGCGACTGGACAGAAACTGCTGGTGATCTCTCCTTCAACCCGCCACCAGAGATGCTGGGCGGCGGTGAAAACACAACGGCGATGGGGACCTACCACGTGCCGCCATAATCGCCGACGCAGGGCTCGATACACAGCCTTTAAGCTCGCCAACTCGGCATCGCTCTTTGATGCGACTGTCCGTGCAACCGAGAGGTCAACGTCGGCGGAATCATCTGCTAAAGGGTCATCGTCTTCAAATAGAATGGTACGTGATACACCTCGCTCACAATGTTCAACGCGTTCCATTGTAAGATGCAGCTGCTGACTACCTCTGCCGTATCCAGTTTCCTCAAGTACATGCGAAACGAATCCGAGGTATCTTGAGATGTAGCCGGAGCGCTCGATCGGCGAGAATGAAATTTCCCCCTGTGCGAGCTGAAGGGTCTTTTTGCCGAGTTCGAGTTTCGAGGTAAGCACACGATCCTCGAACTGAAAAAACCGTTGAAGCCTGGTTAAGAAACCATGCTCTTTTAACCGAGGTATCAGCATGTTCGCACGCGGCGCGCGCAACCTGGGAGCCCAGTCCATTCCGCAATGGATGCATGCAAAAGGTTTTGAGAATATATCCGACCTCAACCTGTAAGGCATCTCAGAATTACATTGAGGGCATGTGGAGCGAATAGCAGTCCGATGAATAGGGCAATAAGCTGCCATCGAGACTTGGAATATAGCCGGATGAAACCCGCGCTGAAGGCATAATTCGCACCAACGCAGATTGTCGCTTGATCTGAGCCTCCCCTCGGGAAGAATTTCTTGGAGAAATGCCGAGCGCACTTGAGTTTGACCAACTCGAAAAATATTGCTCATCTCTTCAAGATCGAATACGTCGGCGCTGCGGAGGTCGACATCGGGTCGACCACATATCGCAGCCCTCCTCCGGCAATTTGCGCTCACGAATATTTTTGCAAGCTCGCGAGCGGACAGCGCGTTGAGCATAGCAAACTTCATAAGCAGGCCGAAGCTTGAGTCGATGCCGCTGTACCAGTCGTCGCGCCAGGTCCATCCAGCGACTGGTGGCCGAACAGTATCAAGAATTATTCGCGCGCTCTTCATTACGCTTCTTCGCGGCTAAATCCGTCGCTGGCAACCCTAAGCGCAGCTCCTCCTGCGCTTCTACATACATGGCATCCTTGATCGCCTTGTTCCAGATATCCCGACTAAATCGAAAATCAGGCGCGTCAAGATGCTTATTCTCTGACAGCGCGATCTCTACGGTATGGGCGAAGTACTGCATAGGAATCTCGATGTCAAAGGTAAAGCCGGCATTAGCATGCGCCGTACAAAATGCCTCCCACAGGACGTTTGCCTGATCAAGCAGCCTTAGGCCACTGTCATAAGCATTCGGATAGAAGAACCTTGTGTAGGACCAATCGGACCCTTGAGGAAAATAAGCTTCGTCGTATGCTGCTAAACAAGTAGCTATGTCTTCGGCGCTGCAAAGCCCGTCGAAGCGCATTTCTACAATCATGAAGCGTAATACGATCTGGGTGTGGTTACTTTGCCGTAATGCTGTCTTCTGATGAAGCAATTGTGGCTGCCCCACCAAAAAAGTGATCATTCGAATCCCTCTCCTTTCAAGCTTATCGTGCACATCGCGCAACCATTCGTACTCCGTCACCCCGAGCTTCTGCGCCTCGTCCCCGAAAAAAACAACCCAGTTGTGCCCCGATCTGTCGACAAGCTCACATATTCGCTCAATCAGTCGTATGCGTTTCTTCGTTACAGACCCTGGCGCTGCTCCCTTATGTCCTACTGCTTCAAGAAGGTTTGCGAAGAAGCCATCTTCCGATGGCGCTTTCTTAAACTCACAGCCGAAACTAATAAAAACCGATTCAGGGAAGTCTGCCTGGAGGACATTGATGACGTAGCGAATACTGTAGGTTTTGCCGAAACGGGGATACGCGTAGATAATCGCACCAGGAGTTCGTAGGCGAATCAGGCGTTTGACACGTTCAGTCAGAGCATCGATCGAAGGCGTCGGAACAATGTAGGTTTGCTGTGTTACCGGATGCTCAGCAAATGTGACGGGCCGGAGATACGTTATCAAAGCAACTCCTAGAATGTAACAGTACGACGGATTTTAAGAACCCGTGGCTGCGCTGGAGTCAGATCGGAGGAATTTGGTTCAGCGGTGTTTTCTTTCTGCTCCTCGCTGCTTGCACGGAGAGTTCGGCTAGCTAAACTGTTCTCCGGTACGCGTGGAGCTGGGGCGCTTGCCGGGGGAAGCAACGAAACGTTCACATGTGCTTTCGCTAAATCATTTGCCGCCTTCTTGTTTGTTTGAGCTTGGCTCCACTTGTATTTTTCCCACAGTTCGATCGGGTTTTCACCTTCTCGGACGAGCAGCTTTTTCTCTGCTATCAGGCGATGTATCTCTTGTCGAACGCGAAGCGAATGCGGCGTAAAGCACCATGGCCGCGCTGCGGTTAAAATGCCGAGTTCCGATCCATCTTCGAAGAACGCCTTCACAACTCGGATGTCCCGAACGTCATAATAGATTCGCAATTTTTTTCCAATTAATCCAGCATTACTAGCCAAGACTTCGTTGGTATACCGAGCGTTGGAGAAGTTGATGTGGGGACGGACGCCGTTTCGAAGTGAACCTTTCACTGTAACGACGCGAGCCTCCTGTAACAGGCAAAGACTTGAGCGCAGGAATACTGGAAGCTTTCGTAAATATCCAGGTCGATTCACTGAATATGCGACCGCCTCCAACGGAGTGCGCCCGCCAATGCCGCCGTGAGGTTCACCGTTATAATTTCCGAGAAGAACTTCGATCAGTTCTTCCAATTCGTGATACTCCACTAGCAGAGAGATATCAGAGCCAGGATCGCTGAGGGCCCTCTCTATTGACGACGGATCACTCCCCAGATTTCCCGGCAGTCGGTGCGCGAAGTGAAGTGAGATAAGGTGAAAAAAACGTTCGATGAAGGGTCGCTCGTTTGGCTCACCAGCCGGCCCATTGTCCGACCAACAGCCGATAATCTGGTTTAACCTGATCTGCGTATCCACGGCGAGATGCGACTTTGCGCCGTCGACACGCAACCAGTTCCAGCACGCGTACGCGGCGCCTGGAACCGATGACGATGGAAAACCTCCACCAGCCTTTATTTGGAGACCAGGAATCGTATACGAGCGTGGCGCGAATGGGCTGAGCGCTGACTGCAATGCGGTTGCCACGTCGTCCTTGTTATATTCTTTTCCAAGGGCGAGCGAATACCCAATCACGCTTCTCGAATAGACATCGAGAAGCACAAGAATCCAGATGCGGTGAAGTTCGAGACACTGCTCGAACCCGAAGGGATCCTTCAGTTTTACCGTCAAACGTAGGTCGATCTTGTGCCCGTCAAACTCAACGACTTCGAACGCACGCGTGGCAGCAGGCGCCTGTTCTTTACCACTTACCGCCGCACCCGCCTTCAGGCCGCCTGCATTGGTCACTGCTGTCCCGTATTCCTTCTCTGCCATGGTTTTGAAATACTTTTGCAGCGTTCGAAAGCCGAGTCGACTCTCGGTGAACGGGTATTCGTTTGGCTTGATCCCTTCCGTACGGCACGCTTTGAGGAATAGATCGTGCACCTCTCGAAGTGGCTTGCGCACTTCGCGCGCCGACTTTATCTTCTCGTTGCGTTTCCTTGCATGCTTGTTCAGAAGCTTCTCGATATTCGGATAGTTACGCAACAAGCGCTGGAATGCCCCCGATGAACCGCCGTGCCCCAACATTTCCTCACGTATCGCTGCGGATCGTTCGTAGGACTTCAGTCGACTATAGGGAATGGCCCCTCGGAATCCGTAGATGCGCCCATCAGGGTGTTTTTTCCAGCAACGAGCGAGCGCACGATATAGTGAGGCCCTGGTCACTCCAGTGGTCTCGAGGATGATGGAGACAGGTGTGTGTGGGTCTGTCAGGAAGATTGTGATAGCTTCGCAAAGCTGCTTGAAGGAGGATCGCGACTCCTCTGAAAGTGCCATTGGATCGACGGCAGGCCAGCTTATGAGGTCGGCCAGGTGCTCAGGTATCGAGAATCTGTCAAACTTCAGCGCCCCAAAGACTAGCTCTTTCATGATTTAGCCTCGATCACAGTTCGGGACGAGAACGTTTCGCTTCCAAGGGTGCTGCATATTGCACGCCCCTGGTGAAGTAAGGACACGACCGCAACACGTAACAGTACGGGATCCTCTTCAGCGAAATGTTGCTCGAGTTCGGTCAGGGTTTTAAAGGAAGGAAGCGCTTTTAGTACCTGGTCCGATAATGCCTTTGGAACATATCTTCCAAAAGCAGAGAGGTCGCAGAGGAAAGACTCCCAATTCGACAACAACAATTTTTGCCGCGCAATGTCATTAGGATCCACGAAGGCAGGCTCGACGTTCGAACTAGCAGCCCAGGCCCTGAACGCTGGGATCGAAGAAGGATGATCTAATCTGGATGCAAGTTCGCTGGGGCGCAGTAGAAAAATGAATTCTTCGCGTTCCTTCCGGCAGACCCAGAAATCCACTACCCGCTTGCGCTTAAGGTCGGGGAGGCTAAGCGGACGCTCGCAATAGGCTACGACGTCTGGATCGGCCTCAAGCAGAGTCCATGCATCGAGCGCGTCACGTCCGAAGAGTGCCAACTGCCGTTGTATCTTGGGACCGAACACATCATAGCGATGGCTTCCGTGCGGACGACTATTGTCAGTGGGACTTGCGAACCTCAGTGGAACAGACATGACACCTCCTGAACCCAACGTTAGCGATTAGGCAATCTTAACTTAGGGAATCTTTTTGTGCCATAACATTTTTCCGCGGCCCTGCTCTACCCTCTGATGTGCTGTTAGGCGTTTGAGTCTAAGATCGTTGGATCCAGTTTTTGGTTGAGAAGCCTGCGATTCGCGACATTGAGGCCGCGCAAGAAGGCTATGATGAAGTCTTTGCCGGCATGTCTGCGAGATCTACAGGGACCTTCATGAAGGGTGCCGAGTGAACTCCATTGAATAGAGTATGAAGACCTTCCAATTGACTCGCATGGGCGAAACCGCTCTAGGTGGCAGCGCACCCCAGGCCAGAGTCATCGCGAAGTTTCAGAATTAGTTCGCGCGTTCGCCGAGTTTCAAAGTTAGTTCGCGATAAAGCGAACTAACTTTGAGATAGCAGAGTAAAGAAATCGCGTAGAATCAAATAGTTACATGCGAACGAGACAGGTCGAATTTAGTTCGCCGGACGCTTGCGCCGGCGCCAGCCGAAACAGGCGCAAGGGGCTTCAATCCACCACCGGCACCCGGAAACCGGCCCTGGCCTGCCGGACGTCCGCGGCCACCACGCATTCCCCCACGTGGTCGTTGACCAGCCCCATCGCCTGCATGAAGGCATACACGGTGGTCGGCCCGACGAACTTCCACCCGCGCCGCTTGAGATCCTTGGCCAGGGTAATCGACTCCTCGGCCGTTGATGCCGTCTGCGGCGGCGCGGCCTTTGCCGGATCGATTTCGTAGCGCCAGAAATACGCCGCCAGGCTGCCGAATTCCTCCTGCAATGCGACGGCCCGGCGCGCGTTGTTGATCACCGCTTCGATCTTGCCGCGGTGGCGGACGATGCCCGGGTCCTGCAGCAAGGCCGCCACCCGCGCCTCGTCGAAGCGCGCGACACGGTGGAAGTCGAATCCGTCGAAGACCTTGCGCATGTGCGCCCGCTTGGCCAGGATCGTGCGCCAGCTGAGGCCCGACTGGAAAGCCTCCAGGCAGAGCTTTTCGAACAGCCGCACGTCGTCCGCGACCGGGAAGCCCCATTCGGCGTCGTGGTAGGCCTCGAATTCCGGCGCGGCGGCGCACCAGCGGCAGCGCGGACGGCCGTCGCTGCCCGTCATGGTGGCGGCGCCGCTCATGCCGCAGCCAGCGCGGCGCGCAGCGCCGGCGCGACGATCGCGGGCCGGATGGCGACGATGTCGGCGCTGACGATCCCGTGCTCGACGAAGGGATCGCGGCGCACGCGCGCCGCCAGCAGCTCCGGTGCTTCGCCGGTTGCCAGAACGGTGCCGCCCTGGCCATTATCGAGCGAGCCTGCGAACAGGAAGACGCCGTCCGCGATGCCCTGCGCGATCCACTCCTTGTGCGCGGCCATCTACTGGCTCGCCTGGGCGCGAGTCGGTCCAAATCTGAGGAAAATCATGTGCATCCGGGTCTCCTTGGGGTCATGAATGGGTGTGGAGCGAATCCAGCCAGTCCTCGACCAGCGCGATTTCGCGGTGGATCAGGTCTTCGTCGTGGAATGCATGGGCCAGCGCGGCGATGCCCTGGCTGCGCACCAGGAGGTGCAGCGCGAGCGCGTCGGCATCCTGGCCATGGCCGAGGGCCTCGAACTGCGCGCGCAGCCAGTTGCGAAACAGTTCGAGGATCATGGCGGCGCCGTCCCGTGCCGGATGCGCATGCCTGGCCAGTTCGCTGCACAAGGTCCCGACCGGACAGCCGTAACGCTGGATCGCGTCGCGGTTCTGTACCAGCATCCGGGCGAAGCGCCGCAGGCGAGCGCCGGCGTCCGGCGCCTCGGCGGCCCATGCGGCCAGCATGCCGCGCGTCCTGTCCGTACGCAGCGCGATCACGGCATCGAGGATCTCGTCCTTGCTCCTGAAGTGATGGTAGAAATTGCCGCGCGAGATGTGCACCTGCGCGGCGATATCGGCAAAGGACGTGCTGGCGACGCCCTGCTGGTAAAACAAGGCGTCGGCCGCGGCGATGATGGCGTCGCGCGTACTTGCGGGATGATGTTTGTTTGACATGACGCCAACGATACTAGGACAGTCGTCCTAGGCGGTCAAACCAGGTTGCATACTGCGAAAAAAAACCGCGGGCATGGCCCGCGGTTTCATGCGCTACAAGCGCGCTCGGGATCAGAACTTGTGGTTGTACTCGACCGTGAAGCGCGCATAACGCGGCGTCTGGGTCGACAGGACACGGTGATAGCTGTCCAGGCGGGTCTGGGTCGAGTTCTGGTTCAGCTGCTCCGAGATCGACTGTACCGTCTGGCGGTTCATGACGTTGAACACATCCAGCCTCACCGCCATGCCCTTCACATAGGACGGCATGTAGGCCAGGTTCAGGTCCAGGCGCGTGGTCCACGGCAGGCGCCCTTCCGAACCACGCGGGGCCGGACGGCCGAAGCAGGTATCGTAGTAGGAACCGTAACTGTGCGCGGCCGGCACGGTCGGGTCGGCGCCCAGGCAGTTCTTCGGACGGCCGGATTGCGCCAGCAGGTTGCCGCCGACCATCCATTCCGGAGTGAACTGGTAGAAGCCGAAAGCCTTCAGCTGGTGGGTGCGGTCGTTCGGCAGCGGGCCGTACTTGCCGCGCATCAGCTCAGGCTTGTCCCAGCTTACGGTATGCGACACGTCCAGCTGGCCGATGTCCGACTGGGTCTGCCCTTCCGTGTTGCCGTAGTTCTTCGACCAGGTATAGTTCACGCGGCCGTACCAGCCGTTGCGGAACGGGTGTTCGACGAACAGGTCGACCGCCTTGTAGGTACGCTTCGCCTCGTCGAAGCCGAGCTCGGCTGCCGTGAGCTTCACTTCGGTCAGGTTGGTGCCGGTGTTGGCGAAGTCGACCAGGAAGGTGTTGTCCTCGCCCGGATTGAAGGCGGCGCAACCGAAGCCGGTCCACTTCGAGGTGTTCACGTTCGGATTACGCGCAAGCCAGGCCAGGAAAGGACGGTTGTCGCACATGTCGTCGATGGTCGAACGCAGGGTGCGGTAGGTTGCGCGGGCGCCAAAGGTGATGTCCGGCGTGAGCGCGCGCTCGAATCCGAGCGTGATCTCGTCCTGGTAGGTCGGCTCCAGGTCCTGGGCGGCGACGGTGCTCGGGTGCTTGGCCTGGAAGTACTCGTTATTGGTCGAGAACGGCGCCGGAACCAGCGGCACCAGGCCCTGTGGGGCTCCGGTGACCGGGTCGATGCCCGTGTAGGTGAAGGACTGGCTGGTGAACAGCGAGCGCGAAGCGCCGCGCACCGAGATATTGGTCGGCACCTGCACGAAGTAGCGGCCGGCCGTACCGAAGACCTTCAGGGTCGAGTCGCCGTTGACGTCCCAGGATGCCGAGAAGCGCGGTGCGATCTGGTCCTTGATGTCCATGAACTTCTGCTTCTCGCCGTTGCGGTTCTCGAACTGCTCGTTGCGCACGCCGATGGTCAGCAGCAGGTCCTTGGTGACCTGCCAGCGGTCTTCGATGTACTGCGCGGACTGGTCGGAATAGGCGTCGGTGATCGAGGTGAACTTGGTCTCGGTCACGTAGTAGCCCTGCAGGCCATAGCCGCCACCGCTGGCCGGGGCGACGACCACGTTCTGCAGCGCGATCGGCGTGGTCGGCGACTGCGCGCTGCGCGCATAGGCCCACAGGCCGCCGCCGGCGCGGTATACGCCCGCGTCCTCGGAGCTCAGGCGGTTCTCGTCGATACCGGCGCGGATGGTGTGGTTGCCCAGCTTGTATTCCAGGTCCAGGCGCGCGCTCTCGACGGTATCTTCGCCGCCCGTGATCGGAACGTTGCCGCTGATGGGGTTGGGGCTCGGATCCGGCAGGCCGGGCACCTTGCCGGTGGACGTGTAGGTCACCTGGTAGACGTTCGGGTTCACGCCCGGGTAGCTGCCGTAGGTGTTCTCGTGCTTGGTCTTCGAGCGGCCGTACAGGGCGGTCACGGTCAGGTCGTCGGTGATGTTGCCGGTGTACTTCAGGATGTTGACGATACCGCCGACCGGGGTCTCGCCCGAGAAGTTCTTGTAGTGTTCGCTGGCCCCGGTGACGCCGTTGCGCGCGCCGGTCGTGTAGTTGTAGCCGGACAGGTACTTGTCCTTCTTCGACGTGTCACCGAAGCCGGTGTACTCGAGGCGGTGGTTGTCGTTGATGTTCCAGTCCAGCTTCACCAGATAGCGGGTGGTATCGGTCTCCGAATCCTCCCAGCCCCGGATGTTCGACGCGGTGTTCAGGCGCAGGCCGTTGATGGCATTGGTGCCGGAAAATTCGGTGCGGGTCTGTTCGAGCGAGCCGAAGAAGAACAGCTTGTCCTGGATCAGCGGACCGCCGACGTTGAAGCCGAGCAGCTTGCGGTCGGTCTCGTTGCCGGAGCGGCGGCGGTACAGGGTTCCGTCAGTCGCGGCCGTATTCGGGGCGCCGACCTTCGGGTAGTAGATGTCGACCTGGCTGGCGGCCAGGTTCTTCGGCTCCCACTGGGCGATGCCGCCCACTTCCCAGCGATTGGTGCCGCTCTTGGTGGTGATGTTGGCCACGCCGCCGACGGAGCGGCCGAACTCCGCGCCGAAGCCGCCGGTCAGGATCTGCGCCTGGCCGATTGCACCGTAGGGGAGCTCCATGTAGCCGAGCTGGGTCAGCGGGTTGGTGACCGGGAAACCGTTCACGTAATAGGAGTTTTCCGAAACCGCGCCGCCGCCGAAGCTGTTGGCGCCGTTCGGGTAGCGGCTGTCGCCCTGGGTCGTGTTCGGCGCGATCAGGATGATCGACTCGACGTTGCGCGCGATAGGCAGGTTCTGCAGCTGCTGCGAGGTGAAGACGGCGCCGTTATTGGTGTTGCTCACGTCGATCGTGCGACGACGGCCGACGACCTGCACCTGCTGGGTGGTGAACACCGCTTCGGCGCCCTGGCCGATCAGCACCTCGACTTCGCGGGTCTGCACGACGGTGCCATTGCGCACCAGCTGGACCGAGTAGCGGCCCGGCGGCAGCGAGGTCGCCAGATAGCGGCCGTTGCTTTCGACCGTCGCGGTGCGGCGCAGCTTGGTGTCCAGGTTCTCGATGACGACCGTTGCGCCTGCGGGGCTTTCGACGGCGCCGTAGACGTTACCGGTGGTATTCGATTGCGCCAGCACCGTCGAACTCATTCCAAGCGTCAGTGCGGTGGCACCGAATGCCAGGGCAAGCGAGCGGGCCAGTTTTGTTTTTACTGCCATGTAGTGTCTCCTGTTCTTTGTGATCTGCCGCCTTGTTGGCGGCAGGCTGAATCCTCCCGCCTGACGTGGCGTCGTGGCCGTGCCGGAGAAAGAGGACTGGATGATTCTATTTGTAAATATCATCCATAGATCAGTTCACACAGAACAAATATCCCTATATATTCGTACAAATGCACTGCGCTGGCATCGTTTCTTAGGAAAGGGAGAAGATACCGACTATTTGGGCGCGTGTTCGATGATTTTCCGGTATTGACGATGTATTCAGCCGAGTTGGCTCTTGCTTAAGATTGTTGTTAAAGCACAACGAGCCGCAGGGATTACGCCGCTGCCTCTCCCGAATGGCAGGGCTGGGCGCGCTTGGCCGGATGCCAAAGCACTGCCGAGGCGTCGTCGGCCGCTTTCACCACGGTCGCAGCAGCGCGCGTGGCGGCTTCGTGGGCCCGCAGTTGCGCGAGTGCGGCTTGCAGACCTTCCCCGATGCACAGTCTGAAGAGGCTGTCTGGAGTATGCAGGCCATAGGTATCGACCAGCCGGTAGAAGCCGTCGCTCATGACGAGGATGGCCGAGCCTGCGGGAGCATCGACCGTGGCGGTACGGGCAGCGAAGGCGCCATTCGGGCGCAGACACAGGGAATTGCTGTCCGGCGCCGTATTCTGCACGACACGGCGTGCGCGCAGCATGGGCAGGAGTCGGGAGAAACGGGTCGCCGGGTCCTGGACGCCTTCCTCCTTGAGCCTGGCGACCTCGGCGCGCACGATCGCTTCCTGCGGGTTTACGAAAGGATCGAGGTCGCGTACTTCGCCATCGGGGGTGCGCATCAGGATCGTGCAATCGCCAAGGGAGTACAGCTCCAGCCTGTGGCCGGCGCCCGTCACGCGCGCCCGCACCCAGGAAAGTGCGGCGATCGGCCATGCGTAATCGGGGACGTCGCGCTCTCCGCCAAGCTCCTGAAATCGTGCGTACACGGGCTCGATGGCCTTGCGGACGGCTTCGTGCTGGGCAAGTCCTTCACGCATGACCGATTCCAGCACGGAGGCAAACTGGCCGACGAACCAGCAAACGTCGCCGCGGACCGGATCGATGTAGTCGCGGTCGGCCACCGAAGTGGCGCCGTCGATGACAAGCAGTTCGTGTCCGTGACGCGATACGGTGGCGATTGCCAGGTCTTCGTTCCGGGCTGGTCGAGCCCCTGAGGATACCGCTTCGAGATGCATGTTCATGTCAGGGTGCCGCGCTTGTACGGAGGAAGAGTCGACTGCATCATCATACCTATCGGCGCATGACGGAGGAACTCGACATTATATATGCTAATGTCGAGTGAATAATAGCATCTGTATTCTATCCTGGCGATCAGGATGGATGGGTTATGCTATACACTGCGTGTTCTTTCACTTGCCCGGTTGGCAGGATAGCATCTCGACCGTTTCCCCGGCTTTGTGGGCAGCGAGCGCGGTGGGCACCACGCGATCCACTTCTTCGACTATTCCGCGCTGGCCGCCATCCCCTTCAAGATCCTGGATGGCCTTGGCGCCCCTCCTTTCAAGGCCTTCCAGTTCGTGAACATGGCGGCGCTGGCCATCCTGGTGCTGGCCCTGTACCGCTTCAGCGGCACGGTCAGGCGCACGGTGTTCGCCACCCCTGCTCTTCCTCCTGTCCGGCGGCCTGCTGTATGCGAACTGGTGCAGCCCGAGTTCATGACCGCCAGCAAGGGTGCGCACGGCTGGCGACCAGCCGTTTGCACGCGCGGCCCGCAGGGGGTAAAAATGCACATGCGAACTGATCACTCGAAAGGACGAGCATGGGGATTACCGTAAAGAACACGACGCCGGACACGACCAGGGTCATGCTGGTCGGGGAAATGATGGACGGCAGCTTCGACGCGAAGGTGATGGCGGAGACCGACGTGCCGTACACAAAGTACTGGGACAATGAACTGGAGCAGCGCATCGTCTACCTGCATCCCGATCCGGAACAGCTCCAGGCCATCGTCGCGGCACTGAACGAACGCCGCCTGTCGCTGGACGACCTGCAGAACTTCGGCGGCTCGGACGGCGGCAACTCCGAATTGCCGATCTGAGCCAGGCCGCCTCAGGGGAGCAGGCCGGCGCCCGAGCCGAGGATCTCGTCGTGCCGCTCGTGGTCGCGCTTGTGCAGGTAGGCAGCGGTGGTGGCGATGTTGGCGTGGCCGGCCGTGTCCTGCAGGGTCTTGAGCTGCACCCCGCTGTTGGCGTGGTTGGTCAGCATGCTGTGGCGTAGCCAGTGGGTCGAGGCCTGGCGCAGGCTGGCGGCGCTGTCTCCGTCCCCGAGGCTGGCGGCGTGCTCGGCCGCCGCCAGGAACACCGCTTTCAGCGCCTCGGAAGCCGCTTCGTCCGTGATGGCTACCTGCCCTTCCCTGCGGCTCGAGAGCACCAGCGGGGTGCGGTCGGCGCGGCTGCCATGCGGCGGCAGACCGAAGGCCTGGCGATAGCTGCGGAAGGCATCGAGCATGCCGGGTGGTACCGGCAGGCGGCGCGGCTTGGCGCCCTTGCCCATCACGTCCAGCCACCAGCGCCCGTCGCCCTCGCTGTAGATGGCGCCCATGTTTGCGCCGACGATTTCGTTCAGGCGTGCTCCGGTCTGGGCGAAGGCGACCAGGAGAAAACGGTCGCGCTCGCGCCGGCGCATCGCCGCCGGAGTGTCGGCCGCCCGCTTCGACACCGCCTCGAGGGCGTAAGCGATAGCCTGCGGCGTCAGGTAGCGCGTGATGCGGCTGGTGTGCGGCGCGCGCACGTTGCGCACCAGGCGCGCCAGGTTGCGGCGCAGGTAGCCGGTCTGTTCCGCGTAGCCGAGCAGGCCCTTCACGGCGATCATGGCCTGGCGCCGGCTCGCGTCCGACAGCGGCCCCGAGAACGGCCGGTAGCGCGGATCGTTGCGGGGCCACTTGGTGGCGCAGATCCAGTCGGGCGGCGGATTACGGATGAATTCCTTGTAGGCGTGCAGGTCGGCCAGCGTCAGCTGCTGGAAGGTCTTCTTCGCCTCTTCGCGGCACCAGGTGAGAAAACGGTACAGCTCCTTCTGGGTGTTGGCGATCGAGCGCGGACTGAGTTCCCCATGGCCGATGTATTCGCGCGCGAGTTCCGCGTCGCTCTGTGCGCTCGTCACCGGTTCAAGCCCGATCGGCCGGTAGACGCCGGCGCCGCGCACGCTGGCGGCGGCACGGTCTGCGCCATCTTCCTTGGCAGGCGGGTCGAGGTCGATGGGAAGGAAGGTCGGCATACATTACGCACACTGTGTTTTTGTACAGTATAGCAGCCCGGTTTGCCTCTTACCAAGCGCTTCGCGCTATAGTGGCGCTGCACACGAATTTCCTTTCAGGAGCCACCATGTCCCGCCAAGTACTCTCCCGCTTCGCCCTCGCATCCCTGCTCGCCCTGCCCTTCGCTGCCGGCGCCGCCAATCCGGTGATCGAGGTCTACAAGACCGCCACCTGCGGCTGCTGCAAGCAGTGGATCAAGCACCTGGAAGCGAACGGCTTCACGGTGAAGGCGCAGGACGTCGCGAATACGAGCGACTACCGCGCCAAGTTCGGCATCCCGGCCGACTACGGCTCCTGCCATACGGCCCGGGTGGGCGGCTATGCCGTCGAGGGCCACGTCCCCGCGAGCGACATCAAGCGGCTGCTGGCGGAAAAACCGCAGGCGCGCGGCCTGGCGGTGCCGGGCATGCCGATGGGTTCCCCGGGCATGGAAGGTCCGCGCAGCGATCCCTACGACGTGCTGCTGGTGAAGGAAGGCGGCAAGGCCGAGGTGTACCGGCAGGTGCGCTGACCACCAGCGAGGCGCGCGCGCCGATGTGCGCCACTGCATGATAATCGGGTCAAGCGAACCTCAGGAGGCTCCATGAACGACCCGAACCAGAACGACCCGTCCACGACGCTCGGCGTGGGCGGCGCCACCAGCGGCCAGCAGGGCGCGACCCCGGCCCACGAAACCCAGCAGGAAACCGGCGGCAGCGGCGGCGATGGCCTCACCCGCAACCAGGCCGGGGAAACGACGAATGCCCCGAGCGGCGCCCCGGTCGAGGGCCGCCCGCATACGGAAGCGCCCAGCAGCGCCATGACCAATGTCGGCCGCGGCCCGCAAGACACGCGGCCGAACCAGGCCGACCCGAACGCCCAGACCGGCGCCGGGCTCGGCACGCCGGAGACCGGCGGCAACCAGGACGCCTCCGACCTGCCGCCGCCGCGCTGAGCCTTACATGCGGATGGTGCCGTGCTCGGCGTCGACATCCGGCGTCGAGCCGGTCACGGCCGCTTTCGCCATCGCGAACAGGCGCACCATCTTGCTGTCGTTCGAATCCCAGTACTCGGCCGCGTGCGGCATCACCCTCACCAGCACCACGTGCTCGTCTTCCGGGCCGGCCGGGAACCAGGCCTGGACCATGGGGTTCCACAGGGCCTTGATCTGCTTGCGGTCGACCACGCGCTCGGCCTGGCCGCTCACCGACACATAGGTACTGTCGTCGCTGTTGGCGAAGCTGACGTTGACTTCCGGCTCATGGGCGATGTTCTCCCACAGCTCGGTGGTGCTGCGGGTGTAGAACCACAGGCCGCCCTCCTGGTCGATCTGCTGGTTCGTCATCGGCTGGCTGACCAGGTGGCCACTGGCGTCGCGGGTGGTGAACATGGCGAAGCGCATCGAGCCGATCTTGCTCGACAGCGCGTCGGCGTGGTCGCGGTTGTAGGTGCTAGACATGGCATTCCTCGTTGTTGAGTCCAGCCCCGATGGTGCGGCCGCGCCTCGTGCCCGTCGGTGCGTCGCCGTACATTGACCTGGTCTTGTCCCTGAGGCCTTCCCCGGCGGGCAAGGTCAACATCGGCTATAGTGATGCCTCTGTACAAAATTGACATGCACATGAAATTTGACGTCGCTATTGTCGGCAGCGGTCTGGCCGGCCTGTCGGTGGCCCTGCACCTGGCGCAGACGCGCACGGTGGCAATCATCTCGAAACGCGAACTGCTCGACGGCGCGAGCAACTGGGCCCAGGGCGGCATCGCCGCGGTGCTCGATTCGGGCGACAGCCACGACCAGCACATCGCCGACACCCTGGTCGCGGGCGCCGGCCTGTGCGACGAGGCGGCCACCCGCTACATCGTCGAGAACGGCCGCGCGGCGATCGAATGGCTGATCGAACAGGGCGTGCCTTTCACCCGCGATGCCTCGGCCGAGCTGGGCTTCCACCTGACCCGCGAGGGTGGCCACAGCCAGCGCCGCATCATCCACGCGGCCGACGCCACCGGCCACGCGGTGCAGGTCACGCTGGAACAGAAGGTGCGCGCGCACCCGAACATCACCCTGTTCGAGCACCACTGCGCCATCGACGTCATCACCTCCGACAAGCTCACCGGCAAGGGCGTGCATGGCGGCGCGCCGCACATGGTGGGCCAGCCGCGCTGCTACGGCCTCTACGTGCAGGACGAACGCAACGGCAAGGTGCTCACCTTCGAGGCCGAGCATACCGTGCTCGCGACCGGCGGCGCCGGCAAGGTGTATCTGTACACCACCAACCCCGACACCGCCACCGGCGACGGGATCGCCATGGCCTGGCGCGCCGGCTGCCGGGTCTCGAACATGGAATTCATCCAGTTCCACCCGACCTGCCTCTACCACCCCTACGCGAAATCCTTCCTGATCACCGAGGCGATCCGCGGCGAAGGGGGCCTGTTGAAGCTCCCGCCGGAAGCCGGACCGGCCGCCGGCAGGCGCTTCATGCTGGCCCATGACGAGCGCGGCGAACTGGCCCCGCGCGACGTGGTCGCCCGCGCCATCGACTTCGAGATGAAGAAGCGCGGCCTGGACTACGTCCACCTCGACATCAGCCACCAGGACCCGGAATTCCTGAAGGAGCACTTCCCGACCATCTACGCCCGCTGCCTGGAGCTGGGCATCGACATCACGAAGGAAGCCATCCCCGTGGTGCCGGCCGTGCACTTCACCTGCGGCGGCATCGTCACCGACCTGGCGGGCCGCACCGACATCCCGGGCCTGTATGCCGTCGGCGAAACGGCCTGCACCGGCCTGCACGGCGCCAACCGCCTGGCCAGCAATTCCCTGCTCGAGTGCGTCGTGATCGGCCGCGCCTGCGCCCACCAGATCGCGGCGGCGCCCAAGATCGAGAACCCGCTGCTGCCGCCCTGGGACGAAAGCCGCGTCACCAATGCCGACGAAGAGGTTGTCATCGCCCACAACTGGGACGAGCTGCGCCGATTCATGTGGAACTACGTCGGCATCGTGCGCACCACCAAGCGCCTCGAGCGCGCCCAGCACCGCATCAAGCTGCTCAAGGAAGAGATCGACGAGTACTACCGCAACTTCCGCATCACGCCGGACCTGCTCGAATTGCGCAACCTGGTCGAAGTCGCGGACCTGATCGTGAACAGCGCCCTGTCGCGCCACGAAAGCCGCGGCCTGCACTATTCGCGCGACTTCCCGGACACGCTGCCGAAAGCCCTGCCGAGCGTGCTCACGCCCGAGCGCCGCTGATTTTCCGATGCCGGCCCTTCACCGGGCCGGCCACCACGCCATGAACCGCCCCGCCCTCACCCCGTCCACCGTCTTCCTCCTGACCGTTCCGCCCGTGCTGTGGGCCGGCAACGCCATCGTCGGCCGGCTGGTGCGCGACGCGGTGCCGCCGATGACGCTCAACCTGATCCGCTGGGTGATCGCGCTGGCCGTCTTGGCGCCGCTCGGGCGCGCCATGTTCAGGGACGGCAGTGGCGTGCTCGCCAACTGGCGGCGCTACGCCATGCTCGGCCTGCTGAGCGTGGGCCTGTACAACTCGCTGCAGTACCTGGCCCTGCAAAGCTCGACGCCGATCAACGTGACCCTGGTCGCCTCCGGCGTGCCGGTGTGGATGCTGCTGGTCGGGCGCCTGTTCTATGGCGTGCCGGTCAAGCGCAAGCAGGTCGTCGGCGCGCTGCTGTCCATCCTCGGCGTGCTGGTGGTGCTGTGCCGGGGCGACGTGCAGCAGCTGCTCGGCCTGCGCCTGGTGGTTGGCGACCTCTACATGATCCTCGCCACCATCGCCTGGTCCTTCTACAGCTGGATGCTGATGCAGCAGAAGGACGCGCCAGGCCTGCGGGCCGACTGGGCGGCCTTCCTGCTGGCCCAGGTGGGCTACGGCGTGCTGTGGTCGACCGCCCTGGCCGGCGGCGAATGGGCGCTGCAGGGCGTCGATATCGAGTGGAGCTGGTCGCTGGGGGCGGCGCTGCTGTATGTCGCCATCGGCCCGGCCATCCTGGCCATGCGCTGCTGGGGCGCCGGCGTGCAGCGCGCCGGCCCCAGCATCGGCGCCTTCTTCATCAACCTCACGCCCCTGTTCACCGCGCTGCTGTCGTCCGCCTTCCTGGGCGAGGCGCCGCATCTCTACCACGTCCTGGCCTTCGGCATGATCGTCGGCGGCATCGCCGTCTCCGCCCGCTGAGCTGTTCCGGTTCGGCCCGGAATCGTGTTCCTCCGCCGGCGGCGGGAATGTTACGATCCCAGCCAATGGAGGTTCGCATCATGGCAGCAGTATTATCCGTTCACGACCAGGCCGGCGCGCTGGCGGATTTCCTCGAGCGCCATCCGCGCACCCTGGTCCTGACAGGCGCAGGCCTGTCCACCGCCTCGGGCATTCCCGATTACCGCGACCGCGACGGCACGCGCCGCGGCCGCATGCCGATCCAGGGGCCGGAATTTCGCCGCTCGATCGAGGTGCAGCGCCGCTACTGGGCGCGCAGCATGGTCGGCTGGCCCATCATGGCGAAGGCGGCCCCGAATGCCGGCCACCGTGCGCTCGCCGCGCTGGAGAAAAGCGGCCGCTTCGGCTACCTCCTGACGCAGAACGTCGACGGCCTGCACCAGCAGGCCGGCAGCCTGGCCGTGCTCGAACTGCACGGCAATGTGCACAGCGTCGTCTGCCTGCACTGCAAGGCCCAGTTCCCGCGTGCTTTTGTGCAGACCCTGCTGAACGAGGCCAATCCAGAACTGGCGAACGTGCTGGCCACGCCACTCCCGGATGGGGACGCCGCCATCGAGCCGGATTCCCTGGTCGACTTCCACCTGCCCGGCTGCATCCAATGCGGCGGCGCGCTTTCGCCGGATGTCGTATTCTTCGGCGATGGCATCCCCGCGCCGCGCACCGCCTGCGCCCTGGCGCAGATGGAGGCGGCGGACGCCCTGCTGGTGGTGGGCTCGTCGCTGATGGTGTATTCGGGCTTCCGTTTCTGCCGCATGGCGGCCGAGAAGGGAAAGCCGATCGCAGCCCTGAACCTGGGCCGCACTCGTGCGGACGACATGATCGCACTCAAAATAGAAGAGTCGGCCGAGCGGCTGCTGCCGCGCGTCGCCGACCTGCTCCACGCGGAGGAGCCGGAGGAGTCGCACATTCAACTCGACCACAGGGGGATTTTGTGACCAAGCGCACCGCCTCGAATGCCGTATCCACCGCATCGCCCGGCCTGAAGGCCGGCGCCCTCCTCGCCGGCCTCGGGCTGGCTGCTTCATTCTTCTATGTCCGCGCGAAGACAAGCCAGGCGGAACGGGAACATCCGCCGCAAGGGCATTTCGTCGAGGTCGACGGGGTGCGCCTGCACTACCTGGAGCGCGGAAGCGGCCCCGTGCTCGTGCTCCTGCACGGCAACGGCGTCTATACCGAGGATTTCGTGACCAGCGGCCTGCTCGACCAGGCGGCCGCGCATTACCGCGTGATCGCCTTCGACCGGCCGGGCTTCGGCTACAGCGACCGCCCGCGCACGACCATCTGGACGCCGGACAAGCAGGCCACCCTGTTGCACAAGGCGCTGGAGCAGATCGGGGTCGAGTCGGCCATCGTGCTCGGCCATTCCTGGGGCACGATGGTGGCGCTGGCCATGGGCTTGCAGCAGCCGGATGTCGTGCGCGGCCTGGTGCTGCTGTCGGGCTACTACTACCCCAGCGCACGGCTCGATGCGGTGGCGATCTCGCCGCCGGCCGTGCCGGTGATCGGCGACATGATGCGCTACACCGTCTCGCCCCTGTTCTCGCGCCTGATGTGGCCGGGATTGACGAAGAGAGTGTTCTCTCCGCGGCGCGTGGACGAGCGTTTCGACCGCTTTCCGGTCTGGATGGCCCTGCGGCCCAAACAGCTGCGCGCCAGCGCGGCGGAAAGCGCGCTCATGGTGCCGGCGGCGATCTCGCTGTCGAGAAGGTATGCGGAACTGAAGGTGCCGGTCGTGATCCTCGCCGGGACCCAGGACAAGATCGTGGACTGCGGACACAACTCGGAACGGCTGCACGAGCGCCTTCCCGACAGCCGGATCGAGCTCGCGCCGGGGGTCGGCCACATGACGCACTATGCGCACCCGGAAAAGGTGATGGCGGCGATCGACGAGATCGCCGCCCAGGTGGGAGAGCCGCTGCATCGGCGCACGCCGGAAGCGGAAGCGCTGGCCAGGGCCAGCGAAAGCGGGGTCTGAAAGGTTTTTGTAGGGTGGTCGGCTTCGCCGACCGCGCGTTCAACTCCCGGAGGCATGGTGGAGACGCATGCCGTAGTTGAACGCGTGGGCGCAGGAGCGCCCACCCTACGTGGGCGTCAGCCCTTGATCACGTACTTGATCACGATCCCTGCGGTCAGGGCGACGAAGATCACGAGCGACAGGCCGCCATGCAGCATCGGCGTGCCGATCGACACCTGGGACGTGCGCGGGTCGAGCTCCATGCGCATGGCCTTGCCGAACATGACCGGCCGCAGGAAGCCCCGCACGCCCACCAGCACCATGCCGATGCCGAAGCACAGGTCGGCCGTGTTGCTGGTCTGCAGGCCGTTGGACAGCGTCGGCAGGCCGAGCAGCAGCCCGAACACCAGCCACAGGACGCGCGCGCCCGTGGCGATACGTACTCTGCTCCAGTCCATCATGCCGCCGCCCCGGTGATGCGCAGCGAGTAGTCGGTCGCGCGCACGTCCTTGGTCAGGCTGCCGATCGAGATGCGGTCCACGCCGGTCTCGGCGATCGCGCGCACCGTGTCCATATTGATACCGCCCGAGGCTTCGAGGAGCGCGCGTCCCGCGTTCACGCGGACGGCATCCACCATCATGTCGAGATCGAAGTTGTCGAGCAGCACCGACTTGACGCCTGCCGCCAGTGCTTCCTCGAGCTGGGCGATGGTCTCGACTTCGATCTGCACCGGCGCGCCCGAATCCAGCGCTGCGGCCGCCTGCAGGGCCTTGGTGACGCCGCCGGCCGCTGCGATGTGGTTTTCCTTGATCAGCATGCCGTCGTAGAGCGCCATGCGCTGGTTCTTGCCGCCGCCGACGCGCACCGCATATTTCTGCGCCTGGCGCAGGCCGGGGATGGTCTTGCGGGTGTCGAGGATGGCGGCGCGGGTGCCGGCGATCACGTCGACATACATGCGGGTGGCGGTGGCCACGCCCGAAAGCAGCTGCATGAAGTTCAGGGCCGCACGCTCGGCCGTCAGCAACGAGCGTGGATTGGCAATGATGTTGCAGACGACGGAATCGGCCGCCATCACATCGCCTTCCGCATACTGCCAGTCGATCTCGATCTCCGGGTCGACCGCCAGCATCACGCCTTCGAACCAGGGCGCGCCGCACAGCACGGCCTGCTCGCGCACGATGACGCGGGCCTGGACGCGGGTGTCGGTCGGGACCAGCATGCCGGTCAGGTCGCCGGTGCCGACGTCTTCCAGCAGCGCGGCGAGGATGTTGGCTTCGAAAGCCGATTGCAGCTTCTCGTCGAAATTGTCTATAGCGTGGGGATTGCGCAGGGTCGTCATGCGGGGCCTACTCCATTGAACAGCTTGGTGTTCTGCTCGAGCGCGCCGCTCGGCAGTGCCTGGGCCTTCCTGGCGGCGGCGAAATCGAGCATGCGGTCGATCGCGCGCTTGGCCTGGCGGCCGATCTCCGGATCGACGTGGACTTCGTTCGCGCCGTTTTCCAGCACCTCGGCGAGGTTCTTCAGGCCGTTCATGGCCATCCACGGGCAGTGGGCGCAGCTCTTGCAGGTGGCGCTGTTGCCGGCGGTCGGCGCTTCGATGAAGTGTTTACCCGGGGCCGCGGCGCGCATCTTGTGCAGGATGCCGTTGTCGGTGGCGACGATGAAGGTGGTGGCCGGCAGGTTCACCGCCGCGTTGATCAGCTGCGTGGTCGAGCCGACCACGTCGGCCTGGGCCACGACATTGCTCGGGGATTCCGGATGCACCAGCACCTTCGCGTCCGGGTATTCCGCCTTGAGCAGGTCGAGTTCGATGCCCTTGAACTCGTCGTGCACCAGGCAGGAACCCTGCCACAGCAGCATGTCGGCGCCAGTCTGCTTCTGGATCCAGGAACCGAGGTGGCGGTCCGGCGCCCACAGGATCTTCTTGCCCTGCTCGTGCAGGTGCTTGACGATGTCCAGGCCGATCGACGAGGTCACCATCCAGTCGGCGCGCGCCTTCACCGCGGCGGACGTATTCGCGTAGACGACCACGGTGCGGTCCGGGTGCTGGTCGCAGAAAGCGGCGAATTCGTCGGCCGGGCAGCCCAGGTCCAGCGAGCAGGTCGCGTCCAGGTCCGGCATCAGGATGGTCTTTTCCGGGCTCAGGATCTTGGCCGATTCTCCCATGAAGCGCACGCCGGCCACGACCAGCGTTTGCGCCGGGTGGTCGCGGCCGAAGCGGGCCATTTCGAGGGAATCGGAGACGCAGCCGCCGGTTTCCTCGGCCAGGTCCTGCAGCTCGGCGTCCACGTAGTAGTGGGCGACCAGCACGGCATTGCGTTCCTTGAGGAGGCGCTTGATGCGTTCCTTGAGTTCGGCTTTTTCGCTTGCTGTCGGCGTGGCGGGCACGCGCGCCCAGGCTTCGGCCGTCGCCGGGTTGATGGTGCAGGCTTCGCCGACCTGGGGACGGTCGTATTCGTAGGTTTTGATGGGTGCGGTGATCATTGCGGAGTCGTTATCAGTCGATGCCCTGGCTCTTGAGGTACTCTTCGTAGTTACCCTGGAAGTCGACGATCTCGTTCTCGCGGATCTCGAGGATGCGGGTCGCCAGCGAGGACACGAACTCGCGGTCGTGCGAGACGAAGATCATGGTGCCGGCGTACTTGTCGAGGGCGATGTTGAGCGACTCGATCGATTCCATGTCCATGTGGTTGGTCGGTTCGTCGAGCAGCAGCACATTGTGACGGCCCAGCATCAGCTTGCCGTACATCATGCGGCCCTTCTCGCCACCGGACAGCACCTTGACCGACTTCTTCACTTCATCGCCGCCGAACAGCAGGCGGCCGAGGATCGAGCGCACCGCCTGGTCGTCGTCGCCTTCCTGGGTCCATTGGCCCATCCAGTCGGTCAGGGTCTCGCCGCCGGCGAATTCCTCGGTCGGATCCTGCGGCATGTAGCCGACGTTCGCGTTCTCGGCCCACTTCACGCGGCCCTGGTCGGCGTCGAGACCCGTGATCTCCTGGCCGCCGATGCAGCGCAGCAGCGTGGTCTTGCCGGCGCCGTTGGCGCCGATGATCGCGACACGTTCGCCCGCTTCGATCATGATCGAGAAGTTCTTGAACAGCTGGCGGTCGTAGGCTTTCGACAGGCCCTCGGTCTCCACCGCCAGGCGATGCAGCTTCTTCTCGCCTTCGAAGCGCACGAAGGGATAGGCGCGCGAGGACGGCTTGAATTCCTCGATCTTGATCTTCTCGATCTGCTTGGCGCGCGAGGTGGCCTGGCGGGCCTTCGATTTGTTGGCCGAGAAGCGGCGCACGAAGTCCTGCAGTTCGGCGACCTTTTCCTTGGCCTTGGCGTTGTTGGCCAGCTGCTGGTTGCGCGCCTGGGTCGAGGCCAGCATGTAGTCGTCGTAGTTGCCCGGATAGACCTTCAGGGTGCCGTAGTCCATGTCGGCCACGTGGGTGCAGACCTGGTTCAGGAAGTGACGATCGTGCGAGATGATGATCATCGTCGAGTTGCGCTGGTTGAGGATGTCTTCCAGCCAGCGGATCGTGTTGATGTCCAGGTTGTTGGTCGGTTCGTCGAGCAGCAGGATGTCCGGGTTCGAGAACAGGGCCTGGGCCAGCAGCACGCGCAGCTTCCAGCCCGGCGCCACGGCGCTCATCGGGCCCTGGTGCAGCTCGCTCGCGATGTCCAGGCCCAGCAGCAGCTCGCCGGCGCGCGCTTCGGCCGAGTAGCCGTCGTACTCGGCGACCTTGCCTTCGAGCTCGGCGGCTTTCATGTAGTCTTCGTCGGTCGCCTCCGGGTTCGCGTAGATCGCGTCGCGCTCGGAGATGGCGTTCCACAGCTCGGTGTGGCCCATCATCACGACGTCGAGCACGCGCACGTCCTCGTAGGCGAACTGGTCCTGGCGGAGTTTACCCAGGCGCTCGCCCGGATCGAGGCTGACGTTACCTGCCGACGGCTCCAGGTCGCCGCCGAGGATCTTCATGAAGGTCGACTTGCCGCAGCCGTTGGCGCCGATCAGGCCGTAACGGTTGCCTTCGCCGAACTTGACGGAAATGTTCTCGAACAGCGGCTTGGCGCCGAATTGCATCGTGATATTGGCTGTACTGAGCACTGTGTAAACCCTAAAGCGTGGATGTTGGAATAACCGCGCATTTTACCACTGTGGGCAGGATGGCGGGACAGCGGCTCAGGCGCAGCGGTCCTGGACGGTGTCCGCGCGGCGCAAGGTCGGGTAATCGGACAGCAGCAGGGTGAATCCCTCGTCCTTCGATTCGAGCCTTCCCTGGGCGCCGAAGGGGATCGTGACCCGCTTGGGCCCGTGGCCGAAGGTCAGGCCGGTGAGCACGGGCACGGGCAAGGTCTCGCGCAGGTGGGCGACCATGGCGTCGAAGTCGTAGCCGTTGTCGTTCTTGCCGAGGGTGTAGCCGGAGAAATCGCCCAGGATGACGGCGCGCTGGCGTTCGAGCACGCCGGCCTGGTGCAGTTGCAGCAGCAGGCGCTCGACGCGGTAGGGGTGCTCGGCGATGTCTTCGAGGTAGAGGATGCCGCCGTCGATGCGCGGGAAGTACGGCGTGCCCAGCAGGGACACGACCATCGCCAGGTTGCCGCCCCAGACCCTGCCCTGCTCCTGCACGCGCGGATTGCCCGGGGCGCACTCCGTGATCGTGTGGGTCGGGCCTGCCAGGCAGTTCCAAAAATTATCCAGCGTAAATTGCACCGGCTCGCGGGCGCCGAAGTCGCCGGCCAGCATCGGTCCGGCATAGCTGAGCGCACCGGTACGGTGGAACAGCCCCATGTGCAGGGCCGTGATGTCGGAAAAACCGACCAGCAGCTTGCCGCTGGCGGCAATCGCGTCGAAATCGACCTGCGGCAGCAGGCGGGTGACCCCGTAGCCGCCGCGCAGGGCCATGATGATCTGCACATCGGGGTCGGCAACCGCGGCGCTCAGCTGGGCCAGGCGCCCGGCATCGGTGCCGCCGAAGCGCTGGTGGATGGCGTTGTGGTCGTAGTAGTTGCGAACCAGGCAGCCCTGGGCTTCGAGGCGGGCGACGGCGCGGTCGATCGCGGCCGGGTCGAGCGCCTGGCCGGCCGGGGCCACGATGGCAATGCCGATTTGTTGGGTGATCACTGTTTTACGAAGAGCCGGGGTGTTGAGTCTGGCAACATCTTACCCCTGGCATGGGCGTCGATCAAGGCGAGCAGGCGTTCGGCCAGCTGGGGAGGCAGGTCGTGCCCCATGCCCTCGATGACCTCCAGCCTGGCGCCCGGGATGCGGCTGGCGGTGTCTTCGCCGCAGGCCAGCGGCACCAGCGGGTCGGCGGCCCCGTGGATGACGAGCGCGGGCGCGGCGATGGTGCGCAGGAGCGCGCAGCGGTCGCCCGAGGCGGCAATCGCCATCATCTGGCGCGCCACGCCGGACGGGCAATAGCTGCGGCGCACGGAACGGGCGACCCGCTTGCGCAGCAGGCGCTCGGGAGTCGGATAGGCGGGGCTGCCGATGGCGCGCAGCACCTCCACCCCCTGGTCGATGATGCTCTCGACATTGGCGGGGTCGAGGGCGCGGCGGGTCATGAGCTTGCGCACTTTTTTCTCAGGCCCGGGCAGGCCGCGCCGGCAGGAGCTCGACATGATCGAGGTGAGGCTGAGGATGCGCTGCGGGTAGCGGGCGGCCAGGATCTGGGCGATCATGCCGCCCATCGAGACGCCCACCACGTGGGCGCGCGCCACGCCGAGGGCGGACAGGACGCCGATCGCGTCTTCGGCCATGTCGTCGAGACGGTAAGGCGCGCGCAGCGGCCAGCCGAGTTTGGATTTGATCCAGGCCAAGCCCAGGTTGGGAGTGCCTGCCTGTTCGAACTTGGTCGACAGCCCGCAGTCGCGGTTGTCGAAGCGGATCACGTAGAAGCCGAGCTCGACCAGGCCTTCGACGAATTCCTCCGGCCAGGCCGTGAGCTGCATGCCCAGTCCGTGCACCAGCAACAGCGGCACGGACTTGGGGTCGCCCGCGGTGTCGAAGGCGATGCGGATTCCGTTGGCATTCAGCGTAGGCATAAATCGAGTGGACTACCGCGGTTCGGACGACGTGGTTCACGCGGCCGCGGGGAGGCGGCGCGAAACCAGCATACCACTTTCGCCGACCGGTGGGCGCTCAGGCGCGCGCCCCGTCAGGATTCATGCTTCGGGTGCTGCGGCGTCCGGACCGGGGAGTTTGCGCGCGGCGGCGCGGCGCTCGGCGAAGAAGGCCTTGAGCAGGCTGCTCGCCTCCTCGGCCATCACGCCGCCGAGCACGCCGGTGTGGTGATTGAGCCTGCCTTCGTCGAAGAGGTTGACGACCGAGCCGCAGGCGCCGGTCTTGGGGTCGGTCGCGGCGTAGACGACCCGCGCCAGGCGGGCATGCATCATGGCCCCGGAGCACATGATGCAGGGTTCGAGGGTGACGTAGAGCTCGCAACCCGGCAGGCGGTAATTGCCGAGCTTCTCGGCAGCCGCGCGCAGGGCATTGACTTCCGCGTGGGCGGTCGGGTCGTGGCGGCCGATCGGGCGGTTGTAGCCGGTGGCGATCACCTCGCCGTCCTTGACGACCACGGCGCCGACCGGCACCTCGCCTTCAGCCCAGGCCAGGCGCGCCTGCTCCAGGGCGAGCGCCATGAAGCGGTGTTCCGGCACCGCCTCGTCCTCGAGCCGCATCTGGACCGGATCCTCAGGCATCGGTGATTTCGGCCCAGCAGTTCGGGGTCTCGTGCAGCACCAGCTTGTGCAGGCGCAGGCCGGTGCCGAAGCGGTCGGTGAACACGGTCTTCAGGATGCCGAAGGCGACGCGCGCCAGGTTCTCCACGGTGGGGATGCAGTCGATGACGACGGTCTTGTGGCCGGGCAGCGAAGCCAGGAATTCACGCACCTTGTCATCCTTTTCGTACACCAGGAAGGCATGGTCCCACACGTCGATCAGATGTTCCTTGGCCAGGGTCTTCACGTCCGAGAAGTCCATGATCATGCCGTTGTCGGAATTTCCTTCAGCGTCGATGACATCGCCGGTCAGCGTGATCTCGAGGGTGTAGCGGTGGCCGTGCAGGTTGCGGCACTGGCTCTTGTGGTCGGGAATGCGGTGGCCGGCGTCGAATTCCAGCTTGCGGGTAATGGTGAGCATCGGTGGTGGATCCTCAAGGGATCTGAAGCAGTTTGTGGGTCTGGAGGCTGAGCTTCCATTTCGGGTTGCGACGGCAGGTCTCGATCGCCAGGCGGGTGTTCTGGGCGGCCAGCGGCCCGTCCATCGGCTGCACGTAGAAGTTCTCGAAGTCGAGGTGCTCGTAGGCGGACAGGTCCTGGCCCAGCTGCGGAATCACGACCTTGATCTCGTTGCCCTTGGCCACCACCAGCTGGGAGCCCATCTTCGGGCTGACGCAGACCCAGTCCACGCCGTCCGGCACCGGCAGGGTGCCGTTGGTCTCGATGGCGATCGTGAAGCCGTGGGCGTGCATCGCCTCGATCAGGGCGACGTCGAGCTGCAGCAGCGGTTCGCCGCCGGTGAAGACGACGTACTTGCTGGCGGCATGCGAAGCGGGCCACAGGCCGTCGATTTCGCGCGCCAGGCTGCCGGCGTCACGGAACTTGCCGCCGCGCTCGCCGTCGGTGCCGACGAAATCGGTATCGCAGAAGGTGCAGACGGCAGTCGCGCGGTCGCTTTCCCTGCCGGTCCACAGATTGCAGCCGGAAAAGCGGCAGAAAACGGCCGGCCGCCCCGCGTGGGCGCCTTCGCCCTGCAGGGTATAGAAGATCTCTTTGATGCTGTAAGTCACGGTAAACCTCTCGTCAACCTTCCATTATAGCGTGGCCGGGGCCGTCCGTGGGCATGTCGGCCTTGGGCCGCGAGCGCCGCCATGCGTTGAGGATGAGCAATATTCCCTGTAGGACATGGGTGTACCTTCATACGGAATGTTCCTAACGCCAGTAAGAAGGACGCCATGAACAAATACAGCTCATTCCTAGCCCGCGCCTCCGCCCTGCTGTGCGTCGCCCTGCCGGCGCACGCCGCCCTGCCGATGCCCCTGCCCCTGCGCGGCGTCCCGCCGGAGCTGGCAGGCGCCACCGTGCTGACCATGGCTGCGATCGGCCTGGCGCTCCTGCTGCAGCGGCGGGGCCGCGCGGCGGAACAGCGCGGCCGTTCACTCGAGCAGCAGTTGCAGGCCGAACGGCGCGCCCATGCCGAGGTCGAAGAGGCCCTGGCCGGCAGCCACGAGGTGCTGTGCCGCCTGGTGCGCCAGCAGGAAGGCGTGCGCGACGCCGAGCGCAGCCGCATCGCCCGCGAGCTGCACGACGAGCTGGGCCACCGCCTGCTCTCGCTGCGCGCCGAGCTTTCCTTGCAGCAGTTGGCCTCGCGCGGCGCCTCGCCCTCCGCCTTCGAGCGCCTGGGCGTGGCGATCGCCGACCTCGACGCGGCGATCCGCTCGGTGCGCGCCATCGTCTCCGGCATGCGCCCCATCGCGCCCGGCGTCACGCTGCGCCAGGCGGCCGAACGCCACCTGGCCGAGTTCGCCCGCCTGCACGGGCTCGACTATCGCCTCGACCTCGGCGTCGAGCAGGACCAGGGCGGCCCCCGCGACCGCGAGCTGGACGCCGTGCTGTTCCGCGCCCTGCAGGAATCGCTGTCGAACGTGGCCTGCCATGCCCAGGCCAGCCTGGTGCGCGTCACCCTGGTCGAGAGCCCGCGCGAACTCATCCTGACGGTCGAGGATGACGGGATCGGCCTGGCCCAGCCGCTGCGCCAGGGCTGCGGCCTGGAAGGCATGCAGGAGCGCGCCGCGGCCTACGGCGGCACGGTGCGCCTCTCGCCCGGGCGCCACGGTGGCGCCGTGGTCAGGGTGTCGATGCCGACCCGGCCCGAGCCTGCCCCCGCCTAGGGCGCCTGGCCGGCATCCCTTGCCCGAAAGAAGGCTTGCTTAAAATCAATAAGTTCGTTCCTGCGCGGTAGCAGAATCCTTTCCTGTTGGCAGCCAATTCGGCGGCCGGACCGGAATGCAGAGGACGACCATGTTCAAGACAGCAAGCCATAGTGGCGCGAGCGGCATGCCCTCCCCGAACACCCTCATCAGCGATGGGGCCTTCGTCGGGCAGCTGATGGAATCGCTGTCGATCCCCGTCTTCGTGCTCGACCGCGAGGCCCGGGTCATGATCTGGAATCGCGCCTGCGAGCAGCTCACGGGCGTGCCGGCCCACGAGATCCTGGGCACCGCCGACCATTGGCGCAGCTTCTACGAGCACCGCCGCCCCACCCTCGCCGACCTGGTCCTGCAGAACCGCACCGACGACGTGCGCCAGATCCTGCCGCGCAGCGTCCCGCCCGGCCATGGCTCGGGCCTGTGCATCGAAAGCTGGTTCGACATGCCGCGCGCCGGCCGGCGCCGCTACCTGGCGGCCGAGGCGACGCCGATCTACGATGCCGAAGGCGGGCTCTCGGCGGTGGTCGAGACCCTGCGCGACCTGACCGACGAGAAGATGGCCCAGGTGGCGCTGGAGCAGCTGGCCACCCGCGACGGCCTGACCGGCCTGGCCAACCGGCGCTGCTTC
Source organism: Massilia agri (assembly GCF_024753255.1). GTDB lineage: Bacteria > Pseudomonadota > Gammaproteobacteria > Burkholderiales > Burkholderiaceae_D > Telluria > Telluria agri. Next base: position 34,168 of record NZ_JANUHA010000020.1, read on the forward strand.
GACGACACCCTGCATGCGGAATGGGCGCGCGCCCTGCGCCAGCAGCAGCCCTTGTCCCTGCTCATGGTCGACGTCGACAATTTCAAGGCCTATAACGACGCCAACGGCCACCTGGGCGGCGACGAATGCCTCAAGCGCATCGCCCGCGCCGTTGCCAGCGAGATGCGCGCCAACGACCTGGTCGCCCGCTATGGCGGCGAGGAATTCGCCGTGATCCTGCCGAACCAGTCGCTCAAGGGCGCGGCCATCGTCGCCGAGCGCATCCGCTGCAGGGTCGAGCAGCTGCGGCTGCCGTCCACCGCGCCGACCCGCCACGTGACGGTGTCTATCGGCGCCGCCACCGCGATCGCCGGCCCCGACAACAATGCGAGCCAGCTGGTCGCCACCGCCGACGCGGCCCTGTACCGCGCCAAGCACCTCGGCCGCAACCGTATCAGCCTGCCCCTGAGCGAAGCGGCGTAGGCGACATGCATACCTGATTGAACTGTTCTTTCCTTGTCGAATAATCTATCCTGCGCGGACAGAATTATTCCTAAAAGGAGAGAACGTGTCTTCATTCAATCTGTCGCGCACCGCCATCGCGACAATCGTCCCCGCCCTGCTGGCCTTCGCCCCACCCACGATGGCCGCGCCCGTGCCGAAAGCGGCCGCCGCGACGAGCGCCACCAGGGGCGGCGACGTGCTGCCCTTCAAGGCCACCGAGAAAACCCTGCCGAACGGCCTGAAGGTCATCGTCGTGCCGACCGGCTTCCCGAACCTGGTCTCGGTCCACATTCCCGTGCAGACCGGATCGCGCAACGAGGTCGAGCCGGGCAAGTCGGGCTTCGCCCACTTCTTCGAACACATGATGTTCCGCGGGACGCCGAATTATCCGCCGGAGAAGTACCAGCAGATCATCACGAAGGCCGGGGCGCGCCAGAACGCCTACACGAGCGACGACCTCACCAACTACTACACCACCTTCGCCAAGGAAGACCTGGAAACCGTCCTCAAGGTGGAGGCCGACCGCTTCCAGCACCTGTCCTATCCGGTCGAGGCCTTCAAGACCGAGTCGCGCGCGGTGCTGGGCGAATACAACAAGAACAGCGCGAACCCGATGCAGAAGCTGTTCGAGGTACAGCGCGAGGCGGCCTTCAGCACCCACACCTACCGCCACACCACCATGGGCTTCCTGAAGGACATCGAGGACATGCCCAACCAGTACGACTATTCGAAGGTCTTCTTCGACCGCTGGTACCGTCCGGAGCGCACCGCCGTGATCATCGCCGGCGACGTCGACCCGGGCAAGGCCATCGCCATGGTCGAGAAATACTGGGGCGGCTGGAAGCGCGGCAGCTTCAAGAACAATGTGCCGGTCGAGCCGCCGGCCAAAGGCGCCCAATACCGCCACGTCGCCTGGCAGACCCCGACCCTGCCCCTGGTGACGGTGGCCTTCCGCGCCCCGGCCTTTTCGGACACCCGTAAGGACCAGGCGGCGCTGTCGATGCTGCTGTCGCTCTCCTTCGGCCGCACCTCGCCCCTGTACAAGCGCCTGGTGCAGGACGAGCAGAAGGTCGACCAGCTCTTCGACTTCGTGCCGAACCGGGTCGACCCGACCCTGGCCACCATCGGCGCGCGCGTCAAGAAGCCGGCGGATGCGCTCTACGTGCGCGACGCCATCCTGCAGACCGTGGCCAGGCTGCGCGACGAACCCGTGACCGCCGGCGCCCTGGCGGACGCCAAGTCGGCGAACAAGTACGGCCTGATCCGCTCGCTCGACAATACCGAGGCCATCGCTTCGACCCTGGCCTCCTACGTCCATTTCGAGCGCTCCTACGGCACCCTGAACCGCTACTACCGCGTGGTCGACAGCCTCACGCCCGCCGACCTGCAGGCGGCGGCCCGCAAATACCTGGTCGACGACGCCATGGTGGTGACCACGCTCTCGCACGAGGCGCTGCCGGCGGAGGTCAAGACCCTGCCGAAGCTGGCCGAGTTCGTGCCGAAGGCCGGCGACACGAAGTTCGACGTGCTGGTGCAGAAGTCGACGCTGCCGCAGATCCGCTTCAAGCTGCTGTTCGCGGCCGGTTCCGCGCATGACCCGAAAGGCAAGGAAGGCCTGGCCGCGCTGACCGCCGCCATGGTGGCTTCGAGCGGCTCGCGCGAGCGCAAGATCGACGAAGTGACCAAGGCCCTGTTCCCGCTGGCCGGCAGTTTCAGCGAGCAGACCGACAAGGAAATGACCACTTTCACCGGTTCGACCCACAAGGACAACTGGGACCAGTACCTGGGCATTGCCCTGCCGCTGCTGGTCGATCCGGGCTTCCGCGAGGAAGACTTCCGCCGCCTGAAGGACGCCCAGAAGAATGCCCTGGTGCTGGACCTGAAGGACAATAACGAAGAGGAGTTCGGCAAGGAGCGCCTGCAGTCCAACGTCTTTGCGGGGACGCCGTATGCGCATCCCGTGCTGGGCACCGTCAAGGGCATCGAGGCGATCACCCTGGACGACGTGAAGACGTTCTACCGCCAGGCCTATACCCAGGGCGCGGTGCGGGTCGGCATCTCGGGCGACGTGTCCGACGCCATGGTCGCGTCCCTGAAAACCGCGCTGGCCCGCCTGCCGGGCGGCGCGGGTCTCGCGGCCACACCAAGCATCCGCGGCCGCATGCCGGAAGGGATCGAAGTCGAGATCGTCGAGAAGAACACCCGCGCGACCGCGATTTCCTTCGGCCTGCCCCTGGAGGTCACCCGTTCGCATCCGGACTTCCCGGCCCTGTGGCTGGTCAAGACCTGGCTGGGCGAGCACCGCGCCTCGAGCGCGCGCCTCTACCAGCGCATCCGCGAAGAGCGCGGCCTGAACTACGGCGACTACGCCTATATCGAAGCCTTCCCGCGCGGGATGTTCCAGTTCTTCCCGAACCCGAACCTGGGCCGCAAGGCGCAGCTCTTTGAGGTCTGGATCCGCCCGGTCGCTCCGCAGAACGGCCACTTCGCCCTGCGCGCGGCCATGTTCGAACTGGACAAGCTGGTCGCGAACGGCCTGAGCCAGGACGACTTCGAGACGACCCGCGGCTATCTTCAGAAGAACGTGTTCGTCATGACGGCGACCCAGGACCAGCAGCTGGGCTATGCGCTCGACTCGCAGTGGTATGGCACGCCGGAATTCACGCGCATGATGCGCGACGGCCTGGCGAAGCTGACGGTGGCGGACGTGAATGCGGCGATCAGGAAGCACCTGTCGTCGAAGAAGCTGTCGGTGGTGGTCATCACCAGGGATGCGGCGGGGCTGAAGGAAAAGCTGGTGTCGGATGCCTTCTCGCCAATCGCGTATGACGCAAAGAAGCCGCAAGCCCTGCTGGACGAAGACCAGCAGATCGGCAGCATGAAACTGGGCATCCGTCCGGAAGCGGTGCGGATCACCCCGGCGGCCCAGGTGTTCGCCGAGTAAGCATCGTAATACTGTAACGACCATGAAAATCGGCGCCCGCGGGCGCCGATTTTGTCATGGGGGCACTGCCGGCGTCAGGAAGTCATGCGGTCCCAACCCTGGCGCACCGCCGCCTTCATTTTCTCCCAGGTCGACTGCCCGCCGCCCGCGTAGCGGCTGTCCCAGTCGGTATGCAGGTCGTTTTCCACCTCGTCCCACTGGCGGCCACGGTACTTCTCGCTGAGCGCCATTTCCGAACCATACGAATAGGCCGGCTTGTACTCGTCATAGGTCCCGCCGTCGGTCGCGGTGCTGTAGGTGGCGTTCCAGTGCGAGCGGTAGGCCGCCTCGTCGTCGTCCGTCATCCTGTTCCAGCCATGGCGCACAGCCGCCTTCATCCGGTCCCAGGCGCCGCCCACAGCTGTGCCGGTGTCGCCGAGCCCGTTGCCCTTGGTGCTGTCTGTCCTGCCGGCGGTGGTGTCGATGCGCGAATCCCAGCCCTTGCGCATGTCACCCTCGATGTCGTCCCACGGGCGGTTGCGATAGAGCTCGCTCTTGCGCATCTCGGCGCCGTAGCTGTAGGCCTGCTTGGCGCTGTCATAGTCCACCCCGGAGCTTGCCAGGTGGGTGTCGTAGTGGCTGCGGTAGTAGCTGTCGTCGTCATCGTCCAGGGTCATGCGATCCCAGCCGCGGCGTACGGCGGCCTTCATCTTTTCCCATGTGGAGCCGGTGCTGCCGTAGCGGGTATCCCAGTCGCTGCGCAGGTCGGTCTCCACCTCGTCCCACTGGCGGCCGCGGTACTTGTCGCTGCGCGCGCTTTCCGAGCCGTAGCTGTAGGCCGGCTTGTAGTCGTCGTAGGAGGCGCCCGAACCGCCGTAGGTGCTGCTGAAGTGGCTGCGGTAGATGGTGTCGTCATCGTCGCTGGTCATGCGGTCCCAGCCGCGACGCACGGCGGCCTTCATGCGGTCCCAGGTGTCGCCGGCGCCCGTGCCGTTGCGGGTACTCCAGTCGCTGCGCAGGTCGTTCTCGACCTCGTCCCACTGGCGGCCGCGGTACTTGTCGCTCCTGGCCATCTCGGAGCCGTAGGCGTAGGCCGGCTTGACTTTTTCATAGTCCTCGCCCTCGTAGTTGGCGAGGAAGTGGTTGCGGTAGGCGTCGTCGTCGTCGCCGAAGAAGTTGCTGCCGATGTCCAGGCCCGTGCCGCCGCCAGCTGCGGCGCCGGTACGCGAGTAGATGCGCGAGCGGCCGCGCTGCACTTCATTGAAGGTGGAGGTCGCGCTGTCGCGCTGCTGCGAGCCGGTGGCGCCGCCCTGGTAGGCCGAGCCTTCCAGCGAGGAACCCTGCAGGGTGCCGCCCTGGCCACCCGAACTGCGGATGCCGCGGTCATTTTGTGTTCCTTCGAGCGAGGAAGCCTGCACCGAGTTTTCCTGCAGGGTCGAGCCTTGCAGCGAGGTGCCACCGGTCGCGCTCAGGCCGCTCTGGCCCTGCGGTTCCTGGTAGGTGGTGCCCATCGGCTCGGCCTGGTTCAGCGACTGCTGCTGGAAGATCTTGCGGTCGCCCGGATTGTCGAGCTGCTGGCTGGCGGCGCTTGATGTGGACCCGATGCTGGAACCCGTGGCCGAGCTGGAGGCGGACTGCGCCGACATCTGCGCGGATTGCTGCATGCCGCCCGCGCCGCTCGCGCGCATCGATTCGGACATGGCGCCGGTGGCGCCCAGCGCGCCCGCACCCACGCCGGTTGCCTGCTCGTCGATGTCGGTCGGGCCGTAGCGCTCGACGATGTCGGCGGCGCGCTCGACTTCGGGCAGGGAATCGGCGCGCACGGTCAGCACGTGGTGGCCGCGGGTAACGGCGCCCTCGTACTTGCTCACGTGGGTGCTGTTGTCGGCGCCGAACAGGTCGGTGAAGAAATGCTTGATGGAGGCGCCGATGCCGACGCCGGTGCCGTCGGCATAGGTGTCGGTTTCCGTGGGGGTGGCGCTGCGGCCGGTCACGCTGTCGGTCATGCCGGTCGGGTCGGCGTTGGAGAGCTTGACCTCGTCACGCGAAAAACCCGAGGACATCAGCTCGTTCATGGCATTCTGGGCGTCGGTCCGGTTGTCGAACACGGCTACGAGAGTGTGTTGCATGGTCATTCCTCCGTGGTATAGGTGGGCTCGCCTCGGAATGCGCGGCATCCGGGGCGCATGTGTTGAGATTACATCAATCCCCAAGCGGCAAGCGCGCGCCTGGCCCAGCCATGAAAAACGGCGCCCGGAGGCGCCGTCCCTGGATTTAAAGCAGTTCCTGTCAGTAAGTCATGCCACTGTTGCCAGTGGTAATGCGGTCCCAGCCGTGCCGCACGGCGGCCTTCATTTTCTCCCAGGTCGACGCGCCGCCGCTGCCGTAGCGGCTGTCCCAGTCGCTGCGCAGTTCGGGCTCGATCTCATCCCACTGGCGGCCGGTATAGCGGCCGCTGCTGGCCATCTGCGAGCCGTAGCTGTAGGCCGGCGCGTAGTCGTCGTAGGCGGCGCCCGAGCTGCCGTAAGTACTGGTGAAGTGATTGCGGTAATAGCTGTCGTCGTCGCGCAGGTCGGACAGGGCGCTGGTGCCATCCAGGCGCTGCACGTCGACCTCGGTGTGCCGCACCGTGTCAGAGATCTGCTGCTGGCGTTCGCCCACCTGCTTGCCGATCGTGACTTCCTCGACCACACGCGCGGTCTTCTCGACCACCGCTTCCTCGGCGGTCTCGCGCATTTCGATGGTCTGCTCCTTGAAGGCGCTGGCGTCGCCCGGGCTCAGGGGCTCGTCGACGCGGCGGCGCTGGACGTCCACGTGTTCCTCGCGCAGGCCGACGGTTTCGTTGACCGGGGTCTCGACGATGCGCGAGAAGATGCGCACGCCGCCGCGCTGCACTTCCCGCTTGCCGACCTTGAGCTGTTCTTCCACCACGGGGATGGATTGGGTCGTGCTGCGCTCCATCGCCGTGTCGCGCTGCAGCGAGGCGCCGCTGGCCAGGCCCTTCTGCTGCACCGAGCCGGCTTGCTGGGCGCCGGATTGCGCCGACATCGCGCTCGAGCCCATCGCGCTGCCGCTGGAGAGCATGGCGCCGGCGCCCATGCTGCCGACCCCGCCCGAGTGCTCGTCGATGTCGATCGGGCCGAAGCGTTCGACGATGTCGGCGGCGCGTTCGACCTCCGGCAGGGAGTCGGCGCTCAGGGTCACCACATGCTGGCCGCGCGTGATGGCGCCCTCGTAGCGGTTCGCATGCTCGCTGTTGTCGGTGCCGAAGAGATCGCTGAAGAAGTTCTTGATGCCGCTGCCGATGCCGGTGTCGCTGTCGGCGGTGCTGGACGCCGTACTCGAGCCTGACAGCCGCACGTCGCCGCTGGAAAAGCCGGATGCCAGCAGTTCATCATGTGCGCTTTGCGCGTCGGCTCGGTTGTCGAAGACAGCAATAAGCGTATGTTGCATGGTAATACCTCCAAAACTGTGGGTGTCATGGCGGAGGTGGCGCCGCGCCCTCGTCGAAGCGCTCCACCTCGACCCGTTCCGCCTTGAGCGGCACGGTGTCCTGGTAGCGTTCTTCGATGCGGTTGCGGGTGATGTGCAGTTCTTCCTTGACGCGCAGGCGGCGCTCGACCACCAGCACTTCCTCGAGCACGGGAACGATCAGCGTGTCGCCTTCGTAGCGCGGCGCGGGCGTGTCGCTTCCCTCGACCAGCCGGTCGATGGGGACGCGCCGCACCTCCACCGCTTCGCGCACCAGGCGCTCGTCGATGGTCACGGGCTGTTCGCTCACGGTCTTGTGGATGCGCACCCCGCGGCCGGTCTCGACCACACGGGTCTCGAGCGCGAGCTGCTCCTCGACGATGGGGATCCGCAGGCCGTCCTGGCCCACGGGCGCGTCGGTATTGCTGGACATCTGCCGCCTCCTCGGAATCGCGAATGCGAGAGGACCAGCCTACCCGAATTGCGGCGAGGCTCGCACACCCTTGACGGGTGGAATGCTGACCCGGCGATGTCCCGGCCGCCTCAGGCGAAAGGATTGTCGACGGTCTTGACCTCGGGCGGCGGCAGCTGGTCCGGCAGCTCCCGCGATTCAAGCGCGGCGACCACGGCGCCCAGCAGTTCGTGCAGGCGGCGCGCATGCGCGAGACCGGCCTTGTCGAGGGTCAGGTCGACGTCGCCCGAGATGGTGATGCGGTCCAGGCGGTTCTCCAGCATCAGGTTGCCGACTTCGAGCACGTCCGCCTCGTTGGCATAGGGAGTGAAGGACTTCTTCTTCGATGGCATGGCATTCCTTCTCTGTCAGTGCCGGCGCTTGGGCTGGCGGATCTTCGGCAGCGCGAGCATGCGCTCCTTCTGCTGGCGCGTGAGCGACGGCAGCAGTTCAATGCCGACGATGCGTTCGAGTTCGGCGACCGGGATCACGTCGATCTTCGCGTCGGCACGGTTCTCGACGAACCAGGCGGCGGCCGCCTTCTGGCGCGGACTGTATACCACCTTGTACAGGTGGGTGGGCACGAGCACGTTGCCCACCTTGCGCAGGCTCGTGCCGAGGAAGGCCGGGCCGGTGATCACATAGAGCGACCCCTCCTTCTTCGCCATCTTGCGCACCGCGCCCTCGATCGGGGCCCAGATGTGGCGGTTGTGGTCACGGTCCTGGGGCACCATGTTCGCCAGCGAGAAGCTTTCGCGCTGGGCGCGGCGGTCCGGCATGTCGCCGTTCGGCGCCAGGTGGCCGCGGTCGAGGCCGCTGCGCGCATAGTCGGACAGCTCGGCGCGCTGCGAACGCGGCAGGCGCGGCTCCGCATGGAAGGCGTTGTCGCGGTCCAGGCCCTCGGCCGCTTCGAGATTGTCGGCGCGCAGGTACTCGGCCGACCACAGCGGCGTGCGGGTCACGCCGGAATGCATCACGCCGAACACGCCGTAGCACAGTTCGCGGGTGGCGGTGGCCAGCTTGGGATTGCGGATCTCGGGCGCGCGGCCGTCGAGGTAATGGACCGGACAGTCGGCGGCCTGGGCGGCGCCGCCGAGGACGCTTGCCGCCAGCAGGACGGTGGCCGCGCCGAGGCGGGCCAGGAGGGAATGCAGCATGAAACAGCCTGGTGATTAAGGACATGCACATTGTAGCCGAGCCCATTTGATCGACGTCAAGCTCAGCTATTGAGGAAGCGCGCACGATTGAATATCCTTTCCAAACAGAATTGATTTAAAATTGCGCCTTTCTCAACAAAAGATTCCTTTTGGGAAATTACATTCGGTACGAATGAACCGTCCGCCGATTTCCGAAGAGCTGCGCCGTTTTATCCTGACGAGCGTGCCCTCGGTGCCCTTCCTCGAGGCGCTGCTGCTGCTGCGCGCCAGTCCCGGCCAGCATTGGTCCGGGGCGATGCTGGCTCGTCGACTCTATATCGCCGAGCGCACCGCCCAGGGCCTGCTGGACGAACTGTGCCGTGCGGGCATGGCCGCGCCCTGCCCCGCTCCGGACGAGCACTGCTATTGCTACGCGCCGGCCTCGAGCACGCTGCGCGAACGTGTCGACGGCCTGGCCGAACTGTACGCACGTCACCTCGTTGACGTCACCAATCTGATCCATTCTTCTCTCGACCGGAAGGCGCAGCAGTTCGCCGACGCCTTCCGCCTGCGAAAGGATTCCTAAATGGGCGAACTCATCTATACGTTGTGCATGCTGACCTCGCTTGCCTGTACCTGGCTGCTGCTGGCCAGCTACCGGCGCACCCGTCACCGTCTCCTGTTCTGGAGCGGCCTGTGCTTTGCGGTCATGACATTCAATAATCTGTTCCTGATTTTCGACAAGATCGTCTTCCCGAACGTCGATTTCATGCCGCTGCGTCTGATCAGCGCCCTGGTGGCCTGCCTGCTGCTGCTCTACGGACTGATCTACGAGAAGGAGTGAAACGATGACCCAGCTGACCTACGGTGCGATCTCGATGGCTTCGGTGACCATCGCCCTGTTCTTCCTGCGTTTCTGGCGCAACACGGGCGATCGCTTCTTCCTCTACTTCGCCCTGTCCTTCTTCATCGAAGGGGTGCACCGCATCTACTCGGCGGCGCTGAACGAGGCCGGCGAAGATTCGCCCCTGCACTACCTGATCCGCCTCCTGGCCTACGGCCTCATCCTGTGGGCGATCCTGGAAAAGAACCTGCCGCAGCGGGAGCGGCGCGACTAGCGTGCGCCCGGCCCGGCGGACGAAAGCGATAATGGGTCCATGAGAAACCGTCAACAGGAGGACAGCATGGCCCAAGGCAATCAACAGAAAGACCAGAGCGCCCCGGTCGCCGGCGGCGGCGAGAAACAGCGTTCCGACAACCTGCTGCCTGGCGAAGGCGGCGCGGAAGACGGCCGCTTCGACGTGGCCGAGGAAGTCAGCCTGGACCAGCATTCCGACGAAGCCCGGCGCGTCGGCCAGGTGCCGGAGAACGGCATCGCGGACTCGCTGCCGGAAGCGCTCAAGTCGCCCATCCCCTCGCAGCAGGTCCCGCCGAAAGACTAAGGCCCGCGGGCCGCCCTGCGGCGGCCCGTTTCACTTCATCCGCCCATCGTCACACCCATCTTCAGCCCCTCGATGGTATGGGCCTGCTGGATCGGCTCGAGTTCGTCCACCACGCGGCAGTTCAGGTGCTTGCGCACCTCTTCGGGCAGGCTCTCGTAGTAGGCGCGCGACATCTGCAGGTCGTGCCGGATGGCGTTGGTCGCATCCGGCGCGTCGGCGCCGACCACCAGCACCGGGCGCGACACGTTCGAGCGGTTGGCGGTGCCGCGGTGGATGGTCAGCGCCGAGCGCGCCGAGATGTCGCCCATCTGCGGCAGCTTGCGCTGGGCCAGCGCCTCGTAGCGCGGCCACAGGGACTGGTCCGGAAACATCGGGTCGCCCTCGTACAGATCCCATTGCGTACCGGGAGCGATCTCGAACGGCCCCATCTCCTCGGTGACGTCGACGGTGGTGAGGTTGAACGCCAGTGAGCTCAGGCGCCGCCCCTGCACCGTTTCCGGCGGCGAGGCGAAGTCGCGGTGCCAGGGTTGGTGCATGGCGCCGGGACCCGGCACGTCGAAGCCGACCTCGACCAGGCGATACTCGGGACCGAGCACCGCGCTGCACACCGCCACCACCCAGGGATGGGCGGCGATTTCGGCGAAACCCCGCAGGCGCTCCGGGTGCACCTCGACGTAGAAGCGGTTCGGGCCGCGGTTGAGCGCCCCGCCGGGGCGCGCCTGCGCCTCGAGGAACAGCTGGTCGATGTCGGCGCGCAGGTCCTGGATGAATGCGCGGCTGAAGGCGCCGCGCAGGCCGATGATGCCGTCGCCGTAGAGGCCGCGCATGATGTCGGCGATCTCGATGCCGGCGACCTTGTGTTGTGCTTCCATCTTCTCCTCCGGTAAAGCCGCGCGGCCATGGTGTGGATGGGCGCCGCGCGAGGTCCGGTCCATATTAGCGGCATTCCTCCGGGGGTGGCGCGAGCACGGCAGGCGCTGCCCCTTCGAGACCGTTGACAGCGCCGCCACACCCCCGTACATTGACGAATTGTCACAACAGTCCCCCATCAAGATGAAACCATCCTGCCGGCGCCGAGAGCGCGCCGCCCCCGGGTCGGCGCCGTGAACGCCGCGTCCTCGACCTATCCCAAGCGCGCCAGCGTGCTGCTGGTATGCGGTCGTCCGGACAGCGATCCCGCCGTCCTGCAGGTGATGGCCGTGATGGGAGAGTCGATCGTACGGGCGCGCTCCCACATCGAGGCCCTGGCCCTGGTGCGCGAACAGGATTTCGCGCTGATCCTGGTCGGCTATCCGGGCGACCTGGACGCGCTCGCCGACACCATCCGCCAGGTGCGCGGCAACCGCCGCTCGAGCCATACCCCGGTGGTGGCCCTGGCCCTGCCCGAGCATGCCGGCTTTTCCTTCGAACCCCTGTACGAGGCGGGTGCCATCGCCGTGCTCACCGAACCGCTCTCGCCCGTGATCCTGCGCGCCAAGGCGCGCTTCTACATCGAAGCGTTCGAGGCCATGGTGCAGCGCGGCCGCGCGGAAACGGCCCTGGTCGACACCCGCTCGCGCCTGGAAGCCATCATCGACGCGGCCGAACTCGGGGTCTGGAACTGGGACGTGCGCTCCGACCGCGTGAGCGGCGACGCCCGGATGGCCAGCATGTTCGGGATCGATCCGGCGCTGCCCGAAGGCTGCCCGGTGGGCGCCTATTTCGCCGCCTTCCACCCCGACGACGTGGCGCCTACCCGCGCCGTGCTGGCGCAGGCCCTGGTGCGCGGTGGTCTCTACGACGCCACCTTCCGCGTGCGCCGCGTCGAGGGCGGCTGGCGCTGGGTGATCGCGCGCGGCCAGGTCGAACACGATGCGCACGGCGCGCCGTGCCGCCTGCGCGGCGTGGTCATCGATGCGACGCGCCAGTTCGAGGCGGAGCAGCAGCTGCGCCTGAGCGAGGAACGCTATCGCACCCTGTTCGACTCGATCGACGAGGGCGTCTGCGTGATCGAGATGCTGTATGACAGCGGCGGCCAGCCCTGCGACTACCGCTTCCTCGAGACCAATCCGGCTTTCGTCAAACAGACCGGCCTGAGCGACGCGATCGGCCGCACCATGCGCCAGCTGGCGCCGGGCCACGAACGCCACTGGTTCGAGATCTACGGGCGCGTCGCCACCACCGGCGAGGCGGCGCGCTTCGAGAACGAGGCGCGCGAACTGGGCCGCTGGTACGACGTCTATGCCGCGCGCATCGGCCCGGCCGAGCAGCACCGGGTGGCCGTCGTCTTCAACGACGTCACCGAACGCCGGCGCGGCGAGAATGCGCTGCGCAAGATGGCCGACGACCTGGCCGAGGCGAACCGCCAGAAGACCGAATTCCTCGCGACCCTCGCCCACGAGCTGCGCAACCCGCTGGCGCCGATCAGGAGCGGCCTGCAGTTCATCCGCCGCGCACCTGGCGACGCCGCCGCGGTGTCGCGCGTGTACGACATCATGGAACGCCAGCTGGGCCACCTGGTGAACCTGGTCGACGACCTGCTCGACGTGGCCCGCATCACGCGCGGCCAGATCGAGCTGCGGCGCGAACGCATCGACCTCGCCGCGGTCCTGAGCGCCGCGGTCGAAACCAGCATGCCGCTGATCGAGGCGGCGCGCCATCACCTCGACGTGCGCCGTCCCCGGGAACCCCTGGTCGTCGACGCCGACCTGACCCGCATGACCCAGGTGGTCTCGAACCTGCTGAACAACGCGGCGCGCTACACCCCGCGCGGCGGGAGCATCGTGCTGGCCGCGGAGCGCGACGGCAACGAAGCCGTGATAGCCGTCTCCGACAACGGCATCGGCATCGACCCGGCCTCCCTCGACGACGTCTTCAGGATGTTCACCCAGGTCGGCGAGAGCCGCCAGCAGGCCGCCGGCGGCCTGGGCATCGGCCTGTCGCTGGTGCGCAGCCTGGTCGAGCTGCACGGCGGCAGCGTGACGGCATCGAGCGCGGGCACGAATGCCGGCAGCGTGTTCACGGTGCGCCTTCCGCTGGCATCCGGCGAGGCGTCGCTCCCCTCCGGGCACGCAGCCGCCGCTGCCCCCGCGGCGCCGGTGCGCGAGGGCCTGCGCGTGCTGGTGGTCGACGACAACCGCGATGCCGCCGAGACCCTGTCCGCGCTGCTGAGCCACGCCGGCCACAGTGCGCCGGTCGCCAACGACGGCCACCAGGCGCTGCGCATGCTGACGTCCTTCCAGCCGCATGTGGTCTTCCTGGACCTGGGCATGCCGGGCATGTCCGGCTACGAGGTGGCCGCCGCGATCCGGCGCGACCCCGGGAATGCGGGTGTGCGCCTGGTGGCCCTCACCGGCTGGGGCGGCGAAGCCGACCGCGAGCGCACCGCGCAGGCAGGCTTCGACCGCCACCTGACCAAGCCGGCCACCGCCGAAGCGATCGAGGGCGTGCTGGCCGGCCTGTAGCGCGGCGCGCCGCTACCAGGCTATCCCGAGCAGCACCTCGGCCATCCGCGGCCAGCACAGGGCGCGCAGTTCCGCGCGCGCGGCCCAGCGGTAGCCGTCCATCTCCGGCGTGGGCAGGCCCGTCACGTGGTGGGGGAAGGTGCTCGCGCAGTGGAGCTGTTCGAGGCTGCACGCTTCTTCACCCACCTCGACGAGGAAGAGGTGCAGGCGCTTGTCGCGCCGGTAGGCGAAGGGGCCGAGCTCGCGAAACGCGCCGGCTTCGAACACCAGCCCCGCCTCCTCAAGCAGTTCGCGCATCGCCGCTTCGAGCTCGGTCTCGCCCGGGTCGCGCATGCCCTTCGGGATATCCCACTTCGGCGTGTGAGTGACGTGGCCGAGCAGCAGCTCGCGCCTTGGATTGACTACCAGGGTACCGCAGGAAACGCTGTGCTTCGCCATGCCGGGCCGCCTCGGATTCTCGATGGGCTACTGTATCGGCCGCCGCCGCCGCATGTCAACACGCCGGACGCGCCATCAATTGTGCGCGCCGCTTGGGCCCGACCCCGCACACTACCCCTTTGTCTTGTTTCTTGGCTGGGAGTGGTGGATGGAGTTCTTATTGAGTAACAACGATCTGGAAAACTGGATGATGGCCGTGGGCGTCTGCCTGGGTTCGACGGCCGCGCTGTACTTCGTCCGCGCCATCATGCTGCGGCGCCTTGGCGAGCTTTCGCGCCGCACCGTGACCCGCGCCGACGACCTGGCCGTGCGCATGCTGCGCAAGACCTACCTCGTCTTCCTGCTGGCGATCGGCATCCACCTCGGCAGCATCTTCCTCGTCATGCCGGACAGCTGGCGCCTCGTGATCTCGCGCATCGCGGTGGCCTCGCTCCTGCTGCAGCTGGCGATCTGGGGCGACACCGGCCTGCGCGCCTGGCGCGCCCAGTTGCTCGCCACGCCCGGCGACGGGGCGCGCAAGGCCTCCAGCACCATCCTGTTCTTCATGATGCGCCTGGTGGTATGGACGGTGGCCTTCCTCATGATGCTGGATAACTTCGGCTTCAACATCACCACGCTGGTGGCGAGCCTGGGCATCGGCGGCATCGCGGTGGCCCTGGCCACCCAGAACATCCTCGGCGACCTGTTCGCCTCGCTGTCGATCATGCTGGACAAGCCTTTCGAGGTCGGCGACTTCATCATCGTGGGCGATGCGCTCGGCGCGGTCGAGTACATCGGCCTGAAGACCACCCGCCTGCGCGGCCTGGGCGGCGAACAGATCGTGTTCTCCAACGGGGAACTGCTGCGCAGCCGCATCCACAACCACAAGCGCATGCTGTCGCGCCGCGTGGCCTTCATCCTGCGCGTGGCCTACGGCACCGCCGAGTCCCAGATCACCGCGATACCCGCCATGATCCGCGAGATCGTCGCGGCGCGCAGCGACGTCGATTTCGAGCGCGCCCACTTCTTCCGCTACGGCGACTGGTCGCTCGACTTCGAGGTCGTCTACCACTTCAAGAGTCCGGACTACATCCTGCACATGGATGCGCAGCAGGACATCCTGCTGCAGGTCTACCGCGCCTTCCAGCGCGAAGCCATCCAGTTCGCCCATCCCCTGTCGGTGGTGCGGGTCGCGGACCCGAAGGATCCGGCCGGGGGCTGGCCCGCGCCGGGCGCCGGCGGTTCTCCGCTGCGGCACTAAAAAAAAGCCGGCCACGGGGAATTCCGTGGCCGGCCTGTCGATCAACTCGACGCGGCCCGCGAGGCAGGCCGCATGCGAGGGATACTTACGCGGACTTCGCGACGCGCACCTGCGCGGTCTTCACCGTGGAGACGTCGGAGTTCGCCACGCCCGCTTCCATCTCTTCCGGCTGGGCCGGGCTCAGGAGGCGCTGGGCCTTGTTGCCCGGCACAGCGCTGGAAATCAGCTCGTGCATGCGGGTGGCGGTGCGGTCCCAGGAGGTGCCCGCGACGACTTCGCGCATGCGCTTGGCCAGGGCCAGCTTCTCGTCCTCGCCCAGGGCCAGCATGCGCTCGCAGGCGGCGATATAGGTCTCCGGCGTGTCGGCGATCGCCACCACGTCGCCATAGGGCACGACCACGTCGGTGATCGGGGTCGAGACCGAGGGCAGTTCGGCGGCCATGTATTCCAGCACCTTGGTCGGCGAGATGAACTTGGTCGAGTCGTTCATGGCGAACGGCAGCAGGCAGACGTCCCAGCCGGCCAGGAACTTCGGCAGCTGCTCGTAGGTGCGCTGGCCCATGTAGTGCACGTTCGGCTGCTTGGGCAGGGTCGCAGGGTCGATCTTCACGACCGGGCCGACCAGCACGATGTTCCAGTCCGGGTGCGCGTCGGCCATGCGCGAGACCAGCTCCACGTCGAAGCGCTCGTCGATCACGCCGTAGAAGCCCAGGCGCGGATGCGGGATGTGGGCCTGGTCCGGGTGCGAGATCTCGCGGTCCTGGGCCTGGCGGAAGTGCTTGGCGTCGACGCTGCTCGAGAAGCAGTGGGCGTTGGCGTGGCGGTCGCGCTTGGACTGGTAGAGACTCGGGCCGCCGGTGAAGACGACATCGGCCATGTTCAGCAGCGCGCTTTCGCGTTGCAGCAGCTGTTTCGGCGCGTTCTTGAACATCGCCAGTTCGTCCATGCAGTCGTAGACGATCTTGGACGGGTGCAGGCCTTGCAGCAGCGGCAGGGCCATCGGGGTGTAGAACCAGACCACCGGCTGTTCGCCGCTCGGGACGAGGTCGGCCAGCAGGGTCTGCAGGGTCGGGATCTGGTCGTCGTGGAAGCCATGTGCGTGAATGGCGGTATGCGGCTGGCACACCGTGATGTTCGGCGCAACCGCCGTCTTCTTCAGGTATGCCTGTCCTTCGCTATACACCGGTTCCTCGACAAACAGGATTTGGTAGTGTTCCGCCAAACGCGTCATCAGGTGTTGGGGACGCTGGAAGACAAAATCCCAACGCAGGTGGCAAAACACGATCAAGGTCGGCATATTCAGTTCCTTTCGCCTTCGTGGCGCTATTTTGTTGGCAAAGCCTGGCAGTTTCTCTCTCGAAGCCAGTGCCCGGCGACGCGAAGCGCACCGGATCCCGAAATCGTAACATGCAAATTTCCCAATATTTTCATTTATGCATTGCAATATTGGTAATGAGAAACTGTTGACGCGCCCTTGTCCCGTCCTTGTCATAGAGGAGACCGTATGGATGAGCAGGGCCCTGTAAGGCCCGTCCTACATCGATACAGGAAAATCCACTACGCTCAATCCGCGTGCTTTTTACCGCCCTCGGCAGGGAAAACCAGCCACTCGCAGACGCTTGCGCGGGCCTCAGCGCGCCTCGTAGGGTTCGGCGCCCTCCGCATGCCCGTCTTCGCTGAAGCCGCTCGCGATCGATACGCCTTCCAGGCCGAGTGCCAGCAGTGCGTCGCACAGGTTGTCGACTTCGACGGCCAGGTCGGCGGCCAGGTCGACGGCGGTCTCGACGCTGCCCCAGGGCCGGCCGCCGTCGAGCGCGTAGAGGTTGATTCGCAGCACGATGTGCTCTCCGGCATCGATCGGCGCCACCGCGGCATGCACCTGGTCGGCTTCCAGGCCCTTGGCCGACAGCGTGCGCGCGACCTCCGACAGGGTCGAGAGGGTCGACAGCTCGGACACGCCCTGCTCCTTGGCGCCGTAGAACAGGTCCTGGTAGAGGAAGTCGACGTGCACGCGCTCGGGGTCGCCGGCCAGGCACCGGCGCAGCAGCGGCGCAACCTGGAAGGTCCAGGCGCGGTAGCGTTCCTCGCGCGCGCCGTACCAGGCGTCCGCCCCCGCTTCGTCGGCGGGAATGGCATAGAAGGGATCGTCGGCGCGCTTGAGCGAAAAACCCAGCAGGAAACGCAGTTCGACGGCCGAATCGTCGGGCGCGAAACGTTCGCCGGTCCAGCCGCGGATGCTGGCTTCGATGGTCGGCGCCGGCTGGAGCTTCTTCTCCAGCAGGGAGTTGGCGGCCTCGCGCAGCATCTCCTGCAGGGTCGAGAAGGCGATGTGGTCGACCTCGGCCAGGTCGTAGGCATGCTGGATCAGCACCACCTTGCCGCTACCGCCTTCCAGGCCGCCGGCATGGAAGCTTGCCGACAGCGCCTCGAAGGCCTCCGGGTCCTGGAAGGTTTCCTGGGCCACCAGGCCGCCCGGGCTGCGCACGAAGAGCGGTATCAGGAAGGCGTCGATCTCGTACTCCGCCTCGTCGCGGCGGATCCTCAGCGTGGCGGCTTCCTCCTCGATGCGTCCGCGCAGCAGGCGGCAGGCCTGCGGGTCGGTGAAGCGGGCAGTCTCGATCGCTTCGTACAGGGCTTCGTCGCGCTTCTTGCGCAGCAGTTTCCTCACCGCGGCCAGTAGTTCCTCCTCGCGCTCGTCCTCCGTCGCGAAGCCCGGTTCGTCCTCGCGCTCGGCGATGGCGAGGGCCAGGTCGGCCAATTCCTGGGCCTGGCTGGCGGCGTCCGGCTCGCGCGGATTGTTGGAGGTGCGGGGCAGCGGACGTTTGTTTTTCGGCATGGCGATGATTCGGTAATGGTGGAATCGCCATGTTAGCGCATCGGCGGCAAGGCGGGCTTCCGGCAGCAAGGGCCATGCGCACCTGTGCCCGGCCGGTGGCAGATGTTATGCTTCGGGCAAAACAACCACGGAGCGTAGCGCAATGCTCGAAAAACTCTTCAAACTCAGCCAGAGCGGCACCGACGTCCGGACCGAACTGCTGGCCGGCCTGACCACCTTCCTGACGATGGTGTACATCATCTTCGTCAACCCCTCCATCCTTGGCGACGCCGGCATGCCCAGGGAGTCGGTCTTCGTCGCCACCTGCATCGTGGCGGCGCTCGGCACCGCCGTGATGGGCCTGTACGCCAACTATCCCATCGCGATGGCGCCCGGCATGGGCCTGAACGCCTATTTCGCCTATGCCGTGGTGCTCGGCATGGGGATTTCCTGGCAGGCGGCACTCGGCGCCGTCTTCATCTCCGGCTGCCTGTTCATCGTGGTGACGCTGGTGGGTCTGCGCGGGGCCATCGTCAACGGCATCCCGCGCTCGATGCGGGTGGCGATCACGGTCGGCCTGGGCATGTTCCTGGCCCTGATCGCGCTGAAGAACGCCGGCATCGTGGTGGCCAGCGAGGCGACCCTGGTCAAGGCCGGCGACCTGCACCAGCCCCAGGCGATCATGGCCGTGGTCGGTTTCCTGGCCATCGTCGCCCTCGACCGCCTGAAGGTGAAGGGCGCGATCCTGATCGGCATCGTGCTGGTGACCGTGCTGTCCTTCTTCTTCGGTGGGAACACCTACAAGGGCATTTTCTCGGCGCCGCCGAGCATCGACCCGACCCTGTTCCAGCTCGACATCGCGGGCGCCCTGTCCGCCGGCATCCTGAACGTAGTGCTGGTGTTCTTCCTGGTCGAGCTGTTCGACGCCACCGGCACCCTGATGGGGGTGGCGCGCCGCGCCGGCCTGCTGGTCGAGGGCAAGATGGAGCGCATGAACAAGGCCCTGCTGGCCGACAGCGGCGCCATCGTCGCCGGCAGCCTGCTGGGCACCTCGAGCACCACCGCCTACCTGGAAAGCGCTTCGGGCGTGCAGGCCGGCGGACGCACCGGCCTCACCGCCCTGGCGGTCGCGGCGCTGTTCCTGGCCTGCCTCTTCATCGCGCCGCTGGCCGGGGTCGTGCCGGCCTACGCGACGGCGCCGGCCCTGCTGTTCGTCGCCTGCCTGATGCTGAGCGACCTGGGCGACGTCGAATGGGGAGACTCCACCGAGAGCATCCCGGCCGCCGTCACGGCCCTCGGCATGCCCTTCACTTTCTCGATCGCGGAAGGCATCGCCTTCGGTTTCATCACCTATGCCGCGCTCAAGCTGCTCACCGGCCGCGCGCGCGAGGTGGCGCCGGTGGTGTGGGTGATCGCGGCCCTGTTCGCTTTCAAGATCGTTTACATAGGAACCTGAGCGGCGGGCGGCCGGCATGCCGCTTGCGTAAAAAGGCGTTAAACAGCGTCCAAATGTGTCCCAAAGCATCGCTTCGCGCTGCCTTTGGGATACAATGTCGCCGATCTTGCGAATACCAAGGTGGGCAATCCGATGCAAAAGACAACTCTCTCCCTGCTGGCGCTGGCGCTCCTTGCCATGCACGGCGCGGCGCACGCCGACGACGACCTTCCCCAGGTGATCGATGTCCATGGTCCGCTCAGGGTCGCGCTGCCGAAAATTCCCGAAGGCGGCTGGTTCACCTCGGCCGAACTGGGCGCGATCGCGACCTCCGGCAACACCACGGGTACCTCGATCACGGGCAAGATCGACGCGCGCCACGAGACCGCGAAATGGAGCCACGAATTCGTCGTCAGCGGCTTCTTCAAGGAAGACGAGTACGAAGACGAGGAAGGCAACAAGGAGCGCAGCAAATCGGCCGAGCGTTTCGCCGCCTCGGCCAAGGCGTCCTACAAATTCCTCGGCGCCGGCAGGCGGGCCTTCATCCTCGGTTCCCACGTAAACGACCGCTTCGGCGCCTACACCCGCTATTCCTCGCTCTCGATCGGTCACGGCCGTCAGTTGCTGAGCGAGGCCGACAAGACGCTCGACGTCGAGATCGGTCCGGGCTATTTCCAGGGCGAGCGCGACACGGGCGAGGACGAGAGCGGCCTGACGGTGCGCGGCGCGGCCCAGTTCCGCTGGCGCCTCAGCCCTTCGGCCTTCTTCGCGCAGACGGTCAGCGTGGAAAAAGGCACCTCCAACACCCACTCGGTGGCCGAGACGTCCCTCAGCACCAAGATCAATTCGACCATGCAGATGAAGGCCGGCTTCAGCGCCCGCAACGACAGCAGCGTCACGCCGGGCAAGAAGAACACCGACACCCAGACCTCGCTGACGATGGTGTATTCCTTCTGACGCCCGGCGGCGCGGCCGGATGGCCGCGCCTTCTCCTCAGCGCACCTCCGCCGCCTTGGCGGCGTCCCTTCTCCCGACCAGCAGCAGGGCCAGCAGGCTCAGGATCGCCGCCGCGCTCAGGTACCAGCCGACCGAAGGCAGGCCGTGGTTCGTCGCCAGCCAGGTCGCGATATACGGCGCCAGCGAGGCGCCCAGGATGCCGGCGAAGTTGAAGGTCAGCGAAGCGCCCGTATAGCGCACCTCCGGCGGGAACATCTCGGCCAGCAGGGTCCCCAGCGGCCCGTAGGTGAAGCCGACCAGGCACATCCCCGCGATCATGAAGACGGCGGCGGCTGCCAGCGTGCCGGCGCCGAACAGGGGCCCGAACAGCAGGCCGAAGACCGCGATCGCCGCGCTCACCAGGATCATCGCCGTGCGCCGGCCGTAGCGGTCGGCCAGGATGGCCGAGGGCGGGATCGTGAGCCCGAAGAACACCACCGCGACCAGCTGCAGGGTCAGGAAAGCCTGGCGCGAGAAACCGAGCTTGCTCGTCCCCCAGCTCAGCGCGAACACCGTCATCAGGTAGAACACCACGAAGGTCGCGAGCGCGACCAGGGTGCCCAGCACCAGCTCGCGCCGGTGCGCGCGCAGTACCGTGAGGGCCGGCACCTTGACCCGCTCGCCCCGGTCGAGGACCTTCTGGAAGTCCGGCGTCTCGGTGATCTTCAGGCGCACGTAGAGCCCGACCACGACCAGCAGCGCGCTGGCGAGGAAAGGAATGCGCCAGCCCCAGGCGAAGAACTCCTCGTCCGGCATCAGCTCGCCGAGCAGCAGGAAGGTGCCGCCCGAGAGGAAGAAGCCGAGTGGCGCCCCCAGCTGCGGGAACATGCCGTACCAGGCGCGTTTTTCCGGGGGCGCGTTCTCGGTGGCGAGCAGCACCGCCCCGCCCCACTCGCCGCCCAGGCCCAGGCCCTGGCCGAAGCGGCACAGGGCCAGCAGCAGCGGCGCGGCGGTACCGATGGTCGCGTAGGTCGGCAGGAGGCCGATCAGGATGGTCGAGATGCCCATGGTGAGCAGGGCCGCGACCAGGGTCGCCTTTCTCCCGACGCGGTCGCCGAAGTGGCCGAACACGGCCGAGCCGACGGGACGGGCGAAGAAGGCGATGGCGAAGGTCGCCAGCGACTGCAGGGTGGCGGCCGCCGGGTCGCCGGCCGGGAAGAACAGCCGCGGGAAGACCAGCACCGCGGCGGTGGCGTAGATGTAGAAGTCGTAGAACTCGATGGTGGTGCCGATGAGGCTCGCGAACAGGACGGTGCGGGGCTTGTTGGCTGCCCTGGCCGGTACTGCAACGCTCATGCGGCGCCTGCCTGGGCCAGGGCCACGCGCACCTCGTCGCTCGAGACCGGACGCACGACGCGCGCCACTTCCTGGCCATCCTTCAGCACGACGACCGTCGGCCACAGCTTGATCCGGAAGGACCGCCCGAGCGGGCGGCCCGGGCCATCCTCGACCTTGATGTGCCTGACTTGCTGGCCCCCGGCCAGGCCCTCGTTGATGAGCGGCTCGGCGGCGCGGCAGTAGCCGCACCAGTTGGCGCCGAAATCGAGGACGACGATGCCCGGCAGCGCGTCGATCGCGCTGCGTTCGGGCTGGGCGGTTTCGTAGGTCATGCGGATGCTCCTCCATTTGCCGATATGGCAAGGTTACCTCAAAACCCCATGGAGGAGCCAGCAGGGATTGCGCGCCCTCAGTGCGCGTGGCCGCCTCCTTCGGCGCAATGCGCCGGATCACGGCGGCAGAACGCGTCCTGGGCCGCCAGCGCCTGGCGCCGCGCCTCCAGCTGCCGCGGCGTACGTGCGGGGGCCAGGATCTCGTCCACCGTGATCACCCGGCCGTTCTTGACCACGAACTGCACGGCCGCCGCCGCCCGGATGTCGGCCAGCGGATCGCCACGCACGGCGACGAGGTCGGCCAGCTTGCCCTGCTCGACCGTGCCGAGGCCACCGCCGGCGCACGGGCAAGCGCCGAACGGCGGAGGTCTTCATGGTTGGGCTCCCGGATGGAAATGATGCCGCAAGGTGAAGTGTCTAACGGACTACGCCCCGGCCCGCTGGCATAGTCAGGTCAAACCCGCTACAAGGAGGCCATCATGTCCGACAATCTGCAAAACCGTGGCGCGCAGGACCGTGCCCGCATCAATATGAGCGAAGACTGGGAAGTGCGTCACTGGACCGAAGCGCTGGGCGTGAGCAAGGAAGAGCTCGAGCGCGCCGTCAAGCAGGTCGGTTCGAGCGCCGACGCCGTGCGCGAGCACCTGAAGCGCCATTGAGCGCGGGGACAAGCACCCTACCCTGACGGCGCGCGGCCGTCCCGCCATTCTCACGCCGCCTGGTGTCATGCGACGCCGAGCGGCGCCGGGCGCCGCCGTGTCCGGCGTTGCCCCTTTTCCTGCGCCGCAAGCCGCGACTCGCCTGCCTCGCCCTTCCAGTCCGGCTGGCGCGGCCGGCGCCGGTCTTCCCGCAAAGGAACCCGGTTTGAACTTTCACATCGTCGACTTTTTCCGTTCCCTAAACATCACGCTGGCGAACGCGCTGTTCGCGCTCGGCGCCGCCGTCGTCAGCTACATCCTGATGCACGGGGCCCTGATCCTGCTGCGCAAGCGCCTCGGCGCCCTGAGCAACGACCGGCAGCACGGCACCGTGGCACAGGTGCTCAGCAAGACCCTGGCACACACCGGCGCCCTGGCCATCGTCGCCACCGCCATCCTCATCGGCCTGTCGGTGCTCGACCTGCCCGAACCCTGGAACACGCGCCTGGGCCACCTGTGGTTCTTCACGCTCGGCATCCAGATCGCCATGTTCCTGCACCGCGCCGTGAAGATCGGCTCGCGCCGCTACTTCCTGGCGCACAGCCACGGCGCCGGGGACCAGCAGGTCACGGTCGCGCACACCGTCGTGATCTGGCTGCTGCAGACCACCGTCTGGGTGGTGTTCGTGCTGGCCATGCTGTCGAATCTCGGCATCAACGTGACCACCTTTGTCGCCAGCCTCGGGATCGGCGGCGTCGCCATCGCGCTGGCGGTGCAGAACATCCTGGGCGACCTGTTCGCCTCGATGTCGATCGCCGTGGACAAGCCATTCGAGGTCGGCGACTACATCTCGGCCAAGGACTATGCCGGCACCGTCGAGCACGTGGGCCTGAAAACCACCCGCCTGCGCGCCCTGGGCGGCGAGCAGATCGTGGTCGCCAACGCCGAGCTGCTGCGCACCACGGTCTACAACTTCCGCCGCATGACGACGCGCCGCATCGTGTTCGCGCTGCGCGCCAGCCCCTCGACGCCACCGCAGCTGGCCGCGAAGGTGCCGGCGATGCTGGGCGAGATCGTCAAGCGCCGCGACAAGGCGCGCTTCGACCGCGCCCACCTGAAGACGGTCGACCAGAACTGGATCGAGTACGAGATTGTCTACACCATGCTCGATCCGAACTACGATCTCTACATGGATACCCAGCAGGCCATCAACCTGGAGGCGATGCGGATGTTCGCCGACCTGGGCATTTCGATGGCGCCGCGGCCGCAGCACGTGCTGCTGCAGGAGGCGCCGGATACGCGGGCCGACGTCCGCGGTGAAGAAACGGCGGCCGCCAACGAGTACGTGGACGGCGCATCCGACACGGCGGGCACCGGGGACACCAGGGACACCAGGGACGCCGGCCCCCGCCTCCTCAAACATTGAAGGGATAGCAGATGAACCAGCCAGCACAGCAGCAGACTCCCCCCGGCACCGAAGCCCAGCTCACCCCGCAGGCCGACCACGGCGAATCGAGCTACGTCGGCTCCGGCAAGCTCAAGGACATGGCCGCCGTCATCACCGGCGCCGACAGCGGCATCGGCCGGGCCGTCGCCCTGACCTACGCGCGCGAAGGAGCCGACGTCCTGATCGCCTACCTGAACGAACACGAGGATGCCGAGGAAACCCGGCGCCTGGTCGAGGAAGCGGGCCGCAAGGCGGTCCTGATGCCGGGCGAGCTGGCCGACCCGGCGCACTGCCGCGCCATCGTCGACCGCGCCGTCCAGGAATTCGGCCGCATCGACGTGCTGGTGAACAACGCGGCATTCCAGATGAGCCGCGATTCGCTCGAGGAGATTCCCGACGAGGAGTGGGACTATACCTTCCAGGTGAACATCACAGCCATGTTCCACATCTGCAAGGCCGCGGTGAAGCACATGCGGCCGGGGTCTTCGATCATCAACACCACCTCGATCAACTCGGACAAGCCCAAGCCCACCCTGCTCGCCTACGCGACGACCAAGGGCGCGATCGCGAACTTCACGGCGGGCCTGGCGCAGCTGCTGGCCGACAAGGGCATCCGGGTCAACTCGGTGGCGCCGGGTCCGATCTGGACACCCCTGATTCCCTCCACCATGCCGCCCGAGGAAGTGGCGAGCTTTGGCCAGCAGGTGCCGATGAAGCGCGCGGGCCAGCCGGCCGAGGTCGCGCCCGTCTACGTGATGCTGGCATCGAGCCAGGCCAGCTACATCTCGGGCGCCCGGATCGCCGTGACGGGCGGCACGCCGATTCTCTAGTGCGCCTCAGCGCGCCTGCGCAGCGCCGGATGCGCGGGCGTCGGCGCTTGCGGACATGCCGAGGCTGAGGGAGCTTGACGCGCCGCCATGTGCTTGGCCGCTGCCATGCGCCTCGCCGCCGCCCTGCACTTGCTTGTCGGCCGTGATGGACGGCCGTGCCGCGCCCTCGGCGGCGCCACGCGTTTCGTCGGCAAGGCCGCCTGCCCGGCTCGCCGTCAGTGCGGCAGCGCCGCGGCCCGAGGCGGCAGCATTTCCGCCTGCCTGGCGGGCCCGGCCCGCCATATCCGACATGCGCTCGCCCGCAGCCGCGGCTTCGCCACGCGCCTCGCCGATGATCGAGCCGGAACCCTGCAGCGCGCCCTCGATGCCGAGGCCAGCCTGCCCTTCCGCACGGGCGGAACCGGCAGGCTGGCTTTGTGGCGCCAGGTCGCCTGCGGCGGCACGGGCGCGCCGTGCGCCGCCCCTTGCTTCGCCCGCCGCGCCGCCGGCCGCGTCGATTGCACGGCGGCCGCCATCGGCATCGAGACGGCCCGTGTGCCGCAGGCTGCCCATCGCGTCCATCGACCCGAGGCGGCCGGCATTGCCGGCGCCGCCGATCATGCCGCCCACCGATCCGCCGAGGCCGCCGCGCATGCCGCCTCCCAGCAGCTGGGCATGGGCGGTCGCTGCGGCGCCGAGCGAGAGAGCGAGGACGAGATGTTGAACGAGTTTCTTGGCTTGCATGGTGGTTCTCCTTGGTGTGGGCGCGGTCCATTCCGTCGCCGATACAAGGAAAACGTTCGCTCAGCCGTCTTTATTCCATGCTTCGAAAAATTTTTTCTCATCGCATGGTCGCGGGATCGATGCGCACGGCGGCGCCGATGGTTCCGTAACCAATCGCCTCATCGCGCCCCGCGTTCGCTCCCGCCTCGCGGGCCAGGCTGGCCAGCGCGCTGCGTGCAAGGTCTGGATCGGGATGCGGCAGGCGGGGCGCCAGCAGGGCCGCCACGATCGGCGCGGCAAACGATGTGCCACGCACCTGGCGGTAAGGAGGCGCCCCGGGCGCGGCGCTCACCATCTGGCTGCCCGGCGCCGCGAACATCACCTGGGGGCCGCGGGCCGCCTCCGGCAGCGGGCGGCCGCGCCGGTCCACGCCCGTCACGCCCACCACCCCGGGGTAACTCGCGGGATACAAGGCAGGCGCGGCCGGTCCGTCGTTACCCACCGCCGCCACCAGCAGGTGCCCGCGCGCCTGCATCGCCGCCACCGCCCGCGCCAGCGCGGCATTACCCGGGCCGACCAGGCTGATGTTGATCACCCCCACCCGCTCGCGCGCCAGCCAGGCCAGGGCCGCAGCGATCCGCTCGACCGAGCCGCCCACCGGGCTGTCGCAATAGACGTCGGCCGCATACAGGCCGGCGCCCGGGGCCGCGCCCCGGAAGGCGGCGGACTGGCCGACCATCAGGGCGGCGACGGCCGTGCCGTGCGGGGCCGGGTGCGTCCGGCCCTCGCAGCCCCAGAGCCGCAAGGCAGCGTCTGCGAACACCTCGTGGCGACGGTCCACGCCGCTGTCGATCAGGCCGACGCGCAAACCCTCCGCCGGCGCCGCCGCGCGGTCGCGCGGCGCGGCGAGCGGGCCAGGCGCCGCAAGCCCGGCGCCCAGATAGACATGGTTGAAATCGTAGCTCCCTTCCGGATCGGCGCGCCGCAAGGCTGCCAGAAGGGCGGCAGTGGCGGCGCCGGCAGGTGCGCGCAGCACCACCAGGCGCTGGTCCAGTTCGGGATAGGCCTCTTCGCGCGCCACGGCCAGCCCGGCGTCGCGCGCGGCGCGCAGTCCCTGCTCCGACGGATTCCACGCCAGGATCTCCCCGCGCACAGCAGGGTTGCCGAACGGGTCGGCATCGATCAGCTGCGGGTGCCGCCGCAGCAGCGTGTCGACCTGGTCGAGACGCAGGCGCCCGAGCTCCGGCAAGGGGCTGCGGTCGAGCAGGCGCTCCACCGGCGCCCGCAGCGTGTCGAGCCCTGTTCTGCCGAGGCCGCCAGGGAGATTCAAGGAAGGCAGGCCGAGCTGGGCTGAGGCGGGCGCGACGGGCGCCGCCAGCAGCAGGGCCCAGGCGCCAAGTTTGAATAGCGTTGCAGCAAGTTTCATGCGCTGATCATATATGATTGTGGTCAATACAGATAAAACGACGGAGCGCGGGAAGAAAATCCCCCGGCCAATCGTTTTCCTCAATGAAGACCATGCTAGCGAACGAGATTGCCACCCTGCTGCCGCGCATGCGGCGTTTCGCCCGCGCGATCACCTACCATCGCGAGGATGCCGACGACCTGGTCCAGGTCGCGATGGAACGCGCCCTGGACAAGAGTGAACAATGGATTCGCGGGACACGGCTGGACAGCTGGATGTTCCGCATCATGAAGAATGCCTGGATCGACGAGGTGCGCAGCCGGACACGCCGCGACAGCCTCTTCGTCCCGGAAGAAGCGGGCGAACATGTCGGCGACGATTCCGCCCAGGCCCAGCAGCAGCGCATGGCGATCCAGCAGGCGGTCGGCCGGCTGAGCGAGGAACATCGGCTGGTCGTCGGCCTGGTGCTGGTCGACGGCATGGCCTACAAGGAGGCGGCCGAGGTGCTCGAGATCCCGATCGGCACCCTGACGAGCCGTCTGGCGCGGGCGCGCGAAGCATTGCAGCAACTGTTATCCGAGAAGGCAAGCACATGAGCAAGACATTCGATGACGAGATCCTGATGGCCTACGCCGACGGCGAACTGGCGCCCGCCGAGCGCGCCGCCGTCGAGGAAGCGATGCGCAGCGACCCCGAGGTGGCGGCCGCCGTCGCACGGCACCAGAACCTGCGGGGCGATGTCTTCGGCGCGTTCGCCGGCATCCTGGCCGAGCCGGTCCCCGAGCGGCTGCGGCCGGCGCCCGTGGCCGAAGTCGTGCAGCTGGACGCGCACCGGGCGGCCCGCGCCAGCGCGCCGACGCCGCGACGCTGGTCCTGGCCGCAATGGGGCGCGATGGCGGCGTCCCTGGCGGTGGGCGTGCTCGTCGGCCTGCTCGGCGGCAGGGGCGAGCTGGCCGTGGAGCGCGATGCGGGCGGCGCGCTGCTCGCCGGCGCAAGCCTGGAGCGCGCCCTGGACCGCCAGCTGGCGGGATCGGCGGCCGGCGAGGAGGTGCAAGTCGGCATGAGCTTCCTGTCCAACAGTGGCAGTTATTGCCGCACCTTCAGCCTTGGCGGCTCCGCGGGACTGGCCTGCCGCGAGGATGGCGCCTGGCGGATTCCGGTGCTGGCGCAGGCCGAGCGGCAGGACACGGCCTACCGGCAGGCTGGCGCCGCCCTGCCCGCCGCGGTGCTGGAGGCGGTCGACGCCCGCATCGCCGGCGCGACGCTCGACGGCGCGGCGGAACGCAAGGCGCGCGACAGCGGCTGGAAAACGGGTGCCGCGGCACGGTAAAACAGTTCCTGAAAGACAATGGTTCTGTTAAGCTGCGACACCTGAACGTCACATTGTCCACTACCTGACCCGCCGCTCCCGGAAGCGCCGCCCCATGAAAACCCGCACCTACCTGTTCCTGATGGCCGCCGCCATCCTGATCCCCGTCGTCCTGGCGTTCTGGATCGGGGTGTCGATGCTGCTGGACTGGGAACGCGAGTCGCGCATCCGGCGGGTGCAGGAAACGGCGCGCGCCACCGCCCTGGTGGTCGACCGCGAGATCGCGGTGGCCGAGGTGCTGCTGCGCACCATCGCGAATTCCGAAAGCCTGGCCGACCAGAATTATCCGCGGGTGTACCGTCTGGCCAAACGCCTGAACGGCGAGGCCGGCATGACCTGGACGACGCTGGTCGACGACGAGACCCGCCCGATCTTCAACACCCTCATGCCCTTCGGGACTACCCTGGCCGGCACCAGCCGTCCCTATGCGGCCGATGTGCTGCGCAGCGGCCGCACCCGTGTGTCAGGTTATTTTCTGGGCCCGACTTCGGGCCGCTCGGTGGTCTCGGTCGACGTGCCCTCCCCGCCCGACCAGGGCAAGCGCTATGTCGTGAGCCAGATCTTCGACGCCCGCTATTTCGAGCGGGTGTTCGCCGCCAGCGCGCTGGAGCCGACCTGGCTGGTCGGCATCTTCGATGCCAATGGGGTGACCATCGCGCGCAACAAGGGCGGCGCGCACAGCGCCGGTAAACCCATGCATCCGGAGATGCGCGCGGCTGCCTCGGCGGTCGGCAGCGGGGTCCTGCGCCACACCACCCACGAGGGCGTCGAGGTCTACGGCATCTATACCCGCTCCGCCGTCTCGGGCTGGACCATCGTGATCGGCGTCCCGGTGGCGGAGATCGAATCGGCGGCGCGCACCGCCGCCCTGTACGCGACCATGGCCCTGATCGTGCTGATGGGCCTCGCCATCTTCGTGGCCGTCTTCCTCGGCAACAAGCTGTCCGCCGCCCTCCAGCAGGCCGGCAGCGTCGCCAATTCCCTGGCGCGCGGGGCCGTGGCCCGGCCGCGCCCGACCCGGGTGGACGAGGTCGACGCCCTGCTCGACGGCTTGCACTTCACCAGCCAGGCCTTGAGCCGCGAGAGCGCCGCGCGCCAGGCACTGCAGCACGAGCGCGAGCAGCTGCTGCTGAGCGAACAGCGGGCGCGCCGCGTCGCCGAGGCCCAGAGCCGCGCCAAGGACGGCTTCCTGGCCATGCTCGGGCACGAGCTGCGCAATCCGCTGGCGGCGATCTCGGGTGCGATGAGCGTGCTGGAAATGCAGAATCTCAAGCCCGAGCTGGCCGCGAATGCGCGCGACATCAGCCGCCGGCAAATGCGCCACCTGACCCGCATCGTCGACGACCTGCTCGACGTCCAGCGCATCCTCTCGGGCAAGATCGTGCTGCAGCAGGCGCCGGTCGACCTGGGCGAGGTGCTGCGCGCCTGCGTCGAAGCGAAGCGGCTGGTCGACAACGGCTGCCACCACTGGAACGTGGACCTGGCGCCGGCCTGGGTCGAGGGCGACCGCACCCGCCTCGAGCAGGTGGTCGACAACCTGCTGCACAACGCCATCAAGTACACCCCCGCGGGCGGCAGCATCGCGGTACGCTGTCATGTGGAAGGCACGATGGTGCTGGTCGAGGTGCGCGACACGGGCGTGGGCATCGCGCCCGAGCTGCTGCCGGTGATCTTCGACGTGCTGGTGCAGGGACCGACCAGCATCGACCGTGCCCAGGGCGGACTCGGCCTGGGGCTGGCCCTGGTCAAGGAACTCACCGCCCTGCACGGCGGCAAGGTGTCGGTGCACAGCGACGGCCACGGCAAGGGCTGCACCTTCACGGTCGGCTTCCCCTTGCGCGCCGGCGGCGCGCCGCAGGCCCCGGCCGCCGCCCAGCGTCCCACGCTCGACCCGGCCTGAATTCGCCACGGGCGCTTCCAATCCGGCGCCCCGCCCATACCTGTGCGGTATCTCTCCTGAACGGAACGCCGCCATGCGAACTTTCCTGCGCAGCCTGCTCATCGCCGTCCTCCTGGTCGCCGCCTGGGGCCTGCTCGGTCCCTGGCTCAGGCATGCCGTATATGCGATGCGCCTGGCGGCGATGCCCGCGCCCTCCAGCCTGGCGATGCCGGTGAGCGGGGTGAGGCCGAAGGGCCTGCGCGATACCTGGCACGCGGCGCGCGGCGAGGGCCGCAGGCACGAAGGCATTGACATCTTCGCCAGGCGCGGCACCGCGGTGCTGTCGAGCACCGAGGGCATCGTGCTGCAGGTCGGAACCAACCGGCTGGGCGGCCTGGTCGTCTGGGTGCTGGGCCCGGGCGGCCAGCGGCACTACTACGCCCACCTGGACCGCTACTCGGACGTGGCGCCCGGCATGCGCATCGAGCAAGGCCGGGTCCTGGGCTATGTCGGCAACACCGGCAACGCGGCGGGCACGCCGCCCCACCTGCACTACGGCGTGTATGGCGTGGGTGGGCCGGTAAACCCCTATCCGCTGCTGCGCGCCGACCTGCCGCCGGGCGTCACCGCGGCTAGATGATCGGGTCTTCGCCCTGCGGCGGCGGCTCGACCGGCGCCGGCTCGGGCAGCGGCGCCGGCTGGATCGGCTGGACCGGCTGCGCCGGCGGTGCGGGCTGGATGTCCAGGGCCGGATCCGGGTCCGGCACCTCCATCTCGTCCTCCGGCGCCTGGCCTTCCATATCGAGTTCGCCCGGCAGTTCCTCGATCTCCTCTTCCGGCTCCTCGATCCGGCGCGGGGCCGGCGGACGACCGCCCGGCAGCAGCGCGTTCGGATCGAGCTTGCCGGACTCCAGCGCGGTGCGCATGAAGTCTCCCACCAGCAGCAGGGCATTGTGGCCGCCCTGCCCCCAGTAGCTCGAACGCATCGTCACGCGGTTGTCGTTGAAACCGACCCAGGCCCCCGCCACCAGCTGCGGATGCATCAGGATGAACCAGCCGTCGGTATTGTTCTGGGTGGTGCCGGTCTTGCCGGCCACGTCGCCGTAGACGCCGAAGCGGTAGCGCACGCCGCCGCCGGTGCCGCGGTTGACGACGCCGCGCAGCATGTCGATCAGGGCGATCGACGCGTCCTGGGTCAGCGCGCGCTCGGGGGCGCCGGGCGCGAAGTCGGCGATGACCTTGCCTTCGCGGTCGGTGATGCGGCGCACGAACACCGGTTTGCGGTACTCGCCGAGGGCGGCGATGGTGCTGTAGGTGCTGACCATCTCCAGCAGGGTCACGGGACTGGTGCCCAGGGCCAGCGAAGGCACGGATTCGAGTTTGCTCTCGCGGATGCCCATGGCCTGGGCCAGCCGCACGATGGGGCTCAGGCCCACTTCCTGCATCACCTGGGCGGTGATCGTGTTCTTCGAGAGCACCAGGCCGTCGCGCATGGTCATCATGGCGCCCGTGTTGCCCGACATATCGGTCGGGCGCCAGGCCTTGCCGCGCCCGTCTCCGATGCGGATGTCCTGGACCGCGTCGCGGTAGGTCCGGTCCGGCGGAATCCCGCGCTCGAGCGCGGCGGCGTAGACGATGGGCTTGAAGGTCGAACCGGGCTGGCGCGCCGCCTGCGCCACGTGGTCGAACTGGTCGCGCTCGAAACTGCGGCTGCCGATCCAGGCGCGCACTTCGCCCGTCGTCGGGTCCATCGCCACGAAGCCCGCTTCCAGGCGCGACTTGGCTTCCTTCAGCTCCGCCATGAAGCCGCGGTCGCGCTTCAGGCGCTTGAGCGCATCCTCGGGCGCCTCGCCATCCTCGACGGCGCGGCGATAGCTCGCGGATTCGCGCACGAAGGCGTCCAGCTCACGCCCGTGCGAGCTCCAGTAATAGGCGAAGGGATCGACGTCGCCGCGCATGGACGTGTACATGCCGGTCGACGTCGAGCGCGGCATGCTTGGCCAGGCCCATTCGACGTCGGCGATCGCCTGCAGGGTATTGGCCTGGCGTTCGACGGCGCGCCGCGCGGCGTCCTGCAGTTCCAGGTCGAGCGTGGTGTGCACGACCAGGCCGTCGAGGGCGAGGTCGTAGTCGTTCTCCTCGGCCCACTCGAGCAGCCACTTGCGCACATGGGCCGTGAAGTGGTCGTCCTTGCCGCTGCGGTCGTTCAGGCGCGCGAAGCGCGTCCGCAGCGGACGCTTCGCGAGGGCTTCGTATCGCGCCTGGCTGAAGGCGCCGTGCTTGGCCATCTGGCCGAGCACCACGTTGCGGCGCGCCTTGGCGCGTTCCGGGCTGGTCACCGGATTGTAGTAGTGGGTGCCCTTGAGCATGCCGACCAGGGTGCTTGACTCCAGCACGTCGAGCTTCAGGGCCGGCTTGCCGAAGTAAGTCCGCGCGGCCATCTCGATGCCGTAGGCGTTGTACAGGAAGGGCACCGTGTTCAGGTAGGCTTCGAGGATCTCGGTCTTGCTGTAGGTGTTCTCGATCTTGATCGCGGTGATCAGTTCCTTCATCTTGCGGTTGATGCTGCGCGCGCGGCCGATCTCCTCGGGGAACATATTGCGGGCCAGCTGCTGGGTGATGGTCGAGCCGCCCTGGGCGTCGCCCCTGGCGGTGGCGACCAGGGCGCCGGCGACGCGCCGGAAGTCGACGCCGTGGTGGTCGTAGAAGCGGTGGTCCTCGGTCGAGATCAGGGCCTTGATCACGTGCGGCGAGATCTGCGACAGCTTGACGCGTTCCTGCAGGCCCTTTTCGAAGGTGCCGAGTTCCTTGCCGTCGGCGGACAGGATCACGCTCGGGCGCGCGGTGCGGGCCTGGTGCAGGTCGCTGATCCCGGGCGTGAGCGGAATCAGGGCCACCAGGTAGATGAAGAAGGCCATCAGGCCGGCCGCCAGCAGCCACAGGCCGACCAGCAGGGTCTGTTCCAGGCGCGAGCGCCCGCTCAGGCGGGCGAAAGCCCTGGCGCCGGCCAGGGAAAAGACGGCGCGGGCCTGCTTTCCGGCGCTGCCGAGGATGCGCCGGGCGCCGGCGCCGTGCTGCTCTTCGTTCGGGTCGTGCGGGTTGGTCTTCTGATCCACTCTGGAAAGTCCTTGCTGCTGTTTGTCTTGCGTATGTGATCAGTATAGCCGACCGTCCCCGCCCGCACGGCGGGACGGGCTCAGGCGTGCATCGGCACGGGTTCCACGCGGCTCTGGCGCAGCAGCGGCTCGACCGCCTCCCTCGGCTCTGGCCGGGCGAAGAGATATCCCTGCACCTCGTCGCAGCCGCAGTCGCGCAGGTAGTCGAGCTGTTCGAGGGTCTCGACGCCTTCGGCGATGACGTGCATGCGCAGGCTGTGCGCCAGCGAGATGATGGCGTCGACCATGGCCGCGCCGTCGCGGCTGCCGACGATGTCGCGGACAAAGGAACGGTCGATCTTCAGCACGTCGACCGGAAAGCGCTTCAGGTAGGCCAGGCTCGAATACCCGGTCCCGAAATCGTCGATCGACAGCTTGACGCCCATGGCCTTCAGGCAGCACATGGTCTCGATCGCGGATTCGACGTCGGCCATCATCATGCTCTCGGTCAGCTCGATCTCGAGCGACTCCGGCGCAAGACCGGTGTCTTCCAGCACCTGGCGCACGGTCTGGACCAGGTCGGGCTCGGAGAACTGGCGCGCCGACAGGTTGACGGCGATGCGCAGCTGGCCCAGGCCGGAGCGCTGCCATTGGCGGTTCTGCACGCAGGCCGAGCGCAGCGCCCAGGCGCCGATCGGCACGATCAGTCCGGTTTCTTCGGCCAGGGCGATGAAGCGGTCAGGCCGCACCGTGCCGAAGTGCGGATGGCGCCAGCGGATCAGGGCCTCGGTGCCCACTACCCGCCCGCTCTGCAGGTCGACCTGGGGCTGGAAGTGGAGCTCGAACTGTTCCTCGCGCAGGGCCCCGCGCAGGGCGCCTTCGAGTGCCAGGCGGTCGGTGGCGTGGGCGTTCATGTGGGGCGCGTAGAACTGCACGGCGTTGCGCCCGGTCTCCTTGGCGCGGTACATGGCCACCTCGGCGTGCTTGACGAGCGTCTCCGGGTCCTCCCCGTCGACCGGGTAGCCGGCCACGCCGGCACTGGAGCCGAAGGCCAGCACGTGCCCGTCGATCTTCAAGGGTTCGGCAATGGCTTCGCGTACGCCCTGCACCAGCGTGGCCGCCTGACCCTCGTCCTGGCAGCCGCACAGCACCAGCATGAAGTCGTCGCCGCCGGTCCGCGCCGCCGTATCGGCCTGGCGGATGGCGCCGGCGATGCGGGTCGCGATGGTCCGCAGGGCCTCGTCGCCGAGGCCGCGCCCGAGGGTGTCGTTGATCAGCTTGAAATGGTCGATGTCGAGCGCGACTGTCCAG
Organism: Massilia agri; assembly: GCF_024753255.1. Classification (GTDB taxonomy): domain Bacteria; phylum Pseudomonadota; class Gammaproteobacteria; order Burkholderiales; family Burkholderiaceae_D; genus Telluria; species Telluria agri. The sequence goes on from NZ_JANUHA010000020.1 coordinate 68,727, forward strand.
ACCGGCGTTCCGTTCGCCACCGCGATGGCGCGTTCGATCCGGTCCGCCAGCAGCGCGCGGTTGGCCAGCCCGGTCAGGCTGTCGTACTTGGCCCGGTGCGCGAGTTCCGCCTCGTAGCGCTTGGCCACCGTGACGTCGTAGGTGGTGACCACGAAGTGGGTGGTGTGGCCGACCTCGTCGTTGACCGGGGCGATATAGACCTCGCTCACCAGCTCCCGTCCGTCGCGCGTGGCCTGGCGCACCAGGGCATGCCCCTTGCGCCGTTCCTGCAGGGCCTGGCGCAGCTCCGCCAGGCCGGCTTCGTCGTCGGGCGAACGCGCCAGCTCCGCGATCGGCAGGCCGAGCAGTTCGCCGGGGCCATGGCCGAGGATGCGTTCGCAGGCCGGGTTGGCGTATTCGATCGGATAACCGTGCCGGGTCGCGCTGATCAGGAGGATGGGGTTGGCGGCCGACTCGATGGCGCGCCGGTACAGGCGCAGCTCGCCGGCCGTCATGGCCAGATCGGCGGTCCGGCGGTCGACCAGGGACTCGATGCGGCGGGTGCGCACGCTGCGCAGGTGCACCAGCCAGCCGGCGGCGGCGCTGAGCAGGATCCCCGAGGCCAGGATGGACAGCGAGCCGGTCTGGCTGTCAAGCCGGCGCGCCAGGCGCACCGTGGCGAACTCCCAGCGCGCGCCGGCCACCTCGAAGCCGTGCGTGATGGTGTCCGGCCCACCGCCCAGCAGGCGCTCCAGCCGCGTGACCGGCTCCGGGCGTCCATCGTGGTGGAACACCGGCACCCTTTCCCCATCCCGGGTACGTCCGTAGAGAGTCAGCGCATAGTCGCCCATCGCCAGCAGGCGCGTCGCGCCGAGGCTGCCGCCGACCAGCAGCGCCGCGTCGATGACCACAGTCGTGCTGCCGAGCGCCGCCGCGCGCCTTGCCGCCGGGCTGGACAGGTCGGCGCCGCTACGGTAGACCGGCATCGACACCAGGAGGCCGCGCAGGGCGCCGTCGCCCTGCACCAGGCGCAGCACCGGGCTGGCGGTAGGCTGGCCGCTGTCGATGGCGCGCTGCATAAAGTGACGCTGATCCGGATTCGACCAGGCGTCGTAGCCATAGATCCGGGCATTGCTGGCGATCGGCACCACGTAGTCGTTGACGAGGTAGCGCGGCCGGCGCGCGGCCCGCACCAGTCCGGCGGGGCCGCCCTCGCGGATGGCGAAGCCCGGCCAGTCGCGTGCGCGCTCCGCTTCGAAGGCGGCGCGCTCGCCGTCGTCGACGAAGCGCTGGAACTCGAGCGCGCGCAGGTAGCCGTTGCGCGCCGCCAGCGGCTGGGCAAAGGCGTCGAAGGTCTCGCGCGAGACCGCGCCGCGGCTGGCCGTGAACAGCAGGTTGAGTGCACGCAGGTCGGTCACGGCGTCGGTGAACGCGCGCGAGACGGCCGCGGTGCGCACGGCGGCGCGCTGCTCGAAGTCGGCGCGCGCCCGGTCCGCCTCCAGCTGTCGCGCCACGCCAAACAGGACAGCAGTCAGCGCAAGCCCGGCCAGGAAGGTTGCCACGGCGGCGCGCGACACCATGTGCCGGCGCCGCAAGAGCGGATATGCCAGCAGCCGATTCATGCGAGCCATGCTAGCAAAACTCGCCTGGCGCCGCGCCACGTTTCGGCTGCGCAAAGGATGGGCCCGCTTACTGCACCGCGCCGGTGCGTCCAGGGCAGGTCAGCCGCGGTTCGGGGCAGGCGGAAAGGCGGATTTCGGCTATGATGCGCGCATGCCCGATATCCTTCCCGAAAACCAGCCCGCCGGCGCCGACAGCACCGCGCCGATGCGCGTGCTGCGCCAGTTCCGCGTTGTCTTCAACGCCGTCAAAACCCATTTCCGCCAGGTTGAGCGCGAAGCCGGCCTGGGCGGCGCGCAGCTCTGGGCGCTGTCCGTGATCGAACGCCAGCCCGGCATCGGCGCCACTGGCCTGGCGCGCGAGCTCGACATCCACCAGTCGACCGCCAGCAACCTGGTGCGCGCCCTGGTCGAGCGCGGCTTCGTCACCGCCAGTCGCGAGGGCGCCGACCGCCGCGCCGTCGCCCTGCGGGTCCAGCCCGAGGGCGCGGCCGTGCTGCGCAGCGCGCCCATGCCCTTCGCCGGCGTGCTGCCGGATGCCCTGGCCAGCCTCGACGAAGCCACCCTGCTGCGGCTCGAACAGGACCTCGGCCGTCTCATCGCCGAACTGGCGGCCGATGACGAAGCGGGCAAGGTGCCGCTGGCCCAGCTTTAGGAACCTATCCCGGCAGGGAGGAGGAAGCCAGCGGCGATGCATGGCAGGCAGGAGCAAGGCGCGAGGAGGCCGCATGGCTGGCCATGCAACGACGAACAACGCAGCGCCTGCCTGCCAGGCGCGCCGAAAGCGACTCATTCCCTACCGGGATAGGTTCTAACTCCTTCCGAGCCCCTCGCCGGCCTCGAACACCTCGCTCGCCATGCGGGCCAGGTCGTTCATTCCGCCGCCGGCGGCCAGGTGGCGCTTCAAGAGCCCGGCCTGGCCGCCCTCCCTCATCAGGTCTTCGATGACCATCCGCGCCTGGGCGAAGTCCGGATCAAGCGAGCGGCTGGCCAGCCGTTCCAGGTCGGCGCGGATCACCTCGGCCACCGGCAGCGAGACGCCGGTCTCGGGATCGATCCAGCTTCCGTCGACCCCGTCGCGCGCCGCGTTGAAGCGGTTCCAGGTGTACAGCTCGCGGCTGCCGTTGGACGGCCAGCGGCCCGGCTGGCTGGCGAATTCGAGGCAGAGCTCGCGCGCGTAGCAGGCCAGCGCGGCCGCATACACGGGCTTCAGGGGCGTATCGAGCACGCGCAGCTCGATGGTGCCGTACTCCGGCTTGGGCCGCACGTCCCAATAGAAATCCTTGATGCTGTTGACGATGCCGAAGCCCGCCAGGCGGTCGAAATAGTCGCGGAAGTCCTGCCAGCTGCGCAGCTCGGCCGGCTGGATGCCGCTCATCGGGAAGGCCCCGACCACATTGCTGCGCGAGCTGCAAAAGCCCGAGACCTCGCCCTGCCAGCATGGCGAATTGCTCGACAGCGCAATGAACAGCGGCGCGCGCTGGGTCAGCCAGGCGCACAGGCGCACCGCCTCGTCGGCGCTGCCGGCGCCGATGTGCACGTGCATGCCGAACACCGTGAACAGCTTGGCCAGGTAGCCGTACTTGCGCTCGGACTCGAAGTAGCGTTCCTTCGGATAGATGCGCTGCTCGTTCCAGCGCTGGAAAGGATGGGCGCCGCCTCCCGAGATCGCCGCGCCGACTTCGAAGGCCGCGCGCTGCACCGTGGAGCGGATGTGCTCGAGCTGCTCGCGCGCCTCGCCGAAGGATTGCAGGATCGAGGTCGCCACTTCCAGCATCGAGGTCGTGATCTCGGGCGTGTGCACCCAGGGCTTGTCGTGCTTGTCGAGCACGCGCAGGATGTCGGGCGCGGCCGGGAACAGGTCGTAGGTCAGCCGGTCCAGCACCATCAGTTCCAGCTCGATGCCCATGGTGCCCACGGTCGACGTCTTGAACTCCGGCAGGAAGGCCGGGCCCTTGCCGCTCACCGCCTGCGCCTGGGCGGCGGCAGCGGCGTCCATCTTGAGGGGTTCGTTCATGCGGCCTCCTTGGTCTTTTCCAGCGGCGCCGTGTCGAGGCTGCCGGATTGGTAGGTTTCGCCCGCCAGGCGCAGGCCGAGCCAGGTCAGGCCGGGCGCCAGCAGCACGTTCAGGGCCAGCAGCGCCCCCATCAGTTCGGTGGATGCGGGATCGAGGCCAGTGTAGGCGTTCAGGGTGTTGTCGACCACCAGGCCGCCATAGCTCACGAGGGAGCACATCGACAGGGCCATCGCGTGCTTCTTGCGGCGGTCCCAGGCGCTGGCCGGGATGAGCGCCACGCGGGTGACGGCGATGCGCACCGCGAATACCAGCAGCGCCGCGCCCAGGGTCCAGCCCTTGGCCAGTTCGCCCAGGTCGACCAGGGCGGCCGACATCAGGAACAGCAGCACGTAGCCGATGTCCTGGGCCGTCTGCAGCTGGGCCTGGAAGACGTTGTCGCGTTTTTCCGCGTTGCGCAGCAGGACGCCCATGAGCAGCAGCGACAGCAGCGCACTCGCTGCCGACACCGAGCACAGCCCCAGGTCGATCAGCAGCGCGGCCAGCAGCATGCCCGGACGCATGCGCGCCGGCACCCTGCACAGGCGGGTCGCCGCCGCGTACAGGCCATAGGACAGCAGGGCGATCGCGGCGCCCAGGACGAGCTTGCCGCCCTGGCGCATCAGTTCGCCCGCGAAGTCGCCGCTGGCGTCGATGCCGTGGCTGCGGGTCCAGGCCATCGTCACGGCCAGCACCAGCAGCGCGACCAGGGAGCTCAGGCCCACCATGTTCGCCGTGGCGAAGGTGCTGGTGCCGCTCGCGTTCTCGTCCGCCACCATCGAGCTGACGATGACCGGGTTCACCGCGATCAGGATCGAGGCGATGAAGATCGCCGCGCCCCATTGCAGGCCCAGCAGGCGCAGCGTGACCGCCACCGCCACCCAGCGCGCCAGCGTGGCCAGCAGCAGGCTGCCGCCCTGGCGGCCGCTTTTCAGCAGCCAGGCCAGGTCCATCTTGCGTCCCACCTCGAACAGCACCAAGGCGGCCGCCGCGTTGAGCAGTTCCTGGAACTGCGTCAGCAGGGCGCGGTCGATCAGGCCGCCGCCGGTGGAGCCGAGCAGCAGGCCGGCCAACACGGCGCCGTAGAGCTTGGGCACCTTGAAACGCTGCAGGGTCAGGCCGATCACGAGGGCCAGCATCAGGCCGCCGCCCAGCACCGCCAGCGGCGAGAGCAGCCACAGCGGGGTATTCAGTTCTTCATTCATGGCGCACCTCCCATGCGTGGGCCAGCGCGGTCAGTTCGCGCTGGATGAGCGCGGCGCGTTCCTTCGCCGGCTCGTCGCTGCGGGCGGCCGGAAGAAGGCTGGAGATCCGCGCCCGCACGATGCCCCCCTCGCCCGGCAGCGTGATCCACAGCTGCCCGTTCAGTACGGCGCCTTCGCGCCACACCGCGGTGAACTTCGATCCGCTGCGCGCCCCCGGGGTCGCCGGTTCCACGAGGGAGAAGGACTGCAGCCAGTCGGCGTTCGGATAGCGGCGCGCGAGCTGGACCTGCATGGCGCTGCGCTGCTCCTGGCGCACGTCGTCGCGCGAATGCGGCAGGTGCAGGCGAGCCTGGCCGATGCCGGCGGTCTGCAGGGCCAGGCAGGCGCCGTCGGAGATCCAGCGCGCGGCGTCCGGCTCGCGCAGGCGCGGCTTGCCGCGCGCGGCGTCTTCCCAGGCGGCCAGCAGCGCAGAAGACGGCGGCGCCTTGGCGTCGGCGGCCGCGGTACGCACGGCCTGCACGACGTCGTTCCAGTGGCCGAGCTGCCATTTGCGGGTGTCGGCTTTTTCGGAGGGCAGCCAACGCCACAGCACGGCCGACCACTGGCCGTCCGCGCGACGCCACAACGCACTGGCCTGCTCCACGCCGCCCTGCTGGGACAGCACGCCCTGCGCGGTCCATGCGCTGCTCCAGGGTGTGATCGGGGCGCGCATGCCGCTGCCCAGGCGGTGCCAGGCCAGGCTGGGGGCCGGCAGGCAGGCATTGCCCGCGTTGGGGACGGTTTCCCAGTACAGCATCTCGACGCGCTGGCTCCAGGCGCAGCGCCGGGTAGTCGGTTCGCCGAGGCCGCCGAGGGCGGGATCGATGGGTCCGGTGCAGCTGGCCGGGTAGGAGCCGCTCAGTTCGGCGAAGTCCGCGAGCGGCGGCGTGGCCGGCTTGCGCGCCGCGGCGGCGTGGGGTGCGGCGGTGATGCTGGCCAGCAGGCCGGCGCACAAGGCGGCAAGCGGCAATCGTCTGACTGGGAATCTGGGGGAAAGCGTGTCGCTCATGGGTCCTCCGGTGGCGCCCAGGCGAAGCGTTGGTCAGCCTCGGCCTGTGCGGTGGGCCGGCAGGCGCGGGTCGCGCCATCCGCGGCAGGCAGGGCCGCGGCACCGAAAAAATCCCCCGGCGTGATGCGGGGGACAAAAAGAAACGGCTTGAACCGCCTCATCGCTGATCGGACACACAATCCTGGCGGACCGGCGTCACCCGCCTATGATGACTGATAAATGTAACGGATGCAAGAAAATTTGTCCGAATGTATTTATGCCTGAAGGAAATTTTCGGTTGAGCGGACGCTCATTCCTGCCGCATGTGCAGCAAGGGATAGGGCCGGCCCGCGTCGTCCTGCGGGCTGCGGCCGGTCTGGCGGAAACCCATGCGCTCGTAAAAGCCGACTGCCTGCGGGTTCTGCTCGTTGACGTCGACCGTCAGCTTCCCTTCCAGCCGGGCGGCGTGCGCGATCATGCTGCGGCCCAGCCCCTGGGCGCGGCGGCGCGGGTCGATGAACAGCGCATCGACGTGGGCGCCGCTCAAGCCCATGAAGCCGGCCGGGCTGCCGTCGACCTCGATGACCCACAGCGGCGCCTGCGGCAGGTACTGGTCGGCGACCAGCGCCTCGATTTCGGTGAAATGCGCTTCGCTGAGGAAGTCGTGGGTGGCGCGCACGCTGGCGCGCCAGATGTCCGCGAGCACTGCGGCGTCCGCTGGCCCGGATGGGCGGATGGTGGGCATCTGGCCTCCGTTACTTGTGAAACCGTCAATTGTGCCGGATTAAAGGTTTGTTGTCGCGCTATGATGCCGCCAATGGGCCATGGGAGGGAGTCTGGATGGATGGCGTGCCATTGTGGCTGCAGGCGGGATTCTGGGGACTGGTCGCCGGCGGCGCCCTGCTGCTGGGCGCCTTCGTCGGCTACCGCCTGAAGGTCCCGCAGCGCCTGATCGCGGCCATCATGGCCTTCGGCAGCGGCGTCCTGATCTCCGCCCTCTCCTTCGAACTGGTGGAGCACGCCTTCCACACCGGCGGATTCGCCTCGACGGCAATCGGTTTCCTGGGCGGCGCCAGCGTCTATACCCTGGCCAACTGGAAGCTGTCGCACCACGGCGCGAAGCACCGCAAGCGTTCCGGCCGCCAGCCGAGCGCCAGGGACAACGGCAACAGCGGCGCCGCGATCGCCATCGGCGCCCTGCTGGACGGTATACCCGAATCGATCGTGATCGGCCTGTCGATGCTCGGCGGCCAGGGCGTCAGCATGGTGGCGGTGGCGGCGATTTTTTTATCGAACATACCGGAGGGCCTGTCGAGCGCCGCCGGCATGAAGCAGGCCGGGCGCTCGCCGCGCTACATCTTCGGCATCTGGGGCGGCATCGTCGTCGCCTCCGGCGTCGCCGCCCTGCTCGGCTTCGCGGCATTCCGCCACTTCCCGCCCGAAGTCGTGGCCGCCACGACGGCCGTCGCGGCCGGCGGCGTGCTGGCAATGCTGGTCGATACGATGATTCCGGAAGCCTTCGAGGAGACCCACGATTTCGCCGGCCTGATCGTCGTGACGGGCTTCCTGGCCGCCTACGCGCTCAGCAAGCTCGGAGGCTAGCCAAAATACGAGCGAAAACCTCGGTGTCAGGTCTGACATTCGGACACGAGCCCATCTGTAAAGTCGAGAACTGCTGAGCTCGTGTCTCAA
>NZ_JANUHA010000021.1 GCF_024753255.1 Massilia agri
CGCCATATTTCGCCATGAACTTGTCCCAGGTGAGGACTCCTATGCGGCCTTTGTCATATTTTGTCTTTGCTGGCTTCTTCAGCCGCCAGTCCGCCACGGCGCACAGATAGGCATGGAACTGCGGATGACTGGACGCCTTGCCACTGCCGATTGCGACGTCATAAGCGGTCACATTGCGGTGGTTCGCCGGGCTGTCGTAAATCGCGCTATGGAATGACTTCTCGCCCAGCTCGTGCTGCCAACGCTTGCGCGCGGCGTTGGGACTTTCCATCACATATGCCACCACGGTACCGTCCTTCCTGCGGCTGGCACTGAGAATGGTGTAGCTGTTATCCGGACTAGCGTCATTTGGATGCTTCGCTTCGTTGTAGACTGCTTGCATCCGTTGGCACTCCAGCTTCGATAACCTTCCAGGCTTGGTATCAACGCATGCAGCGGCCACGGCGGGCGACAGCTCTTCCAGGTTGGTGTCCATGCCGCCGGTCGCGGTAACGGCGATGGCGGCGGTTATCGGATCGACTTCCTCGCTCGGCCCCCTCTTGTTCAACGGAGCCTGGGCCAGACGCGAGCTGGCCGGAATCATGTCCGGTGCTATCTGGTTGCCCCGCAGGTCGGCCTTGTACGGTGGATGCAGCGGCTCGCCGTTGATCCGGCGTATACCCCACCTCTGCGCCTCAGGTTTGTCTGTCTGGTTGATTGGCCACGTGGCCACTGGGAGCTTTTCGCGCAAACTACGCGCGCTCGCTGCGACGTGTGCATGGCCGTCTTCGTCCCTGATGCATAACGCAAAATCGTGCGGTGACTGTCCTATCAGTACCGGAACGGTTTTCCCGGTGTGTGGATCAAGCCGATGCTTCGCAGTAAACACCCTTTGAAAGAAGCTGGTCCCAAGTTCCTCCATAGGCCTGCGGGTCACGATTGTATGCCGGGGCTGATAGCCGGCCTTGCTCACCGCGTAGCCGGATTGAACCTGCGGCTTCAATGAGACCGTGTGGAGATAGTCGGGCACCCCCTGCCAGCCGATGCCGCGCATGTTATCCAGGGCGACTGTCATGTCTTCGGGGCAGAAGTAGAGGTACACCTTCCCGCGGTTGTCGCGGTCGCCTTCAGGTTGCCAGCAACCGGCAACCATGCCACCGTTGTCACTCTCGTTGATCTTCGAAAAGGCTGGAGCGCCCGCCTTCGACTTCGCCACGCCGGCCACGATGTTCACAAGCGTCTGCAGCCTGGCGTGCATGCTTTGGCGACCATCGAGCACCTCATAGTCGGCTTCAGTCATCGCCGCATCCTTCCCGCCACGGAAGAAGGTCAAGCCCTTCATCATGAGGCTCATTTCTTCTTCCAGACTGTAGGGCGGGTGGGTCAGGATCAAGGTGTCGGCCGTACGTTCGCCTCGCTCCATCAGAAGAGCTTGCGCGAGAAGGCTCAGCAGGCAACCTTGACTATGTGCGACGATGCTGACCGTGTCCTTCGGCTCGAACTTTCGGATCATGCTGATCAGGGCTGCAAGGCGCATTGCGGCCAGTACCATGTACATGCGCCCTGGGCCGGTCTTGATTGGCCTGAGCGCGTCGCCTACCGGGTCGCCGGCTGCGTAGACGCCGCGGTTCCACATGTCCGGCAAGGTCGCGGTCGCGTTGCCGAATGGGCCGCCTCCCTTGGACAAGTCCTTGTCGAGACGGGTACCGTAGCGGTCAGTCTTCTGGCCGTGGACAGTCCTTGTCTCGAGGGGAAGTTCCCTGTAGCCCCAGTAAGACGGGATCACTGGGCTATCGGTGTCCGGTGTCGGTTTGCGCTTGAAGAATACGTCGTCGGGATCTTGTTCCAGTTTCTCCTTGTCCGTCTTGGTCGGGAGCCTGTATTCGGCGGGCTTGAAGTAGCGGAACAGTCGGTCTTGCAGTCCGGCGCAGAGGCCCTCCTCCGCCGCGCTGTAGCCCATGCCGACATCATTGACGCCATGAACAAGGATGATGTTGCCCGGTAGTTCACGCGGTACTTCAATCACTTTATCCCTGACGCGGCTGCACTGGAGAACAGCGCTCTCGCGTTTGACGACATACTCGATCTTCGGATAGGGCTTCTCCGCCATGTCTTCTCCTGGAGGGCTACTTGTCGCCGCCGCCACGCAGCAAACCAATGTCGGCCAGGTGCATCGCTTCACGCGCAATCAGTTCGGACTTGCCATCGGCGCCGCTACGCGCCTTCATACTCGACCCGTCACTCAGCGATATATCCATGCTCGCGTCCCGGACGATTCCGCCCATGACCGGCTCGCCGTTTTCCACCCGGGTTGAAGGCGGGTAGCGCAGCTCGAACTTTTGGTCCGCTCCTTCGCTGTTGAAGGTCGGACGCAGAGGCGTCATCGTTTCCGGTCCATCGTAGAGGTAGTCCGGTGCATGGAACTGGATGGGATGCTTGCTGCCGATGACAAACACACCATCGCCCATCCGGATGAAGGAGCCGTCTTCCACGACCAGATGCAGTGCCTTCGCCGAGACAGTAACCACGCCGTCGCTGGCAGTCAGCTGCATATCCTTGCCCGAGTTGATACTGGTGTCGTCGTGCTGGCTCTGGAGGACCAGCTTGCCGTTATGGGCGACTACGTTCAGCCCGCCGTGCTGTGCGAAGAGCGATATGCCCTTGCCCGCATTGGCGGTGAAGCGCTGGCCAGCTGCAAGCTGCAGGTGCTGCTGCGCGACCGTGTCGATGTTCCTCGCCGAGTAGCTGACGATCGCCTTGGAGCTGGCAAAGCCGATGCCCGCCGGCGACGTCACGCCGATCACCGGCTCGCGCGGCGCAGGCGCGTTCGGCGCGGTGTTGCTGCTGTCTTCCCAGTTCTTGAAGCGTGCCAGCAGTTCGTCCTGTTCCTTGGCGTCAGCCTGCAGGCCGTTGTGTTCGGCCGCATAGCTCCCGAGAGACGCGAAAAGCTCGCCGCACTCGCGCATCATGCCGAGGAACTCGCCCCGTTCCAATTGGCCGCCCTTGGAAGTTGCGGCGCCCAACAGCTTCCAGGCGCTCAGGAAGATCCCACGCGCAGCGTGCAAGGCGATCGCTTCACTGGTGCGCAGCTCGGCCCCCTCGCCCCTCGGTGCGGCCTGGCCGTCCTGCCGCAACTCGGTGAGGAAACCGAGATTCAGCTCAGTCGTCGCGTGGTCGCTCGCGAGCTGGGCGCTGATTTCTCGTGGCGTGTCGTCGAACCGTAACTGGTTTCCGCGGTGGCCGTGCACTTCACGGCTGCGCAGGCCCGATTGATACCGTGTGGCGGGCAGTGCAGCTTCGTGCCGAAACGCCGGGGGAGGCGCAACGGCGTTGTAAAGCTGGCCAACGATGATGGGTTTGTCCGGGTCGCCCCCCGCCCAGTCGACCAGTACCTCGGTGCCGACCGGCGGCAACAATCTGGCCCCGCATTGCGTGCCGCTACCGGGACCGTTGCCGGCCCAATTCGAGGCCACGCGGACCCACGCCGAGTCACGGTCGGAACCGGAAGCGCCGGCGCCACCTGCATGGGTATGGTCCTGCGGCCTTGCGGCTGGAAAGCGCACCTTCACCCGACCCATGTCGTCGCACCATACGTCCTCGCCGGGCGGGCCAACCACGATGGCGGTTTGAATTTGAGGACGCCTCAGGACGCGACGCGGCGGAACGATGCGCACTCCCCGCCGGACGCAGGAAAAGCGCGTCTTGTAGCCGGATCGCTCCCCGCTGCCTGCTGCCGGAGTGCCGTCGTCGGCCTGCTTCCAGCCATTCCGGTTGAACAGGCGCTCGACTCGGGCGCTAATGTCGACCGGCAGGTTGTTGTGAGCCACTATTCGCTGCTCAGTGATGACAAATTCCCGTTCTTTCTGCGGATGCATGTCGATCTCCGGATGCCCCGCGAGACAGAACCACTCACCGACAGCCAGATCACGCACACCTCCTTCGCCGTGAAAGGACTTCGAGACGTACTCGAAGCGCGCCATCTGGACGTCGCCTGGCGCGGTCAAATCCAGCGCCGTGTCGCCCAGGTGTGGCGCCGCGACATAGTACTCTTCGATGCCTGCCGCCAATCGGTTGCCAAGCTCGCCCTGATCCGCCCGGGACTGGGATTGCGCCGTTGTGATTGGCGTCGCGGCGGGACTCCTGTAATCGGGGCTGTACACAGAGAATCTGCCGGGCTGCAGATTGCGCTCGGCACTCCAGTCTGTGATGGCGTCACGCTCTTCGGTCGCGGCATCCCGGTGGAAGCGCACGCTCCCCGCTTCGTTCTGGCGAAGGCAAGCTGGGTCGTCGAAGAGCACAAGAGTGTGTCCGATCGCACTCTTTGGTTGACTGCCGGCGGCGACCTCCCGTTCGGGAAGCCCGGGGCGAAAGAACCAGGCGATTCCGCGCGCTGCATCAGGCGCCGAAGGAACACTGCATCCGATTCGTTGTGCTGCATGGTGAATTCGCGCTGCGGCAGCCTTCCGTTCAATAGGCTCGCATGGATGTCGAGGTCGAACGTGGCCGCAAGAAGCGGATTGTTGGAACGCCACTCCGCGATGAGGGTCTCGACGATGTCCAGCTCGCTCATGTTTCGGAATATTCGCGTATTCACGCGGTTTTCCATCACTGACAGCGCGTCGCGCATGACCAGCTGATAGGTTGCCAGTCCACCGTCGCTCTGGCCTGACAAGGCGCCGGTAACGATGCCGCACAGGCGGCGCAACTGCCCTCTGTCTGTGACGATTTGCAGCTCCGCAGGCATCCCGATGAAGTTCTTGAGAGCGAGGGATGCACTCTCGGCGAGGCACAGGATCCGAAACTCGAAGCCGCCACATATTGCTTCGTGACCGGTGATTTTCTGGGCTAGCAGCTGTCCATCCGGCTTGTCCCCAGCATGATCCAGCATGAGCCGGATTGGCCTGTTCTGCGTCGAAAGGAGGTACTGGGCCACGTCGGCAATTCGCGCGGTGTCAAACTCTGCCATATGTTGTTTCCCTTGACGGGGTTCCCGTCCATTTACTGACGGGAAAGGGATTATGTTTATTTTTCTACTAAGGAAATACTGCCAACTTCGCTCTACGGTTCGTAAGCACGAAAGCAGGATTATTAGTGTGGCAATGCCCCTGTATGCTGTGGCGCCGCAAGTTGCATGAGACACGGGGTCTCGGGCACTTCAAGGTATCGAGTCTCAGGCCAGACGGTGGCGACAGTTAGTACCGTCGAGCCATCCGAAGTCGAACCGGAAGACATGCTGAACTGACTTATCTGGTAGTAGTATCCACCAAGCAACCTTACGCACATTGCTCAGCCGCAGTTAGGGACAGGAGCCAGGACAGATAGTGCTACCTACGGACAACACTAGATAGCAGCGGGGTGCCGAATCATTCGCCAGAGCGATCGATATGAGGTTTTCAGCTAAGAACTCCCCGCTAGAAACTAACCAATACTCACCGCTTTCAAAAAGTGCGCACCAAACTTGCCGGAGCAGCGGCCCTTTGCTCAGCTACCGATACAAATTGGTCTTTGCTACACTAGTAGTCAGCAATAATGCGCTGCCGGTCGAGCTGGTCGCTTTTTAACCTTGGTAAGGAGGTTCTGATTTGCGAGTACCCGACGTCGAACTGACCGAGCGAGAGACCGCGCTCTTGGACCAAATCAGGTTCCGCTATTCATCGCATGATGAGCTTCGCGCGTCCCTTATGCCAATGGCTGGCCTGACCGAGTCTTTATTGGAACGCGGAGCGATTCCCGAGGTGCGGCTTTTATACTTCACCGATCCCGAGCGAAATCCAGGAGGGCGCGGGAAATCCCGTCAGCAGGTTTTCGAGAATAACGGCACCTCAGGCACTGAAATCTATGCTCATGGGAATTTCCTGAAGTTTCTCGAATACTTCATTTATGGTCCTGCCCTTCCCCCGAGTATCGTTGCGAAATTCAGGGAGACCATGTCGTTCTCCGGATATTTGACCGCTGGGGACATCAATGACCTGGCTCCAGCGGCACGTGCTGCTGTGCGATCAGCTCGGCTTATTCCTCATGAGGCGGCGGAAGAGTTCCACAAGTTAGCGCTTGAGTGCGGCGCAATGCCGTCTAGTGCTGAAAGTATCCGGAAGTCGATCCTGACTGTGCGCTAGCGCCTAGCTTCCAGCGACCTTGCGACCGGGCGAATACTCCTCATGCGCCAGAGCACGTTGTGAGCCCGCCCGCAGCCGGCCAATGTGCGAAATTGCGCCCTACCTGCTCTTGCCAGCCCTGCCAGGCTTTCTTCTGCCGCGCGTATTGGCTTCTTTCGCCCGGCCTTTGCGACCACGACGTCGCTGGATCTCGCCGTAAGCAATGAACCCGGCGGCGATGATGCCGAAGATGACCCCGACCAGTACCGTCAGGCCGACCATCTCGTCGGTAACAACGAAGTTCATGCGGTGCTTCCCCTCAAGCGTAGTGCATTGCCGATCACCGACACCGAGCTTAAGCTCATGGCCAGCGCCGCGATCATCGGCGAAAGGAGTTGCCCGGTAAAGGGATAAAGAAGGCCTGCAGCTAGCGGAATTCCCATGGCGTTGTAAATAAAGGCAAAGCCGAGATTCTGCCTCATGTTGCGTACAGTCTCCAGCGAAAGGAGTCGCGATCGCGCAATCGCACGCAAGTCGCCTTTGATGAGGGTAACGTGAGCGGAGTTGATCGCGACGTCGGTACCAGTACCCATCGCAATCCCGACGTCCGCCTTCGCCAGCGCCGGCGCATCGTTGATGCCATCGCCGGCCATCGCGACAATCTTGCCCTGTTGCTGCAGCCGTTCGACCAGGGCCAGCTTGTCCTGCGGTTTGACCTCGCCGTAGACGTCCGAAATGCCGAGCTTTGCAGCGACCGCCTTTGCCGTGGTGACGCCATCGCCGGTCGCCATCACCACGGTCATGCCAGCGTCGCGCAGGGTTGCCAGGGCTTCCGGCGTCGTCTCCTTGACGGGGTCCGACACTGCGATCAGGCCCACGAGCTTTCCTTGTAGTGCCAGGTACATCACGCTTGCACCGACATGTCGAAGCTCTTCCGCGGCCTTTTGTAGCGGCGTCCAGTCAACCTTCTCAATGTCCATGAGCGCGGTGTTGCCCAATGCAACCCACTCACCCTGCACGGTCCCGCGGACACCGATCCCGCTGGACGATTCGAAGTTCTCAGGCTTGTGCAGCGGCAGATTCCGCCTGCGTGCCTCAGCGACGATGGCATGTGCCAGCGGATGCTCGCTACCCTGGTCGATGCTGGCGGCGATCCGAAGCACATCCTCTTCCTGGAATCCGGATGCGGCGATCGCGCGGTCGAACGCAGGCTTTCCTTCTGTGAGCGTACCGGTCTTGTCGACAATGATCGTGTCGACCTTTCGCATTGCTTCGATTGCCGCAGCGTCGCGGAACAGCACGCCCTGGGTGGCCGCGCGGCCTGTCGCGGCCATGATCGACATCGGCGTCGCCAGTCCCAATGCACAGGGACAGGCGATGATCAGGACCGCGACGGCATTCACGAACCCATAGACCCAGCTGGGTTCCGGCCCGAACAGGCCCCACCCCAGCAGGGTGAGGAGCGCGACGACGACGACGACCGTGACAAAATAGCCGGCGACCACGTCAGCCAGGCGCTGCATGGGCGCCCGCGAACGCTGCGCCTGCGCGACCATCTGCACGATCTGCGACAACATGGTCTGCGACCCCACGCGCTCGGAACGGATGACGAGACTGCCGCTCGTATTGATGGTCGCGCCGATCACCTTGTCGCCCGGCCGCTTTGTCACCGGCAGCGGTTCGCCGGTGAGCATGGCTTCGTCCACTGCGCTTTCGCCCTCCAGGACCACCCCATCAACCGGTACCTTCTCGCCAGGCCTGACCCGCAGCGAGTCGCCGATGTGGACGTGCGAAAGTTCGACGTCTTCTTCGGTTCCGTCCGCACGAATCCGCCTGGCCGTTTTCGGCGTCAGGCCGAGCAAGGATTTGATCGCCGCCGAAGTTTGCGAACGTGCGCGCAACTCAAGGATCTGGCCGAGCAGGGTCAGCGAAATGATGACGGCGGCGGCCTCGTAGTACACGCCAATGCGGCCATGCATCGCAAAGCTCGGCGGAAACAGGCCTGGAAACAGAGTCGCGACCACGCTGTAGCCGTACGCTGCGGCGACCCCGATACTGATCAGGGTCCACATGTTGGGACTGCGATTCTTGAGCGACTGCGCCCCACGGACGAAGAAGGGCCAGCCGGCCCACAGGACGACAGGCGTGCTGAGAGCGAGCTCAATCCAGCTCTGGTATGCAAGCCCTCCGCTGAAGATCCGGTGCCCTGCCATCGCCAGGACGGTGACAACGATGGTCAGCGGCAGCGTCCACCGGAAGCGACGGCGGAAGTCCACCAACTCCGGATTCTCTTCCTCCTCCAGCGATGGCAGCATCGGCTCCAGCGACATTCCGCAAATCGGGCAGTTGCCTGGCGTGGATTGCTGGATTTCCGGATGCATCGGGCAGGTGTAAATCGTCCCCGGCGGCGCCTCCGGCATGGCGGCAGAGGCAGCTTTCTCTGTATAGCTGGTGGGGTTGGCGCGAAACTTGTCCATGCATTTCACGCTGCAGAAGTGATAGGGAGTTCCTTCGTGCTCGATGCGTCGATCCGGCCGGTCTGCAACGCTCATCCCGCATACCGGATCGGTATAGGGCTTATCCGACGAAGTGGACGGATAATGCTGGGATCCACCGGGCATACCTTCGCCAGAGTTGGCGTTGCCGGCATGATGCTCATGCGAGTGGTGACATTCCTGATTCTTATGCTGGTGACCGGCGTGATCATGCATTTCATTTTTCATGGCAGCTCCAGTAAAAAGCGACTGAGGTTCTCGCGCGGCCCACTTGTCGCAAGCGGTGCGCGGCCTGTTATGCCTATCCGTTTTCCTTGGCGTGATTCAGCGAATACCGTGGAATCTCGACCGTAAGATCCGCCTCCGCGACAATCGCCTGGCACGACAGACGGGACAAGTGCTCCACGCCCCAAGCCCGGTCAAGCATGTCTTCCTCATTGTCGCTGGCTTGCGCGAGAGATGGGAAACCCTCCCGTACGATGACGTGACATGTCGTGCAGGCACCAACCTTGCCGCAGGCATGCTCGATGTCGATGTCGTTTTCGAGCAGCGCATCGCAAATGCTGGTGCCGGGAGTGGCTTCGATCGACGCCCCGGATGGTACGCAATCCGGATGCGGCAGTACGGTAATTCTAGGCATGTGCCAACTCCTTCCCGGCACTTGGGCTTCGGTATCGGCAGAAGAGACAGCGCGAGGTCGCTGTCGCCGTCTCCGAACCGGACACCGCGCTCGTTACCTGTTTCGACTCCACCGGATCGTGCAGGCCTGTGCTGGACATTGCTGTTACGCGATCGGCGGAACGGTGGGCCTCGCGGCCAATGGACTCATACATAAGACGCCTCCGGAAAGTGGACCATTCCACTGTAAACCTTCCAATGATGGAAAGGTCAAGCGAATTTTCCGCTGAACGAAGCGCAGGTTGGGGTGCACACCATCCAGGTTGAAACGGCTTTGCAGCCGCTTCAACCCTTTCCTCGGTCAGAACTCATTGTCCTTCCGTTTGTCGCCTGTCATCGGCACAAAACCACAGTCTGAGTAGCGCTTGCACAGCATCTCGCGCATATCGTTGATTCCGTTCTTCTGAACGACCACGATGTTTTCGCAGTAACGCCGTAAACCGTCATGGTTCAGGTCGCTCTTCACTGTACAGTGCAGGCTCGGTGCAAGCGCACCCAGGTGGTGGTTACTGAACGATCTCAGGAAGACCTGGTTGAACTGTGCCCCAGCCGGCGTCGCCTCGAGCATGGCGATCATTCGTCTTCCATCGGCCGTGAGCTGCGGCTGATATTGGATGCCGTACCACTCCCTCAGGAAGCGCTGGGCACGGCCAATCTCTTCGCGCTGCTCCCGGTTGCCCATGCGCGCCATCGACTTGATCTCGTCATCGCTCGCCTTGGGCGGTGTCGCATTGAAGCCAGGGGTCGGCGATGTCCCTTCCTGGGGAGCGACGACCTGCGCGTCCCGGGTCAGGTCCGTGCCGGCCGCCAGCTCCGTCATCCGCAGGGCGGAGTAATGGTGATTAATAATAAAGACGAGGTAGTTCTTTTCGAACTGAGCGGTCGCTCCCCTGCCTGGCCCCTCGGCATGCGCCACGCCCATGCCGGGCACGAGCAGGCTCAAGCCCAGTGCGAGACTACGGCCGAGCACACGAATGTTGCCGACACCGGAAGAACTAGTAATCTGCTTGGTTGCGGTTTCCATGTTTGCTCCTTTGAATGATTGAGAACAACTCATTTGGACGACGTGAAGGCAGCGCATCGCCGGCGCCGTAAAGAGCAGGCTGCGACTCCTGCCCCCACTAGGAACATCGCGTATGACGATGGTTCCGGCACTGCAAGGACAACATTGTTCGAAGTCGCCCAGTAGACATTTCCTTGTTCGCCAATCGTGCTCAGCGAGACCTCGGTCAAAGGCGCGGTCGACAGGAATCCGAGGAACGAGGTTGGCGACGATCCATCGAGCGTATAGCTCGCGATACTTGATCCATCCATTGCCGTGAGCTCGATCGTGCGCCCGGGTACATAGCTGCCATAGGCATCGGTCGCAAAGAAGCTGCCGCCAAAGCCGAACACCCCAGGTGAAAACGCGTTGAAGCGCACGACATCCGCGGCAAGCGTCGGCGCCAGATAGACGTCGCCTTCATTCATCACTGGGAAAAAGCCGCCGCCTGCTGGCCCCGCATTGATCCGATACCCGTGTGCACCTGCGGTACGCGAGAGCTGGGCTTCCAGTGCGGAGGCTGGAAGGTCGTCAAAGCGATCGGTCCCGGTCGCCGACACTGCCGAAAGGAACGACGCCTCGCTGGTGAAGATAGTGATGTCAGCACGTGCTGGCATCACGACTGACAATAGAAGCGCTGCCAGCAGAGCCGGCTTAGGCAATGCGTTATTGCTTTTCATGTTCTACCTCATTGCTCAGTTGTTGATGCGAACGCCACCGTGCCCGCGCGGATACGCGCGGACCTGCAGCTTCGTAATTAAGCTGAAACACCTTGCGGCCCTGCACCGCTTGGATAACTGCGACGCGAGGGCGAGACACAAGGATGGAACGGCCTGCTGAGCTAAAAACGCGGAGGCGGATCGACGACGGGAGGAATGAAACTGGAAAAGTCAGTCGGCAAGGAATGCGACCGTTCGGGAGAACTAGAAGGTGCGCTCAGCGGCGCGAATGATGGAATCGGGGCGTAGGGGACGACGAAGTTCGAATAGCAGAGCGACTTCGATTTGCAACAGCTTCCGTCGCTACTTTCTGCCGTGCCGGAGCGCATGTCCGGGCAATCATCTTTCTCAGCCTGGGAATCGAACTGCACTACCTGCAATTCCGCCTTCAAGTTGTGGCATGTGACAGCCGCGGTCGCATACCCATGGTACCCGACCATCAGACACAGCAAACACCAGGCGATTTTGCGGAAGATGGCAGTCATGCAAAAACTGTAGCATCAGCCTCGATGTACCGTTGTACGATACAGATCGGCAAACCATTTCTATGGAAATGCGTGAGGAAGCGAGCATTGCGGCGCCGCTGCGCATGCTCGCGGCGCCATGCCTGCAGCAGCTTACTTGCTTGACGCCTTGTGCTTCGCCAGCCACTGGTCGAGCTTCTTGATTTCCTTGGTCTGATCCGAAATGACCTTCTTGGCCATTGCCTGCATCTGCGGATCCTTGCCATTCTTGAGCTGAGCCTTTGCCATGTCGATGCCGGCCTGGTGGTGCGAACGCATCATCATTGCGAAGTCATGATCGTGATCGCCGGTCATCTGCATGCTCGACATTTTCTGGTGCATGGCCTCCATCGACTGCATCATTTCGTGACCAGCCATGTCATGGTGCTGCCCCGCCTGGCCCGACGCGGCGCCGTGTTGCGCATGTTGCCCTGACTGCGCAAAGGAATTTGCGGACACACCAAAGACAAGTGCACATGCACCGGCCATGAGAGCGATACGGGTTTGTACTGTCTTCATGCTCGTCTCCTTGAACTAATTGATCAGTGTGCGGCGCCGGCAAACGAACGCGGCACGTCCAGTGGGATTCTGGAAGGAGTCCGATGACACATGCTGTGCGCTAACGCACCCTGTCTGTACATCTCTGCAAGTTGGCCATGCCCGGCCCCCTCGACACGTCATTTCGCCGCTATTCCACGCCTGTGTTTAGTCAGCCTTAAGCCTGCGCCCGGCCAAAATTGTCGTGCTATACTCACGGCATCTATGAACCGCTCGATCAAGACATTTCTGGTTTGGCTACTGTTGGCCGTGCTTCCGCTGCACGCGGTTGCGGCTAGCCGTATGTCGTGCGGACCGGTTCACCCGCAGTCCAGCCAGAACCTGATCGATGTTGGCTCACAATCCCACGAGCACATGGCCGATGCGCACGCCCATCACGGCGGCGAGCATGCAAGCCAGCCGGATGACACCTTGGCCGATGCCGATTCGGCAGACTCCAAGGCCGGAAAAAAGCCACACTCCACCTGCAGCGCCTGTTCCGCGTTCTGCCTGGGCGCCGTTGCGCCACCCTCCACCCATCTCGCGGTCCCGGCTTTCGATGGCTCCAATGACGTTATCGTCGCGCCTGCGGCCTTCGCCGTAGGCTTCATCCAGGACGGCCCCCAGCGCCCTCCCCGGCACCAATCCGCTTAATCGTAGGAAGAGCTGACCCGCTGTCCTCCAGCGCTGTCGTCATCGCTCTTGAGCACTCGCGCGTGCCTGTGCACGCCCTGTCACCGATTTCGAGGATTGACCATGACCTCCAAGCTTTTGGCCGCCGTTGTCGGCGCCCTGCTGGCCCTGCCGATCTACGCGCAGGCCCAGCAATCCCGTCCGTCGGCAGACCCTGCCGACCCCACTGTGGCCGTGCCGCCGACCGTATACGAATCGGTCATCGCCAGACCTTCGCCGGGTCCGCAAGACGCCCAGACGACGCCTGACAAATCCTGGCGTGCCGCAAACGATGCGGTCGCCGGCGTGCCGGGCCACGCCGGACATGGTGCGCCTGCCAGTGAGCAGAACCACAACGGTCATGGTGCAGCGCCGGCTCCGACAACGCCCGTGGCGCCTGGAAAACCGGCCAATCCTGTGCCTGTCGACCACAGCAAACACCATTAAGCCGAACACATAATGACAACAAAGCTTTCTATTCCCACACTGCGCGCCGTCGCGGCAGGCGCCATGCTCGTCGCGTTGAGCGGTTGCGCCACGATTTCCAAGGACGGCGGCCTGGACGCAGTCTCATCCTTGACCGCTGAACGCACCGGCCAGGACGTCCGCCTGCCCAAGACAAATGCCGATGGCGCGGCCATCCAGGACGAACTGAACCAGCTGCTGAAACAGCCGCTTTCCGCCGACAGCGCCGTCCGCATCGCCCTGCTCAACAACCGCGGCCTGCGGGCCTCGCTCGCCGAACTGGGTGTCGCCGAGGCCGACCTGGTGCAAGCGGGCCGCATGGCCAACCCTGGCTTCAGCTTCAGCCGCATGTCCGGTGGCGGCGAGACGGAGATCGAACGCAGCGTCATGTTCGATCTCGTCGGACTCGTGACCATCCCGATCCGTCGCGATATCGAGTCGCGCCGCTTCGAGAGTGCCAAGCTGGTCGCGGCAACCGAAGCGGTCCGGCTCGCGGCAGACACGCGCAAGGCCTACTTCAATGCCGTCGCGGCAGTGCAGTCGGCGCACTATGCGGCGCAAGTGCGTGAAGCGGCCGGCGCGAGTGCCGAACTGGCGCAGCGCATGGCAAAGGTCGGGAACCTGAGCGCCCTCGACCAGGCGCGCGAACAGGCATTCTCGAGCGAAGCCTCGACCCAGCTGGCACGTGCACGACACAGTGCGACGGCCGCGCGCGAGCAGCTTGCCCGGCTGATGGGTGTGTGGGGAGAAAACACGGCATTCCAGCTTCCGGACAAGCTGCCCGAGCTGCCGGCGGTTCCGCGAGAGGCAGGCAATATCGAGTCGCTCGCGATGCAGCAGCGCCTCGATGTGCGCCTGGCAAAGCTCGGCACCGAGTCGACTGCGCGCGCATTGGGCCTGACGAAGGCAACCGGCGTCATCAACGTCCTCGACGCGGGATACGTCAACTCGAGCAAGTCCGGCGCACCCCGGGAAAACGGATACGAGATCGAACTCGCCCTGCCGATCTTCGACTGGGGAGGCGCACGTGTGGCGAAGGCCGAGGCGCTCTACATGCAATCGGTGCACCGCACGGCCGACACCGCCATCAATGCCCGCTCGCAGGTCCGCGAAGCGTACTCCGCCTACCGGACCACCTACGACGTCGCCAGGCAGCATCGGGACGAGCTGGTACCACTGCGGAAGAAAATCTCCGAAGAGAGCCTGCTTCGCTACAACGGCATGCTCATGAGCGTGTTCGAATTGCTGGCCGACGCACGCGCACAGATCGCGGGCGTGAATGCGGCCATCGACGCGCAGCGCGAATTCTGGATCGCCGAAACGGATCTGCAGGCCGCCATCAGCGGCAGCGGCGGTTCGTCGATCTCCATGGCTTCAACCGCCGCGCCCGCCGAAGGTGCGGCGGAACACTAAACAAGGAATGAATCAGCAATGAGTTCTCGTCGAGATTTCTTCACTGGCGCAGCCGCCCTGGTCGGCGCCGGACTGGTGAGCCGCGCCGGCGCGGCCACCCTCCCCGAAGCCCCGATCATGACCAGCGCGGCCACCCAGCCGCCGCCACCGCCGCCGAACGGCCGGCCGTACAATCCGGTCGTCACCCTGAACGGCTGGTCGCTGCCCTGGCGCATGAACAACGGCGTCAAGGAGTTCCACCTGATCGCCGAACCGGTGGTGCGCGAGATCGCGCCTGGCATGAAGGCGAACCTGTGGGGCTACAACGGCCAGAGCCCGGGGCCGACCATCGAGGTGGTGGAAGGCGACCGGGTGCGCATCTTCGTCACCAACAAACTGCCGGAGCACACCAGCATCCATTGGCACGGCCAGCGCCTGCCGAACGGCATGGACGGCGTCACGGGTCTGAACCAGCCGGGCATCCAGCCGGGTAAGACCTTCGTCTACGAGTTCGTCGCTCGCCGCCCGGGTACCTTCATGTACCACCCGCATGCCGACGAGATGGTGCAGATGGCGATGGGCATGATGGGCTTCTGGGTCACCCACCCGAAGAACCCGGCCCATCACAAGGTCGACCGCGATTTCGTGTTCCTGCTGAACGCCTACGACATCGAGCCGGGCAGCTACACGCCGCGCGTCAACGAGATGCTCGACTTTAACATCTGGACCTTCAACAGCCGCGCCTTCCCGGGCATCGACACGATGAACGTACGCCAGGGCGACCGTGTGCGCATCCGCGCCGGCAACCTGACGATGACGAACCACCCGATCCACCTGCACGGGCACGAATTCGAGGTGACCGGCACCGACGGCGGCTGGACCCGGCCGGAGTCGCGTTGGCCAGAAGTCACCACCGACGTCGCCGTGGGCCAGATGCGCGCCATCGAGTTCATCGCGGACGAGCCTGGCGACTGGGCCTTCCACTGCCACAAGTCGCACCACACCATGAATGCGATGGGCCACGACGTCCCGACCCTGATCGGCGTCGACCACCGTGGGGTCGCCGAGAAGATCACGAAGCTCGTGCCCGATTACATGGTCATGGGCGAGAAAGGCGGCTCGATGGGCGACATGGAGATGCCGCTCCCGGAAAATACCCTGCCGATGATGACCGGCCAGGGCCCTTTCGGCGGCGTCGAGATGGGCGGCATGTTCACCGTGCTGAAGGTACGCAAGGACCAGAAGCCGGGCGACTACAAGGATCCGGGCTGGTACAAGCATCCGGCCGGCACCGTTGCCTACGAATGGAAGGGCGAGGCCCCGGCAGCAGTGCGCAGCCAGAGCGCCGGCGGTCAGGCGATGCCGGCTGCGAAGAAGACACCCGATGTGGAAGTCACCGTGCGCAAGCCGACGGGCCACAAGGGCCATCACTAATCGTAACGGGAAAGGACGAACTCATGATCCGACGACTAGCAAGCAAAACAGCACTCGCCGCCGCCTTGTGCGCTCCGGTGCTCGCAATGGCGGCCGCACCGGTCATCGACGTCTTCAAGAGCGCCTCGTGCGGGTGCTGCACCGCCTGGGTGGAGCACCTGAAATCGAATGGCTTCAAGACCAGGGTGGTCAACGTCGACAACCCTTCGGACTACCGCGAACGCGGTGGAATCCCGAACGAACTCGGCTCCTGCCATACCGGAATGGTGGGCGGCTACGCCATCGAGGGCCACATTCCGGCGAGCGACATCAAGCGCCTGCTTGCCGAGAAGCCCAAAGCGAAAGGACTGGCCGTTCCGGCGATGCCGCTCGGCTCACCGGGCATGGAAGGCCCGCGCAAGGATCCGTTCGACGTCCTGCTGGTACAGGTCAACGGCAGCACCAAAGTATTCAAGCACTACAACTGAACGCTATTTCTTCACCAACGAAAGGAATGAACATGAACGCATTTTCGAAACTGACTCTTGCTATCACCCTGGCCGCCGCAGCTTCCGTTGCCGCCGCCCAGAACGGCGCCCACAGCGGCCATGGCGCTCATGACGCACATGCTGGCCATGCGGCACCGGCGACGGCCGAACTCACCGAAGGCGAAGTCAAGAAGATCGACAAGGAGGCAGGCAAGATCACGCTGCGCCATGGCGAACTGAAGAACCTGAACATGTCCGCCATGACGATGGTGTTCCGCGTCAAGGATCCGGCCATGCTTGACCAGGTGAAGGCGGGCGACAAGGTCAAGTTCGCAGCCGACCGCGTCAACGGTGCAGTCACGATCGTCCAGCTCCAGGCTGCCAAGTAAGCAGCATCCGCGAACCAGGGCTCGATACGCCTGATCGCGTTTTTCGAGCCTTCCAGGAGATAGCATGAAAACCAAATCCTTCTTTGCAGCGGCAGTAGCAGTTCTCGGACTGGTGGCCACTTCCGCGGCATCCGCTCACGCCAAACTCGAGTCTTCTGCGCCACTGGCCAATGCAGTTGTGAGTCCGGCGCCTTCGCAGGTTCGCCTCCAGTTCAGCGAGCAGCTTGAGCTGCCGTTCAGCAAGGTCAAACTGATCGACGAGAAAGGTGCCGTCGTCGAGCCAAGCAAGACCGCCCTGGACGATGCCAATCCCAAGGTGTTGGTGGCGACGGTTCCGACCCTGCATTCCGGGGCCTGGCGTGTCCAATGGTCCACCGTCACCCGGGACGGCCACAAGGTCAAAGGCCAGTTCGACTTTCGGGTAAAGTGACATGGAGTCCGACCTCACACTGGCTCAACGCTTCGTCACGGTCGTCCTGAACCTGTCGCTGGCCATCCTTGTCGGCGCCAGCGCAGCCCATGTCTGGCTGCGCAGCGCACGGTCGGCATGGGGAATCGGCCTGGTCCCGCGCTTGCGCAAGGTCTTGGTCTTCGCCGTCGCGGCGGCAGCGATGGCGTATGTCGCAGTGCTGTGGCTCGAAGCGGCATCGATGGCGGAGGTACCGGTAAGCGAGGCCTTCCCTGCAGTGCGGTCCGTTATCACCGCCACTCATTACGGCCTCGCCTGGATGATCGGCGCAGCAGCGCTGCTGGTCGTCTCCTTCACCCTTCGCACACGCAATGGTGTCCGGCCGAGTGCTGCAGCGCCGCTCATCCGTGCAGCGGCGCTCGGCGTACTGCTATATGCCCGCAGTATGGTGAGCCACGCCGGCGCCGCAGGTGATTTCACCTGGTCTGTGCTGGTCGACTGGGTCCATCTTGTCCTAGTCAGCCTTTGGGTAGGCGAAGTCATCGTCGCCGGCCTGGTCACGCTGCGCTCCCCGCCTGAATGGGAGTCGAAGAACCGGGGCGAATGCGCCCGCTTCATCACATCGCTGTCGACATCGGCCACTGTCGCCCTGGTCGGCATCTTCATCACGGGTGTCCTGAGCGCCTGGCGCGGGCTGGGAAGCTTCGAGAACGTCCTCGGCAATCCATACGGAACGACCCTGCTCATCAAGGTCGGACTGGTGCTGTGCGCAGCCGCGCTGGGTGGCCTGAACCGGTTCGTCGTGATGCCGAAGCTGCTGGCACAACTGCGCAAACCGAAGCCGGAAGGCGGGGCCAATGGGAAGTTCGCCCTGATCCTTCAGCTCGAAGCTGTCATCCTGGTGGCCGTGCTCATCGCAGCTGCCGTCCTGAGTTCCACCTCACCGCCAACGGCGTCGTGAGCACTTCTTCGTCCAAGGGATAATAATGAAAAGCAAAACCATTCCGGCTCTCGTCCTGAGCGCCCTCCTCATTGCGGTTTCTTCGGCAAGCCAGGCGGCGTCACCGAAAGAGACGCTCGCATCCTTCCATGAAGCCCTCACCAGCGGCGACAAGGCGAAGGCGCTCAGCCTGCTTTCCCCGGAGATTGCGATCTACGAATCAGGCTACGTCGAGCGATCCCGAGATGAATACGCCAGCCATCATCTAGGCGGCGACATGGAATTTGCCAAGAACTCGACCCGGAAAGTGCTGAAGCAGACCGAGCGCATCGATGGGAATACCGCTGTCGTGTGGGAAGAATCCGAAACCACGGGTACGTCTCGGGGAAAACCGGTGCACGTTTTTGGAACCGGCACGGCAGTCCTTGAAAAAAAAGGCGATTCCTGGTCCATCGTTCACGTGCACTGGTCTTCCAAGAAAGCGAAGTGATCACCGCAGGGCTGTGCAAACACAGCTCGCGGTGCGAGGAACATGGTACCTGCGAGCAGATCGGAATGTCCGCATGCAGCGCGGCGGACATCCATCCTCCGGTCAAAGTCTGTTGATCTGCTGGTCGATTGCCTTTTGCGCATGCTCGTTTCGCTCGCTGTACCGGTCGGTCAGGTAATCGGTCCGGCCACGCATCAACAGCGTGATCTTGAATAGCTCTTCCATCACATCGACGATGCGGTCGTAATAAGCCGATGGGCGCATGCGTCCTTCGTCGTCGAACTCCTTGTACGCCATCGGCACCGAAGACTGGTTCGGGATCGTGAACATGCGCATCCAGCGTCCCAGCAGGCGCAGGGTATTCACGACATTGAACGACTGCGACCCGCCGCACACCTGCATCACCGCCAGGGTACGTCCCTGGCTGGGGCGTACCGCCCCCATTTCCAGCGGAATCCAGTCGATCTGGTTTTTCATCACGGCCGTAATCGCACCGTGACGTTCGGGGCTGCACCACAGCTGGCCTTCCGACCACATGCACAACTCGCGCAGCTCGACCACCTTCGGATGTGTCTCAGGCACGCTTCCCACCATCGGCAGTTCCATCGGATCGAAAATCTTCACCTCGGCGCCGAAGTGTTCCAGGATCCGGGCGGCCTCGTAGGTGAGGAAGCGGCTGAACGAGCGCTCGCGCAAGGAGCCATACAGCATGAGAATGCGCGGCGGATGGCTCATGTCGCCGACCTGCGCGAGCTTCTCCAGCGTCGGCTGGTCCAGCAACTCCGGCTTGATGTTGGGGAGATTCGGGATCTTGTTCATTTGATTCGCTTTCCTTCGGCGTTCACAACTGGCTCGCCGTCTTCTTTCGTGAATGCGCCCTGCTGCTGGGCAGGAAAAATGTCGAGCACGGCTTCCGACGGCCGGCACAGCCGCACGCCGAGCGGCGTAACGACGAACGGGCGATTGATCAGGATCGGATGGGCGAGCATCGCATCGAGCAGCTGCTCGTCCGTCATGGCCGGATTGTCCAGGCCGAGCTCGAGGAAGGGCGTACCCTTCTCGCGAACTGCGCCCCGCACCGTCACCCCGGCGCGCTGGATCAGGTCGGCCAAGGTCACACGATCAGGCGGATTGTTCAGGTACTCGATCACGGTCGGTTCGATCCCCGCATTGCGGATCAGGCCGAGCGTGTTGCGCGAGGTGCCGCATGCAGGGTTATGGAAAATCGTGACGTCCATGGTGACTCCTTTTCAGCTCAGGCGAACGGCGAGCGCACACAGGGTGACGAAGAGGATCGGCAGCGTCAGCAGAATACCCACGCGGAAGTAGTATCCCCACGAAATCTGGATATTCTTCGCCGACAGCACGTGCAGCCACAGCAGCGTCGCCAGGCTGCCGATCGGGGTAATCTTCGGTCCCAGGTCAGCGCCGATCACGTTGGCATACACCATCGCTTCACGTACCACGCCGGTAGTGGCAGTGGCATCGATCGCCAGTGCGCCCACGAGCACGGTCGGCATGTTGTTCATGATGGACGACAGGATAGCGGTGATGAAGCCGGTACCGAGCGCCGCACCCCACACGCCATATTCGGCGCAGCGGTCCAGCAGCGCCGTCAGGTAATCGGTGAGGCCAGCGTTGCGCAGTCCGTAGACCACCAGGTACATACCCAGCGAGAACACGACCACCTGCCATGGCGCACCGCGCAGCACTTCGCGCGTCGAGATCCGGTGGCCACGTGCGGCGACGGCCAGCAACACCACTGCTCCCACCGCGGCGACAGCGCTGATCGGGATGCCGACATCGTCCAGCCAGAAGAATCCAACCAGCAGCATCGTCAGCACCCACCAGCCCGTAACGAAGGTGGCGCGGTCATGGATCGCCTCTTCTGGACGCTTGAGCTGGGCCAGGTCATAGTCGGCCGGGATGTCCTTGCGGAAGAACCAGACCAGAGCGGCGAGCGTGGCTGCGACCGACACCAGGTTGACCGGCACCATGACCGCAGCGTAGCGCGCAAAAGTAATGTCGAAGTAGTCGGCCGATACGATGTTGACGAGGTTCGAGACCACCAGCGGCAGGCTGGCGGTATCGGCGATGAAGCCTGCAGCCATGACGAAGGCAAGCGTTGCGCGTGCGGAGAAGCGCAGGGCAACCAGCATGGCGATGACGATAGGCGTCAGGATCAGCGCGGCGCCGTCATTGGCAAACAGCGCGGCCACTGCCGCACCCAGCAGGACGAGCAGGACGAACAGGCGCCGGCCATTGCCCTTGCCCCAGCGCGCCACGTGCAAGGCTGCCCATTCGAAGAAACCGGCCTTGTCCAGCAACAGGCTGATGATGATGACGGCCACAAAGGCCCCAGTGGCATTCCAGACGATGTTCCAGACGACAGGGATGTCGCTGATCTGGATGACCCCTGCAAGTAGGGCTACGACCGCACCGGCGGACGCGCTCCAGCCGATGCCGAGGCCGCGCGGTTGCCAGATAACGAAGATCAAGGTTGCCAGAAAGATGAGAAAAGCGATCAGCACAAAAATCCTTTGGACGGTGGTGGTTCACCACGAAAAAAGGCCGGGGGCATGCCCGGCCATCATGAGACCCGGCGTGTTCAGGCGCCGATAAGGCCGATTCGGTCGAGCTCCGCCTTGAATAGTTCCCGGTCGCCCTTCAGTTCTTCCAGCGGCAATGCAAGAAAGGCCTCGATCCGTGCGCGCAGCGTGGCGTAGGCTTTTTCGAATGCGGTGTTGATTTCCTCTTCCGTGCCGACCACGTGGCCAGGGTCTTCGACGCCCCAGTGCGTGCGCAGAATGGGGCCGAGATAAACCGGGCATGTGTCGCCAGCGGCACTGGCACACACGGTGACGACGACGTCTGGCGTAACCGGCAGGTCATTCCACGATTTGCTGTAATAAGCTTCCGTGGAGATGCCTTTGCTTGCCAGCAGTGCAACCGCTTTTTCGTTCAGTTTGCCAATTGGCTGGCTGCCTGCACTGATGGCATGCAGGCCTTCAGGGGCGATATGGTTGAAGACTGCTTCACTGATGAGCGAGCGGCAGGAGTTACCAGTGCAGAGGAAAAGTACGTTCACGGAAAGCCTTTCGTAGAAAAAATAGATCAGTTTGTTGCAGCGGCGTCAGCGCTGTCGCAGGAGGCATTGCCGACCGGCGTACAGGGATTGCCGCCGCAGCAGTTCTCGGTGAGGAAGCCCAGCAAGGCATTCATCGTGTCGAAATTCGCGGAGTAGATAATGAAGCGCCCGTCCTGGCGCGGAACCACCAGGCCAGCGTGCGACAGTTCCTTGAGGTGGAAAGAAAGCGAGGACGGCGGCACGTTGAGCGCCTCGGCGATCCTGGTCGCTGGCAGCCCGGCCGGGCCCGCCTGGACCAGCAGGCGATATGTGGCGAGCCGCGATTCCTGGGCTAGTGCAGCCAGGGCAGCGATTGCCGGTTTAGTGTCCATGACATGTACCCTTCTATTTGATATTTCTAGTATATTGGAATTGAAGCCATTACAGCAAGGAGTCATATGCGTGACGGTCGGGAACAGCGCCTTACAGCTTCCTCTCGGCGATTGCCCGGACGGCTTCGCGGCGTACCGAGTCGTCCTCCAGCCACTCCAAGGGCAGCGAAACGAACTGTTCGACCCGCTTTTTGATCTGCAAGAAGACCTGCCTGAAGGCTTCTTGCTTGTCCCTGTCGTTACCAGAAACCTGCGCCGGGTCCGGGTAGCCCCAATGCGCCGTCGTCGGGTGTCCCGGCCAATGGGGGCACACCTCTCCGGCCGCGCTGTCGCATACGGTGATGATGAAGTCCATGTGCGGCGCATCAGGCTGCCCGAATTCGAGCCAGCCCTTGCTGTGCATCGCCGCTACCGGGAAGCTGGAATCGAACCGTTTTATCTGTTCGATTGCCAATGGACTCACGACACCTGCCGGGCGGCTTCCCGCGGAATATGCCATGAAGCGCCCCCTGCCCAGCACAGTCAACAGTGCTTCCGACATGATGCTGCGCGACGAGTTGCCGGTACAAAGAAAGAGAACGCTGTAGCTCTTGCCTGCCATCGTCTGTCCGTTAACGCGAGGCGTTTTCAAGGCTCGCATCTGGGCGGGCAATGGCGCTCAGCTCTTCCTCGATGGCCATGCGTGAAAGTTTCGCGAAAGGCAGCATCGCGAAGATATCCAAGCGGTTCTTGATCTCACGGCACACCTTGCTAAACAGCTGCCGATGCTCCTGCGCACTGCCTACAAATGTCGCGGGATCTTCGAAGCTCCAGTGGGCCGTGATTGGATGCCCGGGCCAGCGCGGGCAAACCTCGCCAGCTGCCCTGTCGCATACCGTAATTACAAAGTGCATGTGGGGTGCATCGGCAGCGGCGAATTCATTCCAGCTCTTGCTGCGCAGATCAGCATACGGAAAACGAAGATGTTCGATCGCCTCCATTGCCAGCGGGTGAACAGAACCGGTCGGATGGCTCCCTGCGCTGTAAGCACTGAAGCGGCCGGCGCCGATCGCATTAAGGATGGCCTCGGCGATGATGCTGCGCGACGAGTTACCGGTACAAAGGAAAAGCACATTGAATGTTTCGTGGTCAGTCATCGCGGCCTCCAGGCAGACGGGTTGTTCATACGACTATTCGAAATATATCGAAGTTTCTTGACCGTTTGATGACACCGATATATTCTTTATTCGTCGAATGGCGAATAACGGCTATTGCCAGCCTCGCGCGGTGCTGACAAACAGCACGTCTGCATGCGTCTTCAAGCGGCACGCAATTCGTATTTTGTCGAATAACGAATAGTTTCCATGCGGGTCGACTACAGTCAAGCCACTTAAGGAGAGCAAACATGAAAAATGAGAACGCACAAAACTTGCCAGTCGCAGTGCTCGGCGCAGGTCCAGTCGGGCTCGCCGCAGCGGCCCATCTGATCGAACGCGGTCTAACGCCCCTGATCTTCGAAGCAGGTGCTGCCATCGGTGCGAACCTTGCGACTTATCGCCACGTTCGCTTGTTCTCGCCGTGGCAGTACAACATCGACAAGGCTGCCCGCCGCCTTCTGCTTGGACAAGGATGGAGTGAGCCGGCAGGCGAAGAATTGCCGACCGCTGGCGAACTGGTCGACCATTATCTTGCCCCACTGGCTTCGATTCGCGAGGTGAACTCGAATCTGCTGCTCGGCTACCGCGTCACGGCCATCACGCGCCCGGGGTTCGACAAGGTCAAGACAAAGGGGCGTGAAAGCGCGCCATTCCTCATTCGTGCTAACACGCCGGATGGCTCGTGCCAGTTCTTGGCCAGTGCCGTGATCGATGCTACCGGTACCTGGTCACACCAAAATCCTCTGGGTGCGGACGGCATCCCAGCGCTCGGCGAACAGGCGCTGTCCGACCGGATCGACTATGGCATGCCGGACGTTCTTGGTTCAGCCCGCGAAACCTACGCCGGGAAAAAGGTCATGGTAGTGGGAGCGGGCCATTCTGCAGCAGGCACCTTGCTCGCCCTCGCCCAGCTTACCCAGGAACATCCGGACACGCGTATCGTGTGGGTGACGCGCGGCAGCCAGCTGGCACGGTTTTTTGGCGGCGGTGAAGCCGACGCTCTCAAGGCGCGTGGGCAGCTTGGGCTGCGTTTGAAGGCATTACGCGATTCGGGCGGCCTCGAGATGCGGCAGAACTTCCGGATCCTGGAGCTGGCCGAGACCGATGGCAAGATCGCCGTGACCGCCGAGCCGATCGACGGTCCGGCCCCGGTCATCGAGGGAATCGACCGGATCATTTGTGCTGCCGGCGCACGGCCCGATCTCGCACTCACGCGGGAGCTTCGGGTCCGTCATGATCCGTGGCTTGAGAGCACGGATGCGCTGGCACCGCTGATCGATCCGAACGAGCATAGCTGCGGTACCGTGCGTCCACACGGTCACCGGGAACTGGCACATCCGGAATCTGGTTATTACGCCGTCGGTGCCAAGAGCTATGGCCGCGCCCCCAACTTCCTTTTGGCGACGGGCTACGAGCAGGTTCGCTCGGTGGCAGCAGCCCTGGTAGGAGACATGGCTGCGGCGGATGACGTCCAGCTGGACTTGCCGGAAACCGGAGTGTGCAACACGCGGCTGGCATACGAGGCAGCACCTGAGCCGACGGGCTCGTGCTGCAATGTTGCGCCGGCAGCAGCCGCTGCCTGCTGCGTTCCCGCGCCGTCGCCGACCGGCGCCTGCGGCTGCAGCAAGCCAGCCGAATCCACCTGCTGCGCTTGAGCTGACTGAACCCGCTGCCGGCAGATGCCGGCAGCGCCCAATCGGAACATTCCATGTCCCAGCCTTCGAAAACCATCGGCATACTGGCGATTACCCAAATCGTCTCCTGGGGAACGCTGTACTACGCCTTTACGATCCTGGCCGCCGGTGTGCAGCCTGAGCTTGGCCTCTCGCCTGAGCTCGTCTTCGGCGCTTTCTCCTGGAATCTTCTTGCGGCTGGCCTGGCGGCGCCCCCTGCCGGCATCCTGCTCGACCGCTAAGGGGGCCGCTACGTAATGGCCCTAGGTTCGTTTGTTTGCGCCATTGGCCTGGCCGTACTAAGCCGTGCTGGCGGTGTCGTTTCCTTGTACATCGCGTGGACGCTGATCGACATCGCGATGGCCCTCACACTGTACGAGGCAGCTTTCGCAACGATTAACCGCAAGTACGAGACCGGCTCAAGGCAAGCGATTTCGACCCTGACGCTGTTTGGCGGCTTTGCCAGTACGCTGCTCTGGCCGCTCACCGCCAAGCTGGATACGGTCTTTGGCTGGCGTGATACCAATTCGTGCTTCGCTGTCATGCAGCTGCCTCTCTGCATGCCTTTGCACTTATGGCTTGGCGCGGCCCCTGTGCGGCAGCCTCGACATCATCTCAGTGCCGAAGACCAGGGGCACACTTTGAAACATGCATTGCGTCACCCCGCGTTCTGGACGCTGGCATTGGCCATTTCGGCTAACACGTTCGTCTTTTCGGCGATGTCGGTGCACCTGATCCCACTGCTCGAGCGCCTGGGACTGTCACTGTCCACGGCTGTCTTGTTGGCCTCGCTGATCGGTCCAATGCAAGTAGCCGGACGTATCGGGGAGATGACGCTCGGCCGCAATACGTCTCTGCAAATAGTAGGAATTTTGACCTTCGCAATGCTGCCTGCTGCGCTGCTCGTGCTCGTATTGTTTGGAGCCAATGCATGGATTGTTGCCCTGTTCTGCATGCTGTACGGCGTGAGCAATGGCATCCTGACGATCGTACGCGGCTCGATCCCGCAAGCCTTGTTTGGCCGCCAGCATTACGGGGCGATCTCCGGTGCGTTGGCAGGGCCATCGCTACTATCGAAGGCTGCAGGGCCGCTCGCAGCTGCAGCATTACTGCGCCCGGAGGGTGGGACCACAATGCTGCTCATCGTGCTTCTGGCCGTTTCCATCGCCTCCCTCGTCTTCTACCTGCGTGCCGTGAGTATCGGCAGCTCGCCATCGATCGCGAAAGCCTTTGACAAGAACACAGCCTGACCACTAAGCTGCGTTCGCCGAATAACGAATGAGCGTTTCCATGTCTAAATCCTGCTGCTCCCCGGACGCCCGCAACACCCCGGGAAAAGAAATTGATGTCGATGACCTCGCACGCATGTGCAAGGCACTGTCACACCCCGCGCGAGTGCAGTTGCTCAGGCATCTTATCGATTACGGCGAGTGCTATTTCGGCAGCCTGGCGGACGTGCTGCCTTTGGCGCCATCGACAATCTCCAAGCACGTCTCGATCCTGAAGGATGCGGGCTTGATCGAAGGGTCATCGGATGTGCAACGGGTTTGCTATTGTGTCAATCACGAACGGCTTCTACAGTTCAAAGCAGTAGTACAAGATTTTTAGAATGAAGACGAGCGATCGGCATCATCGTCTGAAGTGCATTTGGGTAGGTCTGCTATCGCCGAGAATGAAGCTTCATTTCGCTGCCATTACGCGGTGATATACGGAGTTATCGCAGCACTGACTCTGGTTTTATATTCAGTGGCCTGCCGCACAGTCAGTCGTCGATCAATGCCTGAATGACTGGACAGCTTGTATCCGGAGCCCCACTGTCGCAGCGCGCAACCATTCCGGCGAGTGCTGACTTCATCGCCAGAAGGTCGCCTATCTTGGCCTCTACCATGGCGAGCTTTTTCGCCGCCAAAGCGCGCGTGCTCGAACATGTCCCCGAACCTTCCAGCTTGAGCAGGCTCGAAATTTCCTCAAGCGTAAAGCCCAGAAGCTGTGCGCGCTTGATGAAGCGAATTCGGCGTACATCTTCGTTGCCATAGGTGCGGTAGCCGGAACTTGGCCGTTCCGGCTCATCGATCAATCCACTTCGTTGATAGAAGCGAACGGTCTCGACGTTCACACCGGCGGCGTCAGCCAAGCGGCTGATGGTCATTTTCTCAGGCATGCGCTTGACTCCGTATCTATATACGGAGTTTATCCTATCTCTGTCTTAAACCGATCAGGATAAACATGAAGATGGGAACGAAAGGACCGCTAGTCGCGGGTGTGCTGGCTGCGCTGGGAGCATCGGCTTGTTGTGCGGGCCCGCTCGTCCTGCTATTGCTGGGCGTCGGCGGCGGTTGGGCATCCCGGCTTATCGCGCTGGAGCCCTACAGCCCCTATCTCACCGCGCTTACGGTACTGTTCCTCGGTACTGCATTCCATAACTTGTATCTGCGCCGGCCCGCGTGCCCCCCTGATGACGCCTGTTCCGATGACCATGTCTTGAGGAACCAACG
This sequence comes from Massilia agri, assembly GCF_024753255.1. GTDB lineage: Bacteria > Pseudomonadota > Gammaproteobacteria > Burkholderiales > Burkholderiaceae_D > Telluria > Telluria agri. Next base: position 27,470 of record NZ_JANUHA010000021.1, read on the forward strand.
CATTCTGTTTTGGCTCATTTCCTTGCCAGTCATACTGCTACTGACCTTCCCCTTGTACGCCGCGCTCTTCTACTGAAAGGATTCTTCGATGCACTTCTTTAACATCGCTATCGCCGGGATATTGCTTGCCAGTCCAGCCATCGCCGGTACGTCGCAAACCCTGACCCTCGACGTGCAGAACATGAGCTGTGCGACTTGCCCAATCACCGTTAAAAAAGCGTTACAGCGAGTTCCGGGCGTGATTGACGTAAAAATCGATTACGAGCGCAAGACGGCCACTGTGCAACTCGACTCCGACAAGGCTAGCGTAACAATACTGACCAAGGCGACGACCGACGCAGGCTTCCCTTCGACGGCCAGGAAAGTGCAATGAGCGATGCAATCCTCGAGTCGGTCCTGACCTGTCCGCATTGCGGACACAGCAAACAGGAAATCATGCCGACTGACGCTTGTCAGTTTTACTATGCATGCGAGGGCTGCGCCACCGTGCTGCGCCCAAAGGCCGGAGACTGCTGCGTTTTTTGCTCTTACGGCACAGTGAAGTGCCCGCCTATCCAGCTTGAGCGCCCCTGCTGTGGTTAAGCTGGGCTGTCGCCGAAATGCATCCTGTAGCTGGTTATAGTGATGGCATGGCATGTTGACAGAGCCGCGTAAGAGACCCGCGGCTCTGCTCGACGGAGGACTTGGCCGTTACATACCAAGCCTACGATCAGATCTTGAAATCGTCAAAGGCAACGTTTTCTTCCTTTACACCAAGGCCGCGCAGCATTGCCTGTGTCGCCGTCAGCATGGCCGGGGGACCGCACACGTAGAACTCGAGCGATGCGATGTCCGGGTGCGTGCGCAAACTCTCCAGCGCGGCTTCGTGTACCAGTCCCGCTGGCGCCCCGTCCCCTGCCTTTTCCTCGGACAGCACCAGGTGCCATTCGAAATTCGGGTGTTTCGCTGCGAACGCCTGCATTTCGTCCACATACGGCGCATCGCGCCGGCTGCGCGCCCCGTACCAGAAGTGCAGTGGTTCGGTCTCCCCCTTTGTCAGGAGCTCATGGATCATGGCGCGCAAGGGCGCCATCCCGGCGCCGCCACCGATGAATACTTTCTCGCGCGATCCCGGCTTCAGTGCGAAATCGCCGAAGGGGCCGCTGAAGCGAACTTCGTCGCCCACCTTCAGGGTGTACATGTAGCCTGATCCCCTGCCCGGCCGTTCTCCAGGCATGAAGCGAACCAGAAAAGTCAGTTGCCAGCCTGCGCATTCGACCGGCACCGATACCGAGTACGACCTGCGTACTGGCGTATCATTTGCGAGACTAGCCAGCGTACCGATCGCGCGCCAGTCGTCCTGATGATGCTCCGGGACTTCCACTTGGCTGGCGTCCCGCTCATACGGAGGAACATGAATCTGTACGTAGGCACCTGGACGGCAATCGACACGGCCTTGGGGGCTTAAGGTGATCTCTCGCAGGAAGGGCGTAACCGGTCTCACGCTGGTGACTATTCCAATCCGCTCGGCCGGCATTGCCAGGGCATTTCCGATATCGACATCGAGGCTGCGCTTCACGGGAAGGTTGCAGGCCAACCTGTATCCCGCCTCGAGCTTCCGGGGCGACAGCAGCGCACGGTCTGCGCTCGTAGGTTCGGGCGCCTGGCCAACGCATCTCACTTCGCACAGGCCGCAGCTTTGGCCGCCACCGCAGTTCGACGGCAGCTGCAGGCCCGAGCGGCAAAGCGCCTGGAGTACGGTATCGCCCTGCACCGCCTCGACCGAGCGCTGCGTCGTGCCGCTGCCGTCGACCAGATTCACGGTACGGCGCCGGCGCCAGCGGCTCGGGACGAATTCCGCAAGTCGGACGCTGACGAACAGCAGCCAGACACCCGTCAGTGCCATCCACAATCCGCCGATTGCACTGGAGACGAGCAAGGGATTGTTGAAGTTGGTCCGCTCGCCGTAGTCCATGATGTGAAGCATCCAGAACAGGTCAAACAGGCGCCAGGTACTGTTCCTGTGTTCGAGCACGGCTCCCGACCGGCTGGAGACATAGACCGAGGTCTCGTCCGCATCGTCGAAGTCGACGCGCCAGACGGGCTCCTTGTGGGCGCGGGCCTCCAGCGTGAAGTTCAGCAGGCGGGGCGTGCCGGCCTTGCCGCTTCCGGAGTAGGATGCACGGGCAATCTCCCTTGCCAAGCTGGCGTCCACCGCCACGGCCTTCCCGTCTGCGGCGCTGACGAGCCAGCTGCGCTTGTCGTTCTGCAGCCGATATACCGGCCGGTCGAGCAGCCAGCCGGAAGTAATCGCCATGACCTTGTCGCGGCTGGCCGCAAGCACGGCGTCCGTACTGAGCACGTCGCGCGGCCATGCCGGCGGCGCCGGCGGCTTGATGCGGAATTCGCGTCCCTGAACCTTGTTCGCGTCGAGCAGGCTCATGACAACCCCACTCGACATCCACAGCAGGAACTGGATCGCCAGGATCACCCCGACCCACTTGTGCAATCGTCTCATCCAATGGCTCATGCCTGCTTCCTCCGGTTGAAGCTGTAGAAGAGCAGCCATGCTCCGATGAGGGCAAACAGCAGGCCGGTAATCGAGGCCGTGCGCAGCAGCGTGTTGTTCACGTTCTCACGCTCCTCGTAGTCCATGATGTGGAACATCCACAGGAAATCGAACCACCTCCAGAGCTCATGCCTTCTGGCCACCAGGTCCCCGGTATGCGGGGAAAAGTACAGCGTCGTCTGGCCTGGCTCGTCGTAATGGACGGCCCACAGCGGTACAGGCCGTGAACCGACTTCCTGCGGCGCCTTCGTCACCCATTCGACGCCCTTGATGCTGCCCTCCCCCGCGTAGGCCGCATCCGCGAGGGCAACGATCTGGTCGCGATCGAGCGGGCTGATCTTCTTGCCACTGGCGGCGTCCACGAGGCTTGCTTGTTTGCCATGCTTGATCTCGTAGACTTCCTTGCCAAGCAGGCTTTTCATGCGAACGGCGGTGAGGCCTGGGTAGGCCTCGTGCAGGCGAGCCTGGCTGATACGGGTGGCTGACGGGTTGAGCCTCTCAGTCGGGACGTGGGCAAGGTGGTCGCCGTGGATCACCTCCAGCGGGACGACGACCATGTAGAGACCACTGATCATCCAGAGCAGCGCCTGCACGCCGATGACAAGCCCGATCCATTTGTGGGCGCGTCGCACCCAGAAAGCTAATTGCATAGTTGTTGTAATAGTAAAGTTACCCGGTCAGTTGGGCGGACCGGAGCGAAGCATACATGCTCGCGGACCGCCCGGCATCATTGAATGGCTAGAACTTGTAGCCCAGGCGAACGTGCCAGCGGCGACCCAGCAGGTCGTAGGTCATCGTATCGGTGTTCCCGTCCGTCCAGCTCTGGATATACGGGGCACGCTTGTCGAACAGGTTGTCGACCCCGAACGAGAGTGCCATCGCTTTGTTGAATGCGTACTTCACGCTAGCGTTGTGATACGAGATGCTCGGTGCGTGCGAGCCGATGTCCTCCGGTGCGGCGTTAATGTCGTCCGCCTTGCCGATATACTGGACCGTATAGGAACCCGACCACGGCCCGTTGGACGCCGTCAGGGATGCCGTCGACCGCCACTTGGCGTAGCTTCCTCGTCCACCCGTGATCTTGCCGGCGTACTCGATGACCTCGCCGCCAGGGAATGGCGTCACGTCGTAGCGGTTGAGGCGCGAGACGTCGGCCGTGACGGACGAGGCCCAGCCGAAGAGGCTGAAATCATACATGGCGCCGAAGTCCAGGCCAGCAACCTTCTGCTGCGCCGCGTTCTCCGGCTGGGACGACAGGAAGTTGATCTCGCCTGTGCGCGGATCGCGGGTGAAACTCGAAGGCCGGCAGAAGATGTGGGACAGTCCTGGCGAGTTATAGCACACCGACAGTTTGGTCGATCCCGGGACCGTCTCGATGGCGTTGTCGATCTCGATGTTGAAATAGTCGAGGGTCAGGGTCAGCGCCCTGGACGGCGTCCACACCATCCCGACCGTGAAGGTATCCGCCTCTTCCGGCTTCAGGTTCTGGTTGCCGCCGCCGGTCGTCAGGATCGACGGGCCGAACTGCCTGTAGCCGGCAGGTACGCCGGACGCCTGGCAGTTCTTGTAGACCGCGGAGTTCGGATCGAGCGTGTTCCAGTTGTTGCATGGGTCGGTCGTCGTCAGGTTGCCCTCGGAAACACCGCCGAACAGTTCCGGCACGTTCGGCACCCGGAAGGCCGTCGACCTGTTCGCGCGCATTTTCAGCGCCGGCATCACCTGCCAGTCCAGGCCCAGCTTATAGGTTCCCTGGGAACCGAACAGGCTGTAGTCGGAATAGCGGGCCGCCGCATTCATGGTCAGCGACTGCACCAGCGGCAGCTTGGCCAGCAAGGGAACGGACAGTTCGGCAAACACTTCACGCGCGCTGTACTGGCCGGCAATCGGGTCCATGGCAGGTGTATTTGCCGCGCCCGACACGATCAGGCTGTCCGGGTCCCGCCAGCCTTTCTCACGCCGGTATTCGAAGCCGGAAGCAAATCCCACCGGACCTGCCGGCATCGAGAACAGCTCGCCGCTGATGCTGGCATTGAAGCTCTTCTGGTCGTTTCCGCCATGGTCGCGCGTCGTGAAGTGGATGTACTCCAGCACCGCCGGGCTCAGGTTGCCGTAACCAAGGTAATTGCCGCAGGGAGCGGCGGTCGGTGTCCTGCCGCAGGTCGCAGCGTTCAGGGTCGCATCGACACGGTCCAGGTTGATGATGTTCGTCATCCCATCCACGCCTGTGTTGCGGCCCCAGTTGAGGGACGCCGACCAATCCCACTTGTCTCCAAGCGCGCCTTTGAGGCCGGCGACGATGCGGAAGGTGTTCGTTTCTTGGAAAAAGTAGCGTGGCCCCACCTCGGCCACCCTGCGCCGCTCTAGGGTCAAGTTCTGACCCGTCGGGTTGGTCGGATGGTTCGCGGCGATCTCGATCGGACGGTAGACCCCGATCGCGCCGGGCGTCGCCAGCTGCTTCGATTTGCGGTTCGTGAACATGAGCTCGCTGAACATGTCCACCCGATCGGTCAGGCGCATATTGCCGAAGGCACTGACGCCGACACGCTTGATCGGGTTGACCGCGTTCAGGAACGGATTGCTGTTGTAGGCGTGCTTGGCCGCGCTGTAGGTTTCGAATCCACGTGGATTCCCGTTCGGATCCTGGTTGAAGTTGACGCGGCGACCATCCGCGAGGCGGGCACGGCCGCCGATGGTGGACGAGCTGCCGGAGCAGACCAGTTCGCCATTCTCTTCGAATAGTGAACAAGGCGCACGCGACGCCAGGTTGACAGCGCCGCTCTCGGAGTAGTTCAACGACGCCATCAGCGATCCGCGCTCGCTCCGCGTACCCCATACGAGATCAGCGGACTTCTCGTCGCCGTCGCCGCGCTCCGTCTTGCCGTACCGGACAGAGGCCTCGGCACCGTCGATTGCCTTCTTGGTGATGATGTTGACGACGCCGGCGACAGCGTCCGCGCCATAGATCGCGGATGCGCCGTCCTTCAGCACCTCGATCCGCTCGATCATCGCGACCGGGATCATGTTCAGGTCGACCGAGCTGTTGGCGCCCGTCCCTCCCGACACGACGCGGCGTCCGTTCAGGAGGACCAGGGTGCGGTCGATGCCGAGGCCGCGCAGGTTGACCTGAGTGGTACCATAACCGTTACTGGTCCAATAGGCACTGGTCTGGCTCCCCGCGGTGCCCGCGGAAGACGGCATACGCTGTAGCAGCGTCTCGACCGAGATCGCGCCCGAGCGCTGGATGGTTTCCGCGTCGATCACGGTCACCGGGCCGACACCGGACAGCTGCTCCTGTCGCAGATTGATCCGGCTGCCCGTGATCTGGACCCGTTCCATCCCGGTCGCCTGGGTGTTCTCGGTGGTAGCGGGTTGCTGTGCATGGGCGCCTTGCTGCAGGACCAGCATTGCGAGCGCGGCTGTCGTTCTTGGGACGAATTTGTGAACCATTTACCCTCCGGGGCTATTTTTGTAAGAGCAATAAGACCGCAACGCTTACAGCTTCGGTCGCGGCATATGGTGGGTGAAGCAATCGATTACTTCTTGTATATACAATTGCGCAGCATTTTTAATGTAGCGCGCTTTCTGCCGATAAGCAATAAACACGCATTTTTACAACAACTTTCCGAATAAAATTTCAGAATGAGCGAATGCGCCGGCGCAAATTCGCGCCGGCATGAGCTTACTTGGTGGCGGAGGGAGTTAGGTGTCCTGCCCTGCCGCCTGTCCCTGCTCAGGTCACGATCATGCTGCAAGCATCCGGCGGCACTCTTCGGCACACCGGCGGCAGGCCGCAGCGCACTCCTGGCAATGCTGCATCTGATGCTTTCCGCACTCTTCGGCACACATGTCACACAGCGCGGCGCATGCCTCGCAGACGAGCTTGGCCGCTTCGCTGCCCCGTACCATCATGGCGGCAGCGACCCGGCAGAGCTGAGCGCAATCGATGTCGAGTGCGATGCAGCGGGCCATCATCTTTACGTCCTCCTCCTGCAGGCAGGCGGCGGCACACATGTCGCACGCATCCGCACAGTCATTGCAGGCCTCGATACAGGTTTCGTGTTGCTGGTTCATGGTGATCTCCTAAAAACGGTTGGTCTCGGTCTCTATCAGGACAAAACTTTTGCGCGCCGCAGAACGATGCCGCGCCGCGGGTCAATCAAAACCAAAGGCGCACTCCCACCACCGCCTGGACTTCGCTCCGGTCGCCGCCACGCTGTCGCGTGTAATCAGCGGTTCCGCCGAACTGGCGGTTCCAGGTGACGCCGATGTATGGCGCGAACTTGCGCGTGATTTCGTAGCGCAGCCGCAGGCCCATGTTGATGTCGGATAGGCCTTTCCCAGTGGCCCGCTCGGGATCCGCGCGGCTGTACAGGTTCGCGCCCAGCTCGGGCTCGAGGATCAAACGGGGCGTGAACAGGATTTCGTACTTCACATTCAGGCGCGCGGCGAGGCCGCTTCCGGGCCGCCAGTACGCGGTGGCCTCGGTCTCGAACCAGTAAGGGGCCAACCCCTGCACCCCGACGGCAAGCCAGTTCCTTCCGCCACCCTCACCGCTGTCGTGCCGCACACCCAACTGGGTACTCCAGAACGGTGCGAATGCCCGGTCCCACAGTAGCTCGGTGCGGGACGAATCGAGCGAGCCGCCCCGGCGCTCTCCCTCTACCTTGAGCCAGGCCTTGTTGTAGTCATTGCCATACCACGCCTCGGCTTCGAGGTTCTGACCGTGTTCGCCATCGCCCCTGGCTGCTTCGAGCTTGTCGACCAGTACCTTCCCGAACGGAGCGTTGTCGTTCATTTCGTGGTTGCCGAAGTTGGCGTGGCGAGTCCCCTCGTTATAGGCGTTCGGATCCCGGGAGTCCGGCGGAGGGTCGCCTCCCTGCATGGGTCCCATTCGCATGGCATGACCTGCCATGACGCCCTCCGGGCCTGCCGCGCGTTCCTGGCCACCGCTTCCTGCTGCGGGAACTGCGCCGTGTCGCATGGCTGCATGATCCATGCCGGGCATGGCCCTGGTTGCCGGCTGGGCCTGCGGCTTCGCGGGAGTTGCTGCTTGTGCTGCGTGACCCGTATGGCCGGTAGCGTGACCCTGGTGTTCCGCCGCCTGCGCTGGCGGGGCCTTCTGCGCTGCGACTGGAGTGTTCGCATGCACGGCATGGCCAGCAGCATTCGACGCAGCCGGATTGGGCGGTGTCTGCTGCGGCGACTTCTTGCTGGCCGGCGCGGGTGTCCCGTGTCCCATCTTCGAGTGGTCCATGGTCGACATGTCGTGACTGCCGGTAGACTGGGGCGGCTGGGTTGGAGCTGCCGTCTGTGCTGCAGCGTGCGCCGCAACCAGGCACGCCAGCACGAGCGCGCAAGGCGCAGGCTTGATCGATGGGTTTTTCATGATACGACCACCTCCCTGAACATCCCGGCTTCCATGTGGTACAACAGATGGCAGTGGTAAGCCCAATGGCCGGGCGCATCGGCCGTGACCCGGTAGGTGATCCTTTGCGCCGGCTGTACATTGATCGTGTGCTTACGAACCTGGAATTTCCCGTCGGGAGACTCCAGCTCGCTCCACATGCCATGCAAGTGGATCGGATGGTTCATCATCGTGTCGTTCACGAGCACGATGCGCAGCCGCTCCCCGAACCGGAAGCGGATCGGCAAGGATTCCGAGAATTTCTGGCCATCGAACGACCACATGAAGCGTTCCATGTTTCCGGTCAGGTGAAGCTCGATCTCGCGGCTCGGTTCCCGTGGATCGACCGGCCCGCCGATCGTGCGCAGATCGGCATAAGTCAGGACGCGCCGGCCGTTGTCGCGCAGGTTGACGCCAGGGTCGTCGAGGTTGGTGCGCGGCATATCGACGTGCATGTCGACGCCCGGCCCGTATTCGGTGCGCGCATGCGTCACCTTCGGCGGATGGCCCGCTGCCGGCGCGCCGGCCGCTGGCATCTGCGCATGCCCACCCATCGCATGGCCGCCCGCGGCCCCCGAACCATGCATGCCTGACATGGCCATCGCACCCATCATGTCGGTCATGCTGAGCCACTGGGCCTCGTCCATCTCGGGCACTGGAGCCTGCATTCCCGGCCGTGGTGCCAGCGTGGCGCGGACGAAGCCCGAGCGGCCGATCGACTGTGCAAAGATGGTGTACGCCATGTCGTCTCGTGGCTCGACGATGACATCATAGGTTTCGGCGACCGAAATCCGGAATTCATCCACAGTGACAGGTTCGACTTCCTGTCCGTCCGCGGAGACGACGATCATTTTCAAACCCGGGATGCGCACGTCGAAGATGGTCGTCGCGGCGCCGTTGATGAAGCGCAGGCGCACTCGTTCGCCGACGCGGAACAGGCCGGTCCAGTTCATCTCTGCTGTGGAGCCGTTGATGAGGTAACGCAGTGCCCCGCTGATATTCCGGCTGGCCGTCACATCGCTGAAGTCGGTCGGCATCATGCGCATCTGGTTCCACATCTTGCGCTTGTCCACGGCCGCAGCGAATCCCATGCTCCGCACGTCCCGGATGAACTCGCCGAAGGTGGGCTGTTTGTTGTTGAAGAAGTCGCTCATCTTCTTCAGGTTGGCCAGCACCCGCTCCGGCTTCTCGTCCGTCCAGTCCGACAGCATCACGACATAGTCGCGCTCGGCCTCGACCCACTCGCCGGCTTTCGGGAGTACGACGATCGGGCCGTACAAGCCGAGCTGCTCCTGAAGTCCAGAATGGCTGTGGTACCAGTACGTACCGCTCTGCTTGACCTCAAACCGGTAGGTAAATGTCTGCCCTGGCTGGATCCCGGCGAAACTCAGACCCGGCACCCCATCCATGTCGGCGGGGAGAAGGATGCCGTGCCAATGAATCGAACTGACTGCCGACAACCGGTTGGTCACCCGAATCGTGACGGTATCGCCCTCGTTCCAGTAGAGGGTGGGCGCCGGCACCTGGCCATTGACCGCAATGGCGATGCGGTCCGCTCCGGTGAAGTTGACGCGCATCGGTCCGATCTCGAGATCGAAACTGGTACCGCGAAGATGGCGCCTGTCCTGCGCGGCAAACAACGCGCCAGGGCTGAAGCCCGCGAGGCCTATCGCTGCGCCGATCCCTTGCAGGAAGCGGCGGCGCCAGCTGCTTGCGCAGCCGTGAGTAACTACTGAACGTTTCATAAGGTTCTCCGATTCGACATGCGACTTCTGGCACAGTACACAGTAATCTGCTCGATTCGGCCCAAACGTTCCCCATGCCGGTAACCAGGGACGCGGACACACCTGCCCCGCGGCGGATAGCCAACAGGGCACGACTCGATTGTTTGATCTGATTTGTTTGAACGCGTGCCCGGTCAGGTTGACTCATTCGCGCAGGCGCGAGCGCAGGCACGGGCCGGTCTTCCGCAAATCAGGAACGCATCGCCGGCGTTAGCCGTGAAGGATTACGCCGCGATTGACGCGGCAGTGCGTGGGGGGCGTTCGATCCGGGCAGGAATATGCCCGGGGAACGAAGGCAAGGAAAATTGCAGGGCAGTGCTGACCGCTTCCTCGACCGCAGTCACGGCCATTACAGGCGGTGGCGCATAGGCGCCGATGGAGCAATTTGCACAGGTGCCGCAGCCGGATCGCGCGTGCGCGCCGTCATCGTCGCAGTCTTCATCCTGCGCTGCGACTCTCTGCGCCGGCGCGGCGGCATGATCGTGCCCGCCATCTTGTCCCTCACCGGCCACCGTCGCCTCCATCGGCATGCCAGCGGCATGGTCAGCGTGGGCGGCCAAGGGATGATGCGCCATGCCGCACTCGAACCTCGCCACTCCCGCAATGCTCTGCAAAGGGAGGGAGACGATGAGTAGGCACAAGAAAAATGTTCGAAGCCTGGCGCGCATATGGTCAATGTAGCATGCTCCCGGCATAGCGTGCACACAATTCCGTGGCGCTGCCCGCGCGGCTCTTCGCCGCACTCACCCAGTTCGCCAGCGTCCCTTTCGGGATCCCGATCCGCTGGGCCGCTTCCTCCTGAACAATCCTTGCTCCAGCAGCTTCACCGCCTCGGCCCAGAAATCCGGCAGGTATGTCTTCGAGTTCTTGAGTTTGCTCCTTCCGACAAGACACGATCAATAATTCCTCGTCACACCCTGCATGCCTGGGGCAGATACGGCGTTTCCATGAAGGCCCATTCAATTGACAAAGACATAGGGCGAGCCTAGACTTCGAACTGACCATGAGACTTCCACGCACATCTCGACTAATTGCCGCGACAATAGTGCTGTTCAGCATATTGTTTATGCAACTCGCTGTGTCGGCTTATGCGTGCCCAGCGCTGGGTCTGGGGCATGACCGTCAGATGACCTCGTCTGTGCAGACAATGCCAGCCGATATGGTCCCATGCGAAGACATGGATAAGGAACAGCCGAATCTGTGCCATGCGTCCCACCAGACAGCTAAGCAATCGCTCGACAAGCCTGCGACGCCACCTTTGGCAGCTTTCGTTGCTGTCGGCTACGGTCTTCCGATAAACCTGGAAGTAATTTCATTCGAGCGCTTTCTCGGCAGGTCAGCTCCTGCTTTCCTCGCGCGCGCGACGGCTCCGCCTATAGCCATTCGCAACTGCTGCTTCCGAATTTGATCCTTCAGTCTGCTTGATTCCTCATCGCTACGCGTCGGCGCGAGCGATGTTACTCAATGCATTCTGGAGGTTTCATGCTTTCCCGAGATATCAAAGCGCGCCACCCCGCGCCTCGTCCGGCTGTTCGGCCTCTCCGAGCAGTCCTCTTTGTTGTATTCACAGTATCGGTCGTCGTTACCAACGCCACCGTTGCCAGCGAACGGGTACTGTCGCTGGTTGAAGCCCAGCAGCAGGCAGTCGAGCGATCCCGATTGTTGGCGGCGAAGGACCATGCTGTCCAGTCTGCACGGGAGATGTCAGTCGCTGCCGGTCAGCTCCCCGATGCGGTCCTGAAGCTCGGTGTCGACAATCTACCGATCAATGGACAAGATCGCTTCAGCATGACGCGCGACTTCATGACGATGCGACGCATCGGCGTGATGCAAGAGCTGACGCGTACCGACAAACGTCGCCTGCGTGCGCAACGATTTGAACGCGAAGCGGAAAAGTCGGTGGCGGAAAAATCTGCCACGACCGCGACAATCGAACGCGAGACCGCACTGGCCTGGCTGGACCGTTACTACGCCGAAGCAATGTCGACCGCAATAGCCGAACAGCTAGATCAGGCGAAGCTCGAGATCCAGGCGGCGGAGTCGGCGTATCGGGCCGGCCGGGGCAACCAGGCAGACATCTTCAACTCACGAAGCGCATTCGCTTTCCTGGAAGACAAGGCAAGCGATATCAGGCGCCGCATCGGCAATGCCAACATCGTGTTGGCCCGATGGATTGGCGACGCGGCTCAGTTGCCGCTCGGCGACAAGCCGGCAGTCGACTCCATCCGCCTCGACGAGGCTACACTCGAGGCCCAACTCGGACACCATCCGGAACTTGCCGTGCTTGCCAAACAGGAAGACATCGCAACGACAGAAGCGCAGCTTGCAAAGGCGAACAAGAAGGCGGACTGGAGCATCGAGGTCGCAGTCCAAAAACGCGGTCCAGGGTATTCGGACATGGCATCGGTCGGCCTTTCGGTGCCCCTGCAGTGGGACCGGAAAAACCGCCAGGACCGCGAACTGTCGTCGAAGCTGGCCCAGGTCGAACAAGCAAGGGCGGAACGCGAGGACGCGCTGCGCGCCCATGTCGCTGAAGTGCGGGCCATGTTGAACGAGTGGCATACAAACAGGCAGCGACAGATCCGCTACGAGCAAGAACTGATCCCTTTTGCTCGCTCCAGGACAGAAGCGTCGCTTGCCTCTTACCGTGGCGGCAAGGCCACGCTGGCAGACGTCCTCGTGGCGCGGCGCAGTGAAATCGATGTGCGCTTGCAGGCTTTACAGCTCGGGCAGGAAACCGATCGCCTGTGGGCGCAACTTAATTTTCTTTTTCCGCAATACGGCCATACCCAGCCATTGAGAAGCAGGGCGAACAAGGATTTTTAAATGAATGCTAGAAAATTAACAACTGTACTGCTAGTGGCTGCGGCACTGAGCGCCGCCGGGTACGGCCTCTACAAGTTTGGTATGAATCGCGGGATGGGGATGTCCCCTGCTCCACAATCGGCGCCCTCCGCCCAAGAAGCAGGTGCAGATCAAGCTACTGGACGCAAGGTGCTTTATTGGCATGACCCGATGGTCCCGGGCCAGAAATTCGACAAGCCGGGCAAGTCGCCGTTCATGGATATGCAACTCGTTCCTGTGTATGCCGACGAGGCTGGCGATGAGGGCAGTGTCAGCATCAGCCCACGAGTGGAACAGAACCTGGGTATCCGTACCGCCGAAGTCACGAAGGGCAGGCTTGCCTCCAGCGTGGAGGCTGTCGGCAACGTGGCTTACAACGAGCGTGACGTCGCCGTCGTGCAGGCGCGCAGTAACGGCTACGTCGAGCAGCTCTTCGTGCGCGCACCCCTCGACCAGGTGAAAAAGGGGCAGCCCCTGGCGGCTTTGTATGTGCCTGACTGGGTCGCAGTGCAGGAAGAATATCTGACGGCCAAGCAGATGAAAGGTCCAGGGACGGACGGCCTGGTGGAGGGCGCGCGGCAGCGTATGCGCCTCGCCGGGATGACGGACGCGCAGATCCGAGGTGTCGAATCCAGCGGCAAGGTGCAGCCTCGGGTAACCATCAGCGCGCCCATCAGTGGTGTCGTTGCAGAGCTCGCAGTTCGTGAAGGGATGACCTTCGCCTCCGGCGCTCCGATGTTCCGAATCAATGGGCTCAGTACAATCTGGGTCAACGCCGAGGTGCCCGAAGCGGCGGCGGCTGAAGTACGTCCTGGCACCAGAGTCGAAGCCCGTACCCCCGCGCTGCCAGGCACTGTCTTACATGGCAAGGTCAGCGCAATCTTGCCTGAAGTTGAAGCGACTACACGCACATTGACGGCGCGTGTCGAACTCGCCAATCCACAGCAACGCCTGGTGCCGGGTATGTTCGCGACCGTAAGCTTCACGCCGGCAGCCAGCGCGGAAACCTTGATGGTCCCGACGGAAGCGGTGATCCAGACAGGTACACGCAGTGTTGTGATGGTCGCTCAAGGTCAGGGCAAATTCAGCCCTGTCGACGTCCAAACCGGCCGCGAGAGCAATGGCCAGACTCAAATTCTCAAAGGTCTCGACCTTGGGCAAAAAATCATTGTCTCGGGTCAGTTCCTGATCGATTCGGAAGCCAGCCTGAGAGGTACCACGAACCGGCTAAGCGGCCCCGTGCCAACCGAAGGCAATCAGCAAACCGCTGGCCCGACGACGCATCGCGCTCAAGGCAAAGTCGAGGATATCGACAAGGATGAAATTACGCTTTCGCACGATCCGATCCCAAGCATGCAATGGCCGGCAATGACGATGGGATTCAAGGTGCCGGTGGCGGGCGCACCGAAAAATCTGGCAATCGGCGATACGGTGAACTTCGAGTTCCAGCAAACCAAGGACGGCTCGTTCCAGATCACCAGCATTTCCCCTGCTGGACCGTCGATGCAGGGCATGGGTGACATGGGCGCCGCCGCTATCAAGCATGGCGCCCACACTCCTGCCGCTATGGGAGACGCAAAGAAATGATCGCCAAACTCATTCGCTGGTCGATCCTGAATCGCTTCCTGGTACTTCTGGCAACAGTGGGGATCACGGCGTGGGGCATCTACGCGTTGCAGCGTACTCCGCTCGACGCCCTGCCTGATTTATCCGACGTGCAGGTGATCATCCGCACATCCTACCCGGGCCAGGCGCCTCAACTAGTCGAGAACCAGGTCACCTATCCGCTCACTACGACAATGCTGTCGGTGCCGGGCGCGAAAACGGTACGCGGCTATTCCTTCTTTGGCGATTCCTTCGTCTACATCCTGTTCGAGGACGGCACCGACCCGTATTGGGCGCGCTCGCGTGTACTGGAATACTTGAATCAGGTGCAGTCGCGCTTGCCGCCGCAGGCGAAGACCTCGCTCGGCCCCGACGCTACGGGAGTTGGTTGGGTCTACGAATACGCACTCGTCGACCGCAGTGGCAGGATGGACCTGTCGCAATTGCGCGCGTTTCAGGACTGGTTCCTCAAGTACGAGCTCAAGACGGTCGCCAATGTGTCGGAAGTCGCAAGCCTGGGCGGCATGGTGCGGCAATATCAGATCGTACTCGATCCCGCGAAGCTTCGCGGCTACAACATTGCGCATGGCATGGTCATCGACGCGGTGCAGAAGGCCAACCAGGAGGCCGGCGGTTCAGTGCTCGAGCTGGGCGAAGCCGAATACATGGTACGTGCGAGCGGTTACCTGCAGTCGCTCGACGACTTCCGCAAGATTCCCCTGATGACTTCGGAGGCCGGTGTTCCCGTCCTGCTGGGTGACGTCGCGCGAATCCAGCTGGGTCCGGAAATGCGACGCGGCATCTCCGAGCTCAACGGCGAAGGCGAGGTTGCAGGTGGCGTCATCGTCATGCGCTCAGGGAAAAATGCGCTGGAGACTATCGATGCGGTGAAAGCGAAACTGGCGGCTCTCAAGCCAAGTCTGCCCCCTGGAGTTGAGATCGTTCCGACCTACGACCGATCGCACCTGATCAGACGGGCGGTAGACAATCTGCGCGACAAGCTGGTCGAGGAATTCGTCGTCGTTGCAATTGTGTGCGCAATCTTCCTGTTCCATTTGCGCTCGGCGCTAGTTGCGATTGTCACACTGCCGATCGGTATCTTAATCGCCTTCATCGTCATGCACTACCAGGGGGTAAACGCGAACATCATGTCGCTCGGCGGTATCGCGATTGCGGTGGGCGCGATGGTGGACGCCGCCGTGGTCATGATCGAGAACGCGCACAAGCATATCGAAGTGTGGAACCACGCTCATCCGGGGACGAAGCTGGAAGGAGAAGATCGCTGGCGGGTCATTGGAGATGCAGCGGCCGAAGTCGGGCCGGCGCTGTTCTTCTCGCTGTTGATCATCGTGCTGTCGTTTATTCCAGTGTTCACGCTGGAGGCGCAAGAAGGCCGCCTGTTCTCGCCGCTTGCGTTCACGAAGACCTACTCAATGGCAGCGGCGGCAGGGCTGGCTGTGACCTTGATCCCGGTACTGATGGGCTACCTGATCCGCGGACGCATTCCCGAGGAGCACAAGAACCCACTGAATCGCTTCTTGATTGCCGTGTACCGCCCCTTGCTCGATGGGGTGCTGCGCTTCCCCAAGGCGACGCTGATCGCGGCCGCTGCGATTGCCCTTGTGACCGTGTGGCCGATGACGCGGCTCGGCGGGGAATTCATGCCGCCTCTTGATGAAGGCGACCTCCTGTACATGCCTTCGGCGCTGCCAGGACTGTCGGCAGGCAAAGTGTCGCAGCTGCTCCAGCAGACTGACCGCTTGATCAAAACCGTACCCGAAGTGCAAAGCGTGTTTGGCAAAGCAGGGCGGGCCGAGACGGCAACCGACCCTGCGCCCCTGGAGATGTTCGAGACCACGATTCAATTCAAGCCCAGGGATCAATGGCGCTCAGGAATGACCACGGACAAGCTGGTGGAGGAACTGGACAGCGTAGTCAAGGTGCCTGGACTTTCCAATATCTGGGTACCGCCGATCCGGAACCGCATCGACATGCTGGCTACGGGCATAAAGAGTCCGGTCGGCGTCAAGGTGGCCGGTAGCAGCCTGCAGGAAATCGATCGCGTTGCCAGTGAAATCGAAAGGATCGTCAAGAAGGTTCCGGGCGTGTCATCGGCATTGGCTGAACGTCTCAATGGAGGACGCTATATCGACGTCAACATCAGCCGCGACCAGGCAGCCCGGTACGGCCTGAATATCGCCGATGTGCAGAGCGTCGTCTCGGCGGCAATTGGCGGTGACAACATTGGTGAGACCGTGGAAGGCCTGCAGCGCTTCCCGATCAACGTCCGCTATCCGCGCGAGGTCCGGGATTCCATCGAAAACCTGCGGCAATTGCCCGTCCTGACGCCGCGCGGGGCACAGATTCGCCTGGGTGATGTGGCAGAGATCCGCATCAATGACGGCCCACCCATGCTCAGGAGTGAAAACGCGCGCCTGTCCGGTTGGGTGTACGTCGACATTCGAGGACGCGACATGAATTCGGTGGTGCGCGACATGCAGCAGGTTGTCGCGAAGGAGGTCAAGCTGCAACCGGGGTATTCGATTTCCTGGTCAGGTCAGTTCGAATACCTGGAACGCGCCAGTGCGAAGCTCAAGTTCGTGGTGCCGGCAACGCTATTGGTAATCTTCATCCTTCTCTACATGACATTTAAGCGCTTTGACGAGGCCATCCTCATCATGGCGACCTTGCCGTTCGCACTGGCCGGCGGTATCTGGTTGCTCTGGATACTTGGGCACCACATTTCGGTCGCCAGCGCGGTGGGCTTCATTGCACTTGCAGGCGTTGCGGCAGAATTCGGGGTGATCATGCTGCTCTACCTGAAACATGCCTGGGAAGCCCGCCTGGCGGCAGGAAAGGCGTCGGAAGCTGATCTGTTAGACGCTATTCGCGAGGGCGCGGTTCAACGTGTGAGGCCAAAGGCAATGACCGTCGCGGTCATCATTGCCGGTTTAGTGCCGATCATGATCGCCCATGGCACGGGTTCGGAAATCATGCAGCGTATTGCAGCGCCAATGGTCGGTGGGATGTTGTCCGCGCCATTGCTGTCGATGTTTGTGGTGCCAGTGGTCTACATGTTGATGCGCCGTCGGGAGGTACAACAAGAGAACGTCCGTCAATCCGGAGCCAAGGAGGCCATCTATGAAAATACATGAGTTACAACGACGGGATAGCACGAGTCGACCAGGTCTCCGTGGATTACTCAATCATTAAAGGAGACGATCATGAAGAAGATATTTGGGATGTCGTCTGCTCACGGACGAAAATTACTTTACCCACTTTGAGGAGAAATCTCATGAAACGTTTTGCCCCCCTGTCCCTTCTCGCTGCATTGGCCAGTTCCGGCGCGGCCTTCGGTCAAGCTGCCGATATGAAGGGGATGGGCATGAAACAAGCCTGTATGGATATGAAGGACATGAAGGACATGAAGGGTATGAATATGTCGGCATGCAAGGACATGATGAAGGAGAAAGCGGCCGATAGCAAAGCCCAAGGTGCATCCAAGAATGGAGTGGTACACAAAACCTCAGCTGTAGTGAAGGGGGTCGATCGAGCAAACGACAAAGTGACGCTTGCACATGACCAGGTGAAAACGCTTAAGTGGCCACCAATGACGATGAGCTTCGGCGTTAAGGACAAGTCATTGCTTGACAAGCTGGTAGTCGGCAAAAAAGTTGAGGTGGAGTTCACCCAGCAAGGGTCGGACTACGTCATCTCATCCGTCAAATAAGGCGGACGCGAGCGTTCATGCTCGTATCCGAGCTGTTCAGTGCGGTGGCAGGCCAAGGCATTCCTAGCCTCCGACATGCCATTGCGCTGAGGTTGATTGAATATGATCTTGCGCACTACATCTTCAGGAAGACGCGTCACGTGTCAGTTTTGGGTTTTGTTCAAACGCTTTTGGAAAGTGGCGTAAATAGAACCGAGAAATGGCACAACGAGCTGTCGTCCTGACCTGATTGACTCGCCAGCAGAGCGTGACGGGGTTCCCAAAGAGGCTCCCATAACCCTGAGTACATTCAAGGAGAATATCATGGTGCAAAGTCAATTCCAGTCGTGTATCAAGGCGTGTTACGAATGCGCCGAGGCGTGCGATACCTGCGCCGCGGCGTGCCTGCGGGAGACGGATCCCAGGATGATGGCGCGCTGCATTATGCTCGATGACGAGTGCGCGGCAATCTGCCGTCTTGCCGCGCAGCTGATGAGCCGCGCAACCGAGCATGCTCATCAGCTATGCCAGCTGTGCGCCGACATTTGCGACGCCTGCGCCCAGGAATGCGCAAGCCACCAGATCCAGCATTGCCAAGATTGCGCCGCCGCCTGCCGCCGCTGTGCGGACGAGTGCCGCAGGATGATGCAGCCGACCAGTGGTCAAGGAACTTCCGTAGGCACTCACGCCCACTAAAGTACCTTTTTCGGGATCTGCGGCGCGGATCCCGAAGTTGACTCTGCCGTTATGCGGGTGATCCCGTCGAATTGCTGCTACTTGCGACCTTCGAACCCACGACCCAATTCATATCGGCGCCAGCATAGACCGGCTGCGCGCTTCGCGCTATGGGATGAGCGTGGCCGACATCCAGACAGTGGTGTCCGGCGATCGGTGGCGACAACGCGCGCGAAGTCGTCGACGGGCGCCGGCGCTTCCCGATCAGCTTGCGCTACCCGCAGGACCACCGCGACTCATTCCAGGTCCTGCGCTAGCTGCCGATCGTCACCGCTGGGCCCGCAGATTCGTCTTGGCGACGTGACGACGGTCGTCGTGATGGACAGTTCCCTAACGATCCGAAGCGAGGAAGCGCGCCTGTCAGGTTGGGTATACGTCGATGCCCGCGGTGTTGGCCTGCTCACTGCGGTTCGTGCGATGCCGGAGCGTGTCCGCGACAACGTCTCGCTGCCGCCAGCTTATGCCATCGGCTGGTCGGGGCAGTTCGAATATCTCGGAAGCGCGGCCGGCTCCAAAATCTTGCAGCGCATCGATGCACCGATGATTGGCGGAATGGTCACCGCACCGCTACTTTCGCTGTTTGTGATCCCTGCCGCCTGGCGGCTACTACAAGAGCGGCGTATAGGTAAGCGTCAGAACGAAGTGACCTAGCTTCAAGGCGCCGGACGTCCATGAAGGCGTGCTTCGCATTACGATTCGAAAAGGCCGCGAACACCAACCTTCCGATCTTCGGGCGCTTGGCAGGAGGCCGCCGATCGCAGACAGTTTGACTAGCCTCCTCTTACGGGCGTCGTTTTTATTCGCATAACTGTAGGATGCTCAACAGTACTTTAAAGAGTCTGATAAGCCATTCGACTGGCATTTACCGATGAGGAATGATGGATGGGAGACCAGCACCGCCACAACGTCCACAACGGCAGCGGCAACCTCAAGGTTGCATTTCTACTGAACTTTACGTTTACGCTGATCGAATTCGCCGGCGGACTGTGGACGAATAGCGTGGCCATTCTCAGCGATGCCGTGCATGACCTCGGTGACTCGATCTCGCTCGGACTCGCCTGGTACTTCGATCGTCTTTCAAAGCACGGCAGCACCCCGAAAGACACCTACGGCTACGCTCGATACTCACTGCTTGGCGGCCTGATCACCGCTATCGTATTGATTGCCGGCATCGGCTTTATCCTGTGGAACGCAGCGCAGCGCCTTCTCGATCCGGAGGAAGTCAACGCGACGGGTATGATCGTTCTGGCGGTGGTTGGCGTCATCTTCAATGGCGCAGCGGTTCTGCGTGTTCGCAAGGGGGAGTCGCTGACCGAGAAAGTCGTCAGTTGGCACCTGCTGGAGGACACCCTCGGCTGGATTGCGGTGCTGATCGGCGCAGCGGTGATGGCAGTCTGGGACCTCCCCTGGATCGACCCGGCCCTATCGATCTGTATTTCGCTCTTCGTGTTGTGGAACGTTTTCCGCAATCTCCGGAAGTTCTTCGAAGTTTTTCTGCAGCGGACTCCGTCCACCTTTGACCTTCCTGCCTTCGAAACTGCGGTGAGGGCTATTCCCGAGGTCATCGATGTACACGATACCCACAGTTGGTCGATCGACGGCGAGAAGCACGTACTGACAACCCACGTCATCGTCTCGCAGAAAGCGTTTCCAGACAAAGTCATGTCGATCAAGTCGCACGTGACAACCCTCATTGGCGACAAGGCCTTTGAACACATTGCAATCGACATCGGAACGCCTATGGACCATATTGAAGAGAAAACACGTACAGGGTCCGAGATTCGACAAAGGCGGCAGGACTGAAGAATGACAAGAGCGCAGTCCATTGCATGAGGCCATGCTATACTTTTCCTATGACCCGCCGGTTTATTTACCTTGTGCTTACAATCATGATGCTTCAGCTTAGCTGGAGCGTCGTGGCAGAGTATTGCGAGCACGAAACCGGCCGCGCTGCACAGCATCTTGGCCACCATGCGTCGCACGACGAGCCTGCTCAAGAGGCTTTCAGTTCGCTCGACCAGCCATCCAAGTCGAAAACAGGGACGCTGCATTCGCACTGCACTTCCTGTACCCACACGCCCCTGACGTTCGAGGCGCTGCCTGTCATGGCCGCGGTTTCCGAACCTCTGCGCATTGCACCCATCTCCCCCCTGCTTCGCCTCTCCTCTATCGATGTGGCCCCGCCCGAGCGGCCCCAATGGGTTGCCGTCGTCTGATTCGGCGGCGACTCGTAACTAGTCAGTCTTAATGTCTCTCAGGAGTGTCGTCACGGCACTCCTGATGCGGATCGTCGCTGAATATCCTTCGCCTATTGTTTTCGGAGTTTATTCATGCACCCCAAACGTATTGTTGTTGGGTCGCTCGTGCTATTGGCATGGGCGCTCCCTGCGGCCGCACAACTGGCTGGCGATCCGCCAGTCGGGCGCGCGGCCGCTGTTCCCACCGTACCCGCCGCCGGCACGCTATTGACCCTCGAAAAGGCGGTCGACATGGCCATGGCCGCCAACCCGAGCCTGCGCGCCAGCGCCCTGGACATCGTCATCGCCGGCGCCGGGCGCCGCCAGGCGGGATTACTGCCAAATCCCACAATCTCCTACACGACCGAGGGAACGCAGCGCGGTACGAGAACCCGTACCTTCGAGCTGAGCCAGCTGGTCGAGCTTGGCGGCAAGCGGCGCGCCCGCGTGGAGCTCGCCGAGCGCGACAGCCGGCTTGCACTTGCGGCCGCAAGCGTGGCTCGGGCCGAACTACGCGCTGACGTCACTGCCGCCTATTTCAACGCGCTGGGCGCCCAGGAACAGGTACGCCTTGCGCAAACCTCGCTCGACATTGCGTCAAAAGCAAGGGCGGCGGCTGAGAAGCGTGTTGCCGCCGGGCGTGTCTCGCCTGTCGAACTGTCGCGTGCAAAGGTAGCCGAGTCGACTGCACGCCTCGACCTTTCCCAGGCCGACGGCGAACTGCTTATCGCGCGCGGCTTGCTGACGGCGTATTGGGGCCAGGCACAGCCGGGAACTCTGGCCCTGGTCGAGCCAGTAGACGAGCTCGCGGCTGTTCCTTCCCTTGAAGACTTGCGAACACGCCTGGCGGGCTCGCCGCAGCTGCAGCGCGCACGCCTGCAGGTCGAGCGCGAAGAGGCGCAGGTGTCGGTCGACCGCGCGCAGCGCATGCCCGACGTCACCCTTGTCGTCGGCCGCCAGAAGGATGAGGAGATGGGGCGAACGCAAACCGTGCTCGGCGTCTCGCTCCCGCTCCCCTTGTTCAACCGGAACCAGGGCAATCTGCAAGCTTCGCTCGCCCGTGCGGACAAGGCGCGCGCCGAAAGCGATGCGCAGCAGCTGAGGCTCGACCAGACCTTGACCAGTACCTATCAGCGCGCCCAGCTGGCGAGGGACCAAGTGCGCACCATGCGGCAGGAAATTCTGCCGGAAGCGCAACGTGTTTTCGATGCCGCCGTCATCGGTTTCGAGGCTGGCAAGTTCAACTTCCTGGATGTTCTCGATGCCCAGCGCACTCTGCTGCAAAGCCGCGCGCAGTACGTACAGGCACTCTACGACAGCTACCGATTCAGCGCGGAGCTTGGCCGATTTGCCGACGCTGGCACCGGCGCCACCAATACCAACAGGATTACCCCATGAAGTTCAATATCGACAAAAAATCGGCGCTTTCCATCGCGGCTGTGATCGCAGTCGGCATCGTACTGGCCCTGCTGATCGTGTTCTGGAAAAGCGATAGCACTCCGGCACCGGAAGGCGGCGAGCACGCGGAGGAAACCGCCGAGACGAAGGCCGAACACGGCGACGAGAAGGAAGAAGGTCATGCCGAAGAGCCCGGCCTCATCGAAATGAGCCCGCAGCAGATCCAGACCGCCGGCATCGCCACTGCAACGGCCGGTCCGGCAGCCATTCGCACCGAACTTGTCCTCCCCGGCGAGGTGCGCTTCAACGAAGACCGGACGGCACACGTCGTGCCGCGCGTTGCGGGCGTGATCGAATCGGTTGCCGCCTCGCTTGGCCAGGATGTGAAAAAGGGACAACCCCTGGCCGTCATCGCCAGCGCCGAACTGGCGGACCTGCGCAGTGCCGCGCTCGCTGCCGGCAAGAGGCTCGAGCTGGCGCGCATCACCTACGAGCGCGAAAAGAAGCTGTGGGAACAAAAGGTCTCCGCTGAGCAGGATTACCTCCAGGCCCAACAGGCCTATCGCGAAGCCGAGATCGAGTCGCAGGCGGCTCGCTCGAAACTGACCGCACTCGGCGCGGACGTATCGGCCGGCGCGGTCAACCGCTTTGTCCTGCGAGCTCCGTTTACCGGTGTCGTCGTCGAAAAACACCTCGCCCAGGGTGAAGCAGTGAAGGAGGACGCGAACGTCTTCCTCGTCTCGGATCTGTCGACCGTGTGGGTGAACATCGCGGTCGCGCCGAAAGACCTGGCCTCGGTCCGCGTCGGCCAAGCGGTCACAGTCAGGTCGGCAGCCGGTGGCCCGTCCGTAGCAGGCAAGGTCAGTTACGTGGGCAACCTTCTCGGCGAAGAGACCCGGACCGCAAGCGCACGGGTCGTGATCGACAATCCGGGACTCGCATGGCGCCCCGGCCTGTTCGTCAACGTTTCCGTGGTCAGTGGGCAGAAGGACGCTGCGGTTGCCGTTGCTTCCGACGCCCTGCAGACACTGGAAGGCAAGAACGTCGTGTTCGTCAAAACCGCCAAGGGGTTCCAGGCCCAGCCGGTGACCACCGGCGTCAGCGACGGAAAGCTGACGGAGATCGTCTCCGGCCTGGCCTCGGGCGCACCCTATGTCACGACCGGTAGCTTCGTCGTGAAGGCCCAGCAGGGCAAGGGCAGTGCCGAGCATGAACACTGAGCGAGGATCCGGACATGTTTGAACGCATCATTCGCTTTGCCATCGAACACCGATGGCTAGTCATGCTGGCCGTCATTGCGATGGCCGCCGTCGGCATCTACAACTACCAGAAGCTGCCCATCGACGCGGTACCCGACATCACCAACGTCCAGGTGCAGATCAACACCTCGGCGGCCGGCTATTCGCCGCTCGAAGTCGAACAGCGTGTCACCTTTCCCATCGAGACCGTGATGGCCGGCCTGCCTGGACTCGAAGAGACCCGCTCGCTGTCGCGCTATGGCCTGTCGCAGGTGACCGTCATCTTCAAGGACAGCACCGACATCTATTTCGCACGCCAGCTCGTCAACCAGAGGATCCAGGAAGCCAGGGAAAACCTGCCTCCCGGCGTGACGCCCATGATGGGGCCGATCTCGACGGGCCTGGGTGAAATCTACCTATGGACGGTCGAAAGCGAGCCAGGGGCCAAAAAGCCTGACGGCACGCCCTACACGCCCACCGACCTGCGCGAGATCCAGGACTGGATCATCAAGCCGCAGCTGCGCCAGGTTCCCGGGGTCACCGAGATCAATTCGATCGGCGGCTTCGCAAAGGAATACCTGATTGCCCCGGATCCGGCAAAACTCAGTTCCTATAGGCTGTCCTTGTCGGA
The DNA here is from genome assembly GCF_024753255.1 of Massilia agri. GTDB lineage: Bacteria > Pseudomonadota > Gammaproteobacteria > Burkholderiales > Burkholderiaceae_D > Telluria > Telluria agri. Next base: position 51,603 of record NZ_JANUHA010000021.1, read on the forward strand.
CGTCGTCAATGCGATTGACCGCAACAACAGCAACGTCGGCATGGGATACATCGAGCGCCGCGGCGAGCAGTTCCTCGTCCGGGCGCCCGGCCAGGTGCGCACACTGGACGACATCCGCAACACCATCCTCAGCAACGTCGACGGCGTTCCCATCCGCGTGCGTGACGTCGCGACGGTCGACGTCGGACGCGAGCTGCGTACCGGGGCGGCAACGGAGAACGGCCGCGAAGTCGTGCTGGGAACGGTCTTCATGCTCATCGGCGAAAACAGCCGGGCCGTCTCCCAGGCAGTGGCCAGCAAGATGGTCGAGGTGAACCGTTCGCTGCCGAAGGGCGTAGTGGCGATTCCCGTGTACGACCGCACGACACTGGTGGACAAGGCGATCAATACGGTCAAGAAGAACCTGCTCGAGGGCGCGGTTCTCGTGATCGTGATCCTGTTCCTCTTCCTCGGCAATATCCGCGCTGCAATTATTACGGCCCTGGTCATCCCGCTCTCGATGCTCTTCACCTTTACCGGGATGGTGACTTACCGGGTTAGCGCGAACCTGATGAGTCTTGGTGCGCTCGACTTCGGCATCATCATCGACGGCGCGGTCGTCATTGTCGAGAACTGCGTACGGCGCCTCGCGCACGCGCAGGAACACCACCGGCGCCAGTTGACCCTTACCGAACGCTTCCACGAGGTGTTCGCGGCTGCAAAAGAAGCGCGTCGCCCTCTGCTGTTCGGCCAGCTCATCATCATGGTGGTGTACCTGCCGATCTTTGCTCTTTCAGGCGTCGAAGGCAAGATGTTCCATCCCATGGCTTTTGCCGTTGTCGTCGCGCTGCTCGGGGCGATGATCCTGTCGATCACCTTCATTCCCGCAGCCGTCGCCCTGTTCATCGGCAAGCGCGTCACGGAAAAGGAAAACCGCATCATGGTTGCGGCCAAGCGAGCCTATGCACCGGCCCTCGAAAAGGTCCTCCGTAACGGCGCCTTAGTGATTACCAGCGCCGTCGTGCTGGTGCTCCTGTCGGGACTGCTGGCCACACGGCTGGGCAGCGAATTTATCCCGAACCTGAACGAAGGCGACCTCGCGCTGCAGGCGATTCGCATCCCTGCCACGAGCCTGAGCCAGTCGGTGGAGATGCAGCAGAAGCTCGAGGCCGGCCTGAAGGCGAAGTTCCCGGAGATCGATCGCGTATTCGCCCGCACCGGTACCGCCGAGATTGCTTCGGATCCGATGCCACCCAACATCTCGGACGGTTACATCATGCTCAAGCCCGAGTCCGCGTGGCCGGCACCAAGGAAGACCCGTGCCGAGCTGATCGAGGCGATCGAGGAGGAAGCGGAAAAGTATGCCGGCAATGCATATGAACTTTCGCAGCCGATTCAGCTGCGGTTCAACGAGCTCATTTCGGGTGTACGCAGCGACGTCGCCGTGAAGGTCTTCGGTGACGACATGGCCGTGCTGGAAACCACTGGCAAGGAAATTGCCGAGGTCCTCCAACGGGTGCCTGGTGCGGCTGAGGTCAAGGTGGAGCAGACCGGCGGCCTGCCGATGCTGACCGTCGATATCGACCGCGAAAAGACGGCCAGGTACGGCCTGAACATCGGCGACGTGCAGGAAGCACTGGCAATCGCCACTGGTGGGCGCGAAGCCGGCACCATGTTCGAGGGTGACCGCCGCTTTGACATCGTGGTTCGCCTGCCCGAAGCGATGCGCACCGACCTGGACGCATTGCGGCAGCTGCCAATTCCCCTGCCAGCCAAGGAAGGTAGCGCAACGACCTACATTCCCCTCGCCGAAGTCGCCACCTTGAACTTCACGCCAGGGCCCAACCAGATCAGCCGGGAGAACGGCAAGCGGCGCATCGTCGTGAGTGCGAACGTGCGAGGCCGGGATATCGGCACCTTCGTTCCTGAAGCGCAGGCTGCCATCGCAGGCAAGGTCAAGGTCCCACCGGGGTATTGGACCAGCTGGGGCGGCACCTTCCAGCAGCTAGAGTCGGCGACCCAGCGCCTGCAGATCGTCGTGCCGCTTGCCCTCTTCATCGTGTTCACCTTGCTATTCGCGATGTTCGGCAACGTGAAGGATGGCTTGCTCGTCTTTACCGGCATCCCGTTCGCGCTCACCGGCGGCGTCATCGCCCTGGCCCTGCGGGGAATTCCGCTGTCGATTTCCGCGGCAGTGGGATTCATCGCCTTGTCCGGCGTGGCCGTCCTGAACGGCCTCGTGATGATTTCCTATATCCGGACCTTGCGTGAAGAGGGAATGGACCTGGACACGGCAATCACGCATGGCGCGCTCACACGACTGCGGCCGGTCCTGATGACTGCCCTGGTCGCATCGCTGGGCTTCGTGCCAATGGCGATAGCGACCGGGACGGGCGCCGAAGTCCAGCGGCCGCTGGCAACCGTCGTCATCGGCGGGATCCTGTCCTCGACCGCACTGACGCTGCTCGTTCTTCCCCTGCTCTATCGGCTCGCGCATCGCAAGGATCCTGATGACGAACCGGTAAAGCCGGCGAAAGTGGTCGTCCAGTAAGCGTATGGGCCGCAGCTGCCGTTTGCGGCCCAACTCAGAGAGGACGATATGGGTCGAGACAATCCGGGTCGGCGTTTCCCGGTCGGGCGCCGGCTTGTCAGGCTGGACCTCGCTGCGCATGGAGCGGCCTTCGCCAGTTGCGCGGCGGGAGGAATCATTGTTGAAAGCGTTATCCTGGTGGCAGCCGCTACGCATCACGCCGCAACGATTGCGTTCCGGCTGTTATCGATCGAAAAGCTGACGATGCAAACGAGACCCAAAACCGAGGTCGCGTTCTCGGTCCTGCAGATCGCTCTATGCATGTGTTGCGTTGTCATGGTCTTGGTCGTGATCGCGCTGGGGACGCATGGCATCTTTCACGGAGAATCTTTCGATGCCGTGGCCGTTGCTGCGTTTGCCCTGCCTGGATCGGTCGCCATTGCCACGACGGCTGGATTGGCATGTGGGCGGGCTAGCGCCGGCGAGGCCCCCAGCAGAGTCGATGCAATTCTTTCCGCGGTACCGACCGCACTCGCGCTCGGCGTCGCTTTTTGCGATTTGGGCATCGCTGCAGGAAGGTTGGACGCGCTCGCCGGACTTGCAGCTGTACTGGTCCTGTGTGTGCGCACCGTGATCAATCTCGGCCAGACGCTGGATTGAATGGCTGGAAGCAAGCAAGTGAAGGACAACATCGAATGGAGGTGACATGAGACTGCCACAACAGGCACCAGAGCCATTGCACGAAAACCTCTTTGAAGTTTTCGGCATTATCGGCCTTGCATTGGTCGGGGTGATTATGGTTTTTCTCGGCTGGCTGAAGTACAGAGACCGTTACAAGCGCCCCGGGCCGAAACCTCGGAAGCGTGCAAAGGAAAATGGCAAGAAAAAGTAGGAGAAGGCAGCAACACGATCATCACAACGTGAGGGGAGCACGATGGGTTCAGGACATTCTCATGCAGCGCAGCCGGGTCAGAATGAGCGTCCGCTCTGGATAGCGCTCATTCTCACGACGACTTTTCTTGTAGCCGAAATCATCGGAGGTATTCTCACTAACAGTCTTGCGCTGATTTCGGATGCGGCGCACATGTTCACCGACACCGCGGCGCTGGCGATCTCGCTTGCGGCGATCCGCATCGGCAAGCGGCCGGCCGACAGCGAACGAACCTTCGGATACTACCGCTTCGAGATCCTGGCCGCGGCTTTCAATGCCATACTGCTGTTCCTGGTGGCCATCTACATCCTGTATGAGGCGTACCAGCGTCTGAACAACCCGCCGGAAATCCAGTCAGGAACGATGCTCCTGGTTGCTGCCTTTGGCCTGGTCGTCAATCTCATCAGCATGAAGCTGCTATCGAGCGGCAAGGACAGCAGCCTGAACGTCAAGGGCGCATACCTCGAGGTATGGAGCGACATGCTCGGTTCGATCGGCGTCATCATCGGCGCCCTCGTCATCCGCTATACCGGTTGGAGTTGGGTCGACTCGGCGATCGCCGTTGCCATCGGCTTATGGGTGCTTCCCCGCACCTGGACGCTGCTCAAGGCAAGCATGAACGTGCTGCTCGAAGGCGTCCCCGAGGGTCTCGGCATTGCTGAAGTCAAGGACGCGATCACGCGCATACCGGGCGTGGACAGCGTGCACGACCTGCACGTCTGGTCGATCACAAGCGGCAAGGCCAGTTTGACGGCACACGTCGTGCAACGTGAAGACGTCACTGACGCGCAAGCGCTCCTGACCAGCATACGCCAGCTCATCGCGAGCAAGTACGATATCCACCACTGCACCATTCAGATCGAGACAACGCCGTGCGAGCAGGCTGTCGAGGAACACAGCTTCGGCCCGGCTGCATCCCACGACCATGCCGGTCACGATGAACATGAGGGAGAAAAGCGATGATCGACCATATCAGGAACAATCTTGTTGAAGCGCGCGATGCACTTGATCGCCTCATCAGCGACGATGCCCAGCTGGGCAATATCCAGGCCGGTGCAAACCTGCTCGTCGACGCATTGGGAAGCGGGCACCGCGTTATCTCGTGCGGTAACGGCGGCTCTATGTGCGATGCCATGCACTTGGCGGAAGAGCTGTCGGGGCGGTTCCGCGAGGACCGCCCTGCCATGGCAGCGGTAGCCATCAGCGACCCAAGCTACATCAGCTGCGTCGCCAACGACTATGGTTACGAGCAGGTGTTCGCTCGCTTCGTCGAGGGCAATGGCGCCGCCGGCGACGTCCTGTTTGCGATCAGCACGAGCGGCAGCAGCCGGTCCGTGATCCTCGCCGCGCAAGCCGCCCGTGCGAAGGGCATGAAGGTGATTGGCTTGACCGGGCGTCCCGGCGCGGCGCTCGCGGAAAGTTCCGATGTCTGCATCTGCACGAGTGCGGGACGCTATGCCGACCGGGTGCAGGAACTCCACATCAAGGTGATTCACATCCTGATCGAATTGGTGGAGCGCACCCTTCAACCAGCCAACTATGTCGTAAAACCATAAGATCAGGATAACGGTCGCAAGAATGGCCCCTCCCCCATGGGGGGCGGCTGCCGGGTACAAGGCGAGCCGGCATCGCACGGCCGCCATGCCTAGCCGCGTTTCTCCCGGCTCTTGAGCAGCCGCAGTCCGTTGAACACCACGAGCAGGCTCGCGCCCATGTCCGCGAACACGGCCATCCACAAGGTAGCCGATCCTGCAATAGCGACCACCAGGAACACAGCCTTGATCAGCAAGGCGGCGACGATGTTCTGCTTGAGGATGGCAGCGGCCTGCCTGCTCAAGCGGATGAACTGCGGGATCTTGCGAAGGTCGTCATCCATCAGCGCGACGTCGGCTGTTTCAATGGCGGTGTCGGTGCCCGCTGCGCCCATCGCGAACCCGATATCGGCCTTGGCCAGCGCCGGAGCATCGTTGATGCCATCCCCCACCATGCCGACGGTACCGAATCGCGCCACTTCGTCATTGATGGCAGAGAGCTTATCCTCGGGCAGCATGTTCCCGCGGGCGTCATCGATGCCGACCTGCCGTGCGATCGCCTTGGCCGTCACTGCATTGTCGCCGGTGAGCATGATCGTCCGGATTCCCAACCCGTGAAGCTGGGCCACAGCTTCGCGACTGGTTTCACGAATGGTATCGGCCACCCCGATCACCAGCAGTGGCGACGTTTCATCGCAGAGAACAATCGCAGTCTTGCCTTCACCCTCCAGTGTCGACAGGACGCTTTCCGTCGCGGTGCTGCAGATGCCGAGCTCCTCGACCAGGCGGTGATTGCCGAGGTAGTACCATTTCCCGTCGATCCGCCCTTTCGTGCCACGGCCGGTCAAGGCCTCGAACGCGGTCACGGATGCGAGGGGAAGGTCCAGGCCCGAGTTTTGCCAGTAGCGGCTCACCGCGGTCGATACCGGATGGTCGGACCGGTCCGCGAGCGCGGCTGCGAGCTGCAGATGAGTCTGTGCATCGCCTTGCAGGGGCAACACATCCGTCACCTCGGGCTTACCCTGGGTGATCGTGCCGGTCTTGTCCAGTGCGAGCGAGCGCAGCTTGCCACCCTGCTCCAGGTAGACGCCGCCTTTGACGAGGATGCCGGCCCGCGCCGCGGCAGCCAGGCCGCTGACGACGGTGACCGGGGTCGAGATCACCAGGGCGCAGGGGCACGCGATCACCAGCAGGACGAGCGCCTTGTAAATCCATGGCATCCATTCGGCGCCCAGCATGAGCGGCGGTACGAGGGCGACTCCGAGCGCGATGGCGAACACGATGGGCGTGTAGATGCTGGAGAAGCGGTCGACGAAACGCTGCGTGGGCGCGCGGCTGCCCTGCGCGTCCTCGACCGCGCGGATGATGCGCGACAGGGTCGAGTTGCTGTGGCCCGCGGTGACACGGTATTCGAAAGAGCCGGTTTCATTGATCGTGCCGGCAAACACCTTGTCGCCGACTGTCTTTGGTACCGGCATGCTCTCACCCGTGATCGGCGCCTGGTTGACGGACGACTGACCGGTGGTCACTTCCCCGTCCAGGGCGATCCGCTCGCCCGGCGCGACACGGGCCAGGGCGCCGATCGCGACCGTGGTGGCGTCCTGTTCACTCCAGCTACCGTCGTCAAGGCGCACGCTGACCCGCTCGGGTGTCAGTGCCATCAGGCCCTGGATGGCGTTTCTCGCACGGTCGAGCGAGCGGGCCTCGATCATCTCGGCGATGGCGAAAAGGACCATCACCATTGCCGCTTCCGGCCACTGCCCGATCAGTACCGCGCCGGTCACGGCGATCGACATCAGGGCATTGATATTCAGGTTGCGGTTCTTGAGCGCGATCCAGCCTTTCTTGTATACGTTCAAGCCCGTCGTCGCGATCGCAAGCAGCGATAGCAGGATGACTGGCCACCAGTTTTCATCGCCCGTCGTCCATGCGACGATTTCGGCACCGACTGCTGCGGCCAGGCCCAGGGCAAGGACTGCATACTGCCGCTTTCGGGAGGCAGGTGGGACCGTCTCGGCTCGTCCTTGTCCCGCTGCAACGAGCACCGCCTGCATACCGATGGACGTCAGTGCATCCTGGATCGCCGCTGCCGGCCCACTATGCCTGACGACCAAACGACGCTGGACGAGATTGAAGTCGAGCTGTTCAACCTGAGCCAGGCCGGACAGCTTGTTACGGATGAGCGTCTCCTCGGTTGGGCAATCCATGTTGTCGATGCGGAAAATGGTACCGGCTGCTGAGCCGCTTTGCTCATCGGTCTGTTCAACCACCGGGTCCATGCCGACCGCCCGTACTGCTGCAAGGATCGCATGTGGATCGCCGAGGCTATGCTCCACCCGCAAGCGGCGCTGGACAAGATTGAACTCGAGCTTTCCGACGCCTGCGACGCGCCCGAGCGCTTGCCGCAGCAGTCCCTCTTCTGTCGGGCAGTCCATCTGGTCGATGCGAATGACAAGGGAACGGTCCAGGGCTGCAGATGAGGCACCCGCGGTCTCGATCGGTGCAGATTTTTCGCAACATGATTTGGTCTGGCATTCCGACATGACGACTCCTTGAGAACTGTGTATAGTTCCCATTGAACACCCTGTAGCGGGTACGGGGTCAAGCATTAAGTTAACGTACCGGGATTTCTCTTGAAAATTGGCGAATTGGCAGACCGCTCGGGCTGCTTGGTTGAAACCATCCGCTACTATGAGCGCATCGGGTTGCTTGCCCCGCCAGAGCGGTCGGCAAACAATTATCGAGCCTATAACGAGCTTCACGCTGAGCGCTTGCTGTTCATCCGGCATTGCCGCGCCTTGGACATGACACTCGATGAGATCCGGACGCTGCTCGATTTTCGCGAGGCGCCGGGAAAAAATTGCGAGAGCGTCAACGCGCTGCTCGACAAGCACATCGGGCACATCGTCGACCGTATAGCAAACCTGTCAGTACTGGAAGCGCAGCTCAGAGACCTCAGAAGCCGTTGCGTCGCCACCAACAGCACAAACCCATGTGAAATCCTGCAGGCGCTCGGCACTGCCGACGCTTGCGACGAGCCAGCAAGGCTTGGGCGCCATTGACCAGCCCTGGACTTTCCGCGCCATCACTGCATTGCCGAATCAGCGAACAGCCGGAACAATGCGCTTGACCTTCAAGTAGCTAGAAGGTGTTTAATATCAGGTTCTCGAACCTGAAGACAAGTATCCCGATATGACGTACCCCATTTGGCGTCGGCTAATCGCCTTCGTAATGTTCTGCTGCTGCGTGATCGGTACGACACACGCTAATCCCACATCATCGGAAGCAGAAGTCCGACAGCTCTGGCAGTTGCTCGATTATGTCGCCGTCGATTACGCCGGCGCGGTCCAGAACGGAGCGATTGTCAGCGAACTCGAATACGGCGAAATGCAGGAGTTCTCGACGCGCGCGCAGAACCAGGTGAAGGCATTGCCTCCGCATCCCCTGCATGCAGAACTGGCAGCTGCCACCATCAAACTAAAGCAGGCGGTCGAGCGTAAGGAGTCGCCGCAACAGGTTGCCCAGCTTGCGCGCGAGGCAAACCGTTTGCTGCTGCAGGCCTACCCCTTCCCTGTTGCGCCGCGCGCCCTGCCCGATCTGGCCCGCGGTGCGGCGCTGTACCAGGCGCAATGCGCTTCATGCCATGGAGCGGCCGGCGCCGGCGATGGGGCACTCGCGGCCAAGCTCGAACCCAAACCAATCGCATTTACCGATGAGGAAAGAGCCCGCTCGCGCTCTCTCATGGCCCTGTATCAGGTCATCAGCCAGGGTGTCGAGGGCACATCGATGCCGGCCTTTGCAGGCTTGTCCGAGCATGACCGCTGGTCTCTGGCGTTCTATGTCGGCAGCCTGGCGTTCAAGGACACGGACATCGCAGCCGGAGAGTCTGCATTCGCACAGAACAACGCCGCGTCCGCAACGATTCCCGACATGAACACGCTAGTGACGGCAACCGAAGAAGAACTGGCGAAGGCAGGCTCACCGTCGACCGCGCGGGCGGTTCTGGCCTACGCACGCATCCACCCCGAGGCCGTACAGGAGCAGCAGGAACGCAAGGGCATCGTCCTTGCGCGCAAACTGCTGCAGGACAGCCTGGATGCCTTGAAGAATAACCAGCGGGCGAAGGCCACCGAGCTTGCTTTATCGGCTTACCTGGACGGCTTCGAGCCGCTCGAGGCCAGGCTCGACGCGACGGACCGCCAGCTCCTGGTGGACGTGGAGCGAACCATGCAGCTGTACCGGGGCGCGGTTGCACAAGGCAATGTGTTGCGTGCGACCGAATATGCCGGGCAGCTGGACGCGTATTTCGTACGTGTCGAGGAGCTTACCGGCGCGAACAAGACCGACGCGACGACGGTGTTCGTGGGCGCGTTGACCATTCTCCTGCGCGAAGGTGTCGAAGCCCTGTTGATCGTGATCGCGATGGTCGCGTTCCTCCGCAAAGCGGAGCGTCCACAGGCCTTGCACTACGTGCACGCAGGCTGGATCTCGGCGCTGGCCGCCGGCGCCTTGACCTGGGTGGTAGCCACCTATGTGGTCAGCATCAGTGGCGCAAGCCGTGAAGTGACCGAAGGCCTGTCGTCGCTCTTCGCCGCAGCGGTGCTGCTGTCGGTCGGGCTATGGATGCACCAGAAAGGCCAGGCTGGACAATGGCAAGCCTACCTCAAGCAGCATCTGACGGCGGCAATGGAAAAACGCTCCGCATGGGCCCTGTTTGCCCTGGCATTCATCGCGGTATACCGGGAAGTCTTCGAAACGGTCCTGTTCTACTCGGCGCTCGCCGCCGACGGCAACGGCCCCGCCCTGCTGGCAGGATTCGTTACAGGCCTGGTCCTGCTGTCGGTGATTGCCGTGATTTTCCTGCGTACCAGTGCACGCATGCCGATCGGCAAATTCTTCTCGTTCAGCTCCGTGCTGGTGGCCGCCCTGGCAGTTGTCCTGGTCGGAAAAGGGATTGCAGGGCTGCAGGAAGCCGGATGGCTGACGGCCACGCCAGTCTCGGGACCGCGCATGCCTGTTCTGGGCCTCTACCCGACGATACAGACTTATGCGGCGCAACTGGCCCTGCTCCTGGCGGCTGGTCTTGGCTTCGGCTTCAATCTGATGAAGGTCCGCAAATAACAAGCGGACGCTCGCAGCTGGCATCGCGACCGATGCCAGCCGGAGCAATCTTCGGCTTGAGCCTTACCTGGCTTGACGCATGCAATCATCACGTTATCGCCGGGAGGTAAACAGCTTGAACCGCGAAAGCTTGGAGCGGAATCAGATTCCAGTCTATGTTGTAAGCGCCGCCTTGGCCGTGCTTGGGGGGATCCTTGCGCCTGACGCTGCGGCCAAGCTTGACCTGTTGGTGACACCTGCCATTGCGGTCCTGATGTATGCGATGTTTCTGCAGATTCCCTTTCTCGAGCTAAAGCAGGGGTTGGGTAATAGAGCGTACATATCTGCAGTTTTGGTCGCCAATTTTGTGCTGATACCGCTTCTGGTATGGGTCTTGACGCGTGGACTGAGCGATCATCCCGCGCTCCTCATCGGCGCTCTCCTGGTCCTGCTGACCCCATGTATTGACTACGTGGTCGTATTCACCCATCTCGGGAAGGGCGACTCGCGCCTGACCCTGGCCGCTACGCCAATCCTGCTTCTGCTTCAGCTGCTCCTTCTGCCCATCTACCTCAGCGTAATGACTGGCGGAGAATCCGGGGTCGTCATCGCTGTCGCGCCGTTTGTCGACGCATTCCTGCTGCTGATCGTGGCTCCGCTGTTGCTTGCAGTGGCTACTGCCGGGCTGGCGAAGCGATCGTCCATCGTCGAGAAATGGAATGCCGGATGGGCCTGGCTTCCGGTCCCTGCCATGGCCGCAGTGCTGGTCGTCGTCATCGGTTCGCAGATCGGGGCGATCATCAGGGAGATCGAGCAATTGGTGCCGGTCATTCCGGTTTATATTGGCTTCATGGTGCTCGCCCCACTGATAGGAGCCTTTACGTCGCGCATGTTTAAACTGCCGGTAGCAGCGGCTCGCGCCGTGACCTTCAGCGCGTCGACGCGCAATTCCCTGGTAGTGCTGCCACTCGCGCTCGCGTTACCCGAAGATTTGCGTGGAATTGCGGCGGCGGCTGTGATCACACAAACCCTGAGCGAACTGGGCAGTGAACTGGTCTACGTCCGTGCAATTCCTGCCCTGGTCAAGTGAGGTGTACTGTCAATCGTGGACACGTCCGTTTCAAGCAGCCAGCTGCCGTCTGCTGATCTTTTCGGCAAACGATGCTGGCGATAGATAGTCGAGACGCGAATGGCGCCGCTGGCGGTTCCAGAAAATCTTGATTTATTTTGTAATTGCCGATTCAGCGTTGGCCCTGGTCGCATACCTCTGGCGATGGATCAATTCGTTCTTCAAGCCTCCCGAAAACCTCCATGCTTGCGTTGTCCTGGCAGTTTACTGCAAGTGCTCGGCAGCCCTAATCCAAGCCTCTTACCTGGATCTTGTTTGATATGTGCGCGCTCGCTTTGGTAACTGACGTATTCTGTGTTCATCCAAGCGCGTCCGGTCGAGAAAAGCGCAGGGCGCATTCTTCCTGCAATCTTTTGGAGATCCGATGTCGGATATTGGCAAGGACAGCGATGACGAATCAGGTCTGGACGCTTCCAACGAGCGTGATCGTGGCATTTTATGGAAGGTCTTGCTAATCAATCTGGGCCAGTGTTTGGCCGGGGTGGCTGTCGGAACATGGGCATCTTCAACTGCCGTAGTTGGCGCTGGCCTTGACAACTTGGGTGACGCTGCAGTCTATGGCGTCAGTCTGTACGCGGTCGGCAGATCCAGCACAATCAAGAAGCGTGCGGCGCAATTATCTGGCTGGCTCCTCATTGGTTTCGCTTGCCTGTTGTTAGTTGAAGTTGTCCGTCGCTTTCTTGGCGGTGAGGCACCACTGGGACCAGCCATGATGGCCATAGCTGCAACAAATGCCCTACTGAATATCTATTGCATTCGCGTGCTGAAGCAGCATCGCGGCCAGGACATCAATTTCAAGGCCTCGACTATATTCACGAATAACGATTCGCTTGTAAATGGCGCGATCGTGCTTTCGGGCGCGTTAGTAATGTGGACAAATTCAAACCTTCCTGATCTGTTGCTTGGAACAGTGGTTTCGTTCATCGCCGCCAAGGGAGGTTATGAAATCCTCTCAGAGGCAAAAGGACATCAGTCGTGATACGAGGTCTGCCATCCGAATTCTGCACGCGCAACAGAAATACATCCAGTGTGGTTCTCTGTCTGGTCGGAGCATGAATGGCGACGCAAATCAGGGAAGCCTGGCGCGGGACCCTGGACATTCTCATCAGGCAGGTATTTCCCTTCCCTCAGGTGATCAGATTTGTACATTACCAATCACAAAACGGCTGGGCGGCAACGCCGGTATGCGTGAGAGGCTCATCCGCAAATCCTGCTGAGGCACGCTGTACCGTAAGCTTGTGCTGAGAAACATAACGGCAACTTTCATCAGTTCGATGGTGATCCACTCACCAGGGCAACGGTGACCATCGAGATATTCCCCCCCTCCCTGTGGAATGAAGCTGAAAGGGCTACGCTTCCATTGACGAAAACGCTCGGGCATGAATGTATGGGGATCGTCCCAAAGCCTCGGATCGTGATTCGTCCCATACAAGTCGAGCAGGACTCTTTCGCCTTTCGGAAAACGATAGCCCTTCGATTCGAACTCCCGCCGCGTGCGTGCAGCTACCACCGGGAAAAACGGATAAAACCTGCGGACTTCTTCAACGAAATAATCGAGGTAGTACGCTTCAGCAGCCAGCAGACGCTCCCGGCATTGCGGGTGCTGATGCAAAGCCATGGCTGCGAACATGATATACCAGGCGACCGCGACGGTTGGCCTTGCAACATTGATGAGTTCCACCGCCGCAGTCCGCTTGTCGAGCAATTCCCCAGACAAATCGCGATGCCAGGAGATCGCATATAGTGCGCAGTCTTCATCCACCGTTAGCCGATGATGACGCACATCTTCTACCAGACCCTCGATCCAGCGCTCAGCGCGGTTTCTCGCCCATCTTCCACGCCAGTGTCTCGGGCCGATCGCCGCGCCAGCGTCGATCATCGCTACGAAGTCATCCGTTCTACGCCTGACTTCGGACTCAACCAGCGGGATTCCTGTCCAGGCACAGACGGCCCGGCACAAGCTTTCACACGCTTCGTCGAATAAAACCACCTGACTGCGGCGCTCCCAATTTGCCGCGGACCTGTGCCATTGCGCGGCACTGAGCTCCGCCAGTTCCGCAATACGCTCGGCGCTCATCAAGGAGAGAAACATCCCCTTTCGGCACCGATGGGGATTACCGTCCAGTCCTTGCACGCCTCCTCGGCCAAACAGTGTTTGCTGGAGTCTCGATGGAGCAACACCGGCGCGTTCGAACCTCTCATTGTCATAAAAGAGTCTGGCCAATTCTTCGCCGCGCATACAAACTGTCGATTGAAGCATCAGTCGTGAGCGGAACAGGTCGGTCCCCAGGCGCGTACAGCGTTTAGTGATGAAAAGATAGCCGTCCCAGGCGAACGAAAGAGTACTGTCCGGAACACCATCTCGCGGTATCTCATGCATGAGCGTCTCCGTCAAATTGAGCCGTCTTCATACTGCCCGAGTACATAGTTCAGCGGCGCTTGTTTCAGCACTGCTTATATCAATAGCGTCGCACGCGGGGTACGCGCACCCCGCTTGTTGTCGCCCGGTAGCTTGCATATCAGGCTTCACACTAGTTCGATGCCGCGGGCGGCTTCGAACTAGTGATAGCGCCCTACCAGAACGCCAAATGGCGAAGCTTAGTTGGCGTACATTGGACTTTCCTCAACATAGATTGTTACATTCGTTGCGTTTGGAAGGATGTTCGCCAAGGAGATCGGCAACAGGCCGAGCGTATCGAAGGTCCAGGTAACGCTTCTTGGACCGTCTACAATACGGATAGTCTCGAGTCGCTTGACGTGAATCGATCTGGTCTTGCCTGCCACTATCGTGATAACGCGGTCAGGCGCTGCATTGGAGGAGTATCCGAACGGTGCTTCTCGACCAGTCTTCGCTTCTGCAGCGCTCCTTGCGGGTATGCCCCCCTCATTGGCCCGCGAGTCGAGTGGAATGAACATGCACGCGAGAAGTACCGCGGATAAGAAGTTGATGTGAGTTTTCATTGAATTTTCCTGTTGAACATTTGATTTTTCAAGCGCACTGACTCTCGACGTGGCCGATTGTGGACCGCCATGGTCGGGAGTAAGTCAGATGCGACTGCTTTATTTGTAGAGACGGATGGAGTCGTGCAGTGCTTGTGCACGATTACCCATCAAGCGCAGGCGGTAGTTGCCGGCTTCGATGATCAGAACCATTTCGGCCGAATCGGGCCGTCCAGTATTGGAGACTGGTAATTCAGTTGACTAAGACTGGCGGGGCAGGAGCGTGACTGTCCTGACCATCCGATTGCGGAAGAACCGCTGCCGAGGGGCTGCAAGTCGCATGCCGATACACAAGTCGCGCTGCAGCCAGCTTCGAACAGCACTTCTGTTGGATTCTTAGAACCGGTGACGTCGGACACCGCTTCGGTGGCCGACGCTTCGTCGGAAATCACGCACCATCCTGCCGCCCAGCCGGTCTGTAAGGGCAAAAGCGCGAGCAATATGATCAGAAACAGGCGCTTCATGGAGTCGTTGACTGCTTGGTCACGGAAGAGAACACTGGAGTATGGCAAATTTTACAACGCCCGCTGGGCAAAAACATGGGTCTCGAATTGTTGTAGATCTGATTATCTTTGTTCTGTGGGCCCGGATCGTCGCCCTGCTCAGACCGCCCGGCGCGACTGCCCATGCTTCCGGCGGCAGTGCGCGCCCAGGGAGGCGATGACTACCTTGTCTTGTCGGTTACCGAAGGCGCTGCGCGGTCGCCGAACAGTGCGTGCAACACGATGACCGCGGCGCCGACCGTGATCCCGATATCGGCGATGTTGAAAGCTGGCCAGTGATGCGCTCCTACATGCACATCGATCCAGTCAACGACGCCCATCCGCGCAGTTCGGTCAACGAGATTGCCAAGCGCTCCGCCAAGGATCATGGCCAGAGCGATCCTTTCCGCGGAGCCTGTTTCCGGTTTCCGGATCATCCGGACGATCAGGATCGACGCGAGTACGGCTACAACGATGAAAAGGTAGCGTTGCCATCCGCCAGCCGTGGCCAGAAGACCGAACGCCGCTCCCTGGTTGATCACATGGACGATGTTCAACAAGGGTAACAACTCGATCTGCTGGCCGTAGGCCAGATGTTCCACGATTGCGGCCTTGGTGACCAGGTCGGCAAGGGCGATCAGCCCGGCGACCAATACGGCAGCGAGCGGTGAAAAGGGTTTGGCCACTATTCGTTTCCTGTGCAGTTGCCGGTCAGATGTTCAGCGCACGCTTGTCGACAGCGAGCGCCGCTTCCCTGATTGCTTCATACAATGTCGGGTGCGCGTGGCAGATCCGGGCAATGTCCTCCGAAGACGCCGAAAACTCGAGCGCCATTGCCGCTTCACCGATCATTTCCGACGCGAGCGAGCTGACGATATGCACGCCCAGCACAAGGTCCGACTGGGCATCGGCCAGGACCTTGACAAACCCCTGTGCGTCGCCGTGGCCGAGTGCGCGCCCGTTGGCCGAGAAAGGAAACTGTCCCGACTTGAATGCGCGTCCTTCGCGGGCCAGTTCCTGCTCCGTCTTGCCAACCCACGCGGCTTCCGGACTCGTATAGATGATGAAGGGGATGGCGGCGTAATTCACGTGCCCGGATTGCCCTGCGACGATCTCGGCGACCATGATTCCCTCTTCCTCGGCCTTGTGCGCAAGCATTGGCCCGCGCACGACGTCACCGATGGCGAACAGGTTCGGCAATTTCGTCCGGCAGTGTTCATCGACCGGAACATAGCCGCGCTGGTCGAGCTCCAGGCCAATTGCCTCGATTCCCAAGCCATCCGTATTCGGCACGCGCCCGATCGCCACGATCACCTTGTCGCAGGCGAGCTCCTTGGCGGCGCCGGCGCGGTCGCGATACGAAATGTGCGCCCCGCCGACGCTGAGTGCAATGCTGTCGATCGCCACGCCAAGGTCGAATTTCAGCCCCTGTCCAGACAGCAGCTTGAGCATTTCCCTGGACACGGCGGTGTCGCAGCCCGGCAGGAAGTCCGGCATGGCGTCGAGCAGGGTGACATCCGCACCCAGGCGCCGCCACACTGACCCGAGCTCGAGACCGATCACGCCGGCACCAACCACGCACAGGCGTTTCGGCACCTCGCGGAAATCGAGTGCTCCGGCGTTGTCGCAGATGATCGCATTGTCGATCCGGGTGCCCGGCAGCTGGCGCGGCTTCGACCCGGTGGCGATAATCACGTTACGCGCGCTGATCTGCTGCACGGAATCCCCGGCCGAGACTTCCAGGGAATACACCCCGTCCTGCATCCCGACGAAGCGCGCGCGCGCCTTGATAAAGTCGACCTTGTTCTTCTTGAACAGGTATTCGATCCCTTTGGCCATCTTCGAGACCACCCCGTCCTTCCGGTCGATCACCTTGTCGACGTCGATCGCCGCGCCGCCGGTGGTGATACCGTGCTCGGCAGTGTGGTGCAGGACCTGTTCGTACAGGTGGCTCGACGCAAGCAATGCCTTGGATGGGATGCATCCCACATTCAGACAGGTTCCTCCGGGGCGCGCCTGGCCGTCGGGTGCGGCGTAAGGATTCGATTCGATGCAGGCCACGGACAAGCCGAGTTGTCCGGCGCGGATTGCGGCGATGTAACCGCCTGAACCCGCGCCAACGATGACCAGGTCGTATTGCGCTTTCATGTGATTCCTTTTAATGTCCGAGTCGTTGCGTTCACTCTACTGGATTGTTCAAATTCCCTCCGCCACGTTCTCCGGCGGACGGGCGAAGCGCTGGTAAAGCGTCGGCAGCACGAACAGCGTCAGGATCGTGGCGGAGATCAGGCCGCCGATCACGACGGTGGCCAACGGGCGCTGCACCTCGGCGCCGGCGCCGGTTGCCAATGCCATCGGGACGAAGCCCAGCGACGCGACCAGTGCCGTCATCAAAACGGGGCGCAGGCGCCGCAGCGCACCTTCGCGCACCGCCTGCGCCCACGGAAGCTGTTTCGCCAGGTCGTCGATCGAACCCGCCATCACCAGCCCATTGAGGACGGCAACGCCGGACAGTGCGATGAATCCGACGGCTGCCGAAATCGAAAATGGCAGGCCACGCAGCCAGAGTGCGGCGATACCCCCGATCAGGGCGAGAGGCACACCCGTGAACACGACCGCGGCAGCGCGCCAGGAACCGACGGCCGAGTACAGCAACAGGACGATGAGCGCGAAGCAGGCCGGTACCACGACCGCCAGGCGCATCCGCGCACGCTCGAGGTTCTCGAACTGCCCGCCCCAGGCGAGCCATACGCCGGCGGGCACCCGCACGTCCGCGTTGATGCTTGCGCGCGCTTCGCCGACCACGCCGGCGATGTCGCGTCCGCGCACGTTGGCCTGAACGACGACCCGGCGCTTGCCGTTCTCGCGGCTGATCTGGTTCGGTCCCTTGGCCGTCTCCAGCGCGGCCACCGACCCCAGCGGCACGAAGCTGCCGCCCGGCGTCAGCACCGGCAACAGGCGCAAGGCTTCGACATCGTTCCTGGTCTTCTCGCCCAGTTTCACCACGACGTCAAAGCGCCTATCCCCCTCGTAGATCGAGCCGGCCTCACGTCCCGCGACGGCTGCCGCCAGGGTGTCGTGCACGTCCTGGGCGGTCAGCCCGACCCTGGCCATGGCGTCGCGGTCCAGGCGGACATCGAGCAGCGGAAGCCCCTGCACCTGCTCTACCCGGACGTCTTCCGCGCCCTCGACCGCACGCAGTTTTTCGGCAACCTGCTCGGCGGTGCGGATCATGGCGTCGAAATCGTCGCCGTAGACCTTGACCGCGATGTCGCCCCGTACGCCGGCCAGCAGTTCGTTGAAGCGCATCTGGATCGGCTGGGTCAGCTCGTAGTTCTGGCCCGGGATGCCTGCAACCGCCTTCTCGATCTTCTCAACCAGCTCGGCCTTGCTCATCCCGGGTTCCGGCCATTCCGAACGGTCTTTAACGATGACAAAAGTGTCCGTGATATTCGGCGGCATCGGGTCGGCGGCCAGTTCAGCCGTACCTGTTCGGGAGAACACCAGCTTTACCTCAGGCAGCTTGCCGACCGCTTTCTCGACAGCGAACTGCATCGCCTGGCTCTGGTCCAGGGAGGTGCCGGGAATGCGGGCTACCTGCAGCAGCACGTCCTGCTCGTCGAGTGTCGGAAGAAACTCCTGTCCAAGCGTCGTGAACAGGCCGAGCGCGCCTGCGAAACCGGCAGCCGCCAGCACGCCGACCAGCTTGGGTTTCGCGAGCGCGCGGTCCAGCCAGGGCGCGTAAGACGACGAGGCAGCCTTAACCAGCTTGTTCTCCTTTTCGTTGACATGGCGCGAAAGCCACAGCGCGATCGCAGCCGGCACAAAGGTGAGCGAGAGGATGAAAGCGAAGACCAGGGCCAGAATCACCGTTACCGCCATCGGTGCGAACATCCGGCCTTCCACTCCCTGGAACGTCAACAGGGGGACGTAGACGAGAATGATGATCGCCTGGCCATAGACGCTCGGCCGGATCATCTCGCGCGCGGCGGCGGCAACGGTATCGAGACGCTCCGCCCTGGTGAGTATCCTGCCGGTGGCGTGCTGGCGTTCGGCGATGCGGCGCAGCGCGTTCTCCACGATGATCACGGCGCCATCGACGATCAGGCCGAAGTCCAGCGCACCAAGGCTCATCAGGTTTGCGGAGAGTCCCGCTTCGAGCATGCCGGCCGAGGTCAGGAGCATGGTGACCGGGATGACTGCCGCGGCAATCAGCGCCGCGCGCAGGTTTCCGAGAAGTGCAAACAGCACCGCAATGACCAGGAGCGCGCCCTCGGTGAGGTTGGTTGCCACGGTCTTGATCGTGGCATCGACCAGGCGTGTCCGGTCGAGGACTGGCCGGATCAGCAAGTCGGGCGGCAGGGAACGTGCGATTTCCTTCAGTCGGACGTCGACGGCGGCGGCAACGGTCCGGCTGTTCTCGCCAATGCGCATCACAGCCGTACCGACGACGACCTCCTGGCCGCCTTCGGACGCCGAGCCGAAACGCAGCTCCTGCCCCAGGCCGACGCTAGCGACGTGCGACACCAGCACGGGCGTGCCGTTACGGGTGGTGATGACGGTCTTCGCCAGTTCTTCCGACGAGGTGATGCGCGCATCGGCCTTGACGGTGAGGGCCTCGCCGTTCTGGACGACGACGCCGGCGCCGGCGCTCGTGTTATTGCGCTCCAGTGCCTCGCCCAGCATCGTCAGGCTGATGCCCAGGGCCGCGAGTCGTTGCGGATCCGGTGTGACCACATACTGCTTGACGTAGCCCCCGATGACGTCGACGCCCGCCAGCCCTTCGGTATTTTTGAGCTGCGGTGCGACGATCCAGTCCTGCACCGTGCGCAGGTAGGTCGCCTTCTCGGCAGCGCTGCGCAGCACTTCCCCTTCCGGGGTGATATAGCTGCCGTCCGCCTGCAAGCCCGCCGACGTGCCGGCTTTCTGGGCCGGTTTGGAGGCATACTCCACCGTCCACATGTAGACGTCGCCAAGCCCGGTCGCGATCGGGCCCAGGCTCGCGGTAGCACCCGGGGGCAAGTTGCGCTCGACGGCGCGCAGCCGCTCCGCCATCTGCTGGCGAGCAAAATAGATATCCGTGCCGTCCTTGAAGACCGTCGTGACCTGTGCAAATCCATGCCTGGTCAGCGAGCGCGTGGATTCCAGTCCGGGAATGCCGGCAAACGCCGTTTCGATCGGATAGGTGACCTGCCGTTCGACGTCGGCCGGCGCGAGCGCTGGTGCGACGACGTTGATCTGCACCTGCGTGTTGGTGATGTCCGGTACCGCGTCGATCGGCAGGCGCGTCAGTGCGAATGCGCCGAGGATCGACAGCAGGATGGTGGCGATGAGGACGTGCCACCGCCGCGCAACGGAAAAGTTGACGATGCGAGCAATCATGGTTGGGTATCCTTCAGGAGCCGTTGAATGAGGAAATCAGTCATCGTCCCCTGCCTCTCCCTTGCCATGCTCCGCCTTCAGCAGATAAGTATTGCTGACCGCAATCTGTTCCTTGCCGTCTAGGCCGGACATCACCTTGACGTAGCCGGCAGCGTTACCGCCGAGGACAACGTGCTTGATCGCGAACCCTTCTTTCTCCCGGACGAACACGCTCGGCTTGTCCTCCACCGTCTGCACGGCGGTCCGTGGAATGGCCAGCTGAGTGCCGCTGGTACCGCCCTCGAGCGCGATCGACGCCCTGACCGTTTCGCCGATGCGCCAGCTGCCCTGCCCGTTCGACAGCCGTGCAATGGCGCGTACCTGGCGGGTGGCGGGATCGAGGACGCGCGATACGTGGGTGATGCGGCCTGCACCGGTTCGGCCGTCAGTCGACACGTCCACCGCCGTACCAACCGTGACGCGGGCAGCGTCGTTCGGCGACAGCGAAAGCTCGACGGCCAGTTCGTTGAGGTCGGCCACTTCGAACAGATGTGCGTCCGGCGCGACGATGTCGCCCAGTGCGATCTGCCGCGCCGTGACGTTACCCTTGATCGGGGAGCGCAGCATCAGGCGGTTAAGCTGCCCTCCGCCCGTTCCCCCGGCGGCGGCAAGTTGTTGCTCGGCCAGGCGAAGGCGGGTGCGTGCTTCTTGCGCGGCATTGCGCGCAATCTCGAATTCCTGTCGCGAGGTGACTTTTTCGCCAAACAGACGTTCTTCGCGCGCGAACGTGGCTTGCGAGAGTTCGTATTGCCGCTTGGCGATTTCGACGTCGGCCCTGAGCTGGGCTACGTCACGGCTTTCGATTACAGCCAGCACGTCGCCCCGAGCGACCGGGTCGCCCAGGTTGCGCCGGACCTCGACAACCCGGCCGCCAACGGCGCTCGAGACGACGGCTGCATGCTTCGGGTCTGCCGCGATGACTGCAGGCGCCTCGACCGCCCCAGCGAAGGACTGTCGAACCGACATGATCTCGATACCCGCGGCTTTGATTTGCTGGTCCGATAGCGCAACAAAGTCTTCCTTGCCTTCGGCTTCGCCTTCCCTCTCCGCGGCTTCGCCCCGCTCGCCGGCTTCGCCGCTCTTCTCGGCCTTCTCGGCTTTCTCGCCCTTTTCGGAATTTTCGGCTTTCTCGCCTGAGGCGTTCGCCGTTTTTTCACCCTGTTCGGCAGCTTCTTTTGGGGCTGTTTCTGGTTTGGGGGAGCATGCGCCCAACAGGATCATCGCGGCGCACAGGCCCGATCGGAATACCGCTTGCATGGGTCAATCCTTATAAATTGGAGAGTTGGAACCTTGGAGCCGAGCCAGACGTGCCCGGGCAGTATGGAGTGCTGCGAGCGCGTCGACCGAGCTTTCGCGGGTTTCGGCCAAAGAGCGCTCGGCCTCGATTAATTCGAGTTGCGGGAATTTCCCTTCCGCATAGCCGATTCTGGCGATGCGCGCCGCTTCTTCTGCGGCGGCGAGCGCGGGGCCATTGGCGGCCCGTGCGGCTGCCAATGCGTCGGCCACCTCGCCTTCCGCCTGCGCGCTGGATTGCTCGAATTCCAGTGCGACGGCGCGGCGCGCGGCGGAAGCCCGATCAAATTCCGCCCGCAAGCGCGCCAGCGCGGCCGTACCCTGATTGAACAATGGCAGCGGGACCGAGAGGCCGAGCACAGCGGCCTTGTCGGACGATTCGCCGTAACGGCGCATGCCTGCGGTCAGCGTTACGTCCGGTATCCGGTCGCGCCTGGCCGCATCGACGCGGGCTTCCGCAGCGGCCACCTCGGCCTCTGCTGTCGCGATCGCCAGCCCCTGCCCTGCCGGCGGCGGCGTCTCGCTGCGTTCGATCTGCTCGAACCACGTGGAAGCGATCGTGAGCGGCATCGCCATACCTGTCAGTCGTGCGATCGTTTTCTGCGCCAGTTCGACGGCGCGTAGTGCTTTGCCCAGCCGAACCTCGGCATTGATTCGCAGCACGTCCGCCCTTTGCTCTTCTATCGGAGATGCTTTTCCGACGCGTACCCGTTCACGTGCTGCATGGTGAGCACGCGCAGCCAGTTCATGACCAGCTTTTGCGATCGCGACATGGCGTTCGCTGGCAGCAAGGGTAACGAACGCCTCGGTAATCAGGAATGTCAGCTCCGCTTCAGCGGAGCGCGCTCCAATACCCGCGGCGGCCCGTTCGGCCTGTGCCACGCGCATCCTCGCGCCCCGCTTCCCACCGAGCTCCAGGGGCATCGACAGCGCGACTGTCTTTTCTCCCCCACCAAAACCGGAGTAGCGTCCCGATCCCATGACATTTTCGGCCTCAAGGGAAAGTGTCGGGTTCGGTCGAAGTCCAGACTGCCGCACATTCGCATCGGCGATGCGCAGGGCTGCTTCAGCGCCCTGCAATTGCGGTGCTTGGCTACGTGCCCGAGCGACGGCCTCGCCAAGCGTCAGTGGAGTGCCCTCAGCAAAGGCAGAGCCTGCGGTCATACACATGACCAGCAGGGCCGTGGCAACGGAAGCGTTCATCTTGATGCGCATGATTGGATTTGCTTGACGGATTAATAAATGAGCTTTATAAACCTTGAAGCCACTTTAATGTCAAGCACATGTCACGCACATTTACGATAGGACAGCTGTCCGCTGCGGCGCAGATGCCCCCAGCGACGATTCGCTATTACGAGAAAATTGGGTTGCTCGACTCTCCATCCCGCTCGGGCAGCAACTACCGGCTGTATGGGAACGAGGATGTAGCCCGCCTGAGCTTTGTTCGCCGTGCACGGGAGATCGGGTTCACGGTCGACCAAGTTCGAAGCCTGTTGGCCTTCTCCGACCAGCGAGACGGCGACTGCTGCGCCGTGACAGCGCTGACAGAACAACACCTTGCCGAGGTCGAGCAAAAGATCAGAGACCTCAACGTATTGAAAGAACACCTTTCCCGTCTGCTGGTTTCATGCCGGGGCGGTCGATTTGCCGATTGTCGGATCATTGATGCCCTCACGCCGCCGGGACAAGCCGGGTAGCTCACTCAGCCTGGCGCCGATCGCAGGTCCTGAACACACTTGACCTTAAAGCTGGTTGAAGGTTTATCCTCCGATAATCAGTCACCATAGGTTCATTGTCATGACACAAGATCAAACCACAGCGGGAACCCGCCTTGAAACCGAACTGTTCGTTTCGAAAATGGACTGTCCGTCCGAGGAAAACCTGATCAGGATGGCTTTGGGCAAAGTCGACGACGTCGATCACATCGCCTTCGACCTCAATACCCGCACTGTCACTGTGCTGCACCATGGGAACGCAGATGCCATTGTCGAGGTGCTGCAACCCTTGCGACTCGGCGTCGAACTGCGCGGATCGCGCCCGGCCAAGCCAGCCAGCCAGCGTACGATCAGCACACTTGGAATTCCGAAGATGGACTGCCCATCCGAGGAAAACATGATCCGCATGGCACTCGCTGATGTCGATGGCATCCAATCGCTCAACTTCGATCTCTCCCAGCGGCAGCTCCACGTCTCGCACACGGCAGATGTCAATCCCATATTGGCGAAGCTTGCCCCGCTAAACTTCGGCACCCATTTGATTGGATCCCGACCTGACTTGTCTCAAGCGGCCCCTGATAGCGACAAGGCCGGTGACGCATCGGAGGCGAAGACGCTTCGACTGCTGCTTGCCATCAATGCCGTGATGTTCGTGGTCGAGCTGGTGTGGGGATTGATTGCACAATCAGCCGGGTTGGTGGCTGATTCGCTGGACATGTTCGCCGACGCTGCCGTCTACGGCCTGGCCTTGTACGCGGTTGGCCGTGCGGCTGCGCTGAAGACCCGTGCAGCCCACGTGGCTGGGTGGCTGCAGCTCGTATTGGCCTTGGGCGCCCTGAGTGAAGTGGTTCGCCGCGCCTTCTTCGGCAGCGAACCCGAATCGGCGTTGATGATGGGTGTCGGCGCGGTGGCCCTCGTTGCGAACGTTGCTTGCCTGGTGTTGATCGCCAAGAAGCGCGATCGCGGAGCGCATATGAAGGCAAGTTATATTTTCTCTGCGAACGACGTCATCGCAAACCTCGGCGTGATCGCCGCCGGGGCGCTCGTCACCTGGACTGGATCGCCTTATCCGGATCTGATCGTTGGCACTGTCATCGCCGTCATCGTTCTTACTGGCGCGCGTCGGATTCTCAAGCTGAAGTGACGTTGCTGCCGAGCGCCCCCTGCCTTGACAGCGGGGGCGCAGCCCGGCGAAAGAACTTCTTC
>NZ_JANUHA010000022.1 GCF_024753255.1 Massilia agri
TTCTTTTCGAACCTGAAGAACGAAGCGATGCACGAGCGCCTGTTTGCATCGAGGGACGAAGGCAAGGCTGTGGTTCGTGACTATATCGAGACGTACTACAATAAGCAGCGGCTCCATCAAACCTTGGGCTATCAAACGCCTGCCGCCGTCGAGGCCGCATTCCCTGTGCCTAAATAACTTGTCCAGGATATCCGGACCACCTCAGGTCTGACAAACGGACACAGACTCGACTGTAACAGCAGTCAACGGCTGAGCTCGTGTCCGAATGTCAGACCTGACACCGAGGTTGTCCGGGTGTCAGGTTGAGGAGGCGCTGCAGGCGAAGTAAGGGCCATCTAGTTCCCGCGTACCTCGAAGCGGCTGGTGGACACGGCCTTGCCGGCGGCGTCCACCAGCTCGAGTTCGTGCTCGCCGGCCAGCGGGCGCCACGCCAGGGGTTCGGCAGCAGGCCCGAGAACGGCGCCGTCGAGGCGCCAGTGGTGGCCCGGCGCGCCCTCGGCCCGGAACTGTATGCGTTCCACGCTGTCGGGAATGTCCGGGTCCACCGCCAGGATGCTGCCGTCCGGCGGATACACGATCCGGGGCGCGCGCCGCGCCGCCGGCACCGCTTCGACGAGTGCGGTCTCGGTGCCCTTCAGGAACCATTCCTCGCGCGCCGGCTCGTGGGCCGGCGCGTAGCGCACCTTCCGCTTCACGAGACCTGCCGGGGCCGCGCCCTGCTTCCCGGGGCGCTCGCGGTGAAGGTAGTCCATCACGTCGCGCCAGACCGGCGCGGCGCCGGAGACGCCCGACACGTCCCACATCGGCTGGCCGTTGAAGTTGCCGACCCAGACCCCGACCGTGTAGCGGTCGCTGTAGCCGACGCACCAGTTGTCGCGCATGTCCTTGCTGGTGCCGGTCTTGGCCGCGCTCCAGTAGGCGGTGGCGAGGTCGTTGCGCAGGCCGAAGGTCGGGCTGCGGGCGCCGCGGTCGGACAGGATGTCGCTGACGATCCAGCTCGCGGCCGGATCCAGCACGCGCGTAGAAGGCCTGGCTGCCACCGGCCGCAGGGTCACCGGGCCGAAGCGGCCGCCGTTGGCCAGCGTGCGGTAGGCATTGGCGAGCGCCAGCAGGGTCACGTCGGCCGAACCGAGGGCCAGCGATGGGCCGTAGAAATCAGCGTCCTCGGTCAGCGTAGCCAGGCCGAGCGCCTGCAGGCGGCCGTGGAAGCGCTCCTCGCCCACCGTCAGCAGGGTGCGCACGGCGGGAATATTGAGCGAGCTGGCCAGGCTGGTGCGCACGCTGGCATAGCCCCGGTAGGCGCGGTCGTAGTTCTGCGGCACGTAGCTGCCGCTGCCGACCGCGACGTCGAGCGGGCTGTCGTCCAGCAGCGACGCGGCGCTGAGCAGGCGCCGCTCGAGCGCGAGCCCGTAGAGGAAGGGTTTCAGGGTGGAGCCGGCCTGGCGCGGCGCCAGCACGCCATCGACTTCGCTCGTGCCCAGGTTGGCGACCCAGGCCAGCAGCTCGCCGCTCGCATTGTCGATCACGACGACGGCGCCATCGCCGACATTGCGCGCCGCCAGCTCGCGCACGTGGCGGCGCAGCGCGTCCAAGGCCGCGCCCTGCACCGAAGCATCCAGCGTGGTGCGCACGTTCGCGCCGCCGCCGCCCAGCAGCGCGCGCCAGGCCTGCGGCGCCCCGGGCTTGCCGGCGTTTCCGGAGCGCGCCAGGGCGGCTGCCGCGCGCCATTCGATGGCCGGACAGCCGGTTGCGGATTTCAGCTCCGCCGCCAGCTGGCAGGCGCGCAGCGCCACCTGTTTCGGGCGGGCTGACGGGGCGCGCAGCAGGGCCGCCAGGATCGTGGACTCGGCCACGTCCAGCCCGGAGGGCGCCTTGCTGAACAGCGCGTGCGAGGCCGCGCCCACGCCCTGCAACTCCCCGCGGAAGGTGACGAGATTCAGGTAGGCTTCCAGGATCTGCGCCTTGCTCCACCCCGCTTCGAGCTCACGCGCGGCCAGCGCCTGGTCGAACTTCTGCGCCCAGCTGCGGCCGTCCTTCGCCGCGCGCAGCCCGGGGTCAAGCAGGCCGGCCAGCTGCATCGTGATGGTCGAGGCGCCGCGTGGCCGCCGGCGGAACAGATTGTCCCAGGCGGCCTGGCCGGCGGCGCGCAGGTCGATGCCGTCATGCTGCATGAAGCGCTGGTCTTCCGCCTGCAGCACGGCGGCGCCCAGCGCCGGCGAGATGTCGGCCAGGGGCACCCAGCCGCCGCGGCGCGCCTGCAGGTCGACCCGCACCGATTCGAGCGGCACGCCGTGGCGATCCAGCAGGCGCGCCTCCGACGGCCGCCAGAGCGCGCGCACCTCGGCGGGCGTGGGCATGGCGGCCCAGGCCAGCGCCGGGGCGAGCAGCAGGACGGCGAAGGCGCGTCGCATCAGCGCCCCACGGTGACCGGCGCGTTCGGCGCCTCGCCGAACATCTCGGGCTTGTACATGGCTTCCACCCGGGTCGGCGGCAGGTTGAATCGGCCGTCGTTGTTCAGGCGGACCGTGTACTCGATGCTCCACTTGCCTTTCGGGACCCAGGAATAATAAGCGCGGAAGGCCCCGCTGGTGCGTTCCTCGAAGTCGGGCTGGACCCAGCCGGTGCGCCGCTCGCCCCCGGTGGCGAGCTGCGAGTCGCCGCCCAGGCCGGTGTCGAGGATGCTGGCGCTGGCGGGGATCGGGTCGTCGACCACAACCCAGTTCATGTCCGCCTGGGCCTCGAGTTCGAGGCGCACGCGGTAGACGTCGCCGCGCGCCCAGGCGCCTGGCGCCTGCCGGCTGACCGGCGTCACGGTGCGGCGGATCTGGTAGCCGGAACCGAGCGGCGCCTTCAGCGGCACCGCCGCCAGGCTCTGCACGGTCGCCCAGGGCTTGCCCGCGCCTTCGTGGCGCAGCGCGAGCGTGGCGGCGCCTTGCGGCCAGGCCTGCAGGACTGTCGACGGCACGGCGCCGTTCCAGCGATTACCGCCCAGTTCGACGGCAGTCCTGCCGGTGACCGGCGTCGCCTCATGCGTCCGCGAAAACTTCCGCATGGCGAGCACGCCCCAGGCATTGGCCAGGGTCGTGTTCCAGCGTCCGCGCTGCTGGCGGCCCAGGGCGCCGCGCGCCAGCCGGCCGATGTCGGGCTGCCACTGCGGGTTGTCGAGCATGGCCAGCAGCAGGCGGTTGGCATTGACGTCGGGCGAGGCCATCAGCCACCACCAGTCGTCGCTGCGCTCGGTCGAGAAGCCCATCGTCGTGCCCTGCAGGTTCAGGCGGGTACGCAGGATGGCCTGGGCCTGCGCCAGCAGCGTGTCGTGGCGCGCCAGCCCGGGCGAGCGCTTCAGGATGAGGTACCAGTCGATGACGGCGGAGGTCGGCCATAGAACGGGCTCGATGCGGAAGGACTGCAGCCAGTTCTCGCGCACCGGCTGGCGCCGCGACAGGGCCTCCAGGGCGGCGAGCTTGCGCACCGCCAGCTCGCCCGTACGCAGGCCGCTCCCGCGCACGATGCGTCCTTCGACGAAGGCCAGCAGCGCACTTTCCATGCGCTCGCGCTGTTCGTCCGGTATCGGGTAGCCGGCTTCCGCCGTCACCGACAGCACATAGGCCGTCAGGGCATCGTCGCCCTGCCCCATGCCGGCGAAATACTTCAGCATGCCGTCGCCGTCGAGATGGGCCGGCAGGGTCGCCGCCACCTTGTCCCACATCGCCGCATCGGCGAGCGCCACGGCTTTCGAGGTGCGCTGTTCGAAACAGGTATAGGGATACTGCGCCATGTAGTCGCGCACGCCCTGCAGGCTCCCGGCCAGGCGCGGACTCAGGGTGGTGCGCACGCCACCCTTGCCGGGCAAGGCGTCCTGCGGGCGCTGCACCGTGATGTTCTTCGGCGCGTCGAGCTGGACCAGGGTGGCTTGCAAGGTGCGCACCGGCACCGCCTCGGCCACTTGCTGCGTGACCCGCAGGCTGTCCTTCGCCGCGCCTGCGCTTGCGTCGAGCTGCCAGCGCAGGCTGCGTGCGCCCGGCACCGTGACGTCCCAGAATACTTCGCGCGCGGCGCCCGGCGCCAGTTTCACGGTTTGTGCCGGCAAGGCCTGCGCCGGCGCAGCGTCGGCCGCCATGCTGGCGCCCACGCGCACGTCGAGCACGCCCTGCGAGGCATTGCGCACGGTGAAGCCGGCGCGCAGCCTGTCGCCCTCCCGCACCAGGGCCGGCAAGCCGGAAAGCAGCATCAGGTCCTGGGTGCTGCGGATGTCGCTGGAACCGGTGCCGAACAGCCCCGCGCCCGCGCTGGCAATCGCCACGATGCGGAAACCCGTCAGGGAATCGTTCAGCGGCACGGCCACTTCCGCTTCGCCGTTCACGTCCAACACCACCTTGCCCTTCCACAGCAACAGGGTGTCGAACAGTTCCCGGCTTGCGCCGCGCCCGCCCCCGCCCCCATGCGCCACCGACTTGCGGCCGAAGTGGCGCTTTCCGACCACCTGCATCTGCGCGGTCGAGGTTTCCACCTGCTGGCTGCGCGGACGCATCATCGCATCGAGCAGCTTCCAGGAATCGTTGGGCATCAGCTCCAGCAGGCCCGTGTCGACCGCCGCCAGCGCCACTTCCGCGCCCGCGGGCAGGGGCTTGCCATCCGCGCGCGTCACCTTGACCCGCACCGCGGCGCGCTCGCGCACCTTGTAGACCTGGCGCTCGGGCAGGACCGCGACCTTCAGCTCGTGCGGCGCCCAGCCCACCTTGATCGGCGCGATGCCGAGTTTATAGGCAGGCTTGCCCAGGTCCACCAGCGCCGTCGGCTTGACCCCGGCCACCCGCCCGCGCACCACCATGGCCGAGACGAACACGTTCGGCGCGTAATTGGCCTTGACCGGAATCGTCACGGTCGGGTCACCCGCACTCACCTGGCGCACATAGCTGTCGAGGATGCCTTCCCGCTCGACGGTGACGAGCACGGTCGCGTCGCGGAAGGGCGTGCGCAGCTGGAAGCGCGCCTCTTCGCCCGCCTCAAAGCGTGGCTTGGCCGGCAGCAGGTCGATGCGGTCGTTGTCGGAGACGTCGAACCAGTTGTCGCGTTTGCCGGCCACCCAGATGTCCTGCCGCGCCACCGAGACGCGGCCTTGCGCGTCGCTCGCACGGGCGCGCAGGATGATATTGCCCTGGCCGGGCGCGGGCAGATCGCAGGCCAGCAGCCCGCGCGCATCCGTGCGGCCGCCGCAGGCGCCCTCGAGCCGCTTGATCTCCGTGCTCGATTCATAGGCGTAGAAGCCGCCTACCAGGCGCCGGCGGTGCGCGCTGGTCGAACGCTGGAAGAAGTCGACCGCGGCATCCACCCCTGGAGCCGGCTTGCCGTCGACGTTCAGGACCACGACGTCGAAGCGGATGCGCTCGCGGTTCATCCACTCGCCGGTCCTGATCCCCACCACGACACTGGAAGGCCACAGCGGCACGCGCGTCGATGTGCTCAGGGTTTCGCCGTTCGCGTCCTGCCAGCTCAGCTCCGCCAGCAGGCTGCGGGGCCGGTCCAGCACCGGCAGGTCCTTGATGGCGATGCGCGCGGCGCCGTTGGTATCGAGGTTCAACTTCTGGACGTTCGGCGCATCGCCATGGCGCGTCCCTTCCGACACCGCTTCCTCCTCGTCCTCCTCGCCGAAGTCCTCCATGTCGAAGGGGTTCTCCGGGCCTTGTTCGATGCCCTCCTTGAGGTCTTCTCCGCCGAAACTGAAGCCATCGTAGCCGTCGAAGTCGACGCCCCGGTCCTCGACCGCGCTGCGCAGGGTAACCGGCGCAAGCCCGGCCGGCCCGCCGTTCAGGTAATTGACCTGGGCGTCGATCGTGACCGCGCGCGGCGCCACCGCGGGCGTCGCGGGCGGCTTGAGGATGGCCTTCATGGTCGGCACGCGGAACTGCTCGACACGGAATTCGCCCGCCACCTGGCCGCCGACCACCAACTGGTAGCCGCCCAGCCTGGCCTGCGCCGGAATTTTCCACTCCCCGTGCGCCTGTCCGCCCGCATCCCAGTCCAAGGGAAGCGCGATCTTGTCGCCGCTGCCCTGGTGGACGACCCAGGCCTTGCCCGGGACCGGCGTGTGCTCTACCGTCTCCTCGCCCAGCCAGGCATAGCCGGGCGCCGGCGCCTTGTCCCGCATGGAAACCAGGGCGAGCCCGGCCTCGCCCACCCTGCGGCGCAGGAAGTGCTTCATGTGGACGGTCTCGCCGGCACGCAGCAGGGTGCGGTCGAAGACGGTGGCGACGATGCGGGTGTCCTCGTCGAGGCTCCCCTGGGGAAGCTGGAAGCGCCAGGGCTCGATTCCCTTCTGCCAGGTCGACAGCGTGAAAGTGAAGTCCTCGCCGCTGCGGGCGCTGACGAACAGCCTGTCGCCGCACTTGGCCGGCGCCAGCTCCTGCCGGATGTGCGCGACGCCATCCGGGCCGGTCACGCCGCTCCACAGGACCTTGCCCTCGCAGTCGCGCACCGCGACCCTGGCCTTTGCCACCGGCCGTCCCTTGTCCAGCGAGGTAACCCACACCAGCGAGGACTCGGCGCCGCGCTTGAGGTGGGCCGCCAGGTTGGTCACCAGGGCCGCGCTGCGCACATAGGCCGTGCGCGGCTTCTCGTTGAGCGACTTGCCGAGCATGGGACTGCCCAGCTCCACCACGTAGAAGCCCGGCTTCTTCAAGGGGATGCCGATCACCTCGAAGGCGCGGCGCCCGTTCGGTTTCGGCAGCGCGAAACGCTCGACCTTGCCCTCGGTCTTCCCCTTCAGGATGGAGACATCGAGGCTGTCCCCGGATTGCTCCGATTGATACCACGGATCCTTGCCCGGAGCGTTCAGGCGACCGAGCCAGCGCATCACGTCCTGTTCGCCATCGACGCGCAGACTGGCGCCGCTGCTCCTCACCGCGGTGGCGAGCGCTGCTTCCACATTGCGCACGGTGACCGGCAGCAGGCGCGCGCCCTTCGCCTCGATGATGCCGAAGGGTGCGGCGAACTTGATCAGGGGCGGCTGGCGGTCGACCTTCAGGCTGAGCTTCTTCTTCGCCACCGCCAGGCGACGGCCGGCGTCGTCGCGCAAGCCCTCCGGCAGGCGCAGGTTCAGGACTGCCATTTCCGCGAAGGGCCCGGCAAAGCGCAGCGAGCTCGCGAAACCGCCTTTTGCTTCCTCGTCGAACTCCGGCTGGTGGCGCCTGCCGCCGGTCTCCTCCAGCACCAGGCCGCGCAGTTGTGCCAGCGCCACCGGCGCGCTGAACGCGACGCGCACCGGCAGGAAGGGAATGCAGCCGGCACGTGCATTGGTCCGCTCGCAGCGCATGGACAAAGTGAAGTCGGGCCGCACGCGGTAGGCCAGCTCCTGGTCCTCGGCGACTGCAATGCCGTTGGGCGCCGCGATCCCCTTGCCCCAGACCAGCGCGACCTTGGCGCCGGCCGGGAGCGTACGGCGGCACTGCAGGGCGACCACGGCCTTGTGGCGTTTCACGAAGTCGCGCCGCGCTTCCATGAGGGGCCCGGCCTCCTCGCCTTCCAGGATGCGCACGCCGATCTTTTCAACGATGCCGTCGGCGCGGCACCAGGCATCGCGCGTGACCGAGTTCGCCGTGACCGGCGCATCGAGGCCGAGCAGGAAGACCTGCTGCTCGTCGATGCTGTCGCCTTCGCGCGGCTGGGAGCGCAGCACGGCGGGGCCGCCGGTGCCGAAGGCGAACTCCTGCTGGCCGCCGAGGGGCTGGCCGGCGAGGTCGCGCAGCCCCGCGCGCAAGGTGAAGCGGCAACTGCTGGCGCCCGGCAGGTCGCGCTCGAAGTCGTAGCTCCAGGTGCGGGCGTCGACCCAGCGGCCGGCGCCGGGCGCGCTGCAGGCGACCTCGAAGGGCATGGGCCCGCGCAGGTCGCCGAAGGCCGTCATCGGCGTGGCGAAGCGCGCCGTCACCTGCCGCACCGCCTTCGCCTGGCCCTGCGGCGTGAAATCCTCGACACCGGCCTCCTGCGCCAGCGCCGTCCCGACGCACACCAGCAAAGACAGGGCCAGGGCCCACCGTTCCAGAACACGCATCACGCCCCCTAGCGAACAAAACTGCCGACCCGAGGCGGCGCGCACGGCGCGTGCGTGGCCCAGGTCAACAGGCAAGGCGAGTGTGTGGGCCGCTTACTTTCCTGTCAAGATTCCTGCACTACCTCATGCAAGCCGCATCCGCACACGTGTACAAGACCGTCCAGGATCATTCTTGGCAAGCATGCAATACGCATTTCCACGTAGTTGCAAACTTGACTATTTGCTGGTACAACAAGCCCTGCGTATGCACGCTCCTGGCAGCAGGCTGGAATTCGTCGCGGCCGGCATTGCGGACCCTGCGTCGCTCTATAAAAAACCGTCGTACAACACGAGTTAGAGGATGACACCGATGAAAACCACCTTCCTGCGCTCCGTCGCAGCCATCGCCCTGGTCGGCGCCGCCTTCGGCGCCCAGGCGCAGAACTATCCGACGAAAACCATCACGATGGTCGTGCCCTTCGCCGCCGGCGGACCGACCGACACGGTGGCGCGCCTGGTCGCCCAGTCCATGGGCGCCACCCTCAAGCAGCAGATCATCGTCGAAAACGTCGGCGGCGCCGGCGGCACCATCGGCGCGGCGCGCGTGGCCAAGTCCGCGCCCGACGGCTACACCATCTTCCTGCACCACATCGGCCAGTCGACCGCCCCGGCCCTGTACCGCAAGCTGAGCTACAACGCGATCGACAGCTTCGAGCCGATCGGCCTGGTCACCGACGTGCCCATGACCCTGATCGCGCGCGCGAACTTCCCGGCCAAGGACTTCAAGGAGCTGCTGGCCTACGTGAAGGCGAACAAGGAAAAGGTCACCTACGCCAACGCCGGCCTGGGCTCGGCCTCGCACCTGTGCGGCATGCTGTTCCAGACCGCCATCGGCGTCGACCTCACCACCGTGCCCTACAAAGGCACCGGCCCGGCGATGAACGACATGCTGGGCGGCCAGGTCGACATCATGTGCGACCAGACCACCAATACCACCAGCCAGATCAAGGGCGGCAAGGTCAAGGTCTACGGCGTCACCACCAAGACCCGCCTGGCCTCGATGCCGAACGTGCCGACCATGAACGAAGCCGGCCTGCCGGGCTTCGAAGTGGCCGTCTGGCACGGCCTGTACGCGCCGAAGGGCACGCCGAAGCCGGTCGTCGACCAGCTCTCGAACGCCCTGCGCGTGGCCCTCAAGGACCCGACCGTCAAGCAGCGCTTCGCCGACCTCGGCACCGAACCGGTGGCGGATAACCGCGCCCGTCCGGAAGCCCTGCGCGCCCACCTGAAGTCGGAAATCGACCGCTGGGGGCCGATCATCACCAAGGCCGGCCAGTACGCCGACTGATCCATCCGCACGCCTGCGGCACACTGCTGCGCGCCGGTCCCCGACCGACGCGCGGCGTTCATCGTTAACCGAGTACGACAGCAACAAGGGGTTCGTAGTGGCTTCCATCGTCCGCCATCCGAAGAATTTCTGGATCGGCATCATCTTCATCTTCTTCGGGCTCTCCGCCGTGTATCACGCCTGGGAGCTCGACATGGGCACCGCCGGCCGCATGGGTCCGGCCTACTTCCCGACCGCGCTGGGGAGCCTGCTCGCCCTGGTCGGCCTGCTAGGGGTGATCCGTTCCTTCATCGGTCATGGCGAGTCGATCGGCAAGTTCCACATCAAGGACATCGTGGTGATCCTGGGCGCCGTGCTGCTGTTCGGCTTCCTGATGCGCGGGGCCGGCCTGGCCGTGGCGGCCTTCGTGCTGATCATGGTGGCCAGCTGGGCCAGCAAGAAGTTCAAGCTCGCGCCCACCCTGCTGCTGGCGGTCGGCCTGACCGTGTTCGCCGTCGTCCTCTTCGTCAAGCTGCTCGGCTTGCCGATGCCGGTCGTCGGCCCCTGGCTGTCGGGAGGCTGATCAAGCATGGAAATCTTCGCCAACCTGGGACTGGGCCTGGAAACGGCCTTCACCCTCCAGAACCTGTTCTATTGCCTGATCGGCGTGTTCGTCGGCACCGCCGTCGGCGTGCTGCCGGGCCTGGGCCCGATCGCGACCATCGCGATGCTGCTGCCGGCCACCTTCGGCCTGCCGCCGATCTCGGCCCTCATCATGCTGGCCGGCATCTACTACGGCGCGCAGTACGGCGGCTCCACCACCGCCATCCTCGTCAACCTGCCCGGCGAATCATCCTCGGTGGTGACGGCGCTGGACGGCTACAAGATGGCGCGCAACGGCCAGGCCGGCAAGGCCCTGGCGACCGCCGCCCTCGGTTCCTTCTTCGCCGGTACGGTCGCCACCGTGCTGCTGGCCCTGTTCGCGCCGCCGCTGGCCGACCTCGCCCTGAAGTTCGGCCCGGCCGAATACTTCTCGCTGATGGTGCTGGGCCTGGTGGCTTCCGTCGTGCTGGCCAGCGGCTCGCTGCTCAATGCGATCGGCATGGTGCTGCTGGGCCTCCTGCTCGGCCTGATCGGCACCGACGTCAACTCGGGCGCCCAGCGCTACACCTTCGACCTGCCTGAGCTGGCCGACGGCATCAACTTCGTGATCGTCGCGATGGGCATGTTCGGCATCGGCGAGATCATCCGCAACCTCGAGCACGACGAAGACCGCAGCCTGATGATGAAGAAGGTCAAGGGCCTGCTCTTGAGCAAGGACGACCTCAAGCGCATCGTCGCGCCGGTCCTGCGCGGCACCGCGCTCGGCTCGGCCCTCGGCATCCTGCCGGGCGGCGGCGCCATGCTGGCTTCGTTCTCGGCCTACTCGATCGAGAAGAAGATCTCGCCCAACTCCGCAAACTTCGGCAAGGGTGCGATCGAAGGCGTGGCGGCCCCGGAAGCGGCGAACAACGCCGGCGCCCAGACCTCCTTCATCCCGATGCTCACCCTCGGCATCCCGTCGAACCCGGTGATGGCGCTGATGATCGGCGCGATGATCATCCAGGGCATCCAGCCGGGTCCGGCCGTGATGACCGAGCAGCCGGCCCTGTTCTGGGGCCTGATCGTCTCGATGTGGTTCGGCAACCTCTTCCTCGTCGTGCTGAACCTGCCGATGATCGGCCTGTGGATCAAGATGATCCTGGTGCCCTACCACCGCCTGTTCCCGGCGATCCTGATGTTCTGCGCGATCGGCGTGTTCAGCCTGAACAACAACGAGTTCGACGTCTACCTGATGGCGCTCTTCGGCCTGTTCGGCTACATCTGCGCCAAGCTGGGCGCGGAACCGGCGCCGATGCTGCTCGGCTACATCATCGGCCCGATGATGGAGGAATACCTGCGCCGCGCCCTGCTGCTCTCGCACAGCGACCCGATGGTCTTCGTCACCCGCCCGATCAGCGCGACCATGCTGGCGCTGGCCGCCATCGCCCTGATCGTCGTGCTGCTGCCTTCGCTGCGCAAGAAGCGCGAGGAAGCCTTCCACGAAGATCAGTGATCGTGCTCCTGCCCGCAGCGCTCAGAACAGGGCGCGCTGCGGGCTGGTGAGCCGCGCGAAGCTGTCGCCGAGGAAGGGCAGGATGGCGTCGGCGATCGGCTCGAGCTGTTTGGTGAGGTAGTGTTCGTAGTCGATCGGCGCGCGGCGCAGTTCCAGCGGTTCGGGACCGGCCGTGGTCATCACATAGCGGATCCAGCCGCCGTTGCGGTACTGCGGCTGGCGTCCCTGGCCCACGTGGTAGGCGTCGGCCATGCGCGCCGCGCGCACGTGCGGCGGCACATTGCGTTCGTAGTCGTCGAGCGGCCGGCGCAGGCGCTTGCGGTAGACCAGCAGTTCGTCCAGTTCGCCCCGCAAGGTGGCCGCGACGTAGTCCGCCACCCAGCGTTCATACGCCTCCCCCTTGAAGATGCGCCGGTAGAGCTCCTGCTGGAAGCGCTGCGCCAGTGGCGACCAGTCGGTGCGCACCGTCTCCAGGCCCTTGTAGACCACGTCCTCGCTGCCGTCCGGCAGCAGCACCAGCCCGGCGTAGCGCTTCTTGCTGCCTTCGTCCGAGCCGCGCACGGTCGGCATCAGGAAGCGCCGGTAGTGGGTGTCGAATTCCAGCTCCAGCGCGCTCTCGATCCCGTATTCCTCGGCCAGGTGGGTGCGCCACCACGCATTGACCCCCTCGACCAGGCCGCGCCCGATCGCTTCGGCCTCGTCTTCCGAATGCAGGCGCCCCAGCCACACGAAGGTCGAATCGGTGTCGCCATAGATCACCTGGTAGCCCTGCTCCTCGATCAGCGCACGGGTGCGGTGCATGATCTCGTGGCCGCGCATGGTGATCGACGAGGCCAGGCGCGGGTCGAAGAAGCGGCAGGCGGTGGTGCCCAGCACGCCGTAGAAGGCGTTCA
Source organism: Massilia agri (assembly GCF_024753255.1). Classification (GTDB taxonomy): domain Bacteria; phylum Pseudomonadota; class Gammaproteobacteria; order Burkholderiales; family Burkholderiaceae_D; genus Telluria; species Telluria agri. The sequence goes on from NZ_JANUHA010000022.1 coordinate 12,342, forward strand.
TGATGATCTTCAGGGCCTGGGAGAGCGGCGCGTTCTTCTCGCGCTTGGCCGCCTCGCGCCCCTCCCACACCGCGCGCACGATCCCGGGCAGGCAGTGGCGGGTGCGCGAGAAGCGCCCGCCGCGAAAGCCCGGCACCGTGTCTTCTTCCGGCTCTTCGAGCCCCACGACCAGGCCCACGGGATCGATCAGGAAGGTGCGGATGATCGACGGGTACAGGCTCTTGTAGTCGAGCACCACCACCGAGTCATACAGGCCGGAGCGCGAATCCATCACGAAGCCGCCCGGGCTGTCGGCCGCCGGCACGTCGCCTATGTTGGGCGCGACAAAACCCTGGCGGTGCATCAGCGGCAGGTAGCGGTGCTCGAAGGCCGCCACCGAACCGCCGCTGCGGTCGACCGCGAGCCCGGTGACGCTGGCGCGTTCGAGCAGGAAGCGGATGAGTCCTGTCTTCTCGAAGATGCGGGTGACGAGTTCGCAGTCCTTCAGGTTGTACCAGGCCAGGGCCGGCTTGTCCTGGGCGAACATGCGGTTGATCTCGTCCATCCGGCTGTAGGGATTGTCGATCGCCTTGCCCTCGCCGAGCAGGGTTTGCGCCACCGACTCCAGGCTGAAGGAAGGAAAACTCCAGGTCGCCGAACGCAGCGACTCGATCCCGTCGATCACCAGGCGGCCGGCGATGTTCACAAAAAAGTGCTCGGAACGGCCGTGGGTGCGCGTTTCGATGGCGCTGCCGTCGCGGCCCAGGCGTAGCGGCCGGCCGTGGCGCTCGGCCGCCTGCACCAGCATGCGCAGGTCGAACTGCACCACGTTCCAGCCGATGATGGCGTCCGGGTCGTGGCGCGCGATCCACTCTTCCAGGCGGTCGAGCAGGTCGCCCCGGCTGGCGCAGTAGTCGAGCGCGAAGTCGTCGGCCCCTGCCGGCGGCTTGTCCCCGTTGGGCGCGCCCAGCATATAGACCTGGCGCTGGCCGCAGCCCTCCAGGCCGATGCAATACAGCTCGCCGTGCTGGTTGGTCTCGATGTCGAGCGAGACCAGGCGCAATGCCGGTCGGTAGTCGCCGTCCGGTCGCAGCTGGGCCGCGTGCAGGAGGGCCGGACTGCCTGCGTCCGGCCGGCCCTGGAACAGCACCGGCGCCGTCACGAAGCGCTCCATCAGGTAGCGCTCGGTGGGCTTCACGTCGGCCTCGTAGACGTCGATGCCGGCCTCGCGCAGGCGCTTCTCGAAGCGCAGCAGCTGGCGGTAGTGGCGGCAGTAGAGGCCGACGACGGGGCGATGGCGGAAGTCGCACAGGTTCAGTTCGCGCAGCTCCCAGCCCCCGCGCGCCTTGGCGTCCTGGCGCAGCAGCTGCTCGGCCGGCTCGCGCTGTTCGAGCGGGATGAAGGCGAGCGCCGGCTGCGGCGGCAGGCGCAGGCAGCGCGGGCCATCGTCGGTGGCGAGCCAGTACTCGACCTCGCAGCCCGCGTCCGTATCGCGCCAGTGGCGCGTGAGCAGGAAGCCGCGCGCTTCCCTCGTGTCTTCCGCCGTGTCGCTCATGCTTGGCTCAGGCGAAGCGCGCCAGCTCGGCCTCGCTGAAGCCCGCCTCGCGCCGCGCGTCGAGGTTAAAGGGGCCTTTCAGCACCGGGGCCTTGTACTCGACCGTCAGCGCGGCGTAGGTGGAAATCGGCTCCAGGCCGCGTTCCTCGCACAGCTGCACATACCAGCGGTTGCCGATCTCCACATGGCCCACCTCGTCGCGCAGCAACACGTCGAGGATGGCGGCGGCGGCCTGGTCGCCCGCCTGGGCCAGCTTGGCGCGCAGCGGCGGAATCGCGTCCAGCCCGCGCGCCTCCAGCGTGCGCGGCACCAGGGCCATGCGCGCCAGCACGTCGCCGCGGGTTTTCTCGACCATCTCCCACAGGCTGTCGTGGCCGGGGAAATCGCCGTAGCGGCAGCCGAGCGTCTCCAGGTGGGCGCACAGCATATTGAAATGCAGCGCTTCCTCGCTCGCCACGCGCAGCCAGTCCACATAGTAGCGGGGCGGCATGCCGGGAAAGCGCCACAGCGCGTCGAGCGCCAGGTTGACGGCATTGAACTCGATGTGGGCCAGGGCGTGCACCAGCATGGCGCGCCCCTCCACGGTGGCCATGGAGCGGCGGCCGACCAGGCGCGGCGGCACCAGCTCGGGTCTGGCCGGCCGGCCCGGGATGCCCCCGGGCGCCTGCAGGACTGCCAGGGTGTCGACCGTCCAGTTTCCCTTGTGGCCTGCGTCGGCCAGCGCGGCGACCGCGGCCGTCTTGCGGGCGGGATCGGTTTCCAGCAGGGCCTGCAATGCGCATGCGCGAAGTTCAAGCGGGTGCGCCATGATGAAGGTAAGAAGCAAAGTCCCTAGTGTACCAAAGCGCGGGCTAGCCGGGCAGGCCGCGCCCGGCTAGCCGGCACAGTTCGACAGAAACCCGGCCACGTGGGCCAACACGGCGAGCACCACTATCTGGCGATAGCGCTTCGGATGCAGTGGACGCGGAAGGAACATCCGGACGCCCTCGTATCCTGGTGCCGCGCGGGTCAGCCGGCGCCGCACGAATACCGCATACGCGAGCCATGGAAGCAAGCCCAGCACCAGGCAAACGATCCAGCTGCCGGGCGTTTGAGGCCAGGTCCGGCCTGACAGGAGCATCAGGGTTCCGAGCACGGCCAGCACAAGACCGACGACCAGTGCGAACATGCAAGCGACGCGGCCCTTCGTGGGCCAGGGGTAGCGGATGGCGCGGACGGGGATCGGGCGCCCTTTCGCCTCTTCGGCCAGGTAGTGAAGCAGGGTCGAATGGGCCAGGAAGACGAAGAACAGGCCGGCGTAGAGCAAGATCATGGAAGTGCGGGAAACGGTTGGCGACGGCGCATGGTATTCCAGCCAGCGCGCATTGCCAATCGTCATGTCCGTGATCTACCATGAACTTCCGTTCCGCCATGGACACGCCGTGATGCCCGACTTCCCTGCCCTGATCCTCATCGACCTTCAGCAATGCATGGCCAGCCCTGACGCGGGCGACCGCAACAATCCTGCCGCCGAAGCCAACATCGCGATGCTGCTCGATGCCTGGCGCAGGCGCGGCGCTCCCATCGTCCATGTGCGCCACATCTCGCGCTCGCCAACGTCCGGCTTCGCGCCGGGCCAGCCGGGCGCGCTGTTCCAGCCCGCATTCGCGCCGCGCGCCGGCGAGCACGTGGTCGAGAAGAACGTGCCGGACGCCTTCGTGAACTCGACGCTGGAGCGCTGGCTGCGCGTGCGCGGCATCGATCGCGTCGTCGTCGTCGGGGTCAGCACCAATATCTCGGTCGAATGCAGCGTGCGCAGCGCGGGCAACCTCGGCTTCGCGGTCACGGTGGTCGACGATGCGACCTTCACCTTCGCGCGCAGCGACCACGCCGGTGTGGCGCGCAGCGCCGACGAGGTGCACGCGATGTCGCTGTCGAACATGGCCGGCGAATACGCGACGATCGCAAGCACGGCGCAGGTGCTGGCGGCGATCCCGCAAACGGACTAGCGCATTTACCCGCCGCGCATTGTGGCCGGGTGGGCAGGTGCGCTACGATCGACTTCCCCTTCTTCGCCTGGCCAACCGCAAAGGATAGACGCCATGCACCACCCCGCTCGCCATGCTCCGCTGCGGTCGCGCCTGACCCTCACCTTCTGCGCCCTCGTCGCGGAGGCGCTTCACCTCGGCTGGGAATACAGCCACGGCGGCGTGGCCGCCCATCACCTGCTGAACGATCCCGGCCTGCCGGCCATCTCCAACTGGTGGGGCCTGCTGGTGGTGCCGCTGCTGGTCTGGATCGGGACCAAGCGCATCGACCGGCGCGCCGCCACCCTGGTGCAGGCCGGCAGCCGCGAGCGTTTCGCTACCCTCGTCCGGCTGCGCTTCATGCTGGCGCTGGCCTGGGGCGGCGCGCTGGCCCTCGCCTTCACCTACGGGCATCCGGCGGCCAATGTCTTCTTTATCGGCGCCTTCGTGATCGCGCCCCTGGTGCACGGCTACCGCGCCGAGTACCTGCTCGGCTTCGCGCTCGGCATGACCTTCACCTTCGGCGCCATGCTGCCGGTGCTGGCGGGCGGCGTGATCGCCCTGTTCGCCTGGCTGGCCCGTCTGCTTGCCGGCACGGTCGCGCGCCTGGCGCGCCGGGGCCGGGTGCGCGGCGCCGGCCTGCCCTGACCTCCTTACATCTGCCGGAACAGGTGCGCGTAGACGGGACTGACGCGCGGCTTTTCCGGGCGGTTGCGCAGGTTGAGCTGCAGCTTGCCCAGATGGTCGCGCGCCGCGCTGCCAACGCAAGCCAGATTGACCACCGTGCTGCGGTTGATCTGCCGGAAGCGCGCCGGGTCGAGCTGGGGCAGCAGTTCGCGCAGCGGCACGCGGATCAGGACCTCGCTGTCGGCGGTCGCCACGCTGACGTACTTGTCGGCGGCCTGGAAATAGACGACGTCCTGCACCGGGATCATGCGCACCACATTGCCCACGGCGGCGCGCACGAAGTCCAGGCGCTGGCCCGCGGGCGCCGCGTCCCCCGGCAGCAGGGCCTGCAGGCGGTCGACCAGGCGCGCCAGCGGATCGGCGTCCTGCTGCCGCCCGCCCAGCAATCCCTGGAGGCGCTCCACGGTACGCGCGAGGCGCGTCTCGTTCACCGGCTTGAGCACGTAGTCGGCCGCGGCCCGCTCGAAAGCCTGCACGGCGTAGTCGTCGTAGGCGGTGACGAAGACCACGTGCGGGAACGGTGACGGACCTTCCCAGCGCTCGGCCAGCTCCTCGGCCGCCTCGATCCCGGTCTGGCCCGGCATGCGGATGTCCAGGAACAGGACGTCGGGGCGCAGGCTGAGGGCCTGCTCCACCGCGGCGACGCCGTTGACGGCCGTCCCGACGATCTCGAGTCCGGGCCACAGCCGGCCCAGTATCCGCGCGAGGGTCGCCGCGAGGATCGGTTCGTCTTCTGCAATCAGGGCGCGGATATTCATGCGGTCTCCATGGGAAGGGTGAGTTGGACCAGCGTGCCGTTCGGCGCACCTGGCGTGAGGATGAGCGAGGCGCGCTCGCCGTAGAGGACGCGCAGGCGCTCGCGGGTCGTGTCCATGCCGACCCCGCCGCCCTTGCGGTTCCTGGCGGCGGCTGCCGGGCCGATGCCGGTGTCGCACACCCGGATGTCGAGCAGGCCGTCGCGCGCTTCTGCGCTGAGGACCACTTCGCCGCCGTCGATGGCCGGTTCCAGCCCGTGCACGATGGCATTCTCCACCAGCGGCTGCAGCAACATGGGCGGCAGGCGGGCGCCGCGCAGTTCCGGCGGCAGCGCGAGGCGGTAGGCAAGGCGCTCGCCCATGCGCACCTGCATCAGGCCGAGATAGGCTTCCATGGCGGCGAATTCCTCGCCCAGCGTCGTGGTGTCGGCGCGGGTGGCGCCCAGGGTGGCGCGCAGGTACTGGATCAGCTGGTCCAGCATGGTGTCGGCGCGGGCCGGGTCGAGCGCGATCAGGCCCTGCAGGTTGGCCAGGGTATTGAACAGCATGTGCGGCTCGATCTGGGCCTGCAGCAGCCGCAGCCTGGCCTGCAGCGCCTGGCGCTCGATGGTCTCGGCGCGCAGCCGCGCCTCGTTGTGCGCGCGGGCGATGCGCGCCAGGCGCTCGCGGTGCTCCACCAGCAGGGTCATGACCACCAGGCCCATGAAGGTGAACACGATCATGCTGACCCGCCCGGTCGTCAGGTAGTCGGCCAGGGGCGGCGGGCGGTGGCCCAGCACGACGGCGCCGGCGTGGATGCCGCAGAAGTGCGCAATCGGCGCCACCGCCAGCATCACGCCGACCAGGGCCGGCCAGCGCAGGCGCTGCTCAAACCTGGCGGAGGACGCATGCCAGCGCAGCCGCACCGCATCGACGACGGCAAAGCCGCTCACGCCGATGCACAGCGAATACACCAACTGTTCATAGAGGGTTTCCGGCAGGCCGACCGTCAGCACGATGACGAGGGCGGCGAGCGCGCTGACCGTTGCCGCCGGACCGAGGTCGCGCAGGACCCGCCTGGCGATCGGAGCGGCGGGGGTCGAGGGTGGATGGTCGGCAGGCAGCATGTGGGGCGTGGCGTTTGTGTCAACAGCCGGCATTCTGCCGCGCCCCTTCGCTGCGGGCAAGGCGGCTGCGACGAAGTCCCCCGGCGGCGCCGTCAAGCGCGTTTCTTGCGCCGCCAACTGTCGCAAAGTTGGAAGCAGATGCATATTCAATGTGTCCAATTGATGACCTTTCCTGTAGGATAATGGCTTTGCTCAAGACGGACCGGGCTAGCGCCGGGTCCCGCCAAGGATGCTTATGCAGCGTACCCTGCCCGCGCACGGCCCAGCCAGCCGCCGCACCGTCTTCGCCTGCGCGGCCATCGTGCTGGCGCTTGCCCTTGTCGAAGGCGGGCGCTGGACCCGCACCGCGCGCGCCGCCGCCGCCCCGTCCTCGGTCGAGGCCCTCGTGCCGGGCGAACTGACCCTGTCGGAACTGTCGCGTTCGCTGGTCCCGATGCCCAAGAACACCCCGTCCGCCCATGCCAGCGCCCTGGCCGCCCTGCCGGGCGACCGCATGGTCGCCTTCTGGTGGGCCGGCAGCCGCGAAAGCGGCCCCGACGTCAAGGTCTACGCTTCGCGCTGGAGCAATGGCAAGTGGAGCGAGCCCTGGATGGTTGCCAGCCGCGAGTCCCTCGGCAAGGCCCTCGGCTTCGGCGTGCGCCGCATCGGCAATCCGGTCGCCTGGACCGCGCGCGACGGCCGCATCCACCTCTTCGTCGTGGCTACCGGCCTGGGCGGCTGGGCCGCCTCGCGCGTGGTGCACATGGTCTCGAGCGACGATCACGTACCCGAAAAGCCGGGCCGCGGCGCCATGCCGGCGCCCCCCGCCAACGGGGGCATCGATTTCGCGGTGCGCCGCGTGCTGCCGGCTTCCCCCCTGTTCAATACCAGCACCCTGGTGCGTACGTCGGCGGTCGGCCTGACCGACGGCGGCTGGTGGCTGCCGCTCTACTTCGAACTGGGCATCAAGTACCCGATGCTGATGTCCTTCGACGCCGAAGGCGATCCGACCTGGGTCGGCCGCATCGGCGGGCGCACCACCACCCTGCAGCCGGCCATCGTGCCGGTCTCGCCCACCGAGGTGCGGGCCTGGATGCGCGACGCCAGCGACGAGCGCCGCGTGCAGCATGCACTGAGCCGCGACGGCGGCGCCAGCTGGGAAGACCTGCCGCCCCTGAGCCTGCACAACGAAAGCACTTCGGTGGCCGCGCTGCGCCTGGCCAACGGCGACTTCCTGATGCTGCACAACGACGCCGTCGAAGGCGGTTCCTCGCGCAGCACCCTGCGCCTGTCGGTCTCGAAGGACGGCCACACCTGGCGCACCGTCGCCGACGTGGCCAGCGGCCCGGCGGGCGACGAGTTCTCCTATCCGACCATGCAACTGGTCGGCAGCGAGCTGCACCTCACCTATACCTTCCAGCGCCAGGCGATCGCACATCACCGGTACCGAATCACGATTGGAGAGCGCATCTGATGATCCTGCCCGAACTGTCCTGGCAATTCCTGTACGGCCGCCTGGCCTGGGCGCTGGTGCTGGCGGCCATCGTCGCGGGCAGCTGGCCGCTCGCCTGGCGCCTGCCGCGCCGCCTGTTGCTCGCCATCGTGGCGGCGAGCAGCGTGCTGGTGGCGCTGCCGGGCGAGGCATCCGGCGCCTGGCACCTGGGGCTGGCCTTCCAGTACCCGAGCGGCGTGCTGCTCGGCCTGGCCGTCGTCGCGCTGCTGCGCCGCTGGCAGGGCGGCTCGGCGGACCGCGCTCCGCTGCTGCCGGTGCGCGCCGCCGCGCTCATCGCCCTGGTGGGCGCCGTGCTCTATCTCGACGCCTTCGGCCTGCTCTCGCGCGGCTATTACTATGCCGGCTTCGGACCGAACGCCGCGCCGCTGGTGGCGGTGCTGCTGGCCGCCGCCTGCGCCTTCGCCATCATCCGCGGCCGTGCGCGCGAGCAGAGCGCGGCCCTGCTCGGCGCCTGCGCCCTGTTTTCGCTGGCGCGCCTGCCTTCCGGTAACCTGTGGGATGCAGTGCTTGACCCGTTGTTGTGGGCCTGGGCGCTCGGCACCCTGCTGCTCGCCGCGCTGCGCCGCCTGCGCCGCGCCCGTCGCAGCCTTCCGCAAGCGGAAGCACCCGTCGTGGCGCCCGAGCCGGCCCTGCAGGCGCTTGGTGCGGAACCGTTTTCACCCATTAAGGAGTAGTTTTGAGTAACAAGAAGTCCTTCATGCATCCCGCCATCGCCACCGGGATCGCCATCAATGTGTTCGTGCTGGCCCTGGCCGTGTTCTGGTCGGGCGACCCCAGGGAGCTCTCGCGCCTGCTGGTCGAGGACGGCATCGTCGAGTGGTCCCAGTTCCTCTGCTTCAGCGCGATCGCCGGCCTGCTCGGCTATACCTTCGTCCAGCGCATCAAGGCGGGCGGCGCCTCGATCCTCGAACTGCTGGCCCTCGGCGGCCTGAGCGCCCTTTGCGCACTGGCCGCCCTGGAAGAGATCAGCTGGTTCCAGCGCATCCTGCAGGTGCAGTCTTCCGAATTCTTCCTGCAGAATAACCGCCAGGGCGAGACCAACCTGCACAACCTGGCGGTCGGTTCGGGCAGCCTGCACAAGAACGTGCTGCTCAAGCTCATCTTCATCGCCGGCATCACCCACAACCTGATCCTGCCGCTGGTGGCGCGCGCCAAGCCGGGCGTCCGGCGCTGGGTCGAGTCGCTCGGCCTCTACCTGCCGCCGCTGTGGGCCTCGGTCCCCTACCTGGTGCTGGTCGCCCTGTCGCACGCCCTGATCGACCATCCGCGCAAGGGCGAGCTGGGCGAGATGTTCGGCGCCATGCACTACCTGGCCACCGTCTACGCCGCCTACTTCGTCGGCGTGGCCTATGGCCGCAAGCCGATCTTCGACCGTGAGCCGGAGGCGGGCCGTATGACCACCCTGTTCTGCATGTTCCTGGTCTTCATGCTGTTCATGGGCTGGCTGCTCAGCGCCGGCGCCGGCGCCGACCTCTCGGGCGTCGTGTCGGGCGACTGAACCAGTTGACCATGCCCGACTCGCTCTTCCCCGGTTTCAGATCGTTCACCACCGCCGTGGGCGGCGGGGTCGGGATCCACGGCGTCGTCGGCGGCGAGGGGCCGCCCTTGCTGCTCCTGCACGGCCACCCGCAGACGCACGCGATCTGGCACAAGGTCGCGCCAACCCTCGCCAGGCATTTCACCGTGGTCGCCTGCGACCTGCGCGGCTATGGCGATTCGTCCAAACCCGCGGCCGAGCCGGATCACGCCAACTACAGCAAGCGGACCATGGCGGCCGACATGCTGGCGGTGATGCGCGCGCAGGGCTTCGAACGGTTCGCCGTGATGGCGCACGACCGCGGCGCCCGGGTGGCGCACCGCCTGCTGGCCGACCATCCGCAGGCAGTTGAACGGGCCGTGCTGCTCGACATCGCGCCGACCCTGGCCATGTACGAGCAGACCAGCGATGTGTTTGCACGCGCCTACTGGCACTGGTTCTTCCTGATCCAGCCGGCGCCGCTGCCGGAACGCCTGATCGAGGCCGACCCGCAAGCCTATGTGCGCGACGTGATGGGACGCAGGAGCGCGGGCCTCACGCCTTTCGATGCGCGCGCTCTCGCCGAATACACGCGCTGCCTGGCGCTGCCGGGGACGGCGCGCGGCATCTGCGAGGATTACCGGGCCGCGGCGGGCATCGACCTGGAACACGACCGCATCGACCGCGATGCGGGACGCCTGCTCGACACGCCCCTGCTGGTGCTGTGGGGCGCGGACGGCGTGGTGGGTCGCCGCTTCGATCCACTGCGCGAGTGGCGCAGGCTGGCCGCGCAGGTCGAGGGCGAAGCCCTGGGCTGCGGTCACTACATCGCCGAGGAAGCGCCGGAGGCCCTGCTGGCGCGCGCCCTGCCATTCCTGCTGGGCTAGGCTGCGTTCGATACGGCGCAAAGCCGTATTGACGAGCGTGACAATGGGTGGATTTTTTCTCTTCTAAAAATGCTATCGTGCAACACGCACGCCGCCTGCCCGGGCGTGCCTTGCCCTGAACGAGCCCCTAGAAGAGAAAACAATGAAAAAAATCGCCCTCGCCATTGCCGCCGCCATCGCCCTCGGCGCCCTTGCCTCCGGCTGCACCATCGTCGACACCGGCGAAGTCGGCCTGCGCGTGAATTTCGACAAGACCATTGAAGCCGAGGAGCGCGTCGCCGGCAGCTTCAACCAGACCATCATCGGCAAGATCCTCACCTTCCCGGTCAAGGACGTCACCGTGGACGTGCAGAACCTGACCCCGCTGGCGGCCGACAACTCGACCATGAAGGACTTCGACATCAGCGTGATCTACAACATCACGCCCTCCTCGGTGTCGGACCTGTACATCAACAAGAGCCGTTCCTTCCACACGGTCGACGACAGCGGCGACATCTACCTGATGCACGCCTACATCTACCAGACCGCGCGCAATGCCGTCTACAAGACCGCGCGCAAGTACGAGGCGCTGAACATGAACGACAACCGCGCCCAGATCGAGCAGGAAATCCAGGAAATCATGGCCGCTACCCTGAATGCCGAAAAGCTCAACGGCATCGTGATCTCGCAGGTGCGCGTGGGCAGCATGATGCCGAGCGACGCCGTCAAGGCCAGCGCCGACAACCTGGTGCGCGCCAAGAACGAAGAGAAGACCAAGGAAGTCGAGGTCCAGATCGCGAAGAAGGAAGCCGAGCGCATCGCGGCCCTGAACGCGAATGCCGGCGCGATCAGCTATATGCAGGCCCAGGCGCAGATGAAGATCGCCGAGGGCATTGCCGAAGGCAAGGTGCAGACGGTGGTCATCCCTTACGACTTCAAGGGCATGGTCAATGTGACCGCGAAGTAAGCCTGCCTGACGAAACCCGCTTCTTGCTACGAGCGCTACAAGGTTGTGCACTGAGCCGTCCTGACGGTCTGCTGTCGGCCCAGAAGCAGACGCACATTTTAGGAGAAGACTTGAAGATTGAATCGAGCGACCTCCCGGACCTTGGGGATGAAAAGGGCATCTTCGCGTTCGCTATGACGTTCAACGGCTACGAAGCGTTTGGCTCGTTTGATGCAGCTGCGAAGTCTGCTGTCCAGCAAAGACGAGAATCGCTAGACGACGTACGGAACGAACTCTTTATGGCAGCACGCGCATCGCGTCATGGTGACTCTGACGCTTACCTGGCGAAGTATGAAGAATTGTTGCCACACCTTACGCGCTTTTTGTCGAAGTAGTCGGCCAGAGGCGGACATTCAGTGTGTCTACAACGATCGCTTAGCTCCACAATAGTTCGACCATGAGAATCCCAATACTTCATCCAGCGGCACAAGTGGTCGTAAGGCTCTGCTTGGCACTCACGCTCGCGGGCGCCCTACCGCTGTCTCATGCATGGTGGGGCGAAAAATACCCTGGCGACGGTCAGCAAGCCTTCGGACCTTTAGTCCTTATGGGAATGATCAGTTCTGGCGTTGCTTTGGTGTTCGTTCTATTTGGTAGTACCGTGCAGTGTGCTACTCGAAAGTGCAAGAACAATCGCGCAACATTGGTAGACATACTGCTTTGGGCGCTGGCCATTGGAGTGATGGTTTACGGCGGAGTCAACGCTCAGTACGATTGATTGGTGAGAACGAATCACGCATGCCATTTGCGTTCGGCCCAGTACGAATCTGCTTCGCCTCCTTTGGGTCGGTTGCTGTCCTTCGTGACAGTTTGCGATCTTCTGGCCGAGGCGAGATACCATGTTGAGCCGAACAAGCGCCTTCGACCAGAACCGCTCGTTCAGTTGCTGAGCAATACGAGCAAACAAGCAATTTCTTCACGCCTGCCGCGCCCGTCGAGCAGCCGCGTTTTTCGCCTGCTATCGAGCCCTGCGGAACCGTCCCACACACGGTTTCAGCCGCGCGCCACCCCGGAAGGCGCTTGCCTATAATCGGTCGCCGCAGGGCTGCCATCACCGGAAATCCGGCCCCGCACGCGATGCTCACGGGCCGGCACGCCCCATGCCGGCAAGGTTCCCACCTTCTGTTTGATCGGCACCATGCGTCCCCCTAATGCGCGTACCGATGTGGACCGTCTTGCGTCTTCGAGCGAGGGCAGCGCGCCGCGCCGCCTGCTCGGCCTGCGCCAGGCCATCGCCCTCATCGTCGGCGTCGTCATCGGCGCCGGGATCTTCAAATCGCCCTCCATCGTGGCCGGCCTGTCCGGCAGTGCGGACTGGATGTTCGCCATGTGGGTATTGGGCGGCGTCATTTCCCTGGTCGGCGCCCTGTGTTATGCCGAACTCACCACCGCCTATCCCCACCCGGGCGGCGACTACCACTTCCTGCACCGCGCCTACGGACGCGGCACCGCCTTTCTCTTCGGCTGGGCGCGCTTCGCCGTGATCACCACCGGCTCGATCGCCCTGCTGGCCTTCGTGTTCGGCGACTACATGCAGCAGGCCGCGCCGCTCACCATGCTGCCTCACGCCTGGGGCGCGACCGCCTACGCGGCGGCCATCATCGTGATCCTGTCCCTGCTCAACCTGCGGGGCCTGCGCACCGGGGCCGGGGCACAGATGTGGCTGACCCTGGCCGAGATCGGCGGACTGGTGCTGCTGGCGGTGGCCGCCGCCTTCTTCACCGAGCCGGCGGCCGCGCCGCCACCAGGGGCGGCGGTCGCACCGGTCTCCTTCGGCATGGCCATGGTCTTCGTGCTCCTGACCTATGGCGGCTGGAACGAAGCGGCCTACATCAGCGCCGAGCTGCGCGGCGGCGCGTCCAGCATGGTGCGGGCGCTGACCCTGTCGATCCTGATCATCACCGTGCTCTACCTGATGGTCACCTGGGCCTGCCTCCAGACCCTCGGCATGCAGGGCATGGCCAGTTCCGAGGCGCTGGCGGCGGACGTGATGGGGGTAGCCTTCGGGGCCTCGGGCGAGCGCGTGATCTCGGTGCTGGTCGCGATTTCGGCCCTGACTTCGATCAACGCGACCATGATCGTGGGCGCCCGCACCGGCTATGCGATGGGGTGCGACTGGGGACGGCTGGGACGGCTCGGCCAGTGGGACGGCGAGCGCGGCACGCCGGCGGTGGCGATGGGCGTCCAGTGCGGAGCGGCGCTGCTTCTGGTCGGCGTCGGCACGGCCCTCGGGAGCGGCTTCAAGGCCATGGTCGAGTTCACGGCGCCGGTGTTCTGGCTGTTCTTCCTGCTCAGCGGCGTCTCGCTGTTTGTCCTGCGCCGGCGCGAGCCCCAGCTGCCGCGGCCTTTCCGCGTCCCCCTGTATCCCCTGCTACCGCTGCTGTTTTGCTGCAGCTGCGCCTGGATGCTGTGGTCCAGCCTGTCCTACGTCACCAGCCAGTCGCTCGGAGGGCTGAACGCCGCCTGGATCGGCGTCGCCGTGCTCGCGAGCGGCTCGCTGCTGCTGCTGTTCCTGCGCCGCGAGGCCGAGGCCTGAAGTCCACCCGATCCCCCCATCGAACCATTCACAAGGAGAACGAGCATGCAAGCCGATCCACGCCGCCGTACCCTCTTGCTGTCCGCCGCCGCCACTGCCGGGCTGTCCGTGCTGCCGGCCCGCCTGCTGTCGGCCCAGGAACTGGTCGAGCCCTCGCGCCTGGACGTGCCCTACGTCCCGACGCCCCAGGAAGTGGTCGACCGCATGCTGGCGATGGGCAAGGTCGGCAAGAACGACGTGCTCTACGATCTCGGCTGCGGCGACGGACGCATCGTCGTCACCGCAGCCAAGGTGCACGCCGCGCGCGGCACCGGCATCGACCTGAATCCGGTGCGCATCGCCGAGGCGAAGGAGAACGCGAAAAAGGCCGGCGTCACGGACCGCACCACCTTCAAGGTCGGCGACCTGTTCGAGGCCGACATTTCGCCGGCCACCGTGGTGACCCTCTACCTGCTGCCGACCATCAACGTCAAACTGCGCCCACGGCTGTGGCAGCAGCTCAAGGTGGGCACCCGGGTGGTCTCCCACGCCTTCGACATGGGGCCGGAGTGGCCGCCCGAGAAGAAGGACGAGGTCGAGGGCCGCACGATCTACCAGTGGACCATCACGCAGGCCAACAAGCGCGCGGTCAAGGCCTGACGCCGGCCCGCGTCAGGGGGCGGCGCCTGTCCGGGTGGCGGCGCGCCATGTCTCGCCGATCTTCAGCACGAAGAAGGCGTCGTCCGCCACGCCCTGGGCCCGGCGGGCAAGCGCCAGGTCGCGCGGCGCCTGGTCGATGCGTTCCTGGCCCATCGGGAAAGTGCCCCAGTGCATGCCGACGCTATGCCGCACCCGCAGCTCGCGGTGGATGCGCACGGCTTCATCCGGGCTGACGTGGGAGTTGCGGTACCAGATGGGCTGGTAGGCGCCGATGCCGATCGCGGCCAGGTCGAAGCCTCCTTCGAAGCGGGCGGCGATGTCCTGGATGTCTTTCGAGTAGCCGAGGTCGCCGGAGAAGAAGAAGTTGAAGCCGGGCCGGGTCACGGCCCAGGCGCCCCACAGGGTCGCATTGCGGTCCCAAGGCGTGCGCGCCGACCAGTGGTGGACCGGCAGCAGGTGCAGGTCGAGGCCGCGCAAGCTTGCCTTTTCCCACCAGTCGAGCCGCACGATGTGCTCGCGCTTGCCGTCCGTGACGTTTTCCATCAGCCACAGGTCGATACCGAGCGGCACGTAGAAGGTCGGCGGACCGCCGGCCTGCCTGTAGAGCGCGCGCAGGGAGTCGCGCGACAGGTGGTCGTAATGCGAGTGGCTGATCAGGACCGCGTCGATGCGCGGCAGTTCCGAAAGCAGCACGCCCGGCGGCTGCTGCCGCTTGGGTCCCGCGAAAGGCAGCGGCGAGGCGCGCTCCTCGAAGACGGGATCGAACAGGATGTTCACGCCGTTGCCCGCCTGGTAGAGGAAGCTCGCATGGCCGATCCAGGTCAGCGCGGGCTCGCTCGTGTTGGCGTGGATGAAGGCGAGGTCCGGCTTCACGGTCGGAACCGGCGCCAGCGGCAGGCGTGCGCTGCCGTCGTCGCTCCAGTTGCGGATGCGCCCGGCCCAGCCCGCGAAGAAGCCCTGGGGCGGGCGGGCATAGGCCGGGTTCGAAGGGTAGTTGTTCGCAAATCCTTGCTGCCGGTGGTGGGACCTGGACGCATCGTAGCACGGATTCACGTGGGAGCAGCCGCCGGCGAGCAAGGCGAAGGTCAGGACGGCGGCACGGATCGGGAGGCGCATAGCAAGCTGGGCAATTGAGGTGCGGGAAGTATAAGGGATGCGGCGCCAGCGTCCCCGCCAGCTTCGTGCAAAGGATATTTGCATCCCGGGCGCTATATGCAAAAGTAATTTGCCCGCGAGCCCGCACGCCCGTAGGGTGTGCGGCTCCTCCTGGAGCCTGATGAGCACGTGGCCTGCGCGCCGGCCACCCTGCGAATCGGCATAAGCTCATCAATAAATTGTCATTTCCTAATTGTTGCCCAGCATGTAAGCTATGCGGCCCAGCACTGAGATCGCCCGCGCCACACCCATCCGGGCCCACCGGCCACAAGCCGGGACGCTCCGTGCGCATCCGCTGCCGTTCTGCTACCGTATGGAACGGCGCGCCCCTCCCGCGCAGGCGAAGCCGCCGCCCGGGAAGCGGGACCACGGCGCAGCGCACGGTCCGTGCCGGCAGAAAAGCACTTGATTAACTAATTTGGCCAACAGACATGACTTCTTCGACAGACACTGACACCGGTCTTCCCCTCGACATGATCATCTTCGGCGGGATGGGCGACCTGGCGATGCGCAAGCTGCTTCCCGCGCTCTACATGGCTTACCTGCACGGCAACCTGCCGGCCGCCACCCGCATCATCTCGACCGGCCGCCAGGAATTCGACCGCAAGGCCTACCTCGCCCACGTCGAAGAACATTCGCGCACCTATATCACCAGCGCCAACTTCAACGACAAGACCTGGGACGGTTTCCTCGCCCTGCTCGAATACGTGCGCCTGGACGTGCAGGCCGCACCCGACTTCAGCGCCCTGGCCCAGGCCGCCAACCCGGGCGCCCAGCGCGTCTTCTACCTCTCGACCTCGCCGAGCCTGTTCACCACCATCTGCGCGAAGCTGGCCGCCGCCGGCCTGGTCGACGACAAGGCGCGCGTGGTGCTGGAAAAGCCGCTGGGACACGACCTCGGGTCCGCCATCGAGATCAACGAAGCGGTCGGCAAGCACTTCGCCGAATCGCAGATCTACCGCATCGACCACTACCTGGGCAAGGAGACCGTGCAGAACCTGATGGTGCTGCGCTTCGGGAACTCGATCCTGGAGCCGCTGTGGCGCGCCCCGAACATCTCGAGCGTGCAGATCACGGTGGCCGAGGAAGTGGGCGTGGGCAGCCGCGCCGGCTTCTACGACAGCACCGGCGCCATGCGCGACATGGTGCAGAACCACCTGCTGCAGCTCCTGTGCATCGTCGCCATGGAACCGCCGACCTCGCTGTCGCCGGACGCCGTGCGCGACGAGAAGCTGAAGGTGATCCGCTCGCTGCGCCGCCTCAAGCTGGCCGACATCGCGCGCGACACCGTGCGCGGCCAGTACGTGCATGGGGTCAGCGGCAACCAGGAAGTGCCCGGCTACCTCGAGGAAAAGAACGTCCCCCAGGACAGCAAGACCGAGACCTTCGTCGCCCTGCGCGCCCACATCGACACCTGGCGCTGGTCCAAGGTGCCCTTCTACCTGCGCACCGGCAAGCGCATGGCGCGCCGCTCCTCGAAGATCGTGATCGAGTTCGCCAACCCGCCCTTCCCGCTGTTCCCGGATCAGCCGGGCGGCGTCGCCAACCGCCTCGTCATCGAGCTGCAGCCGGAAGAAGCGATCAAGCTGCAGATCATGGCCAAGCAGCCGGGCAGCGGCATGCAGATGCAGCAGGTCGCGCTCAACCTCGACCTGCAGTCGGCCTTCCAGCAGCGCCGCGCGGAAGCCTACGAGCGCCTGCTCATCGACGTGGTGCGTGGCCGCCTGACCCACTTCATGCGCCGCGACGAGCTGGAAGCGGCATGGGCCTGGGCCGACCCGATCATCGACGGCTGGAGCACCCTGGGCGAGAAGCCGCATGCCTATGCGGCAGGCTCCTGGGGCCCGGCCGAGTCCTTCGCGCTGCTGGCGCGCGACGGCTTCGCCTGGGTCGAGTAAGGCCCAGGTCTTTCAGGCTTACGTAGGGTGGTCGGCTATGCCGACCGCGCGTCCAGCTCCGGCATGCGTAGCCGCTGCGCATCCGTGAGCTGGACGCGCGTTCGGCGGAGCCGAACACCCTACCAGAAACGGCGCCGCAACATCCAGCCATACAACATTGCATTAATCAAGAGCACGGCGGCCGCCAGACCGAGCTGCAGCCCGCGCGTCAATGCGCCCGGATAAATCAGCGCCACCACATAGTGCTCGACGAAGCCGCCGCTGTAGCCCGCATCGCCCGCCAGCAGGCGCAGCCGGTTCTCCGCGGTGGTCAGCGGGCACACCGCGCCCAGCACTTCGATCCCGATGCCCCAGGCCACCGCCAGCAGGTGGACCGGCATGAGCCAACGGCGGCGCAGCACCAGCAAGGCGCCGAACACCACGAAGAGAATGAAGGCCAGGTGCGCGAGCAGCACGACATCGGCCAGCAGGCGGTAGAGCATTGCGTAAAAGGTCCCTTAAGCAATTGATCTTGGCTGCATCCTGAATGCAGCGCAAATGTGGGTTCGAATCCATCCTCGCACGTTTGGCAGCCGCGCGCAGCTGGCGTACAGTCTCGTTTCCCGATCCAGACGAGACTGCCATGAACGCGCCCGATTCCGCCATCGCTCCCGCCGCCAATCCCTTCGCCGCCAGTCCTTTGGCCGCGTTCGGAGCTACCCTCCTGAAAAACATGGACCGCTCGCGCCAGGCGCGCGGCAAGCTGCTCGACCGCGCCGGCTACGGCCCGCAGGAAACACCCTCGACGATCCTGCACGCCGAAGCGGGCGTGAACCTGCGCAGTTACGCGCCGGAGGTCGCCGAAGGCCCGCCCGTACTGCTGGTGCCCGCCCCCATCAAGCGCTCCTATATCTGGGACCTGGTGCCCGAGGTCAGCGTGGTGCGGCACTGGCTGGCGCGCGGCTACCGCGTCTACCTGGCCGAATGGACGCCGGTCCCGGACAGCGAGGACTTCGGCCTGGACGACTATGGCGACCGCCTGCTCGCCGCCTGCCAGCGCGCGATCACCGACGATACCGGCCGCGAGCGGCTACTCATCGTCGGCCATTCGCTGGGCGGCATCCTGGCCGCCATCTACAGCTGCCTGCACCCCGACAGGGTGGCAGCGACCATCCTGCTCGAATCGCCCCTGCATTTCGAGGAAAGAAGCTGCTGCTTCCGCCCGCTGGTGCAGGCGGTGCCGCACGCGGGCCAGCTGGCGGCCACCTTCCGCCAGGTGCCCGGCGTGTTCCTGAACATGATGAGCGCCCTCGCCGAACCCCAGGCCTTCCAGTGGGAACGCATGACCGACCGCTACCTTTCGCTCGGCAACCCGCAGGCGATCGCCACCCACATGCGGGTCGAGCGCTGGACGCATGACGAGTTCGCCCTGCCCGGCCGGCTCTTCACCGACATCGTCGAATCGCTGTACCGCCGGGACGATTTCATGGCCGGACGGCTCGACATCCACGGCCGCCTCATCGGGCCGGCCAGCCTGCGCGCACCCCTGGTGAGCGTGGTCGACCCGCGCAGCCGGGTGATTCCCTGGGATGCGGTCGTCCCCTTCCACGAAGCGGCCGCCAGCCGCCACAAGCTGCTGCTGCGCTATGGCGGTGACATCGGCGTCAACCTGCAGCACGTGGGCGTGCTGGTCGGCAGCAGCGCGCATGCCCGGATCTGGCCGGAAATCTTCGACTGGCTGGACAAAACCGAAGCGAGCGCTGCTGGCGACAACTGAGGCAAAGGCCTATACTGACGGGTTTGGTTCGGCCGCGCACCTCCCGCGCGGCCCACGTTCATTCCCGGAGTAATCTTGTTCGCTGTTCTTTCGCTCGACATGGGCGCCGCCATGAAGACGCTCGTGCTGACGCTCGACCTGATCGGCACCTTCGTGTTCGCCCTGAGCGGCGCGGCGGCCGGCGTGCGCCGCCGGCTCGACCTGTTCGGCGTGCTGGTGCTGTCTTTCGTGGCCGCCAACTCGGGCGGCATCGTGCGTGACCTGCTGATCGGCGCCACCCCGCCGGCGGCGATCAGCGACTGGCGCTACCTGGTGGTGTCGCTCGCCGCCGGCCTCACCATCTTCTTCTGGCACCCGACCGTGCAGCGCCTGCGCACGCCGGTGCTGGTGTTCGACGCGGCCGGCCTGGCCCTGTTCTGCGTGGCCGGGGCCCAGAAGGCCCTGGTCTTCGGCCTGGAGCCGGAGATGGCGGCCCTGCTCGGCATGCTGACCGGCATCGGCGGCGGCGTCGCGCGCGACGTCTTGCTGTCGGAGGTGCCGGCCGTGATGCGCTCGGACGTGTACGCGGTCGCGGCCCTGGCGGGCGCGATCGTGGTGGTGCTGGGCGACGCCCTTGCCTTGCCGACCGCGCCCACGGCCTGCGCCGGTGCGGCGCTGTGCTTCATGCTGCGCATGGCGGCGATCCGCTATGACTGGCATTTGCCGGTGGCGCGTGGTCACGGCCCGCGAGAGGAAGAAGAGAGCGACCGCGATCGGGGACGTTGAGCAGCCGCGGTTCAGGTAGGGTGCACGGCTTCGCCGTACGCGCGTCCAATCAGTGCATGTACAACCACAGCGCATCCGCGAGTTGAACGCGCGGTCGGCGAAGCCGACCACCCTACTTCACTCGGTCATTGCGGCATCCGCTCGCCTTCGCGCAAGGTCAACACCCTGAAGCCGCTGCGCGTCACGGCCACGGTATGCTCGAACTGCGCCGATAACTGGCCATCGACCGTCACGACCGTCCAGCCATCGTCTTCCGTGCGCACCGCATGGCGCCCCTGGTTGAGCATCGGCTCGATCGTGAACACCATGCCTTCGCGCAGCACCAGCCCCGTGTTCGGCCGGCCGAAATGCAGCACCTGGGGCGGCTCGTGCATCTCGCGGCCGATCCCGTGCCCGCAGAAATCGCGCACGACGGAGTAACCGTGGCGCCGCGCATGGCGCTCGATCGCGTGGCCGACGTCACCCAGGCGCGCACCCGGCCGCACCGCCCGGATGCCTTTCCACATGGCCTCGTAGGTCACCTGCACCAGGCGCTTCGCCGGCGCCGCCACCTCGCCCACCAGGTAGGTCTTGCTGGAATCGGCGATATAGCCGTTCTTTTCCAGTGTGATGTCGAAGTTGACGATGTCGCCGCGCTGCAGGATCTCCACTTCGGACGGCACGCCATGGCAAACCACGCTGTTGCGCGAGGAATTGAGCGCATAGGCATAGCCGTACTGGCCCTTGCTGGCCGGCCGCGCCGCCAGCTCATCGACGATGTAGCGCTCGACCAGGTCGTTGACCGCCATGGTCGACATGCCGGCCAGTTCCAGCCGGTCTAGCCGGGCGAAGACGCTTGCGAGCAGCCGCCCCGATTCCGCCATCAGCGCGATTTCCTCCGGCCGCTTGGTCATGAGGGCGCCCTGACCGCCTGCGGCACGATGCCCGCCGCCCGCAGCTCGCGTGAGACGATTTCGTTGAAGCTCTGGGTCGGGTTCATCTCGCACAGCATGCCGATCTTGATCCAGAACGCCGCCTGCGCATTGATCGAGCGGCACGACACGATGCTCGCCTTGCGCAGCTGGTCGTGCACCTCGTCGTCGATGTTCACGATGCCCATTACATTCTCCGTATATGATCCATATACGGATAATATACGCGGCATAAGGTATCCGCAAGCGATGGCGTTCAGGGCGTCAGTTCGATCGCCTGGCGCAGGCGGATGTCGCTTGATGCGCTGCCCACCATCAGCTCGAACTTGCCCGGCTCGGCCGTCCAGGCCAGTTTGCGGTCGAAGAAGGACAGGGTCTCGCGGTCGATCGTGAAGCTGACCCGCCGCTCCTCGCCCGGCTGCAGCCGGAGAAGCTGGAAGCCCTTCAGCTCCTTCACCGGGCGCACAACCGACGCCACCGGGTCGCGCAGGTAGAGTTGCACGACTTCCGTGCCCGCCCGCTTGCCGGTATTGGCAAGCAGGAAGGACAGCGTGATCTTGTCGCCCGGCCCCATGCTTGGCTGGGACAGCTTCAGGTCGCGGTAAGCGAAGGTCGTATAGCTCAAGCCATGGCCGAAGGCATAGCGCGGCGTGTTCGGCGAATCGATATAGGCCGATTTGTAGACGATGTTCTTTTCGTCGCGCACCGGCCGCCCCGTCTCGTACTGCTGGTAGCTGATGGGGATCTGCCCCATATTGCGCGGGAAGGTCATCGGCAGCCGGGCCGAGGGATTCACGTCGCCGAACAGCACGTCCGCCGTCGCGCGCCCGCCTTCGCTGCCGGGGAACCAGGCGTACAGGATGGCGCCGGCCTGCTGGGCCACGTTCTCGAAGATCAGAGGGCGCCCCGCATTGATCACCACCACCGGCGTCTTGCCGATCGCGCGCAGGGCCTCGAACAGTTCGCCCTGGCGGCCCGGCAGCTGAACGTCGGCGCGCGACTTCGCTTCGCCCGACATGTCCCAGCTCTCGCCCACCGCCAGCACCACCACGTCGGCCTCGCGCGCGGCCCGCAGCGCGGCCGCGAACCCGTCCTTGCCGCGGCAGGCCACGTCGCAGCCCGGGGCGTAGCTGACCTTCGTCGCCGGCCCGGCCGCCTCGCGCACCGCGTCGACCAGGCTCGCCATGTGCCCGGCGTTCGACTTCACGATCCAGCCGCCCTCGAGGTCGCGCCGGGCATCGGCCAGCGGCCCCACGACGGCGATCGCGCGCAGTCCGCGCTTCAAGGGCAGGATGCCGCCCTCGTTCTTGAGGAGCACGATGGATTTGCCGGCGATCCTGCGCGCCGCCTCGCGGTGGCGCGGATCATTCAGGGCCGCCTGCTCGCGCGCCGGATCCGAGAAACGATAGGGATCGTCGAACAGGCCGAGCTCGAATTTCTTCGTCAGCACCCGGCGCACCGCATCGTCCACCTGCGCCATCGGGACCTTGCCGGCCCGCACCTGGGCCGCGAGCGAGGAGGAATAGGCATTGCTCTCCATGTCCATGTCGCTGCCCGCGGTCAAGGCTTGTGCCGCCGCATCCGCCAGGTCGCTGGCATAGCCATGCACGACCATCTCGCGCACCGAGCCCCAGTCGCTGACGACGAAGCCCTTGAAGCCCCATGCGCCCTTGAGGATGTCGCGCTGGAGGCCGGCGTGGCCGGTGGCGGGAATGCCGTTCAGGGTATTGAAGGCGTTCATGAAGGTGGCGGCGCCGGCGTCGAGCGCCGCCTTGAAGGGCGGCAGGTAGGTCTCGTGCAGCAGCTGCTCGCTCATGTCGACCGCATTGTAGTCGCGTCCCGCGGTGGCCGCGCCGTAGGCGGCGAAATGCTTGGCGGTGGCCATCACCGACTCCACGCCGCCCAGCCGGGCGCCCTGGAAGCCGCGCACCCGGGCCTCGGCGATGCGCGCGCCCAGGTAGCTGTCCTCGCCCGCGCCCTCCATCACCCGGCCCCAGCGCGGGTCGCGCCCGATGTCGACCATGGGTGCGAAGGTCCAGTGGATGCCGGAGGCCGAGGCTTCGCGCGCCGCGATGCGCGCCGCCTCCTCGATCGCCTCCAGGTCCCAGGACGCCGACTCGCCCAGCGGCACTGGGAACACGGTCTGGTAGCCATGGATGACGTCGAGGCCGAACAGCAGCGGGATCTTCAGGCGCGATTGCAGGGCCAGCGCCTGCAGGCGGCGGGTATCAGGCACGCCCTTGATGTTGAGCATGGAGCCGACCCCGCCGCTGCGGATCTCGGCCTCCATGCTGCGCACCTTCGCGGTGGCCGGCCCCGTGAATTCCTTGCCGGACAGCTGGTTCAGCTGGCCAACCTTCTCCTCCAGCGTCATCTGCCCAAGCAGGTGCTCGACCCGCTGGGCCACGCTGCCCTCGGCAGCCTGCGCCGGTCCCGCCACCAAAAAGAGCGCAAGCAAGCCCGCGCCAATACGGCCCATTCGATACTGCTTCATCCGATCTCCTCCGAGGTCCGTGCGGCTGTACGCCGCCAGTAAAACGTTTACGTAATCATTCTTCTTCCCAGCGAATATACAGCTGAGTTAAACGTTTTACAATAAGCCCTCCGGGCGACGTAGTTGAAGCGTATCCGTGAATCTTCAGCAGCCGCTCGGTTTCACCCGTTCGACTTCGAGGCCGAACAACGGCCGCAGACGCGTGCCGAAGACGTTGCCGGTGAAGGCCGCCACCAGCCACAGCCAGCCGTGCAGGCTGCCCGACAGGATGCCGCTGAAATAGGCGCCGATATTGCAGCCGTAGGCCAGGCGCGCGCCATAGCCGAGCAACAGGCCGCCGACCACCGCCGCCGCCAGCGAGCGCAGCGGCAGGCGCCAGACCGGCGCATAGCGGCCGGCCAGCGCCGCGGCCAGCATGGCGCCCAGCACGATGCCGATGTCCATCACCGAGGTGACGTCCTGCCACACCGGCGCCTGCAGGGCCGCGGCGCTCGCGCCCTTCGACCAGTAGGTCCAGCTGGCGACGTCGATGCCCATGAAGGACGCGGTCTTGGCGCCCCACAGGGCGAACGCCGAGGTCACGCCCCAGGGACGGCCGGCCAGGGCCAGGGTCGCGAAGTTCAGCAGCACCAGCG
The DNA here is from genome assembly GCF_024753255.1 of Massilia agri. GTDB lineage: Bacteria > Pseudomonadota > Gammaproteobacteria > Burkholderiales > Burkholderiaceae_D > Telluria > Telluria agri. Next base: position 36,099 of record NZ_JANUHA010000022.1, read on the forward strand.
CGACGGCGCCGGCCAGCAGCGGCCAGGGGCCGTGCAGCCAGCGCGAGCCCTGCACCGGTTCGGGCGCCTTGTTGACCAGGCGGCCGTGGCGGCGCTTCTCGACCATCACGGTAATGGCCGCGATCAGCGCGAATACGGCGAGATTGAGCACGAGCGCGGGCGCCAGGCCCATGACCTTCACCAGCGAGGTCGGCGCGAGCTGCGGCTGGGCCGTCCAGAACGGCATGTGGGCAGTGCCGATCAGGGAGCCGGCGATGAAGAAGATCAGCGTGACGAGCATGCGCGTGCTGCCGCCGCCGACCGTGTACAGGGTGCCGGAGGCGCAGCCGCCGCCCAGCTGCATGCCGATGCCGAAGATGAAGGCGCCGACGATCACCGAGGTGCCGGCGGGCGACACCAGTCCGCTGACCGGGTTGCCGAACAGGGTGCCATTGGCGAGCACCGGGAAGAACAGCAGCACGCCGAAGGCCAGCATCAGCATCTGCGCGCGCAGCCCGGCGCCGCGGCCATCGGCGATGAAGACGCGCCAGGCCGAGGTGAAGCCGAAGGCGGCGTGGTAGAGGGCGATGCCCAGCAGCGAACCGACGCCGAACAGCGCCGCGTGCTTCGGGCCCACGGTCTGTGCGAGGAAGACGGCCCCCAGCAGGATGAGGAGCAGGGAAACGCCGAGCGGATTCAGGTTGATGTCGACGCGGCGCGGGAGAGGCAAGGTAGCTGGATCGGCCATGTGGAAAAAGGAAAAGTGGAAGGAAAGCCCGCTATTTTCGCGCGTTTACGCGTTCCATGCAGGCGCTCCCGCCACTTTACTCCAGTGCCCGGTTGCGTGACTCCACGTCCACGAAGCGGATCGCGAGGGCGCCCAGGGCCAGGAAGGTGGCCAGCATCGCCAGCGCCAGCGTGAAGTGGGTCGCCATCACGGGCGCCACGATGCTGGGCGCGAACAGGCCGCCGAAGCGCGCCACCGCCCCGGCCGTGCCCATGCCGCTGGCGCGCAGCTGCGTCGGATAGACCTCGGGCGTGAAGGCATACAGCGCGCCCCAAGTGCCCAGCAGCGCGAAACTCATCAACAGGGTCGAGCCGACGACGAGAACCGTCGAGCTGCCCAGGCTATAGCACATGCAGCCCGCGGCGCTCAGCAGGAGGAAGCCGACCAGGGTGGGCTTCCTGCCCCAGCGCTCCACCCCATAGGCCGAAAGCGCGAAGCCCGGCAGCTGCACCAGCGCCAGCACGATCAGGAATTCCTGGCCGCGCATGAAGCCGAAGCCCTGCGCGCCCAGCCGCACCGGCAGGTAGACGAAGACGCCGTAATAGGCGATCGAGATCAGCATCCAGGCCAGGAACAGGCAGACGCTCCTGCGCCGCAGCGTCCCCGCGAACAGCGCGGACAGCCGTGGCTTGCCCGCGCTTTCCGGCGCCAGCTCGGGGATCGGCCCGCTGCGCCCATTCGTTCTTGCCACCCGTTCCAGCACCTCGCGCGCCTGCTGCCCCTTGCCGCTGCGGTTGAGGAACATGGGCGACTCGGGCACGTAGAGGCGCAGGACCACCCCGACCAGGGCCGGCAGGCTGGTCGCGAAGAAGATCACGCGCCAGGCATCGCTTCCCCAGCGCACGGCCACCAGGGCCAGCACCGCCAGCACGATGGTGCCCACCGCCCAGAAGGATTCGAGCAGCACCAGCCAGCGTCCGCGCCGGTCGCTCGGCAGGAACTCCGCCATCATGGTGTAGTCGACCGGCAGCGTGCCGCCCACGCCGACGCCGGTGAGGAAACGCAGCACCAGCAGCCAGCCGAAATCGGGCGCGAAGCTTGACGCCACGCCGAAGCAGGCGTCGAGCACCACCGCCATCATGAGCACCGGCCGCCGCCCGATGCGGTCCGCCAGGCGCCCGAAGGCGAAGGCCCCGACCAGCATGCCCACGAAGAACCAGGTGCCGGTCTGCAGCGCCTGGGGCACGCCGATGCCGAAGGTGGCCGCGATCGAGGGCGCCGTGAAGCCGATCGACAGCACCTGCATGGCGTCGGCCATCCAGACCAGGCCGAAGATGGCGAACAGGCGGTACTGGAAGCGGCCGACACCGGCCGTCCGGATGCCCTGCTCCACTGTCGCGGTGTTCGATGACATCGCGTCTCCTTGCAAGGTGAATTGCCCCAGTTTCCCGGTTTTCCGGATGGCGGACGGTGCAGTGGGAAACAGAGGCGCAAAAAAATGCCCGCCGAGGCGGGCACGCGGCTGGTTCAGGCCGGCATTACACGCCGACCATCGACACGGCCTTGGTGTTCAGGTAGGCCTCCAGCGCCTCCGGGCCGCCTTCCGAACCGTAGCCCGAATCCTTGATGCCGCCGAAGGGCAGCTCGGCGCTCGGGGTGGCCGGCTGGTTGATCCACAGCATGCCGACCTCGACACGGTTCATCAGCAACTGGGCGTTCTTGATCGAGCGGGTGAAGGCGTAACCGGCCAGGCCGTAAGGCAGGCGGTTTGCCTCCGCAATCGCTTCTTCCAGGCTGTCGAAGCCACGGATCGCCGCGATCGGGCCGAAGGGCTCGTCGTTGAAGACGCTGGCCTCCAGCGGCACGTCCGACAGGATGGTCGGCGCGAAGAAGTTGCCGGCATCGCCCACGCGCGCGCCGCCGGTCGCGACCACCGCGCCCTTGGCCTGGGCGTCCTCGACCACCTGCTTCATGGCCGTCAGGCGGCGTGCATTGGCCAGCGGGCCCAGGGTGGTGCCTTCCTGCAGGCCGTCGCCCAGCTTCAGGCCCTCGGCATGCGCGACCAGGGCGCGGGTGAACTCTTCCTTGATGTCCTTGTGGACCAGGAAGCGGGTCGGCGAGATGCACACCTGGCCGGCGTTGCGGAACTTGGCGGCGCCGGCGGCCTTCACCGCCAGGTTGACGTCCGCATCCTCGGCGATGATGACCGGCGCGTGGCCGCCCAGCTCCATGGTGGCGCGCTTCATGTGGGCGCCGGCCAGTGCGGCCAGCTGCTTGCCGACCGGGGTCGAGCCGGTGAAGGTGACCTTGCGGATAACCGGGTGCGGGATCAGGTAGCCGGAGATCTCGGCCGGGTCGCCGAACACCAGGCCGACCACCCCGGCCGGCACGCCGGCATCGACGAAGCACTGCAGCAGCGCGGCCGGCGAAGCCGGGGTCTCTTCCGGCGCCTTGCACAGGAAGGAGCAGCCGGTCGCCAGTGCGGCCGACAGCTTGCGCACGATCTGGTTGATCGGGAAGTTCCACGGCGTAAATGCCGCGACCGGGCCGACCGGCTCCTTCAGGACCAGCTGCTGGGCAGCAGGGTTGCGCGCCGGCACGATACGGCCGTAGACGCGCATGCCTTCGGCGGCGAACCAGTCGATGATCTCGGCGCCGGCCATGGCTTCCATCTTCGCCTCAGGCAGCGGCTTGCCCTGCTCCTGGGTCAGCAGGCGGGCGATGTCGCCGGCGCGTTCGCGCAGCAGGCTGGCGGCGCGGCGCATGGTGGCGGCGCGCTCGGCGGCCGGCACGGCGCGCCAGGTCTCGAAGCCTTTCTGGGCGGCGGCCAGGGCACGGTCGAGGTCGGCGATGCTGGCGTGCGCCACGTTACCGATCGCCTGGCCGGTGGCCGGGTTCAGCACGGGAATGGTCTTGCCGCCGGTCGCGTCGACCCATTCGTTGGCGATGAGGAGGCGGGTGTCGGGATAGCTGGAAGTCGTCATGGAGCGTCGTTTCCTGTGTTGAAAGAATCGAAAGCTCGATGATAACCGGTGTGCGCCCGCCTTGCAGGCGCCAGTGCAGCGTCCGGCGCGCCGCCCCGGGCGACGTCTCGGCCCTAAGTACTCGCCTCGAAATAAATGTGTTTTTGGCTGCCATAACCGGCGCGTTGCTGCGTTGGCTCCTGCTTGCAGTGCTCGCACTGCGGCGCACTCGCCGCCTTGCACCGCATCCGGTTCTGTTTGCCAAAATTCACATTTATTTCTTATCGAGTACTTAGGACCCGAAGAAGTTCGCGACGGCGCGGGTGCCGTAGGTGACGGCGGCGGCGATCAGCCTGGCGCCGGCCGCCGCGACGACGACGAGTACCGCCAGCTGGACAAGGCGCAGCCCCAGTTCGTGTCCCCGCCAGCGGCGGCCGAAGCGCAGGGGACCGTGGAAGCGTTCGGGCAGATGGATTGAAGCCAGCCGTGGTTTCATGATCGTCTCCAGTGCAGATGTATATGTATGTCTGCTTGTGAGTCCAGCATACTCCTCGGGCGCGGGCTGTGCAAACGCGGGCTCATCGGATCGTGCGCTACCCCAGATGCAGCCCATGTGTTGCGCGGACGACGAAGAAACGTAACAGTTTCTGTTTGTCCTTGCGCAGGCCGAATATCGGCAGGATGATGAATCAGCCGGACGCGATTCACGCTGCCGGCAAAGGAGTCCTACCATGCAAAGCTTCCTCTTCGCGACCGGCATCGAAGGCAGTTATCCGGTCGTTGCGGGGCCCACGGGCGCCGGCCTGCGGGTCGACGAGATGGAAAAAACGGGCCACTACCGGCACTGGAAGCAGGACCTCTCCCTGGTGAGCGAGCTCGGCATCGACGCCCTGCGCTACGGACCGCCCTACTACCGCGTGCACGCGGGTCCCGGCCGCTACGACTGGGACTTCACCGACGAGGTCTTCGAGGAGATCCACCGGCGCGGCATCAAGCCCATCGTCGACCTGTGCCACTTCGGCCTGCCCGACTGGCTCGGGAACTTCCAGAACCCGGAATTCCCGCGCTTCTTCGCCGAGTATGCCGAAGCCTTCGCGCGCCGCTACCCCTGGGTCGACCTGTACACGCCGATCAACGAGATCTACATCACGGCCAAGTTCTCGGCCCATGAAGGCATCTGGAACGAGCGCCTGCGCTCGGAGCGGGCTTTCGTGACCGCGATCCGCAACCTGGCGCGCGCGAACATCCTGGCCACCGAGGCGATCATGAGGGTGCGGCCGGACGCGAAATTCATCCAGAGCGAATCGTCGGAGTACTTCCACCCCTGCGGCCCGGAAGCGATGGACATCGCCCGCCACATGAACGAACTGCGCTTCCTGGCCCTGGACCTGGCCTACAGCCACGACGTCAGCGGCCGCATGTACGAATACCTGTTCGACCACGGCATGACGCGCGAGGACTACCACTTCTTCCTCAACCATGACGTCAAGCCCGTCTGCATCATGGGCAACGACTACTACGCGACCAACGAGCACATCATCCATCCGGACGGCCACACCCATCCCTGCGAGCTGTTCGGCTACTACGTCATCACGCGCCAGTACTACGAGCGCTACCGCATCCCCGTGATGCATACGGAGACCAACAACCGCGACACCGGCGCCGGCGAGAAGGACGGTCGCGCCTGGCTGGAAAAGCAGTGGACCAACCTGCTGCGCCTGAAGGCGGACGGGGTGCCGATCCTCGGCTTCACCTGGTACAGCCTGGTCGACCAGGTCGACTGGGACAGCGCCCTGGTCGAGGATGCCGGCAACGTCAACCAGTACGGGCTCTGCGACCTGGACCGGCGGGTGCGGCCGGTCGGCGAGGCCTACCGCGACCTGATCGGGCTCTGGCGTCACCGCTTCGGCAACGAGTTCGTCTGGCTGCGCTAGGGCGCCAGCAGCTCCGGGCCGATCTCGCGTACCGAGCGCACGCCGGTCAGGACCATGGTCGTGCGCAGGTCCTTCTCCATGATCGCCAGCAGGCGTTCGACCCCGGGCTGGCCGTGCACCGCCAGCGCATAGATGAAGGCGCGTCCGAGCAGCACCCCGTCCGCGCCCAGGGCCAGCATGCGGAACACGTCGAGTCCCGTGCGCACGCCGCCGTCGGCGAAAATCGTCATCTTCCCCTTCACTTCGGCGGCGATCGCCGGCAGGGCCCGCGCCGTGGACGGTGCGCCATCCAGCTGGCGGCCGCCGTGGTTCGAGACGACGATGCCGTCGGCGCCGAAGGCCAGCGCGTCGCGCGCATCCTCCGGGTCCAGGATGCCCTTGATGACGAGCCTGCCCTTCCACTCGTCGCGGATCCATTGCAGGTCGGCCCAGGCGATGCCGGGGTCGAAGTTCGCGCCCAGCCAGCCGATGTAGTCGGCCAGGCCGGTCGCGCTGCCGCGGAAGGCCGAGATGTTGCCGAGGTCGTGGGGTCGACCCAGCAGGCCGACATCCCAGGCCCAGCGCGGATGCCGCACCGCCTGCAGCACGCGTCTCAAGGGGCCGTTCGGGCCGCTCATGCCGCTATGCAGGTCGCGGTAGCGCGCGCCGGGCACCGGCATGTCGACCGTGAACACGAGCGTCGTCGCGCCGAGCTCCCAGGCGCGCCGCATCACGTCGCGCATGAAGCCGCGGTCCTTCAGCACGTAGAGCTGGAACCAGATCGGCTTGTCGGCCTGCGCCGCCACCTCGGCCAGCGGGCACACCGAGACGGTGGACTGGATGAAGGGGATGTTGCGGCGGCAGGCCGCGCGCACCGCCTGCACCTCGCCGCGCCGCGCATACATGCCGGCCAGGCCGACCGGGGCCAGCGCGAGCGGCAGGTCATAGTCCTGGCCGAACCAGCGCACCGACAGGTCCTGCTGTTCCGAGCCGCGCAGGACGCGCTGGCGCAGGCGCACGGTCTGCAGGTCGTCGACATTGCCGCGCAGGGTCTGCTCGGCGCCCGCGCCGCCGTCGAGATAGTGGAAGAGGAAGGGCGGCAGGCGCCGGCGCGCGGCTCCGCGATAGTCTGTGGCCGATGAAATGATCATGGTCGTGCGAAAATACTGCCGGGTTGGGAAGGCTTTAACATGGATTGATCACCGATGAATGAAAGCAGGAGACGCACGATGACACAGCTTGCCGCCGGCCTGGTTCTGGGCGCCGCCGGTGCCTTGCCCGCCGGCGCGGCAAGCGCAGGCCCGCTCGTGTTGCCATTGTGGCCGGAAGGTGTGCCCGGTGCCAAGCCCGAACTGGGGCCGAACCGCGTCGACGAGGATGGCCGCACCACCAATATCACCGAACCCGGGCTCACCGTCTACCCGGCGGCGGTCGACCGGGCCACCGGCACCGGCGTCATCATCTGTCCCGGCGGCGGCTACGTGCGCCAATCGACGCGGCGCGAAGGCGAGCAGTACGCGCACTGGCTCTCCACGCTGGGCATCACCAGCTTCGTCCTTACCTACCGCCAGCTCGAATTCGGCCACCCCGCTCCCTTGCGCGACGTGCTGCGCGCGGTGCGTCTGGTGCGCTCCCAGGCGCCGCGCTTCGGCTTGCTGCCGGACCGGATCGGGGTGATGGGCAGTTCGGCGGGGGGGCACCTGGCGGCCAGCGCCGGCACCCTGTTCGACCATCCCCTGGGACGCACCGGGGCGCAGCTGGACGCGGTCAGCGCCCGGCCCGACTTCCTGATGCTGATGTACCCGGTAGTCACGATGGATGGCGCGGCCGCCCATGCGGGTTCGCGCAAGGCCCTGCTGGGCGCTGCGCCTTCGGCGGCGGAGGTGGAACTGATGTCGGTGGAGCGCCAGGTGACGGCGCGGACGCCGCCGACGCTGCTGGTCCATACCCAGGCCGACCAGTCGGTGCCGGTCGAGAACAGCATCCTGTTCTACCAGGCGCTCACGCGGGCGAAGGTGCCGGCCGAGATGTATTTATATGAGCATGGGGCGCATGGCATGGGCATGCGCGACGGGCTGGGAACCGCCTCGGCCTGGCCGCGCCGCGCCGAGGCGTGGTTGCGCGAGCGCGGCCTGCTCACGCCGGCCCGAAAATGAAAAAGCCCCTGGACAGGGGCTTTTTCGATTGGGTCGGCTGCGGCTTACAGGTAGCGCGCGCCCTGTACCAGGAAGGAGTCGCCGGACAGTTCCATGGCGCGGCGCAGGTGGGCGCCCAGGGTCGACAGCAGGTTGGCGAAGACGTTCGGAGCAGCCGGACGGGCAAATGCGATGGTAGCGGTGTTCATGCTGTTTCCTTAAAAATGTTGAAGTGCTTGGGCAATGAACACAGAATAGACCTGCGCGAGAAATTAGTCCAATTGCGATTTCCCATTTCAACGATAAAAAATTCAAATATCTGAACAGCCCATGACCGCTGGTCCGATATCACCAGTGCGAATATCAGGGCGTCGCGAAAATGTGGTGCGGCAAGCCGGGGGTATCGACGCGGAAGGCAAACAGGCCGCCCGCCAGCGGCTGCTCGCGTCGTTGTGCTTCCGACAAGCCCTTCCAGGCGGTCGTCACGTAGGCCGTGCGCAGGTCGTCCCCGCCGAAGGCCAGCTTGGTGATGTTCGTGCACGGGAAGTGGACCTCCGCCACGCGCCGTCCCTCCGGCGTGTAGCGTTCGACGCGCCCGGCGCCGAACAGGGCGATCCACAGGCAGCCCTCGCTGTCGACCGCCATGCCGTCCGGGCGGCTGCCCTCCGGGAGTTGCAGGAAGACGCGCTTGGCGGCAAGGACGCCGTCTTCGCGGAGCTGGAAGGCGTAGACGCGGCGCAGCGGGGTGTCGGTGTGGTACAGGGTCCTGCCGTCCGGGCTGATGGCCGGGCCGTTGGTAATGATATAACCGTCGTCGGCCCGCGCCAGCACACCGTCGCCTCCCAGCCGGTACAGCGCGCCGGTCGGGGCGGCCTGGGCGTCGTCCATGGAACCGAACCAGAGGTTGCCGCCGGCATCCACGTGGCCGTCGTTGAAGCGGTTGCCCGGCAGTTCATCCTCGACCTTCAACAGAGCCGCGAATCCGCCGCTGGCCTCATCGAAGCGATACAGGCCATCCTCCAGCGCGCATACCAGGCCGCCATCCGCGTGTGGCACGACGAAGCCGGGCTGGCCGGGCGCCTCCCAGCTGGCCTGACGGCTGCCGTCCGCGGCGCAGCGGTGGATGCGCCGGCCCTTGATATCGACAAAATAGACCGAGCGCGTGGGCGCATGCCAGAGGGCGCCCTCGCCCAGCTGGGCGCCGACATTCCAGATGCAGACGGGTTGGTGCAAGCCTGTGCCGCCAGGCCGGGGTGTGCCGCTCATTGCGTCCTTGCTGCCTTGGTGGACGGGCGCATGCCCGCAAGCCGCAGATTGTAGCGCCGGCTTCACCCCTTTTGCTCGAACAGGCGAATCATGGCCTGCGCCACGCCGCTTGAAGATTCCCAGTTCATGCCGGTCACCAGGCGCCCGTCGACCTCGACATGGCCCTTGCCGTTCTCGCCGTGGGTGAACTTCCCTCCCCGGCGCGCGATGCTCTGCTGCATCGAGAAAGGATAGGCCTTGAAGATCGGCGACTGCTGGTTGAGGAAGGCGTCGGGGAAGGAGGTCATCGTCTTCCCCTCGATCAGGTAGCTGCCGTCCTTCAGCTTCAGGTTGACCAGGCCCTCGGTGCCCTGGCAGATGGCGGCGACCACCCCGCCCTGGTCCTCGTAGATGCGCCGCGCGATGTCCTGCAGGGCCGTGTTCTCCGGGATGCCGAGGATGGCCGCGCCCCCGCCCGAGAAGACGATGCCGGCGTAGTCCCCGGCCCTGACCGAGGCCACCGGCCGGGTGTGCGCGAGCGCCCACATGAAGTCGCTGTCGTAGAGGTGGCGCTTGAGGAGCGGGTCCGAGGTATTGATCATCTCCAGGGGCACGGCGCCGCCCTCGGGACTGACGAAGTCCACCGTGTAGCCCGCGCGGCGGAAAGCGTCATAGGTGTAGGCCAGTTCCGGGAAGTTATTGCCGGTGTTGATCTTGCTGCCGGGGTAGTGGTCGGCGTTGGACACCACCAGCAACACCTTGCGCGCCTGGCCCGGCGCGTCGATACGGTGGGCGGATTTGCTGACGATCTTCCACTCGCCCGCGATCTTCTTGAGGAGGAAGACGTCGAGATAGCGCGCCCCCCGGTCCGGCATCTGGATTTCCGCCTTGGCCGTGGCGACGGTCCCGGTAACATCCACGCTTACCAGGCGCCCCACGCGGCCATTGAAGCGGGCTTTTCTTTCTTCGGGAAACAGGACGGCATATTCCGGTCCGCTCATTTCCCTGAGCCGGCCGCCTTCGCCATCGAGGTACAGCCGCGAATTCTGATAAAAGGCCTGCCGGATTTCTTCCCGCATATTGAAGCTGGTGCCGTGCAACTATGCCTGCGCCGTTTGCGCGACGGCGTCCTCATCGCTTTTATCCGAAGCGGAATGCGCGCTACCCGCGAGGAACAGGAATATGCAGAGCGCGCGCAGGAAAATCTGAATCATGGTTTCACCTTCCAATCAGAGTGGATGTTCGATACCGGCAGCGGATGCCGGTGCCCGATCATCCATTGGAAGGCAGGGGTATGGAAGCCTCAGGCGCTGCTTCGCACTCCGGAATCGCGATTCCGGAGTGCCTCAGGGGGGAGCGCCCCGGCGCGGAAGCTGGCCGGGGTGCATCCCGAGATCTTCTTGAATGCTGCGAAGAATGTGGAACTGGAATTGAATCCGCTGCGCTCGGCGATCGATTCGAGATTCAGTTCCGGCGATTCGATCAGGAGCCTTTTCGCCTCGGCAATGCGGTATTCGTTGACGTAGAGATGAAACGATTTTTTCAGCCTGTCGTTCAAGGCCTGGGAAACGAGGGCTTGCGGATATGCGGCGCGCCTGGCCAGCAGGTTGATATTCAGGTTGGGATTCAAATACAGCTTATCGTCCCGCATGAGCTTCTCGAGGGAAGCGACCAGCGCCAGCGTATCGTCCTCATTCAGTTTCCGTTCACCGTATTTTTCGGCCGTACCCGTTTCATGCGGCCTCAGGACCAGAACGATGGCCGCGATGTGCAGGGTGAACGTAAAGGAAAGCGCACCGACGATATACGAAGTAAAGGCCACGGTCGCATAGGCGGCCAGGATCAGGCAACTGCCCAGGAACACACTTGCCAGCAGCAGCGACTCCGGCGAGATGCGGCGGCCCGGCTCGCACAGCCGTGCGCGTTCCAGCCAGATCGCCCGGCCGGCGGCGACGAGGTAGCACAGCCAGAACAGGTGGATGCCCGCGCTCGAGCGATCCCAGGCGTAGCGGTAGTCGGTGTAGGGGAAGGCCAGGCCGAGGCCGATGAGCAGCAGGCAAGCCGCGAGATGCCACTCCCAGCGCGCCCGGGCTGGCTGCCCGCTGCGTTCCGCCAGGTGGTAGCGCACGTAGAGATAGGTCAAGGGGCCGATCAGGAGGCAGGCGGACAGGCCGAGCTGGCGGAATTCGAGCGCGATGGTCGGATTGAAGTAGAGGAAGGCCGATTTCCCCGTCCGCACCCCGACCGCCAGCAGCAGGGCGCCGAGCATGCAGCCGGCCAGGCGGCGCGGCCGGCGGCTGAAGAACCAGGCGGCCATCAGGATGCCATTGGCGGCGCCGAGCGCGCTGAAAAGGAACAGTAACTGGCGAGCGATCATCTGGTTTGCCCTGCTGTCTCGTGCGTGTGCCACAAGTATAGTGAGGGAGCGGACCGAGGCGCCAGATGCCGGTCAGGGAGGCGGGACAGCGGCAAGGCGCCAGTGCAGCTGCAGCACGCCGCCCTCTTCGTCATCGGGCACGAAGCCCAGGGCCGCATACAGCCGGCGCGCGCCCTCGTTGTCCCGGCGCACCGCCAGCCTCAGGACGCGTCTCTCCTGCTGCGCCTGGCGCTGCAGGCGCAGCAGGGTCTCGGTGGCCACGCCGCGCCCACGCGCCCACGGCATGACGGCAAGATCGACGACGCGCAGTGCCTCGTCCACGCATGCCGTGACGAGCCGGCCTGCGGCGGCGCCGTCCAGTTCCAGCACCTGGTAGATGGCGCCGGGGTAGCGTTCGCGGTAGCTGGCGACCTGCGCCTGCCGCTGCGTGGCGATCAATCCGTCGATGTAGCGCTTGTCGGCGAGCAGCGCGAGCAGGTCGGCGCGGGTCGACCGGTACAGCGCGGCGAAGAAGTCTTCGTCGGCCGCCAGGGCCGGGCGGATGTGCAGGGCCGGCAGTCGCTCAGGCATGGAGACGCTGCCGGCGCGAGACGTCGCGCAGCACCTCGCGCGCGGCATTGTGCCCCGGTGCGCCGGTGACGCCGCCGCCGGGATGGGTGCCGGCGCCGCAGGTGTACAGCCCGGCGACGGGGCCGCGGTAGTCGGCATGGCCCAGCATCGGACGCGCCGCGAACAGCTGGTCCAGGCCCAGCGCGCCGTGGAAGATGTCGCCGCCCACCAGGCCGAAGGTGCGTTCGAGGTCGAGGGGGCTCATGATCTGGCGGCCGAGCACGGAGCGCTTGAAGTTCGGGGCGTAGCGGTCGACGGTGGCGATCATCAGGTCGGCCACCTGTTCGCGGTGATCATCCCAGCTTGCCCCATCGGGCAGCTGCGGCGCCACGTGCTGGCAGAACAGGCTGGCCACGTGCTGGCCCGGCGGCGCGAGCGTGGAGTCCAGGGTGGACGGAATCAGCATCTCGACGATCGGCTCGCGCGACCAGCCGTGCTGGCGCGCGTCCATCCAGGCGCGCTCCATGTACTGCAGGCTGGGCGCGATGATGATGCCGCTGCCATGGTGTTCGGCGGCTTCCCTCCCCGGCAGGCAGCTGAAACTGGGGAGCTCCGACAGCGCCACGTTCATGCGGAAGGTGCCGGAGCCGCAGCGCCAGCCCTGCATGCGGCGCAGGAAGTCCGCGGGCAGCGCGCCAGGGTCGACCAGGCGCGTATAGAGCAGGCGCGGGTTCAGGTTCGACACGACCACGCGCGCGTCCAGGCGTTCTCCCCGCTCCGTGACGACGCCGCAGGCCCGGCCCTTCTCGAGCACGACCTCCTCGACCGCGCAGCCGGTGCGGATCTCCACGCCCCGGGCCCGCGCCGCCTTTGCCATCGCCTGCGTGATGGCGCCCATGCCGCCGATGGCGTGCCCCCAGGCGCCCTTCTTGCCATTGACCTCGCCGAAGACGTGGTGCAGCAGCACGTAGGCCGAACCCGGCGCATAGGGGCTGGCGTAGTTGCCGACCACGCTGTCGAAGCCGTAGGCGGCCTTGATGGGGGCGCTCTCGAACCAGCCGTCGAGGTAGTCGCCCGCCGATTTGGTGAACAGGTCCAGCAGCTCGCGCTGCATCGGCAGCGACAGCGACTGCAGGCGCTTGCCCAGCTTGCCGGCCTTGATCAGTTCCGGCAGCGCGGCAAGCCAGCCGCCCTGGACCCGGTTCGGCGGCGTTTGCAGCACCAGCTCGCGCAGCAGCTCGGCCGCGCTGTCCAGGTGGCGGGCGTAGTCCTCGAGGCGGTCCGCATCGCGCCGGGAGAACTTGGCGACCTCCTGCGCCGTCCTGCCGGCGCCCAGCTTCAGGTAGCGGCTGTCGTCCAGCGGGAGGAAGTTGGACAGCGGCCGCTCGACCACGCGCAAGCCATGGGCGGACAAGCCCATATCCTCGATGACACGGGGATTGAGGAGGGATACCGTATAGGCGGCGACCGAGTTGCGGAAGCCCGGATGGAATTCCTCGGTGACGGCGGCGCCGCCGACGACCTCGCGCCGCTCCAGCACCGTCACTTTCAGGCCGGCCCGGGCCAGGTAAAAGGCGCATACCAGGCCGTTATGGCCGCCTCCGATGATGATCGCGTCGCGCATCGACTGCCTCCGTGGTGGAACCGCATCATTATGAACCGACGGCACGCCAGGCGCACCTGCCTGGATCGACAGCATTTGCGCGAAGTCGCGCAGCCCGGCGTGCTATGCTCTGCTTCCCTTCCTATTGTAGAGCGTGCGATGCTGGCGAAAGCGATGATGATGGTGGCCGGTCTGTCGATGGCGTCCCTGGCCCTGGCACAGGCGACCCCGAAGGACACGGAAGTGTGGACGCCCGAACCCGGGCGCGTGAGGCCCGGGGCGGCGCATGGCGCGCCCTCGGACGCGCTCGTGCTGTTCGGCGGGAAGGACCTGGGCGAATGGGTCTCTGCCGGCGCCCCCGACAGGCCCGCCCCCTGGACGGTCGCGCACGGCGCATTCACCGTGCTCGGCGGCAGCGGCGACATCCAGACGCGCCGCAGCTTCACCGACTACCAGCTGCACATCGAATGGCGCGTGCCCTCCACACTGACGGGCAGCGGCCAGGCACGGGGCAACAGCGGCGTCTTCCTCGCCTCGACCGGCAACGGCAGCGGCTACGAGATCCAGATCCTCGACTGCCACGACAACAAGACCTATGTGAACGGACAGGCGGCCAGCATCTACAAGCAGCACATCCCTTTGGTGAACGCCTGCGCCGCCCCGGGCGAGTGGCAGAGCTACGACATCGTCTGGACCGCGCCGCGCTTTGCCGCCGACGGGACGCTGGCCTCGCCCGCCTATGTGACGGCCCTGCACAACGGGGTGCTGGTGCAGAACCATGTGGCGCTGCCGGGAGAATCGGTCCACGTGGGCAAGCCGGCCTATCGCAAGCATGGCGCGCTGCCGATCCGGCTGCAGGACCATGGGGATGCGGTCAGTTTCAGGAACATCTGGGTGCGGCCGCTCGCGGCGGCGCCTGCGCGCTAACCCCACACCGGCATCCACGATGAAGACCACGATGCGTTCCGGCGCCGGCGGCAAAGGCGCCCTCCTCCTGTCCGTCCTGCTGGCAGGCGCCGCCCATGCCGCGCCGAACGATGCGCCCTGGGTCGCCGACCTGGGCAACGGCAGGTACCAGAACCCGATCCTCAACGCCGACTACTCCGACCCGGACGCGGTGCGCGTGGGCGACACTTACTACATGACCGCGTCCAGCTTCAACAGCGTGCCCGGCCTGCCACTGCTGCAGTCAAAGGACCTGGTCAACTGGACGCTGGTCGGCCACGCCCTGCCGAAGCTTGTGCCGGAGCAGCACTTTGCCGTGCCGCGTACCGGCGCAGGCGTGTGGGCGCCTTCGCTGCGTCACCACGACGGCAAATTCTGGATCTTCTATCCCGACCCGGACCACGGCGTCTACGTGGTCACCGCCGCCGACTTCGCCGGTCCCTGGAGCGAGCCGCACCTGCTCCTGCCGGGCAAGGGCATCATCGACCCGGCCCCGCTGTGGGACGAGGACGGCAAGGCCTGGCTGATCCACGCCTGGGCCAAGAGCCGCGCCGGATTCAACAACGTCCTTACCCTGCGCAGCATGTCGCCGGACGGACGGCGCCTGCTCGACAGCGAGGGCAAGGTCGTCATCGACGGCAACAAGCTGCCCGGCTACCGTACCCTGGAAGGGCCGAAGCTGTACAAGCACGAGGGCTGGTACTACGTGTTCGCCCCGGCGGGAGGGGTGGAGGAAGGCTGGCAATCGGTGTTCCGCTCGCGCCGCATCGAAGGCCCCTACGAGGACCGCATCGTGATGGAGCAAGGCGAGACCGCCATCAACGGCCCCCACCAGGGCGCCTGGCTGCGCGCCCAGGACGGCAAGGACTGGTTCGTCCACTTTCAGGACCGCAAGGCCTATGGCCGCGTGACGCACCTGCAACCCATGCGCTGGCTGGATGGCTGGCCCCTCATCGGCCAGCCCGGTCGCAAGCCTGGCGTCGGCAACCCGGTGACCGGGTGGGTCAAGCCGGTGGCCGGCCAGGCCGTCGCAGTACCACCCGCAACCGACGAATTCAACGGCAAGACCCTCGGCCTGCAGTGGCAGTGGAACGCCAATCCGCAAACGGGCTGGTACGCGCTCGACGCGCGTCCCGGACACCTGCGCCTGCCGGTGCTCGCCAGCCGGGCTACGAAGGGCTATGTGCGCGCCTCCCCCAACATCCTCACCCAGAAGCTGCCCGCCACCGCCTTCAAGGCCGACACGCGCATCGAGCTGCACGAGGCGCAGGACGGCGACCGCGCCGGCTTGATCCTGAACGGGTTGACCTATGCCGCCATCGGCCTGCGCTGGCAGGGGGGCGAACAGCAGCTGGTGTACGCCGTATGCGAACCGGTCAAGCCACGCTGCCAGGAGAACGAGACGGTGCTCCTGCCCAAGGCTCCGAACGCGGTCTTCTTGCGCATGACCATGTCCGAGGGTGCGCAGGCGCGCTTCTTCTACAGCGTGGACGGCAAGCACTTCACACCGGCCGGCGCGCCCTTCGCCGCCACCAAGGGGCATTGGGTGGGGGCGCAGATGGGGCTGTACAGCGCCAGCGATGCCGCCAGACCATCGGGCGGATGGCTCGACGCGGATTATTTCCGCGTCAGCCGGTAAAAGCGTCAGGGGTTCGCCAGGCTCCGCTTTATCGCTGCTCCGCCGCCTTTGCGCGCGCCGCGTGCAGCTTGCGGTAGCTGTCGATCAGGCGGTGGTGACGGTCCAGGCCTTCGAGCGCCATGCTGGTCGGCGTCAAACCATGGAAACGCACGCTGCCGTCGACCGAACCCAGCACCGCATCCATGCGTGCATTGCCGTACATGCGACGGAAGTTGACGACGTAGTCTTCCAGCTCCAGGTCATCGTCGAGCACCACGTGCAGCACCGCGTCCATCGCCTGGTAGAACAGCTTGCGCTCGACGGTGTTGTCGTTGTACTGCAGGAAGGCGCCGACCAGCTCCTGGGCGCCTTCGAGCTCGCCCAGCGCCAGGTTGATCAGGAGGCGCAGCTCGAGCACGTTCAGCTGGCCCCAGTCCGTGTTCTCGTCGAACTCGATGCCGATCAGGCTGGCGATGTCGCCGTACTCGTCCAGCTCATTGTTTTCCAGGCGGTCGAGCAGATCGTTCAGGGCGTCGTCGTCCAGGCGGTGCAGGTTCAGGATGTCTTCGCGGAACAGCAGTGACTTGTTCGTGTTGTCCCAGACCAGGTCTTCCACCGGATAGACTTCCGAGTAGCCCGGCACCAGGATGCGGCAGGCGGTGGCGCCCAGCTCGTCGTAGACGGCCATGTAGACTTCCTTGCCCATGTCCTCGAGGATGGCGAGCAGGGTCGCCGATTCCTGCGCATTCGAGTCTTCGCCGGCGCCCGAAAAGTCCCATTCGACGAAGTCGAGATCGGTCTTCGCGCTGAAGAAGCGCCACGAGACCACGCCGCTCGAATCGATGAAGTGCTCGACGAAGTTGTAGGGCTCGGTCACGGCTTCGCTCGCGAAGGTCGGCGGCGGCAGGTCGTTCAGGCCCTCGAAGCTGCGGCCCTGCAGCAGCTCCGTCAGGCTGCGCTCCAGCGCCACCTCGAAGCTCGGGTGGGCGCCGAAGGAGGCGAACACGCCGCCCGTGCGCGGGTTCATCAGGGTCACGCACATGACCGGATACCGGCCTCCGAGCGAGGCGTCCTTGACCAGCACCGGGAAGCCCTGCTCTTCAAGGCCCTGGATCCCGGCCAGGATGCGCGGGTACTTCGCCAGCACCTCGGCGGGTACGTCCGGCAAGGCCATCTCGCCTTCCAGGATCTCGCGCTTGACGGCGCGTTCGAAGATCTCGGACAGGCACTGCACCTGGGCCTCGGCCAGCGTGTTACCGGCGCTCATGCCATTGCTGGCATACAGGTTCTCGACCAGGTTGGACGGGAAGTACACCGTCTCCCCATCGGACAGGCGCTTGAAGGGCAGCGAGACGATGCCGCGCGCCGCGTTCCCGGAATTGGTGTCGACCAGGTGGGAGCCGCGCAGCTCGCCGTCGGGGTCGTAGACCTCGCGGGTGTAGGCGTCGAGGATCTCTTCGGGCAGCGCATCGTCGGGGCCCGCCTGGAACCAGCGCTCGTTCGGGTAGTGGACGAAGGGCGCGTTGGCGATGTCCTCGCCCCAGTAGGCGCCGGCGTAGAAGTGGTTGTTGTTCAGGCGCTCGATGTATTCGCCCAGGGCCGAGGCCAGCGCGCTTTCCTTGGTCGCGCCCTTGCCGTTGGTGAAGCACATCGGCGAGTGCGCGTCGCGGATGTGCAGCGACCACACGTTGGGGACGATGTTGCGCCACGAGGCGATCTCGATCTTGATGCCCCAGCTGGCGAGCATGCCCGACATGTTCGCGATGGTCTGCTCCAGCGGCAGGTCCTTGCCGGGGATGTAGGTGGCCGCTCCGCCATCGGGCTGCAGGGTCAGGAGGGCCTGGGCGTCCGCATCCAGGTTCGCCACCTCCTCGATCACGAACTCGGGGCCGGCCTGCACCACCTTCTTGACCGTGCAGCGCTCGATCGAGCGCAGGATGCCCTGGCGGTCCTTTTCCGAGATGTCCGGCGGCAGTTCGACCTGGATCTTGAAGATCTGCTGGTAGCGGTTCTCCGGGTCGACGATATTGTTCTGCGAGAGGCGGATGTTCTCGGTCGGGATGTTCCGGGTGTTGCAGTACAGCTTGACGAAATAGGCCGCGCACAGGGCCGAGGAGGCCAGGAAGTAGTCGAAGGGGCCGGGCGCCGAGCCGTCGCCCTTGTAACGGATCGGCTGGTCGGCGATCACGGTGAAGTCGTCGAACTTGGCTTCCAGACGTAGCTTGTCGAGGAAGTTGACCTTGATTTCCATATGAATTCCGGTGAATGCTTAAAAATGGCTGGCTACGATCGAACCTTTGTCCGACGACGCAAAATAGAAAGCCCTGTGAGAACAGGGCTCTGCGAGAGTGAAGCGCATGATTTTACTCGATTTCGCAGCTTCGCCGCATTCGGGACTGCGCCGCCGCGGCGCCAGGAGAATGTAACTTTTCAGTAATAATATCGAATAGTTCCGATACATTGTGTGCAAGGGAAGCCGCTGAAAACCAAGGATCATTGCGCTACCGCAATGATTGCTGTAATGTATCTTTGATCCGTATCAAGCGCCGGACGATGAGCGCTTCTACCACGATTCTCGACACTTCCACGCTGGCCGAGTCCATGCCTTCCGCTCCGCAGCTGCCGGGCCACTACGAAGTGCGCGGCCGTCTCGGCGAAGGCGGCTTCGGCCAGGTCTACGAGGCCTGGGACAACAAGCTGCGCCGCCCCGTCGCCATCAAATGCATCAAGCATGCGGGCGCCGGCCGCGCCGAAGCCGACCTGATGCGCGAAGCCCGCCTCGGCGCCTCGCTGCGCCACGCCGCCTTCGTCACGGTCCACGCGATCGAGGACGACGGCGACACCCAGTCGATCGTGATGGAACTGGTGCCCGGCAGGACGCTCAAGCAGGTGCTGCTCGAGGGTCCCGTGGCGCAGCTGGAAGCGCTCGAATGGACGCGCCAGATCGCCGAAGCCATGCGCGACGCCCACGAGTCCGGCCTCGTGCACGGCGACGTGAAACCGTCGAACCTGATGCTGGAACCGGGAGGCAAGATCCGTGTCCTCGATTTCGGCCTGGCCCACAGCGTGGACGTCCTCGCCACCACCAGCCTGCCCTCCAACGCCCTGCAGGGCACCATTGCCTACATGGCGCCCGAGCGCATGCTCGGTGCGCCGCTGTCGCCGCAAGCCGATGTCTATGCCCTGGGCCTGATCCTGTACGAGATGATCAACGGCGCCAGGCCCTTCGCGCTGCTGGACGGCCTGGCGCTGGCGGCGGCCCAGGTGCAGGCGTCGTCCGACGGCTGGAACTATCCGGTCGACGCCAGTCCGCAGCTGGTCGCCCTGATCCGCGCGATGACGGCGCGCCAGCCCGCGCAGCGCCTGGCCGGCATGGCCGAGGTGCTCGAGCGGCTGGCGCAGCTGGATGCGCCGGCGCCGCCGGCAGCCCGCCCCGCCAGGAAGACCATGGCCCCGCGCACGCGCAAGGCGCTGGCCGGCGTGGCGCTGCTGGCGCTGCTGGGTGCGGGCGGCTGGTATGCGGCGCCCCACCTGGCGGTGCTGGGCAGCTCGCTGGCGCCCTTCTCCGAATCGCTCGAGATGGAGCAGGGACTGGCGGCGCTGAAGCAGTTCGACCGCCCGGACAGCCTGGACAAGGCGGAGCAGCACTTCCGCCGCATCCTGGAGCGCCAGCCCGACAGCGCGGCGGCGGCCGCCGGCCTGTCGATCACGTACGCCTTGCGCTACCAGACCGACAAGGGCGACGAGACCTGGCTGCAGCGGGCCGACGCCAGCGCCCAGCGCGCCGCCCAGCTCAACGAGCAGCTCGCCCTCAGCCACGTCGCCCGCGCCTGGGTGCTGTTCAACCAGGGCAAGCGCGAGGAGGCGCTGGGCGCCCACGCCGAGGCGCTGCGCCTCGATCCCAACAATTTCTTCGCCTGGTATGGCCAGGTCGCGACGCTGCGCCGCATGCACCGCTACGACGATGCGCGCGCCAGGCTGGCCGAGGCCTTCGTCCGCTTCCCGCGCGAGCGCGCCTTCACCGACGAACTGGGTGCGATCGAGTACGAGCAGGCCGATTACCCGGCGGCCGAGCGCGCGTTCCGGCGCAGCATTGCGCTGCAGCCTGATGCGGTACTCGCCTACTCCAACCTGAACGCGGCGCTGCTGCGCCAGAACCGTGATGACGAAGCCTTGCGGGTGCTGCAGCAGGGCCTGCAGATCCGGCCCAGCGCCAAGCTGTACACGAACCTTGGCAACGCCCTGTTCCTGCGCCAGGACTACGTCGGCGCCGCGGCGGCCTTCGAGAACGCGGTGTCGCCGACGCGCGGCTCGCCCGGCGAATACCAGCTGTGGGCCAACCTGGCAGATACCTTGAACTGGATTCCCGGACGCGAAGCGCAGGCGCGGGCCGCCTACGAGAAGGCGCGCGAACTGCTGGCGCCGCGCCTGGCGCGCGCGCCGAACGACGTGTTGCTGGTCTCGCGCATGGGCTTGTACGCCGCGCGCACCAGGGCGCTTGACGACGCCGCCACCCTCCTGCCGCGCGCGCTCGCGCTGGCACCGAACAGCGCCGACGTGCAGTTCCGCGCCGCTCTCGCCTATGAACTCCTGGGCCAGCGCGACGCGGCGCTCGTCGCCATCCAACACGCCCGGCGCCTGGGCTACCCGGTCAAGTTCATCGACGCCGAACCCGACCTGGTGGCCCTGCGGCGCGACGAGCGTTACGTCCGGGCCGATGTGTCCGGCAGTCCCCGTGCTCCAGCAGCACGTTCAACGAAGTGAACTGAAAGAGACCATGGCAACCGATTACAACATCACCATCCAATTCAATCCGGGCAATCCAATGGCCACCTGGAGCATCGACGGCAAGATCGAAGCGCTGATCAAGGCGAACGTCGGCGATACCCTGACCTTCGACTTCCGCCTGCCGGACACGCCTTCCGTCGAGCTGGCAAGCGCCATGCTGTTCGCGGGCCCGCGCAAGCCGGCCAGCGCGCACTCGCCCTTCAACCAGTCGCAGATCCCGCTGGTGCAGGGTTCGAAAGTGAAAGTGGCGAACGACGGCTTCTGGGGTTTCTCGATCGCCTTCACCACGACCAACAAGGAAGGCGTGAGCAGCTTCTTCTTCCTGCCCGATCCGGAACTGGAAGTCGGTTCGATCTGATCGGACTTCAGTTCGGCCGCAGCAGCCGCCAGCGGCGCCGCAAGGCTTCCGCCGGCGTCTTCAGGAGCGCCGCGCAGCGCTCGATATCGCCCGCCGATGCCGCCATCGCGCGGGCGATGTCGTCTTCGGCGATCGTCTCGGGCCGCCGGATGTCCGGGTGGTCCTCCAGCAGCTTGTACAGGCTCGGACGCGAGATTCCCAGCGCCTGCGCCGCGGCCTGGATGTTCCAGTCATTCCCGGCCATCGCCTCCAGCACCTCGCCGTCGCTCAGCTTCGAAGGCCTGCGGCGTGCGACCGCAGTTTCCAGCGTCACGACCGGTTCCGGCTCCAGCGCCTCTTCCACCTTCGCGCGCGCGCTACCCACCAGCTGCTCCAGCGTCGGCACGCCGCCTTCGCGCAGCACCAGCGCGGCGCGCTGCAGCACGTTGAACAGCTGGCGGACGTTGCCCGGCCAGTCATGGGCCGCCAGTTCCGCCACCAGCGCCGCCGGCAGCTCGGCCTCGATGCCCTGCTGCCTCAAGAGGTCCACGATCAGCACGCCGACATCCTCGCGCCGCTGGCGCAGCAGCGGCATGCGGAGCACGAAGCCTTCCAGCCTATGCAGCAAGGCCTGGTTGAAGGCAGCGGCATCGAGATCCTGGTCGGAGGCGGCGACCAGGCGCGCGCTCGAACGCCGGTCTTCGGATGCGCCGATGGGCCGGTAGCCGCCGCCTTCGATCGCGCGCAGCAGCATCGGCTGCACGGCCGCCGGCGCGTTGCCGATCTCGTCGAGGAAGAGCGTCCCGCCATCGGCTTGCGCGAACAATCCCTCGCGCGCAGCGCCCGCGCCCGGATACGCGCCTTCCACTGCGCCAAACAGCGCGCATGCCGCCATGGACTCGCCCAGTGCCGCCATGTTGACGGCGACCAGCGGCCCTTGCGCCCGCCCGCTCAGCGCGTGGATTGCGCGCGCGGCGATCTCCTTGCCTGTGCCGGTTTCTCCCACCAGCAGGACCGGCAGGCTGGTGCGCGCCACCATATGGATCTGCTCGCGCACGCCAATGCTGGCGCTGCCCACGCCGATCAGGCCCGGCACCGTGTTCGGCGCAGGCAGGCGCTGCATCCAGTGCAGGCACAGAACCACCGCCCGCCCCAGCGTCAGGATCTGGCCATCGGCAATCTGCCCCGCACTGAAGTGGATGGGGTGGGTGAGGACGCGGCCATTGACTTCAACGGCCATGGGGCTGGCCGGCAGGGTCATGGAAACCCGGTCGCTTGCGTCCCGCACCAGGCGCAGGGGCTGGCGCGAAATGGCGCCGTGGCCCAGGGGCAGGCCCTCGCGGCCGGGGTGCATGAAGAGGGGAGCAAAGCGATTCAGCTCGATGACGTCGCCGCCGGCGCCGCCGACGAACTGTTCACCGATCCGCGCGCGATCGGGGTGCCAGACGATGGTGAGAGCGAGCAGGGGCGCTGCACCGTTTTCCAGGTCGTAGAGCGGCGAGGTCAGCGTGAAATCGGAGTAAGTCATGGGGCCTGACAAAAAGCACGGATGCACGAGGCGTGGTGATTGTCATTTTAACCTCATGCGGCCGCCAGGCCCAGCGTGCAGGGCCGCATTCCGGTCCCTGCTGCCGCGCAGTCCTAGCCCGGTCCCGGGCTGGACAGCCTGCCGAAGGCCGCCTTCTCCATCACCGGCAAGGGTAGGCGTCGCCGGAACCGCGGCGGCGATACTTCCCGCATCTGGACGGCGCCTTTCGGCACGAAGAGGTGGGCGCGGCGGCGGTCGGCGATATTGACGCCGGCAAAGCGCTCGATGCCGACATCGGTGGCCGGCTCGCTGCTACCTGCCTGCGCGTCGCCGGCGCCAGGCCGGCCATCGTTCCAGCGATTGCCGGCGGCATCGAAGCGGACGTGGAAATGGCGCTGGCGGGAGTCGATCACGTCCAGCAGCCCGGACGACAGGTCCACGCGGAGCACCATGGCCGGCGTCGGCGCCAGCACGCGCTCGCCCAGGATGCAGGCGAGCCTCGCGTGGTCGCGCTCCAGGAAAGCGGATGCTTCCACGAAGGGGGTGGCATGCACGATCTTGCGGCCCGTCTCGTCCGTCACGGAATCGGCGGTATCGAGATAGAGCAACTTGCCGCTCGGCCATGCGGGCGCCGTGTACTCGAAGAAGTGCGGATCGGTGAAGAAGACCTGGAAGGCCATGCCGAGCGACCTGCCGGCCGCCGCGATATGAAAGCGCAGGCGCTCGACGGCTTTCTCGTCGCCGTAGACCGCGATACCGTCTTCCTGGGGGCGCAGCACCAGGCCAGCCCTGCGCAGCTTGTCGAAGCAGGCCGGTACCGGCACGATGCGCAGGTCGCGCAGCACGCCGTCGGCAAAGAACGCGTGTCCGAACGAAATCCGGAAAATCAGTTTACAGGACGCCGGCATATCACTCCCCCTTCGCATGATGAGCCCATGATGGTTGGTTTGAAATAATGTGCCGACCGCTGACGACGCCATTCAAATCAGAGCGCGCCACGCGGACGCGATATAAAACAATGGGCAGGTATTTGCCGCGAACGATTCCAAATACCGGTTGTATTTTAATAAGGCGGAATATCGGGAGAAGGTATTCGACGGCTTCGGGATAAAGCCGCTGCAATCCGAACGTATTATGGTGTCTTGCCAGGTCAACCATCGCCAACCGCCCGCTGCTGTCATCAAGGCCGCCAGCACGGGCTGGATGGCCGTAATTAATAAGTTGCTACGTGCTCGGGAAAACATCATATGGAATATTTATTCACTCCGTCAACCAATAATTGGAGCTATTTTTTTACATGTAAAATGACGTGTAAAATTGCGATTTATTTTACAAGCACGATAATCCCGATAATGAAGAGCGGCTTATCCTTATAATCGCCTGATATTTTCGGAGTTAATAAAAGAAAAACCCGCCGAAGCGGGTTTTCTGGTTCAAGGCAAGGCGGTGTCAGGGCGATTCGATGGCGGCAACCGGCCCTCGCCTGCCCTGGCGGTCGAAGGCCGCGACACGGATCATGCCGCGCTCCAGGATCGGCCCGCTGACCACAGAGCTTGCCGCCGTCGGCTCGCTGCCATCGCTGGTATAGCGCAGCACCATCCCCGGCAGCACGTGGTTGGCCAGCACCCTGCCCCCGTCCAGCACGAGGCCCGGCGGCGCGATGCGGTAGGCGACGTTCGAGCCGTCCAGGTCGAGGCGCGGCAGCACGCGTTGGCCGAGCGCATTGACGAAACCCGTCCAGTCGTCGCGGTGCAGGACCGCCGCCTTGTTCTGGTCAAGGGTCGTGGCCCAGGCCGGGTCGGCCGCCCATGCACGCTCGGCCAGGGCCACCATGCGCGGCATCACCAGGTAGTCGAGGCGCGCCGGGTCGCGCGCCGTTTCCGCGAACAGGTTGGCCTGGATGCCCCGTACGCGGCGCTTGCCGTAGTCGGTCAGGCGATCCTTGCCGGCCCTGGCGGCGTCCGGCGCGTCTTTCATGATGTCGAAGGGGATGAAGTCGTACACCGTGTCGAGTTCGACGTAGGCGCCCCAGTTGACGCCGTGCTCCTCGGGGTTGGCGTTGTGCGCCATGTCGAAGTACATGCGCGTGACGGGCGTGAGCACGATGTCGTAGCCGGAATTCGCCAGGCGGTAGGCCAGGTCCTCGAGGCCCACCGTGTTGTTCCACACGTAGGCGGTGAAGCCGTTGCGGGTGAAGCGCGGGTTCGGGATCAGCTTCGAGGCGCCGTCCAGCCGCGTCTTGCGGGCGGCCAGTTCTTCCCAGCCGGAGGTGAACATGCCGTGCTTGCGCACGATGGCGTCGACCCGCTCGTAGAAATAGTCCCACAGGTCGGCGCTGCTCTCCAGGCCATGCTTGCGCTTCCACGCCTCGCTCGCGGGCGACTTCTCCCAGGCCCCGTTGGCCAGTTCGTCGCCGCCCATGTGGATGGTCTTGAGGGGCACGCCGGCCTCGCGGTGCAGCGCCGCCATCTCCCTGACCACGTGCTCGATGAAGGTGTAGCTCGATTCGAGGCCGGGATTGATCACATTGTCCTTGAAGTACTGGGCCGACAGGTAGTCGGAGCGGTCCTCCAGGTCATTCAGCAGGTAGCGCGCGGCATCGCGGCTCCCCGCGCTCTTCAACCGGTGGTAGCGCGACTCCATCGCTTGCACGGCGGCGCGCGCATGGCCGGGCATCTCGATCTCGGGGATCACCTCGATGTGGCGCGCCGCGGCGTAGCGCAAGATCTCCAGGTAGTCCGCGCGGGAATAGTAGCCGCTGCCCGCGGGGTCGCGCGGATCGGGCCCGGAGCCGTAGGCCGGTTGCAGGCGCACGCCCGGCTTCGCGCTGTGTCCGCGCACGGCGCCGATCGTGGTCAGTTCCGGCAGGCCGGCGATCTCGATGCGCCAGCCCTCGTCGTCGGTCAGGTGGAAGTGGAACTTGTTCAGCTTGAAGCGCGCCATCAGGTCGAGCCACTTGAGCACCGTTTCCTTGCTCTGGAAGTTACGCGCGACGTCGAGCATGAAGCCGCGGTAGCCGAAGCGCGGCGCGTCCACGATGGTCAGTTCGGGCAGGGACGGGTCCGCGGCGCCGGGCAGCGGCATCAGGTCGCGCAGGGACTGCAGGCCATGGGCGACGCCGGCCGCGCTGTTGCCGACGATGTCGATGCCACTACGCGCGTCGATCGTGAGGCGGTAGGCCTCGGGCGAATCCTGTCCCTCGACCGTGCCGACGCTCAAGCGCAGGGCCGGGCCACCGCCGGCCGGCAAGCTGGACGGGAACAGCGAACCGGCCAGCGCAGTCTCGTTGGCCAGCGTTGCGGATGCCTTGATGACGGGTCGGCCCGCCAGCACCAGGCGGCCGGCGCCGGTCTGCAGCGCCAGCGGCGTCGGCAGGACCGGCGGGACCTTTGACGCCGGCAGCAGCTCGGCCCTGGCATTGCGCCAGTAGGTATCTTCCGGCGTCACCGCCGAATGCGGGCTGCCGACCTTGCCACGCTGGGGCGGCTCCTTCAGGGGCGTCACCGTGTAGGGCAGCGGCACGCCCATATCTGGGGCCGCGTCGTACACCAGGTAGGGACCCGCCGGCGAGCGCGAGGGCATGAACACCGAATCCCGATGCCGGTAGGCGAATTCCAGTGTCTGGCCGGGGGCGAGCCCCTTGAAATCCGGACCCGGGCGCAGGCGGAACAGGCTGCCCGCGACTTCCTCCAGCACCAGTCCGTTCGACTGTGCGCCGGCCGGCATGCGGTCGATGCCCGACAGGTAGAGCGACCAGCCGGACGCCGGCAGCGGCGCGTTGTCCTTGTTCGTCAGGGTAAAGCGCGCCGGCGAGCCTCCTTGGGGCAGCTGCAGGCCGGCAGGCTGGCGCTGCATTTCCCAGCGTAGTTCCAGGCGCGCGGGGTTGGCGACACTCGCCACGGCAGCGCCCTGGGCGGCCAGCACCGTCGGCGCCGGCAGCGCCACCAGCGCGGCCAGCAGGATGGCAGCCATTGGGCCTTTCCACATTGTCGTCTTCGTCAAGTCTCTCTCTCCAATCACAGGCATTACTCGGCCGCCTTCGTCCGCGCAAACAGCCGCTCGATCTCTTCCAGCGACTTGCCCTTCGTTTCGGGCAGGAAGAAGGTCGCCGTGATGAAGTACACGGCGGTGCAGACGGCCCAGAACAGGAACATCATGTGGTAGCCGAAGTTGCCCACGATCGGCAGGAAGGCGCCGGCGATCAGGGTGCCGGTGCCCTGGTTGATCAGGAGCGCCACGCCCATGCCCACCGAACGGATCCGGGTCGGCATCAGCTCGGACAGCGCCAGCCAGACGCATACGCCCGGGCCGATCGAGAAGGCGGCGATGAAGCCGGCAATGCAGAGCGCGGCGAGCAGGCCGCTGTTCTTGTCCGGGATCGGGCCGACGCTGGCGCGCACGATCTCGAGCGGGGCATTCGCTGCGCCATCGGCGGGGCGGATATCGATGCGCTGGGCCATGTGGACGCGGCGGGCAGCCTCGATGGTGGCGCGCGCTTGCGCCGGCAGGCTCGCGATCAGCTGCTGCGCCCCTTCGGGCTCCGCGGCGGCCCGCCCGCTCCAGGCGGCGCGCGCCTGGGCCAGCACGGCGCGCTGCGCTTCCGGCAAGGCGCTCACCAGCGCCTGCTCGCGCGCCAGCACGGCCTGCGCCTTCGGCGTCGGCGTATAGGCTTCGGCCACCTGTTCCTTGTCGCCGTACTGGTAGAGGATGGTCAGCTGCACGGGTCCCGATGCGGGCGGCGCCAGGCGCGAGTCAGCCAGGTTCAGGTCGAGTGCATTGCCCGCCACGAGGGCCGCCACGTCGGCGCGCACGTCGACGCGCTGCGATTCGAAGCGGTGGAACAGCAGCGCGAGCAGGCACAGCGACACCATGATGCCGGCGGTGCCGATCTTGAGCAGGAACACCCTGCCCTTGCGCTCGACCAGCATGATGGCGGCCACCGTCATCACCGAATTCAGGATCTTGATGGCGGTGCCGTAGCTCGACGCGCTCACCGGATCGAGGCCGGCGTGCTGCAGGATGGTCGACATGAACTGCAGGATCGAATTGATGCCGGTAGCCTGGTTGCAGCCCAGGATCACGCAGGCCAGCACGAAGGGCAGCACGTAGCGGCGCTGGGTCAGCATCTCGGCCAGGGCCGCGCCGCGGCCAAGCTTCGGCCGCGCCTTTTCCTCCGCCAGTGCGGCGCCGATCTCGGCCACTTCACGCTCGCACTCGTCAGCCGGGCGCAGGCGGGACAGCACGCTCGCCGCCTGCGCCGCGCGTCCACGCCGGATCAGCCAGCGCGGCGATTCGCTCACGAACAGGCAGCCGAGCAGGAACAGGGTGCCCGGGTACAGCACCGCCAGGAACATGCTGCGCCAGGCGCGGTCGGCGGCGGCGCTCACCGCGGCCGCATCGCTGCCGGCCGCCTGGATCGCCAGTTCGGCATTGCTCAGGTAATGGTTGCCGATGAAGGCGGCGAGGACGATGCCGACGGTGAGCGCAAACTGGAACAGCGCCAGCCCGCGTCCGCGCTGGTTCGCCGGCAGGCATTCGGCCAGGTAGAGCGGGACCACCACCGCGATCACCCCGCCGCTCAGACCCTGGAGCAGGCGCCCCAGCAGCAGCGGCACGAAGGATTGCGAGAGATAGATGACGGTGACGCTGCCCACGAAGAGCAGCGCGCTGACCACCATCATCGGGCGCCGGCCCAGCCAGTCGGCAAGCATGCCGGCGACCACCGAACCGAGGATCGAACCGCCCATCACGGCTGCGACGACCAGCGAGAGCTGGCCTTCCGTGAGGCTGGTGGCGCGGTGCAGGTAGGGCAAGGCCGGATCGATGATGCCGATGTCGATGCCGTAGAGGAGTCCGCCCAGGCCGCAGATCGCGGTCAGGAACAGGAGGTGCATGCGTTGCTGATTCTGAGTCGACATGGCTGGCCTTGGTAGCGCTTGTTGCCACGTATCATAATCGCAATAGCTGCCAAGAAAGCCGGATGGGCTCCGTCACTCGTCAATTTCGTGGGAAACGCGCAAAACGGGCGCTGCGGAGATCAGCCCGGGCCGGCAGTGCGCCGGCTTGCGGGAATCTGAGACAATAGGCACAACCGCTGCAATCCGATTGACCGCCTCCCATGTATTCCGAACTGAACCGTGACTCCATTGCCGCCCTGGTTGCCGACTTTTATGGCGACATCCGGCGCGACAGCGTGCTTGCCCCCGTATTCGACGGCGCCATTGGCGACAACTGGGAGCCGCACTTGGCTAGGATGGTCGATTTCTGGTGCTCGGTCATGCTCAAGAGCGCCGAGTTCAAGGGGAATGTCTACGGCAAGCACATGCAGCTGCAGGGCGTCGAGGCGGAACATTTCCGCCGTTGGCTGGGATTGTTTGAATCGCATGTGACGGGGCGTTTCGCGCCTGGCGATGCCGACGCGTTCCTGGCGGCCGCGCGCCGGATCGCTGCGAGTCTGCAGTATGGTTTTTTCGGCCGGGTCGAGGTGGCGTAGCGGAGGCTTCAGGAAGACGCCGCCACGATCATCCCGCGTCGCAATCTGCGCCGGCGAGCGCATCTCACTCGAGGTACTTTTCGTATCGTCAACTCGCGGGGGCCGCGTCTACCAGCCAGCACCCGGGTCATAGACAAAATTGTCGTCTAGCCGGATGAATTCAACCCCACGGAGCATGCGTTTCAATGCTTGCGCACGAAAAGTCTCAGTACAAACCAAGGAGAATAGCTCTACGCATTGAAAGAGATGAGGCGTTTCGGCATCCTTGGAAACGAATTTTTCAATACGTCTATAGATGGGAATATCGGGAAAGAAACGATCCATCATCGGCTGCCCAGATTCATCTATAACTTCCACTTCAGTTACTGACTTTTCCGCGTCCAGCATTGGCAGATGATCAGCAGGCAGGAACACGAAATAAGATTTCGATGGTCGCCCACCTTTGAAGTAGGTGATATCGAGTGGCACCTGACGGGAATTGACATGAAGATCAGCACACAAAGCAACAAACTGTTCCGAGACGTACTTTGCCAAGGTTCCATAAAAGTCAAAATCGATGAACTGTAGATCTCCATCCGTGGTTCTAAGTGAATAATCTCTCGTTATCTTGGCCTCGTGCGGTTTCGTCTCGAAATTCCTCCACTCCCACTCGGGCTGATTAAACTCTCCGGAAAGATGGTAAGGGCAACCCTTGCCGTCCGGCCGATACTTTAATACATATAACGGTTCATTCACATAACCTCCTATTACATGGCCTACGACGGATTTACCGCTGCCAGCCCTTCCGAATGGGTACTTGGCGCCCTCAAGTATCCTGCACGATTTGGAGTACGCTCCCCCACGCAATTCTGCCTTTTCATACTCTCTTCCAGAACAGATCCGCCACCAGACAAGCGGATAGGATTTTGATTGGAATGCCCTATCTACCATCCAGCCCAGGGGGCGTAAGAATAGCTTTCATCGAACGGAACAAATTTCAGCCCACGCAAACCTGCATTCAATGCAGCGCCGCGAAACTCTTCGCTACGGACTAGTGCGTTAATTTCAACACACTGAAATAAAGGTGGCAGGCCAATATCCTTGACAACAAACTTTTCATTTTTTTTGTAAAACGGGATTTGAGGAAAATATCGATGTCCCATTGGCTCGCCAGTGTCGGCGACACGCTCGACTTCTACGGTCGATCGCTCGGGATCCAATATAGCAAGATGATCAGCGGTCAGGAAAACAGAATATTTCTTCCGGGGACGGGAACCCCAGCTCTTTCTCCTATCAGTGGGACTGGAGCGCCAGCTAGAACGCCAGCGAATCGTGCAATCGCAGTGCTATTTCCGGATTTACGTCACTTGTACAAAAAATGTTCCGACATCCAGCTCACCATTACGTGCTTTACTCTCATTAATAAACAGATAACCGACAGCATCGGACAGCCCAAGGACTCCCCGGTGGCCCGCTGGGAAGCTCCCTCCATACACCTGAAGCGCAAATTTCTCGTCGCCCAATGCAAGCGGTTCAGCTTGAAGGAGTGTAGGTGTGCCACCGATTTTTGATCCGCCATACGTATCTGCAGGAGTCGAATGGGCATCTTCTATCTCCAGTTCCATCGGAGGAAGCTCTTCAGCGCTGGACATTACCCCTCCTGGCGGGTGGAGCAGCACGCGTGTAAAACCTCTTCGCAGCCAATCGAGCTCCTCCTGCGAACCGTGATAGGTTATGCAATCCAAGAAGTACTCGTCCTGAGCATAATAGGAGAAAACGGAAATTATCTTTCCAGATGGGAGACTGACCCCTGCATTTCTGTTTAGAAATTCGGTCGGAAGTGACATAAGTAAAGTTAGTGGGTGCCCATCTTGTGTTGCTGGCCATGCCACAATGCCACCAATCAGCGCTGCCCCGCCCACGCGCGCAAGCTTGTCATCCAAGCATGGTTTTATAAAAGCAAGTTTCTTTGTCATAATTGTTTAACATCCGGCCGTTAGTTTCTGTAGGAAGCTGTTGGATTGCTTACGTAGTCTACGTACATGACTCGCAGGCATTCCAGCCTTGCGAAGTGCACCTTGGGTAATGTCCAGTTCCACCTTCACCTGAGGATGGAACTCATGTGGACCCAGCCCATAACTCGAGCGGATCTTCGCTTCATGGTAATGCGCACCGCCTATACCTCTTGTGTCCCTAAAGGGGCCCCTTGTGTGATGGTCAAGATCCAGTGCAATTGACGGGTTATCTCCCAGTCGCGTCTCCCCTGCAAGGCCCATCTGTTGTAGGTACTCGTGCCGAACAAGTTCATGCGCTTGCAATCCGTCGCCGACATTGCTACCTCCATTAAGGCTAGCGTACGTCCCGATCTGGCCAAGAGCCGCCAAACCTCGGGGATCCATCCATCCAGTCGAATTTGGGGTATAGGCGTACAAGTTGAGCCCGCCCGACAACCCAATCGGATCCTGACTGATATACCTCCCCACATCCGGATCGTAATACCTGAACGTGTTGTAATGCAGCCCCGTCGTGCTATCCGCATATTGCCCCGGAAAGCGCAACGGCTGCTCGGTACGCTCGAGCAGCAGCGCATCTTCCCCGCGCTCCACCTTGCCCCACGCGCTGTACTTACCCGCCCAGGCCAGCTCGCCCGCCTCGTCGGTCAACTCCAGCGGTGTGCCCACCGGATCGGTGTGGAAGTGGTAGATCCTCGACGAAGCGCGCGCCCGTTCGATCGCCGCGCCCGCGATCGCGCCGCCCATGACGGCATCCACCCGCGCCAATGGGGTGTAGGGATCGTCCGGGCTGTACACATAGCTGCTGGTGCTGGTATCGCGCACCTCCTGCACCATGCGCAGCCCCTGCCAGACGAAGCGCCTCCGCTGGGTACGGCTCGCGCCGGTCAGGCTGCGTTTCGTTTCGCTGGTCGCGATGCGCCGGCCGATGGGGTCATACTCGAAGCGCGTCTCGACCACGCCCTGCCCATCCTCCGTCACCACGGCAACCAGCCGGTCTTCGGCATCGAAGACGAAGCGCTGCTCCTGTTGGGAACCCTTGCGCTTGCGCGCCAGGTTGCCCCAGGGGTCGTAGTCGAAGCGCAGATCGCGCCAGACCCTGAGCCGGTTGCCTTCCACCCTGCCCGCGCTCCGGTCGGGACTGTCCGCCAGCAGGTTGCCGGCCGCGTCCCAGGCAAACTGCTCCTGTACCACGGCGGCGCCGCGATTCTGGCGCAGCAGATGGCCGGCCGGGTCATACTGGTAGTCGATGCGTCCGCGCACGCTGTCGTGCTGCTCGGCCAGGTGGCCCAGGCGGCTATAGCGGTAGCTGCGCCACAGCTGCCCTTGCCCCGGACCCAGCGCACCCGGTACCGTGCCCGCCGCCTGCCAGCTGCGCCGCCCCAACGGGTCGTAGCCCATGCGCTGGGTCAGCCTGCCTTGCGTGCGCAGCACCTCGCGGTGCAGGTCGTCACGCTCGAAATCGCTGATGACCCGCTCGCCGGCGCGAATCTGGTGGACGTGGCCGGAACCATAGCTGAGCAGGTCGACGTGCTGTCCGTGCGGCAGGGCCAGCGAGGCGATGTTGTTGAGTTCATCGAGCCTGTAGGCCACCATGCCTTCGGCGCCGTGCTCCGCCAGCAGCCTCCCTGCCTTGTCGTAGTCGAAGGCGACGCTGCTGGCCGTAACGCCAAGCAGGGCGCCGGCCTCGGTGGGTTCGCGCCGCGCCGCCAGCAGGCGGTCGGCGTCGCTCCATGTGTAGGTGCTGAGCGAGGTGGCGGTCGCCTGGGCCAGCAGGCGGCCCATCCTGTCCCGTTCGAAGCGGGTGCTGCGCCGGGCGCGCTCCTGTCCGGCCGGCGGGGGCGCTCCCAGCCGCTCGAGCTCCGCCAGCTCGCCACTGGCGTCGTAATGCAGCAGGCGCTCGACGCCGTCCGGGCGCAGCTCCCGCACCAGGCGGTCGCCCGCATCATAGCCGAAAGCGTAGCGCGTCGCTGGCGCGGTCGCCAGCTCCGTCAGCTTGCCCCGCGGGTCATAACGGTAGACGAGCCGCCGCTCCGCCGGATCCACCGCCTCAAGCACCTGGCCGCGGGCATTGCGCAGCCAGCTGGCCACCGCGCCCCCATAGCGCTGCTCGACCAGCAGGCCGGCCGCATCGTATTTGTATTCCTGGGCGCTGCCATCCGGCAGCGTCACCCGCACCGGCTCCCCGGTCGGCAGGCGCTCGAAACGCGTACGGTGGCCCATCGCGTCCGTGACGCTTTCGAGGTAGCCTGCGGCGTCGTAGGCGTAATGGGTGATCTTGCCCGAGCAGTCCGTATAACTGGTCATCTGGCCAAGCGCATTCCACGTCATCGCCTGCCGTCCGCCGCGCGCATCGATACGGGCAAGCGGCAAGGGGCTCAGGCCGGCGGCATACTCGTAGCGCTCGACCCGCTCCAGGGGATCGGCGCTCTTGAGCATCCGTCCCAGGTAGTCGTACTCGGCGCGCCAGCGTGCGCCGCCGGGCAAGGCGATCTGCCGGATGCGCATGCTGTTGCCGTCGTAACTGCTCTCGGTGCGGCGCCCCAGTGGATCGGTTTCGGCGACGATGCGGCCAAGCGCGTCGTAGTCGAAGGCGAGGACGCGCTCGCCGGGCAGTTCGATCCGGGTCGGCTGTCCCGCCTCGTTGAAGTCCAACCGGTAGCTGCCGCCATCGAGGTCGGTGCATTCGACGATCTGCAGCTGTTCGTCGTAGCGCCATTGCGCGACGCGGCCCAGCTCATCGCGCACCTCGGTGCGGCGCGCCGCCAGGTCGTAGCTGAACTCGGCGCGTTCGCCCTCGCTCGACCAGCAAACGGCCACGCGCGGGCTTCCGCCGATGTCCTTCCACTCATAGTGCGAGACCAGTCCCAGTGCACCCGTATGGCTGGTCATCAGCCCACCCGCATACGTGAACCGGCGCGCCACATGCCCGTTCGCGTCAAGCACGCAGACGAGCTGGCCCTGTGCGTCGTACTCGTAGCGCACCAGCACGCGCGGATCGGCATCGACGCGCTCGATGCTGGTCAGGCGCGCCGGCAGCGACTCGCCATAGCGCAGCCGCAGGACGACGCCGCCGCCGGTGCGCACGCCCAGCACGCGGCCATGTCCGTCGCGCGAATACGCCTGCCATTGGCCAGTGCGGTCCTCCACGCGCTGGACCCACGCGCCTGCGCCATCTTCGGCATCGAGGTAGCCGAAGTCGTAGTAAATCTCGTTCAGGTCGTACATGATGTAGCGGCCGTCGCCGGTGCACGCCAGGTAGCGCTGCTCCGCCTCGCTGTACATCGTGTGCCCCGGCGGCACTGGCGGGAAGCCGGTCTCCCTGCCCTGCGCGTCGCTGAGCCAGAGCTGGCCGTCACGCCGCTGCAGGCGCAGCTCCCACGGCAGCACCCAGCCCTTTCCAAGTGCGCCCTCGGCGGCGATATCGCTCGCGTAGAAGCGCGACACGACGAACGGCATGGATCCGGGCACCACGAAGTCGACTTCGTCCTGCGCCAGCAGCAGCTTGCGTCCGGTAGTCACGTCGACCGGCCTGCCGAACAGGCCGCCCATCACCCGGCTGACCACCGGCGCGGCGACGTAGCGCCCCACCGCCTCGCCGATCATGAATCCGCCGATGAACTTGGCCGCACAGGGCAGGACCGCCCGCGACACACCGCCGGCCGCCTTGACCAGGCCAGCCAGGCCGCCGACCAGCCCGGCCAGGGCGAAGGCCCAGTCGACCGTCGTGCGCAGCCAGGCCGGCACCTCGTCCTCGACCGGCAGGTAGGCGACCCGCCCGCCGCCGATGAAGACGTTGTTCGAGCCGTCGTCGATCTTCGCGCCGCAGGTGATCGCGTCCTGCTTGCGCGCGGCCGGCATGCCGTTGATGAACACCGTCCCCGAGCCTTCCGCGATCAGCGGCAGCGGATTGTGCTTGTCGCATGCCACGGTGCTGAGCGTCGCGTAGGCGGCGCCGCGGCCGTTGGTGAACACATTCGGCGAGGCTGTGCTGATCGCGCCCGCTGGTGACGAGAACATACTGCCTATCGCCTCCCCGAGCCCGAGGATGACCGACGCGCCGATGCCGGCGGCCAGGCCTGCCAGCAGGGCGACGCCGAAACCGCAGGTGAAGGTGGCAAAGGCGACGGCGGCGATGAGCGCCACGCCGATCACGGCGCCGATCAGGAATCCTCCGAGCGCGCTGGTGTGCGCGATCGGGTCGGTCAGGCGGGCGGCTTCGAACATGGTTCAGGCCCCGGGCGCCTGGTAGCTGTCGAGCCAGCTGCGCCACAAGGCCTCGAAATGCTCGTCGAAGCCGCGCGGCGTGGCGGCGCTGAAGACCAGCAGGCGGCCGCCGCCGATATCGAAGGCGGCCTGGCGTTGCCGCACGATCTGCGCGCCGTTCTTGTACTGGGCGTCGATGCGCTCGCCAGGCAGCGCCGGCTCCTGCAGGCCGAGGCGTTCTTCGCCACGCGCCAGCAGCTTATGGCCGGGCATGCGCGCCTTGAGCATGCCAAGCTGGCGGTCGACGTAGATCGCAAGCGTTTCCCCCTGCGCGAGCCAGTCGCGGGCAATGCTCAGATTGGGCTGGCTTTGCGGATCCTTCGGCACGAAGAGATTGGCCGTGCGATCTTCGAAGCCCTCCGGCAGGCAGACGCTGCCTTCATGCATGCCGACACGCGCCGGCTCCGCAGCCGATTGAGGCTGATTGCTCATACAGTACTCCGAGGTTCAGGGGTTCAGGGGTTCAGGAAGATCTTGCCGGCCACGATGGTGATCTCGTCCGGCGTCATCGTGATCGTGCTGCCGCCGACGCTCAGGGTGATCTTGTGCGGCGAGGTGACCGTGATCTCGCCGTTCGACGAGGTAACCGTCACGTCGCCCTTGATCGTGCTGTCCTGGCGTCCTTCGGTGACGTTCACGGTCATGTCGCGCCGGATGGTTTCGGTGTAGGCACCGCCCACCGTGTGCGTGACATCCTTGCCGACACCCTGGGTATGGTTGCCGCCGACCTGCAGCGAATTGTCGCCGCCCACCTGCAACGTGCGGTTGCTGCCCACCGACCGGGTCTCGTCGTTCTTGACCACCGTATCGAGGTTGCGCTCGGCCTGGACGAACATCTGCTCGCCGCCGCTCCTGTCCTCGAAGCGGATCGCATTGGCGTTGTTCACGCCGCCGCCGGGCGAGGAGCGCGACATGATGCCGCTCTGGGTCTTGTTCGCCGGGAGCTGCCACGCCGGCATCGTGTTGGCGTTCGGGATCATGCCCGTGATGATGGGCCGGTCCGGGTCGCCGCCCATGTAGGACACGATCACCTCCGTTCCGATGCGCGGAATCGAGGTCATGCCGAAGTTCGAGCCCGCCCATGCCGTCGCGACGCGGATCCAGGTCGAG
The DNA here is from genome assembly GCF_024753255.1 of Massilia agri. Lineage (GTDB taxonomy): Bacteria > Pseudomonadota > Gammaproteobacteria > Burkholderiales > Burkholderiaceae_D > Telluria > Telluria agri. The sequence goes on from NZ_JANUHA010000022.1 coordinate 72,666, forward strand.
CTGCGCTCGTCGCCCGTGCCTTCGCGGTCCCAGTGGAACTGCACGCGCACGCGCCCGAATTCGTCGGTGTGGATCTCCTCGCCCCTGGGGCCGACCACGGTCGCGGTCTGGATGCCGTAGATCCGCGTCTCGCTGCAGTGGAAACCGCGCCCGGGCCGCCAGGGAATCTTCTTGCGGATGCAGGAAACCTGGTTTTCGTAGTGCGGCAGGCCGCCCTCGCCCACCTGGTAGTTGTTGGTGGCCCGGTGCCGGCATTCGACCACGAGGAATTCGTTGTCGTCCTCGCCGTCGAAGTGGCCGGTCAGGCGGAACCAGCGCCCCGGCATCAGGTGCCGGTTGTTGCCGGCGCCCTCGAAGCGCTTGCCGCGCGCCTCGATCTCTTCCATGCGCAGTTTCGCCAGGGCGTCGGCGCCGGCCAGGTCCTTGAAGCCGAAGGCGCCCAGGTACTCATAGGATTCGATGTTTGGCACGTCACCCTGCTGGTTCAGGGTCGACGTCGAGGTCACGACCGGGCGGCCGCTCTTGAAGTCATAGCTGCTCAGGGAGACGCTGCCATGCACCAGCTCGCGCACGGGCGACCATTCGCCGAAGCCGTCTTCCTCGGCGGCGCCGGCGTGGCGCTGGTAGGGCACATCCGGGTCACCGTCGATGGGCGCGGCCACGGTCGAGTCGTCCGACACCACGAGCCGGTGGCCGGAAGCACTGTGCTCGAACCAGTAGAACAGGCCGGCTGCGCTCCAGCGGCGCGCCAGGTAGTTCAGGTCGGTTTCGTCGAACTGGCAGGCGTCCTTCATCGGCCGTCCCGGCTGCTTCACGCGCCAGTCCCAGTCGGCCACCGACCCGTAGTCCCGGAAGATGCTGGCGGCCTGCTCGTACAGGGTCGTGTTGTGGAAGAGGTAGTTGTCCTTGCGCAGGCCGAGGTAGTCCAGCCAGGGACCGAGCCGCGCTTCGTAGTAGGCGAGGCCGCCGTCGACCTTCTTCAGGCCGAACTGGAACACCCGCCCGGTGAAGTGGCGCATCGTGCCATCCTTGCGGACCAGCTCCACGCACAGCAGCTTGCCCTGCAATTGCTTGAGCGGAATGTGCGCATCGTCCGACAGGAGTTCGAGGGTGTAGGCGAATGGGCGGGACAAGCCTTCCGAGGCTTCCAGCACGTTCACCAGGAGGGTCGACTGCGGCTGGTCGCCGTTCGGAAACGACAGCCGCAGGATACGGTTGTGCTGGCGTTCGTCCATGGCAGCCAGCAGGGTGGAAATCCCATCGCGCATAGCGTGTCTCCGGTTTGATGGTTGGCTCTGCAGTCGAAATTATAACGAAATGCAAAACTTTAAAATCAAGCGAAGACAAGAAATGATCAAAATTGTATTACTCCGGATCTACACTTATTTCCTTGGCGATTGAAGGTTGTCAGGCTGGAATTATCGAGCCTATCTACAAGGATATTCACAGTGAATAGTTATTTGGCAGAAACTGATATAGGCTACGCTGCAGTTTCAAACAGTCCATTCGCACCATGTCAAAACACGTTCCTGATCCAACGCCTGCCACCCTTCTTCCCAGCGTCGGCGACATCGTCGACGACACCACCGGCCTCCTGCGTGCCGACGGCGAACTCACCCCGGGCCAGGGCACGATCACGACCACCCTGGCATTGAGCCTGGGCTTCCTGAGCTTCATGGGTGTGCTGGCATTCCTGTTCCCGCAATACCTGACCACACCGGAGCTGCGCAAGGCCTACAACGTCGACTGGTGCCGTGCGCTGCTGTTCGGCGGGCTGCTGGTATCGGGCACGCTATCGCTCTTCAATATCGTGTTCAACCGGCGCCGCAACGTCAATATCATTGCCTTCGCCTTCGTGCTAGTGACGATCGCCCTGGGCGGCTCCACGGTGCCTGTCGGCGATTTTCCCGATCACACGCCGTATCTGGGGATGGACTGGCTGGTCCTCGACCTGCTCGGCTCGACGACCGTTTTCGTCATCCTCGAGAAGCTGTTCCCGCTGTATAAGAACCAGCCCATTTTCCGCAAGGAGTGGCAGACCGACCTCGTCCACTTTGGCGTGAACCACCTGCTGGTCGGACTGATGCTCCTGATCGTGAACTTCGTCATCCACCGCGCCCAGCTCATCGTCGTCGGCGAGGAGGGGCTCCAGCAATTCATCGGCAACATCCCTTTCCTGCCCCAGCTGCTGCTGTGCCTCCTGGTTGCCGACCTGGCCGAATATGCGGTGCACCGGGCCTATCATGAAGTACCCTGGCTGTGGAGAATCCACTCCGTGCACCACAGTGTGGAAACCCTGGACTGGCTGGCGGGCTCGCGCCTGCACATGGTGGAAATCCTGGTCACGCGTATCGCCGTCCTCACGCCGCTGTTCCTGCTCGGCTTCGACAAGAGCGTCGTCGATATGTACATCGTGATCGTCGGTTTCCAGGCGGTGTTCAACCACGCGAACGTGCACCTTCCCTGGGGCCCGCTGAAGTACCTGATCGTGACGCCCGACTTCCATCACTGGCACCACAGCAGCGAAAAAGTCGCCATCGACAAGAACTACGCGGCCCACTTCGCCTTCATCGACTACTTCTTCGGCACCGCCGTGAAAACGGACCGGCAATTCCCGGAAAAATACGGTGTCGTCGGCAGCAGGATTCCAGATGGTTATCTGAAGCAGCAGGTCTATCCATTTGCGAAGAAATGAAGGGCCGTATGCTGATGAAACCTTGACGCGCCAAGCCTGAGGTACATCTGCTAGCAAAAACATGCACAAAAGTGTGCAACGTTC
>NZ_JANUHA010000023.1 GCF_024753255.1 Massilia agri
GGTTCACCCTGATCCCACAGCAAACGGTGACAGCGCCATGCAAAAAGCCCGCAAACATCGCTGTTTGCGGGCTTTCGTATTCTGGTGGGAAGTGCAAGTTTCGAACTTGCGACCCCTGCAGTGTGAATGCAGTGCTCTACCCCTGAGCTAACCTCCCGAGTGCGCGTATTATGCACTAACCGTTGAGATATATCAATATCAACCGGCGCATATACCTGCCCGCGGCTAGTTGTCGTTCTCCGCCTTGGGCACTTGCGCCAGCACCCACATGAAATAGAGGGCCTTGGCGGCCTTGGCGCGCGTGACCAGGCCTTTCGGTTCCAGGCGGCTTCCGTTGACCATCCTGCCGCGCGCAATACCGGCCTCCGAGCGGATCAGGCCCGGTTCGTAGGCTTCCTTCAGCCTTGCCGCGTAGGGCGCCGAGATGTCGGCGGTGTCGGTCAGACTCGCCCACGGGATGGGCGGATAATACATGGCTCCTTGCGCGCCGCTGTCGAGATTCGGATCGTAGCCCGGCGCGCCGGGCACCACGGTCTTGCCGTTATAGTCCGTCATGTACTTCGGCTTCTCGCTGAACCTGGCGCGGCAGGCGTCCAGCAGCATGGCGCCCATGACTTCGCGCGACAGGGGACCATTTACAAGCTGCTTCAGCGAGCCTGCGGGCAGGCGCATCACGCTGGCCAGTGCCTCGGCGAATTCACGGGTCCGCTTGGACCGACCAATATAGGCGCGTTTTCCGTATGTGCGCACACAGGCTGACGCAGGAAGGACTTGATCGATTCAAGCTGGGCCGGCGCGATCACCCGGCCGCGCTTTGAAGCCTGCATCGCCATATGCCAATGCCCGAGCGCCCGCAGAAGCTGCTCCTCGTCGGCCGCCTGCTCGACCTGGCGCACCACCTCGGCCGCGAGCAGGCCCAGGCAGATCTCGGCCGACCCGATCATCATCGCTTTGGCCTGCGCCATGGTCTGCAGGTCGAGTGGAGAAACAGAAGTACCGGGCGGCCGGGCGAGCGCAATCAGTTCCAGCGCCGCGAGCTCATCGACGATGGGCAGGAGGGAGTCTGCCGGCATCACTCCCATCAGCGCACGGCAGGACTTGCGGCCATCGACCATGATCAGCACCGATCGCTGGCGAGCATTGAGACTGGCGCTGCGCGCAAGGATCTCGGCGCGGCCTTTGTCCGTCTTGACGAAAATACGTTCCGCCAGCGACGACGGAGAAGAGATCGGTTCGGCGATCATGCGGATTCATGGTTTGGAGAATCATTCGATTCTAAGAAGCAAGCATGACAAGGACATGAAAAAAGGCGCCGTCCGCATTTGCAGACAGCGCCTTTTTCTGAATTCTTGGTGGGAAGTGCAAGTTTCGAACTTGCGACCCCTGCAGTGTGAATGCAGTGCTCTACCCCTGAGCTAACCTCCCGAAGCGAGGCATATTATGGCACAGAATCATCGCGCCGTCACCCCTGCGGAGCGTAATTCCTCCAGACGCACTGCCCTTTCACGTTCTTGTCGAGGCCAGCCAGCACCTCTTCGTGCGCAGCGAGTTCCTCGCTGCTTGCCGCCAGCACGATGATCTCGCCCAGCGGACCGGCGTCGAGCATCTCGCCCACGCTGCTGGCTTCGACCGCCACGTCCATGGTGAGCGAGTTCTGGCCGCGCGTCATCGCGAGGTAGACGTCGGCCAGCAGCTCCGAGTCGAGCAACGCGCCGTGCAGCTTGCGGTGGGCGTTCGAGATTTCGTAGCGGTCGCACAGCGCGTCCAGCGAGTTGCGCTTTCCGGGGTGCAGTTCCTTGGCTTGCACCAGGGTGTCGATCACGCCGCTGCAGTACGAGGTGAACGGCGGCAGACCGAGGCGCTGGAACTCGTGGTTGAGGAAGCCCAGGTCGAAGGGCGCGTTGTGGATGATGACTTCGGCGCCCTGCACGAATTCGCGCAGCTCTTCGACGATCTCGGCGAACTTCGGCTTGTCGCTCAGGAATTCGGTGGTGAGGCCGTGGACCGCCAGCGCCGCTTCGTCCGAATCGCGCTCGGGATTGATATAACGGTGGAAGTTATTCCCGGTCAGCTTGCGGTTGACGATCTCGACGCAGCCGACTTCGATGATGCGGTCGCCCGTACGGGGATTCAGGCCGGTGGTTTCGGTATCGAGGACAATCTGGCGCATGGCATGAAGAAGAGTTGAAGCGGATTGCAGTATAGCAAAACGCAGGCCGCCTCAAGAGACCTTCGATGCGTGGATGTGCTTTTAGCGACGCACCGATGCCGCCCCGCGGTTGGCCAGCACGTCCGCGCGCTCGTTGCCCGGATGGCCGTTGTGGCCGCGCACCCAGCGCCATTCGACGGCGTGCTGCTGCTGCGCGAGGTCGAGCGCCTTCCACAGGTCGTCGTTCTTGACCGGTTCCCTGGTCGAGGTCTTCCATCCGCGCGCCTTCCAGCCGTGGATCCATTCCGAGATCCCCTTCTGCACATACTGGCTGTCGGTATGCAGCACCACCTGGCATGGGCGGTTCAGTACACCGAGCGCCTCGATCACGGCGCGCAGTTCCATGCGGTTGTTGGTGGTGTTCGGCTCGCCGCCGAAGATTTCCTTTTCGTGGCCGTTCGAGACCAGGAGTGCGCCCCAGCCGCCGGTACCTGGATTGCCCTTGCAGGCGCCGTCGGTGAAGATTTCGACCTTGGTCGCGTTGTTATTCGATTCGCTCATTCTCTGTTCGCCGCCGGCACTGCCTGCGGACGCTTGCTCGTTTTCTTGTTCCATGCAGGTCCGATGATGTGCATGCCCTTGACCCGCTTGATGGCGTGGACCACGTACACGGCGCCCAGGTAGGGCCACCAGCGCCGGCCGGCCGACTCCATCATCGAGAACCGGCTCAGCCAGTGGGCTGTCCGGCACGGCGGCGCGTAGCAGCCGAAGTGGCTGCGCGTGACGCCGAGATTCAGCAATTTTAACCAGTCCTTCAGGCGCGGCATAGAGATGAACTCGCCGGAGGCCGGCAGGTAGCCGTTGTTGGTCATCCGCCCCACGCCCTGGCGCATGCCCCACAGGCTGGCCGGGTTGAAGCCGCAGATGATCACCTGCCCTTCCGGGATCAGGACCCGCTCGACCTCGCGCAACACCTGGTGCGGCTCGCTCGCGAATTCCAGCACGTGCGGCAGCACGATCAGGTCCATGCTGTGCGAGGCGAAAGGCAGTTCGGCGAAGTCGAGCGCGACCGCGATCTGCTTGCCGCCCGCGGCGAAGGCCAGCTCGTCGGCGGTCGAGGTGCGGGTGGCGGCCTGCCATTTATTCGGCATGCGGTTGGCGGCGAGCGCGTCGAGCTGGGGCACGCCGATCTGCAGGGCATTGAAACCGAAGATGTCCGCCACCAGTTCGTCGAGGCAGGCCTGTTCGAAGGCGCGCACGTAGGCGCCCGCCGGCGATTGCAGCCAGAGGTCGAGCGCTATAATGGATTTTTCGGATGCCGCGTCCATTCCATCCCTTCGTGTGTGAAAAATTTTTATTTCACACGCCCTTCGGTTCACATCACCATGACGACTACTTCGCGCCAGGCCCTTTCTGTTCTTACCGTTCCCGCATTCAACGACAACTACCTCTGGCTCATCCACGACGGCGTGAACGCGGCGGTCGTCGACCCGGGCGATGCCGGGCCGGTCCGTGAAGCCCTGCATGCGCACGGCCTGGCCCTCACCTGCATTTTACTCACCCATCACCATGCTGACCATATCGGCGGCGTGGCAAGCCTGCTCGCCGAGTGGAAGGTGCCGGTGCATGGCCCGCGCAATGACGGCATTCAATGCGTCACGCATGCGCTGGTCGAAGGCGATCAGGTAACAGTCGACGGGCTCGACCTGGAGCTGGACGTGCTCGAGGTTCCGGGGCATACGCTGGGACACATCGCCTATGTGCGCAGGACGGCGGGAGCGCACTGGCTGTTCTGTGGCGATACGCTGTTCGGGGGCGGTTGCGGCCGGCTGTTCGAAGGCACGCCGCAGCAGATGGCGGATTCGCTGGCCAAGCTCGCGGCGCTGCCGGACGATACGCTGGTCTATTGCGCGCACGAGTACACGGTGTCGAACCTGAAGTTCGCCCAGGCGGTCGAGCCGGATAACCAGGGACTGGCCTTCCGCATGCGCGACGCGAGCAAGAAGCGCGGCACGCGGCTGCCGACGGTGCCGTCGACCATCGGGCTCGAGAATGGCACGAATCCCTTCCTGCGCTATACGGAGCCCGGAATCGTCAGGAGCCTGGTCGAGGCCGGGCGATTGAAGGAAGGCGCCGCGCCGGTCGAGGCCTTCGCGGCATTACGCGAGTGGAAGAACGTGTTCTGAGCCGCGGTGGCCGGAAGAGCCGGCCACCGCGGCCGAATCAGATCTCTTCGTACAGCGGCAAGGTCAGGAACTCGGCGAAGGTATCCGACGTCGACATCTGCTCGAAGATCTCGGCCGCGCGCGCATAGCTCGGGTTGTCGCCGTTCGGCGCCACCTGCTTCACCTTGGCCAATTCTTCCGGGATCATGGCGCGCACCATCTCGGCAGTCACCTTGCGGCCGTCATCCAGCACACCCTTCGGCGTCCTGATCCACTGCCACACCTGGGAACGGCTGATCTCGGCGGTCGCGGCGTCTTCCATCAGGTTGTGGATCGGGACGCAGCCATTGCCGGCCAGCCAGGCGCCGAGGTAGTGGATGCCGACGTTGATGTTGTAGCGCAGGCCCTCTTCCGTGATCGGCGTCTCCGGCTTGAAGTCGAGCAGTTCGCTGGCAGTCACGTTCACATCCGGACGCTGCTTGTCGATCTGGTTGGGCCTGTCGCCCAGCACCTTCACGAATTCCGTCATGGCCAGGTCGACCAGGCCCGGGTGCGCCACCCAGCCGCCGTCGTAGCCGTCGCTTGCATCGCGCGCCTTGTCGTTGCGCACGCCGCCCATCGCGACCTCGTTCTTCGCCGGGTCGTTCTTGATCGGGATCAGGGCCGACATGCCGCCGATCGCCGGCGCATTGCGCTTGTGGCAGGTCTTGAGCAGCAGCAGCGCATAGGCGCGCATGAAGGGCGCCGTCATCGTCACCTTGGCGCGGTCGGCCAGGCAGAAGTCCTTGTCCAGCTTGAACTTCTTGATGCAGGAGAAGATGTAGTCCCAGCGGCCCGCGTTCAGGCCGGCGCTGTGTTCGCGCAGCTCGTAGAGGATCTCGTCCATCTCGAAGGCGGCGAGGATGGTCTCGATCAGCACGGTCGCCTTGATGGTGCCGCGCGGCAGTCCGAGTGCTTCCTGGGTCATCACGAAGATGTCGTTCCACAGGCGTGCTTCCAGGTGCGACTCCATCTTCGGCAGGTAGAAGTAGGGGCCGGCGCCGCGTGCGAGCTGCTCTTTTGCGTTGTGGACCATGAACAGGGCAAAGTCGAAGATGCCGCCCGAGACGCGCTTGCCGTCGACCAGCACGTGCTTCTCGTCCAGGTGCCAGCCGCGCGGACGCACGACCAGGGTTGCGACCTTCTCGTTCAGCTGGTAGGTCTTGCCGTTCTGTTCGAGCGAAATCGTGCGGCGCACCGCGTCGCGCATATTGATCTGGCCGGTGATCTGGTTGTCCCAGTTCGGCGTGTTCGAGTCCTCGAAGTCGGTCATGTAGCTGTCCGCGCCGGAGTTCAGCGCGTTGATGACCATCTTGCGCTCGACCGGGCCGGTGATTTCGACGCGACGGCATTCGAGGGCCTTCGGGATAGGGGCAATGGTCCAGTCGCCGTTGCGAATGTGGGCGGTCTCCGGAAGGAAGTCCGGGCGCTCGCCGGCATCCAGGCGGCGCGCGCGCTCGGCGCGGGCGGCAAGCAGTTGCTGGCGGCGCGGCTCGAAGGCGCGCGAGAGCCTGGCGACGAGGTCGAGGGCCTCGGGCGTCAGGATCTGTTCGTAACCAGGCTTGATCTCGGCTGAAATTTCCATGCCGGCTGGGGTGGCGATCGTCATTGCGCTTGCTCCTGTAAGTGAAGAACCGGTGCTACGCCGGCGGCGCCGGGGGCGCCTTGGCGTTTGTCATAGCATCAAGTATATTCACTGGAAGATAGCTAAACGATACATTTTCTCACTACATCTGTGTGTTTTTGTATCAAATGGAGTAGGCATGGACAAGTTCAGACAGATCGAAACCTTCGTCGAAGTGGTCGCGCGCGGCAGCCTGTCGGCAGCGGCGCGCGCCGAGGGCATCGCGCCGGCCATGATCGGACGACGCCTCGATGCGCTGGAAAGCCGCCTCGGCGTCAAGCTCCTGCAGCGCACCACGCGCCGGCTGGTGCTCACCGACGAAGGCGCGGCCTTCCTGGAAGACTGCCAGCGCATCCTCGCCGAACTCGAGGAAGCCGAGTCCGCGGCAAGCGAACGCAGCGCCCGCGCCACCGGCCACCTCTTCGTATCCGCCCCGGCCGGCTTCGGCCGCCAGCACGTCGCGCCCCTGCTGCCCTCCTTCCTGGCCGAGCACCGCGAACTGACCGTCAACCTGAACCTCACCGACCGCCTGGTCGACGTCGTCGGCGAAGGCGTGGACGTGGCCATCCGCATCGCCAGCCTGAACGATTCGAGCCTGGTCGGCGCCAAGCTGGCCGACAACCACCGCGTGGTGGTCGGCTCGCCCGCCTACCTCAGGCGCCACGGCACGCCACGCCTGCTTTCGGACCTGGCGCGCCACAACTGCCTGGCGATCAGCAGCGAAGGCAGCCAGCGCGGCTGGACCTTCCTCGACAAGGGCAAGCCGGTGACCCTCAAGGTGGGCGGCAATATGGAGTGCAACGACGGCGCGGTGCTGCACGCCTGGGCCCTGGCCGGCAAGGGCCTGGCCTGGCGCTCGATGTGGGAAGTGGGTGCGCAGATCGCGTCCGGGGAACTGTGCACGGTGCTCGACGACTATGCAGCGCCCGGCAACGACATCTATGCGGTGTTCGCGCAGCGCCGCCACCTGCCCTTGCGCATCCGCAGCTTCGTCGACTTCCTGCGGCGCAGTTACGCCCAGCCGGAATACTGGTAGGCCCGCAGCCGGGCCAATCTTTTCCTGCCGGAATTAATCACCGCCCGATTCACTCCCGACGCATACGCTCGAGTCCGCCTTGTACTGACGGGACGGGTCTTCCGAATTTCTGGACAAAAAAAATCCCCGGTGATTCCGGGGATTTTTTGCTATCGCTGGAGAGCGATTACAGCGGCTGGATGTTCGCGGCCTGCTTGCCCTTCGGGCCGGTGGTCACGTCGAACGAAACGCGCTGGTTCTCTTGCAGCGATTTGAAGCCGGTGGTCTGGATTGCCGAGAAGTGTGCGAACAGATCTTCGCCGCCTTCGTCAGGGGTGATGAAGCCAAAACCCTTCGAATCATTGAACCATTTAACGATGCCAGTTGCCATTACAATTTCCTATTTCAGTTAAGTGGGCTTGCGCCCGTTTAAGATCGTTTGAAGAAGCAAGAAAGGAATGACAGACTAACTGCACTACTACCTACAACCCAACGATCCCGCATTATACCGAATAAAAACGGATAGACGGCCAGTTCGCAAAATAAAAAAACTCGTCGTCGCAACAATTTCGTCAAAAATTCCCCCATTCAACTATTTGGAGGCGTTTTTTTGATTCGGCAGTACAGAAAATATAGGGCAAGGAGGGGCTGGAAATTTGCGCGGCATCAAACTATGCAGCGGTGGCTTATTGCGTAAACGCATTGCCGCCGAAGCGGTTTCAGCCTAGGGAACGCGGGTCGTGGCGGCCGGCTTCGACAAACTGGCCGAGTTCGCCCAGCCAGATCGCCCAATCGCTGTGCGCGACCGCATCGAAGGTCATCAGGACGCGCAGGCGCTGCTCGAGCGCGCGCGCGTGCTGGCCCAGGCCCCGGTAGCCGAAGGTGACGGCGGAGCCGGCCACGGTATGCAGCATGGCCTGCAGCTCGTTCGCCGCCAGCGCGGGGGCGGCCGGGTCGAGCTCGGCGCCCAGCTGGGCCAGGCGCGCGAGCGTGGACGGCAGGCTGCCGGCGAAACTGTCGCTCGCCGAAGCCAGGCGCGAGAAGAACTGCTGGTCCGCCGCGAAGCTCATGCCAGGTGCTTATTTGGTGCCGAAGATGCGGTCGCCCGCGTCGCCCAGGCCGGGCACGATGTAGGCGTCTTCGTTCAGGTGCGAGTCGAGCGAGGCCACGTAGACTTTCACGTCCGGGTGCGCCTTCTGGAACACCTCGATGCCTTCCGGCGCGGCCACCAGGGCCAGGAACAGGATCTGCTCGCTCGGAACGCCGCGCTTCTTGAGCACGTCGACGGCGTGCACCGCCGAGTTGCCGGTCGCGACCATCGGATCGCAGAGGATGAAGGTGCGGTCATTGGTGTCCGGCAGGCGCACCAGGTACTCGACCGGCTCATGGGTGTCGGGGTCGCGGAACACGCCGATATGGCCGACCCGGGCCGAGGGCACCAGTTCCAGCAGGCCGTCGCTCATGCCGACGCCGGCGCGCAGGATCGGCACGATGGCCAGCTTCTTGCCGGCGATGACGGGCGCGTCGATCGTGACCAGGGGCGTCTTGACGACCTTCGTGGTCAGCGGCAGGTCGCGCGTGATCTCGTACCCCATCAAGAGCGTGATTTCCCGCAGCAGCTCGCGGAAGGTGCGCGTCGAGGTGTCGTGCTCGCGCATGTGCGACAGCTTGTGCTGGATGAGCGGGTGGTTCAGGATGAAGAGGTTGGGGAACCGCGGATCTTGTTTCATGGTGGCTAGCGAATAGTGGGTGTGTTGCAAGGTGAGCGGCATTATCCCAGCCGCGGCCCGTTTTGTCCCGCTCTTTCTAGGCCGGGGCCTGCAGGGCGCGCGCCAGGATCGCGGCGCAGTCGACCTGCGCGGGGAGCCGCCCGAACGCGCCGCCCGGCTCGCGCGCGATGCGCGAGGCAACGAAGGCGTCGGCCACGTGGCCGGGCGCGTGGCGCAGCAGCAGCGCCGCCTGCACCGTCAGCACCAGGCGCTCGGCCAGCACGCGCGCCCCGCCCTCGTCGCGCGCCATGGCCGGGAGCGCATCGAGCAGGGCGCCGGCGAAAGCGGCGAAGCGGGCATCGATCGCCATCGCCGGCTCCAGCTCGGCCGCCAGCGCGGCATGCGCCTCCGGCAGCGACTTGCCGAGCGCCCGCAGCACGTCCAGGCACATCACGTTCCCGGAACCCTCCCAGATCGAATTGACGGGGAACTCGCGGTACAGCCGCCCCAGCGGGCCGTCCTCGACGTAGCCGTTGCCGCCCATGACCTCCATCGCCTCTGCCCCGAACATCGGCCCGCGCTTGCAGATCCAGTACTTGCCGGCCGGGGTCAGGATGCGGCCCAGCAGGGCCTGGGCCGGGTCCTGGCTTTCGTCGAAACAGCGCGCCAGGCGCAAGGCGAATGCCGTCGCGGCCTCGGATTCGAGGGCCAGGTCGGCCAGCACGTTCTGCATCAGGGGCTGTTCGGCGAGGCGCCGGCCGAACGCCGCGCGGCCGCGCGCGTGGTGCAGGGCGTGGCACAGGGCGGCGCGCATGATGCCGGCGCTGCCCAGCACGCAGTCCAGGCGGGTGTAGCCACCCATCTCGAGGATGGTCGGGATGCCGCGTCCCGGCGTACCCACCATCCAGCCGACCGCATCCTGGAACTCGACTTCCGAGGAGGCATTCGAGCGGTTGCCGACCTTGTCCTTCAGGCGCTGCACCCGGATCGCATTGCGGCTGCCGTCGGGCAGGAAGCGCGGCACGAAGAAGCACGACAGGCCGCTGCTGCCCTCTTCCTCCAGCTGGGCCAGGATCAGGTGGGCGTCCGCCTGCGGCACCGAGAAGAACCATTTATGGCCGACGATGACGCAGGCGCCCTCGCCCGCGGCGCCGAAGCGGGCCTGCGCCTCGCCGGAAGGCATCCGGGTGGCGCGGGTGGTGTTGGCGCGCACGTCGCTGCCGCCCTGCTTCTCGGTCATGCCCATGCCGACCAGGGCGCCGCGCTTTTCCGTCACCGGCAGCGACCGCGGGTCGTAGTCGTTCGAGAGGATCTTGGGCAGCCAGGACGCCAGGCGCGGCTCGCGGCGCAGGGCCGGGACCGAGGCATAGGTCATGGTCACCGGGCACTGGCTGCCGTTCTCGACCTGGCCGAACAGCAGGTACTGGGCCGCGCGCGCCACCTGGGCGCCGGGGCGCGGGTCCTGCCAGGGTGCCGAGTGGGCGCCGGCCTTGACCAGCAGCGTCATGAGCTGGTGCCAGGCCGGGTGGAACTCGATTTCGTCGATGCGGCGGCCCGAGCGATCGAAGCCGAGCAGGCGCGGACCGGCGGCATTGGCCTGGCGCGCCAGGTCGAGCACCTCGGCGCTGCCCAGGGTCGCGCCGAGCCCGGCCAGGCTGTCCTCGGCCCAGCCCGCGCCCTCGCGGACCAATGCCTCGCGCAACGCCGGATCGCAGGCGAACAGGTTGACGTTTTCGAAGGGGGCAGCCTGGTTCAGGACCTCATGGGTCTGGAAAGCATCCATTTTTCGCATCTCTCTCGGAAAACCCGGCCGGATGTTGCATCCGAGCATCATTTTAGAATAGGTTCATTTGCTGGACAGCAAGAATCGGCGACAATGTCGGGTGTACGTATGCTTGTCTATGCAACAAGAACGCTAACGCAAAGAGCGCATCAACGCAAGCTGCTGCGTCAGCGCAAGGACTGGCAGAACGGAGACTGGCTTTGTGATTTTTAATGCCTTTCAGAATCTTTCAATGCTACAGTCGCCATTGGTTTGGTAGACTTGCATGGTTTACGCACGGTATGCATAGCGGTTCCGCGCGTGCCAGCAACAAGAAGGCAGACAACCAAGAATGCACACCAGTTCCATCGCCGCCATCCAGCCCGAACCCCGCAAGCCGGCACTGTCCCTGCTCGACAGCCTGCTGGAGGCGGCCGGCGACGCGGTTTTCCGCGTCACGCTGGGCGGCCAGGTGCGCGCCGCCAGCCGCCGCGCCCAACTGCTGACCGGCGTCGAACTGGACGGCCGGCCCCTGGTCGCGATGGTCCATGACGTCGACCAGCCGGCCCTGCGCGCCGCCCTCGCCAGCGCCGGCGGCGCTCATCCGGGCAGTGAACCCGTGGTGGTGGAGGCGCGCTTTCGCAGCGGCGAACGCGACGTCTGGTTCGAGCTGCGCCTGGCCCTGGTCGCGAGCGGCGACGACGCCCCGCTGCTGGTCGTGGGGCGCGACATGTCGGCCCAGCATGCCACCGAAGAGCGCTTGCGCCACATGGCGACCCACGATGCCCTCACCGAGCTCCCCAACCGGGTGCTGCTGTCCGACCGCATCCGGATGGTGATCGCCAATGCGCGCCGCTCGGGCCAGGGCTTTGCCGTGGCCACCATCGGCCTGGACGGCTTCAAGAAGGTCAACGACGGCCTCGGCCACGCGGTCGGCGACGCCGTGCTGCGCATGGCGGCAAGCCGCCTGCGCCGCACCCTGCGCGACAGCGACACCCTGGCGCGCGTGGGCGGCGACGAGTTCGTCGCGGTGCTGCCCGGCTCAAGCAACGAGGCCCAGATCAAGCTCGTCACGGGGCGCCTGATGGCGGCCCTGCAGTCGCCCTTCGAGATCGACGGCCACACCATCTACCTGGCCGGTTCGATCGGCGTGGCGACCTATCCGGATCACGCCGAGGACGAGGTGCGGCTGGTGACCCTGGCCGACACCGCCATGTCGCGCGCCAAGGAGACCGGCAAGGCGCGCAGCGTGACCTACAGCCCGCGCGACGCCGGCCCGCCGGAACACGATATCTCGCTGGAAGCGGCGATGTTCAATGCGGTGCGCGAAGGCGAGTTCCAGCTGTATTACCAGCCGATCGTCGACGCCGCCAACCGCACCATCGAGGGCTTCGAGACCCTGATGCGCTGGAAGCACCCGACCCTGGGCATGGTCGCTCCAAGCCGCTTCATCCCGATCGCCGAGACCAATGGCCTGATCAACCTGCTCGGCGCCTGGGCGCTGAAGGCGGCCTGCATGCAGATTCGCCAGTTCGAGGAAATCGCCGGGCGCGAGCTCTACATCTCGGTCAACATCAGCCCGCGCCAGTTCAGGAGCGACAAGTTCCTTACCGTGCTGGACGACGCGCTGGCGCTGTCCGGCACGCCGGGCCGCAACCTGGTGCTCGAGATCACCGAGGGCACCCTGATGGTCGACCCGGTGCACGCGGAAAGCGTGCTGGGCAAGATGGCCGAGCGCGGCGCGCGCATCGCGATCGACGACTTCGGCACCGGCTACTCGAGCCTGGCCTACCTGAAGCGCTTCCCGATCTCGGTGCTGAAGGTCGACCGGGCTTTCGTGAAGGACCTCCCGAGCGCCGAGAAGGACGCGGCGATCTGCAAGGCCGTGCTGGACCTGGCCAAGCACCTCGACCTGTCGGTGGTGGCCGAGGGCGTGGAGACCGAGGCCCAGCTGGCCTTCCTCGACAGCCTGGGTTGCCAGTACGTGCAGGGCTACCTGACCGGCAAGCCGATGCCGGCCCACGTGGCGATGACCGCGCTGAAAGAAGACCTTTATACCGAACTGCTGCCGGCCGACTTCCGGGCGGTCAAACCATGACGACTATTCCCGCCATCCCGCGCTCGCGCCAGGCCGACGCCACCCTCTCCCTGCTGTGGGAACGCATCCGCAGGCAGGGTGACATGCCGGGCTTCACCAAGGCCATCAACGCCATCCTCGCTTCCATGCGCGGCGAAGACGAGCGCGAATTCTCGATGACCCAGACGGTGCTCTCCGACCCCGTCCTGACCCAGAAGGTGCTGCGCCTGGCGAACAGCGGCATGTACTCGGCCTTCGGCCAGCGCATCAACACCGTCTCCAAGGCCGTGCTGGTGCTCGGCACCGAGGCGATCGGCCACCTGGCCCTGGGCCTGAAGCTGATCGAGGAACTGGCCAAGTCCACGCCCGACACCGAAACCGCCCACATCGAGATGGAAAAGGCGGTGCTGGCCGGGATGGTGGCGCAGCAGATCGCCGCCACCGCCGTCTCGCGCGACCCGGAGGAAGCCGTGGTGTGCTCGATCCTGCATTTGCTGGGAAGGATGATGGTCACCTTCTACATGCCGGAGCGCTGGGCCCAGCTGCGCGAAGCCGCCGGCCCGGGGCGCGAGGAAAACGCCGCGGCCGGCATCCTCGGCCTGTCGCTGGAAGAAATCGGGCGCGCCACCGCCGAGCACTGGGGCCTGCCGCGTAACCTGGTCGCCGGCATGCGCCGCGTCGCGCCGGGCGAGCGCTTCGAGGGTTTCGGCCACGACGACTGGCTGGCCGCCCTCGGCACCATGTCGACCGACGCCGCCGACGCCCTCTGGCACGACGACGAGACGGGCGCCGCCCGCGTGGCCGCCCTGGCCGAGAGTTTCGCCCCGATGCTGGGCGTCGAGCCGGGCAGTTTGCTGGGCGCCATCGAGAAGGCGCGCGAGACCGCGTCCTCCGACCTGACGATCGCGCCGCTGGCCAAGCCGCTCGAGAAGCGCGCGCGCCTGGCCGCCGCCACCCGCAAGCGCATGGCCGGCAACAAGGTCCTCATGAGCGGCGTGGCGGACATGCGCGACGCCGGCGTCAATGCCACCCCGGGCCAGATGATGTCGATGGCCCTGGAGACCATCCACAAGGGGCTGTCCTTCACGCGCTCCTTCGCGTTTCTCCGTAACCGCAAGGAAGGCAAGTACACGGCGCGCCTCGGGCTCGGCGAGGACAGCAAGGCAATGCTGCCCCAGCTCGTGTTCGACGACGTCTACGAGCCCAACGTCTTCCATGCTGCGCTTGGCAGTGACCGCGTGATCTTCATCGAGAATGCGCGCGACGCCAAGTTCGCCGCCAAGCTGCCGCTCTGGTGGAAGACCAGCCTGAGCGAAGCGCGCTGCTTCGTCGTGATTCCGCTGTGCGCCCATGGGCAGCCGGCCGGCTTCATCTATGGCGAGTGGGACGACAGCTTCCCCTCGGTGGTGCTGAGCCAGACCGAATTCTCGCTGCTGAACGATCTGCGCGGCCTGGTGGTGCGCACCGTCGAGCGCCGCCACCAGGTCGAGGCGGTTGCCTCACGGGTGTGAGACCCGGCGCCGCCCGCCCGGACGGCGCACTGATCAGCCCAGTTTCGGCGTCCCCACCTTCACATCCCCGCACTGCGCGCGCTGCATCAGCGCGTGGTCGATCAGCACCAGCGCCAGCATCGCTTCCGCGATCGGCGTCGCGCGGATGCCGACGCAGGGGTCGTGGCGGCCGAAGGTCTCCACCATGACCGGATTGCCGTCCTTGTCGATCGAGCGGCGCGGCGTGCGGATGGACGAAGTCGGCTTGATGGCGATCGAGACCGTGATGTCCTGGCCGGTCGAGATCCCGCCCAGCACCCCGCCCGCATTGTTGCCGACAAAGCCTTCCGGGGTCAGCTCGTCGCCATGCTCGGAGCCTTTCTGCGCCACCGAGGCGAAGCCGGCGCCGATTTCCACGCCCTTGACCGCGTTAATCCCCATCATCGCGTAGGCGATGTCGGCGTCCAGCTTGTCGTAGATCGGCTGGCCCCAGCCCACCGGCACCTTGCGCGCCACCACGTCGATGCGCGCGCCGATCGAATCGCCGGCGCGGCGCAGCTCGTCCATCGCCGCTTCCATCCGCGCCAGCAGGTCGGCGTCGGCGGTGGCGGCGAAGAAGGGATTCGCCTGCACGTGCTCGAAGGACTGGAACGGCACCTCGATGTCGCCCAGCGTGCGCATGCAGCCGAAGAACTCGGTGCCGTATTGCTCGCGCAGCCATTTCTTGGCCACGGCGCCGGCGCCCACCACCGGCGCCGTCAGGCGCGCCGAGGAGCGCCCGCCCCCGCGCGGGTCGCGCACGCCGTACTTGTGCCAGTAGGTGTAGTCGGCGTGGCCCGGCCGGAACGTCTCGGTGATGTTGCCGTAGTCCTTGCTGCGCTGGTCTTCGTTGGGAATCAGGAGCGCGATCGGGGTGCCCGTGGTCACGCCCTGGTAGACGCCCGACAGGATCTGCACGCGGTCCGCTTCCTGGCGCTGCGTCACGTGGCGCGAGGTGCCGGGCTTCCTGCGGTCGAGCTCGGGCTGGATGTCGGCCTCGGACAGCGCCATCCCGGGCGGGCAGCCGTCGATGACGCAGCCGATGGCCGGGCCATGCGACTCGCCGAATGTGGTTACGGAAAACAGCTTGCCAAAGGAGTTGCCGGACATGGATTGCTCTGCTTGCAAAATGGTGGATTTAGCATTCTACCAGCCCGGGAGTCAAGCCCGGGGGAATCGCTCCGGGAGCTCCAGGCCGAATAGTTGCTCCAAGGATACATATTTGTCCTTTCGGCCAGTTTGTAAGCTTCTGTAAAGGAAATTGCATATATACTGAGTCGAAACAAGCCCAGCCCTCTGGAGACCAATGCCTTCCTCGATGACGCCGCCGGGCCCGATGACGGATGCGGTAGACGACCGCGACGACCTGGTATTCGCCGACGAAGCCGATCACGCATCGCCTTCGTCCATCCCCGCCGCCGGCGCGCCGGCTTGCGCCAGCGCGAGCTGGCGCATCCTGGTGGTGGACGACGACGCCGACGTGCACTCGACCACGACCTTCGCCCTGAAGGGTGTCGAGATGCAGGGCCGCCCGCTGGAATTCCTGCATGCCTACTCGAGCGAGGAAGCGCGCGACATCCTGGCACGCGAACCCGGGATCGCCGTGGTCCTGCTGGACGTGGTGATGGAACGCCCCGACGCCGGCCTGCAGCTGGTGCGGAGAATCCGCGAAGAGCTCGGCCTGATCGAAGTCCGCATCATCCTGCGCACCGGCCAGCCCGGCTATGCGCCCGAGCTGGAAGCGATCCGCGGCTACGACATCAACGATTACCGCACCAAGTCCGAACTCACCCGCACCAAGCTGTACACCGCGGTGGCGGCCGCCGTGCGCTCCTATGAACAGCTGCGCGCCCTGGCCGCCAGCCGCGCCGGCCTGGAACACATCCTGAGCGCCGGCGCCCAGCTGATGGCCCTGCATGGCGTGGTCGACGCGGCCCGGGGCGTGCTGCGCCAGCTGGCAACCCTGCTCGGCCGGCCCGAGGCCGGCGTGCTGTGCGTGCGCGAAAGCGCCCATGGACGGCCCGACAGCGTGCACGTGATCGCAGCCGCCGGCGCGCATGCGCTGCTGGCCGGTTCGGAGCTGGACGGCGCGGAGCACGCGAGCGTCAAGCAGGCAGTCCGGCGCACCCTCGAGCAGCGCCGCCGCCTCGATGGCGACGGCTGGCTGACCCTGCACTTCCCGGGCAAGGCCGGACGCGATTTCGCCGCCTGCATTCCCTTCGAGCGCCCGGTCGGCGAACTCGAATGCCGCCTGCTCGACGTGTTCGCGAGCGTGGCCGCCGTCAGCCTCGAGAACGTCGAGCTGGTCACCCACCTGAACCAGGCCGCCTTCCGCGACCAGCTGACGGGCCTGCCCAACCGCACCCGCCTGGTCGAACTGATCGACGCCATCCTGGCCAGCCCGCGCCGCGATGCCGCCACCCTGGCCATCGTCGACCTCGACCACTTCGCCGAGACCAACGATGCGCTCGGCCACCATTTCGGCGACCTGCTGCTGGTGGCCGTGGGACGCCGCCTGGAAGAGCGCCTGAAGGCCTGCCCGGACGAACGGCTCGAGGTGGCGCGCATCGGCGGCGACATCTTCTGCGTGCTCGGCGACGCCGCCGTGGTGCAGCCAGCCCGCATCGCGGCGCTGTTCCGCGAGCCCTTCCGCATCGACGGCCAGGACGTGCTGGTATCGAGCACGCTCGGCCTGGTGCGCCTCCTTGGCCACGACGGCAGCGGCGCCGACGCCCTGAAGGACGCCGACATCGCCCTGAAGCGCGCCAAGTCGCAGCAGCGCGCCGGCCACTTCTATTTCTCGCGCAGCATGGGAGTCGAGATCCGCGAGCGGGTGCGCATGATGCACGCGCTGCGCAGCGGTTTCCAGCGCGGCGAATTGTTCCTGGCTTACCAGCCGCAGGTCGACCTCGCCACCAGCCGCCCCTTCGGCGCCGAAGCGCTGCTGCGCTGGCGCACCGAGGACGGCCGCATGATCGGCCCGGACCGCTTCATCCCGATCGCCGAATACTCCGGCCTGATCGTCGACATCGGCGAATGGGTGCTGCGCCAGGCGCTGGCCGAGCTGGTGCGCCTGCGTGCCGGCGGCCACCGCGACTTCACCATGTCGGTCAACGTCTCGCAGGTGCAGTTCCGCCACCCGCACTTCGTCGACATGCTGCGCCGCGCGCTGGAGGACACCGGGGCGCCGGCCGACTACGTGGAGCTGGAAATCACCGAATCGATGGCGATGGAAGAGCCGGCCCTGCTGGTCGAGAAGCTGGCGCAGGTCAAGCGCACCGGGGTGTCGATCGCGATCGACGACTTCGGGACCGGCTTCTCTTCGCTCTCGCACCTGCAGCGCCTGCAGGTGGACCGCCTCAAGATCGACCGCACCTTCGTCACCGAAATCACGGGCTCGGCGCGCGGCAGCAGCATCGCCGAGATGGTGATCCAGCTGGGCCGCAACCTGGGCCTGTCGGTCATTGCGGAAGGGGTCGAGGACGAACGCCAGGCGCACATCCTGCGCTCGCTGGGCTGCCCGCTGGCGCAGGGTTTCCTGTTCTCGCGACCGCTCAGCCCGGAAGCCCTGCTGGAGTGGCTGGGCAATCAGGCGATCATCGAAGCGGCCTAGGTTTCGTGGTCGGCCGCGCCGACCACGCGATCAGTCCTCGGTGGCCTGCTCGGCCGGCCAATCGCGAATGTAGGCCTTGAGCATGCGGTTCTCGAAGCTCTGCGCCTCCAGCACCGCCTTCGCCACGTCGTAGAAGGAGATCACGCCCAGCAGGGTGCGGGCGTTCATCACCGGCAGGTAGCGCGCGTGCTTTTCCAGCATGATGCGGCGCACCTCGTTGACTTCAGTGTCCGGGGTCACGGTGATCGGGCTGTCGTCCATCACCTTGCGCACCGTGCCGTTGCCGAGCGTCCCGCCTTGCGCGTGCAGCTCCTTGATCACTTCGCGGAAGGTCAGCATGCCGACCAGGTCGCCGTATTCCATGACGACCAGCGAGCCGATGTCCTTTTCCGCCATCGTCGCGGCCGCCTCCACCAGGGGCTGGTCGGGCGTGACGGTATAGAGGATTTCACCTTTCACCTGCAGGATCTCGGAGACTTTCATATTGGCCACCCCGTCAGCTTGGTTAGTGATACCAGAAATATTTGTATAAGGCATAACACCGACTGTAGCCGATGCCCGCCAAAAAATCCAGCATTGCACCATTCCAGGGCCGGCGCCCCATTGCGGAACATTAAAAGAGTGCTACGATGCCGCCCATCCCAATTCACGGATGAGTAGAACACGATGAGCGGTCCACAAGATCCCGGCTTCGATACCCTGGCCCTGCACGCAGGCGGCGCCCCCGACCCGGCGACCGGCGCACGCGCGACGCCGATCCACTTCACTTCCTCCTTCGCCTTCCGCGATTCCGACCACGCCGCAGCCCTGTTCAATATGGAACGCGCCGGCCACGTGTATTCGCGCATCTCGAACCCGACCAATGCGGTGCTGGAGGAACGCATCGCCGCCCTGGAGGGCGGCGTGGCGGGCATCGCCACCGCCAGCGGCCAGGCGGCGATGCACCTGGGCCTGGCGACCATTGCGGGCGCGGGCAGCCACATCGTGGCCTCGACCGCGCTGTACGGCGGATCGCACAATCTGCTGGCCTATACCCTGCGCCGCTTCGGCATCGAGACCACTTTCGTGAACCCGCGCGACCTCGACGCCTGGCGCGCCGCGATCCGCCCGGCTACGCGCGTCCTGTTCGGCGAGACGCTCGGCAACCCGGGCCTGGACGTGCTCGACATCCCCGCCGTCTCCGCCATCGCCCACGAGCACGGCCTGCCGCTGATGGTGGACGCCACTTTCACCACGCCCTATTTGCAACGTCCCTTCGATCTCGGCGCCGACCTGCTGCTGCACTCGGCCACCAAATTCCTGTGCGGCCACGGCACCGCCATCGGCGGCCTGCTGGTCGACGGCGGCACCTTCGACTGGGACGCCGCCCATGCGAAAAGCGGCCGCTTCCCGGAGCTGTGCGAACCCTACGACGGTTTCCACGGCATGGTGTTCTCCGAAGAGTCGACCGTGGCCCCGTTCGCCCTGCGCGCGCGCCGCGAAGGCCTGCGCGACTTCGGCGCCGCGATGAGCCCGCACAATGCCTTCGCCATCCTGCAGGGCATCGAGACCCTCGGCCTGCGCATGGAGCGCCACGTCGCCAACACCCGCCGCGTGGTGGAATTCCTGCTCTCGCAGCCAAGCGTCGCTGCCGTGAACTACCCGGAGCTGGACACGCACCCCGACCACCAACTCGCCCAGCGCCTGCTGCCCAAGGGCTGCGGCGCCGTGTTCACCTTCGAACTCAAGGGCGACCGTGCGGCCGGACGCCGCTTCGCCGATGGCCTCCAGCTGTTCTCGCACCTGGCCAATGTGGGGGATGCGAAGTCGCTGGTCATCCACCCCGCCTCGACCACCCACTTCCGCGTACCGGCCGAGGAACTGGCTGCGACCGGCATCAAGGAAGGCACGATGCGCCTGTCGGTCGGCCTGGAAGCCCCGGACGACCTGATCGAAGACCTCAAGCGCGGCCTGAAGCTGGCCCAGAAAGGAGCCTGAGATGCAGCTCGACATCCAGAGCGCCCGCGCCTACGCCTACACCGGCGGCAAGTCCTTCGACCCCGTGCTGCCCACGGTCGTATTCATCCACGGCGCCCAGAACGACCATACGGTCTGGGCCCTGCAGAGCCGCTACCTGGCCCACCACGGCTATTCGGTGCTGGCCGTCGACCTGCCCGGCCACGGCAGGAGCGCCGGACCTGCCTTGAAGAGCGTGGAAGCCATGGCGGCCTGGCTGGTGGAACTCCTGGCGGCGGCCGGCGTGCGGCGCGCCATCCTCGCAGGCCACAGCATGGGCTCGCTGATCGCCCTCGAAGCCGCCCACCGCGCGCCGGAAATCGTGCTCGGCCTGGCCATGATCGGCAGCACCTATCCGATGAAAGTGTCCGACACCCTGCTCGAGACGGCGCGCGACGACGAGGCGCGCGCCATCGACATGGTGAACATCTGGTCGCATTCCTCGATCGCGCACAAGCCCTCCTGCCCCGGCCCCGGCTTTTCGGTGATGGGCGGCGCGCGCCGCCTGATGCAGCGCATGTCGGCGCGCAATCCGGCGCAGCTCTTCCACACGGACTTTGCGGCCTGCAATGCTTACGCCAACGGGGAAGCAGCCGCCGCAGCCATAAGCTGCCCGGTGCTCTTCGTGTTCGGGTCGAAAGACGTCATGACACCGCCGCGCTCCACGAAGCTGCTGACCGGACTCCTGTCCCGTGGCAGAATCGTGACCGTGGACGCCGGCCACCAGATGATGGCCGAAGCGCCCGACGCGGTGCTCGACGCCCTGGCCGGCTTCGCCAGCGCCGCGCTCAGCCAAAACAAGGAGACGCCATGACGGCACGCCATGCCAGCTTCGCGGAGTTCTATCCCTGGTACCTGACCCAGCACGCCGACCGCCGCTGCCGCCGCGCGCACTTCATCGGCACCTCGTCGGCGATCGCCTCGATCGCGCAGTACATCGACAGCCTGAACGCCTGGTGGCTGCTGTTCGCCGTCGTCAGCGGCTATGGCGGCGCCTGGATCGGCCACTTCTTCTACGAGAAGAACAAGCCGGCATCCTTCTCCCAGCCCTGGTATTCCTTCCGGGCGGACTGGGTGATGTACTGGCAGATGCTGACGGGGAAACTGAGCTGGTGATGCGGGGGCGGTGAGCCCTACACCACCTCGTTCCAGCTCGGGTTGGCGATGTACGGGCGGGTGTACTCGCAAAACATGCCGTCGTACTCGGCCACCAGCCTGCCTCTTTCCAGTAGCGTGTGGTGGAACTGCCGGCACGGCATCTCGCCGATCGGATGGGCGCCGATGGCGGTGATGCGCACCTCGTAGCGCTGGCCCTTCCAGCCCAGGCTCTTGCCCTCCTCGAGCGCCACGAGCAGCTTGGGAAATTCCTTCGAGTAGTCGCCCCCCTTCACCAGCGAGCGGCCGCCCCAGGCGTCGAAGGAATAGCCGCCCTCGCAATCGTTGCAAGGCACCTTGCTCGCTTCGCGGAAGGCGGTCTTGGCCGCACGCGCCCGGTCGAACTTCAGGTCCGAAACCGAGTAGACCGGGCAGCCGGTATTCTCCGGCCACAGCCCGGCCGGTTCGAAATCCTCGGGACGCTCGCCGATCGGCAGCGGCGTGCCCTTGCGGCGGGCGCAGCCGGGTGTGGCGTCAGATTGGACCAGCGCCTGCGCGGCGGGAGCCGCCGGCTGGGCGAGCCCCCTGGCGGCGCCGTCCACGGCGCTGGTGACGGCCTGGCGCACATTGTTGCCCACCGCCTGGCGGGCGGCGTCGCCTGCCGCGTTCTTGAGGAAGTCGCCCCAGGACTGGGCGCGGCTGTCGTGCACGATGCCGGCGCCCAGCAGCAGGACCAGGCCGAGGTTGACGAGCGTGAGGGAGGAAGGTCGTTTCATGGAGCGGAGACGAAGAAGCGGGGAAGCTGCGCAGTGTAGTGCGCCCCGCCTTCCCCGTGACCCATCACCCGTGGGGGGAATTGGGCAGGGCGAAGTGCTGGGCCAGGGTCTGCTCGAGGCCCTGCTCGACCGCGGTTTCCACCTGGCGCGCCAGCCCCGCCGTGTCGAGCGCGAGCGCGGAGGCAGGTGGGCTCTCCTCGCTCGCCGCGGCGCCGCCGGCGCCCGCCACGTCGAACACGAAGAGCCGGTAGACGTCGGCCAGGCGGATGGTGCCGGGGTCGACCAGCAGCACCCAGTTGTCGGCGCTCTCGCGCGCTCCCCGTCCCCAGCGCGCGCGCGCCGGCAGGTCTTCCTGCACCCGCCCGACCCAGCCGGCCGCCACCATCTTTTCGAGCAGCATCGTCATCTCGTCGTAGCCGATGCGCGTGTGGGCGCGGATCGCCGCGCTCGATACCAGGGCCGTGCCGGTCGCCTGACTGCTGCCGTGCAGCACCTTCAGCACCGCCATCGCGTCCACGAAAGCGCTGCCCGGGGCCGGCTGGTGCCACCAGCGCTCGTACTTCACCACCGGCAGCGCCGCCGCGAGCACGGCGCCGACCAGGGTGATCAGCCAGGACAGGTACATCCACACCAGGAACAGGGGCAGCGCCGCCAGGGCGCCATAGATGATGGCGTAGGTGGGGAACTGGCGGATGAAGAGCGCGAAGCCGCGCTTGGCGATCTCGAAGGCGATCGCGGCGGCCAGGCCGCCCCAGAGCGCGTCGCGCCAGTGCACGCGGCGGTTCGGCACCGCCATGTAGAGCATGGTGTAGAAACCGGTGGAGAGAGCCACCGACACCAGGGTCAAGAACAGCGTGCCGACGAAGGGAACGGACTTGAGCGCCCCGCCGGTGGCCGTGAACAGCTGGGAGGTGGCGGTGAGGGACAGGCCGAACAGGATGGGGCCGAGCGACACCAGTGCCCAGTAGACCAGCACCCGCTGCGACCAGGGCCGCGGGCGGCGCACGCCCCAGATCTGGTTGAAGGCGCGCTCGATCATGCCCATCATCGCGGTGGTCGTCATCAGGAGCAGCACCGCGCCCAGCAGGGACAGGCCCTTGGCCTTGCTGGCGAACTGGGTCAGGTTGGAGCTGATGGTGTTGGCGATCGCCTTCGGCATCAGGGTCTGGACGAACCAGGTGTCGAGCGCCGTGCGCAGCTGGCCGAAGACCGGGAAGGTGGTGAGGATCGCCAGCACGATGGTGAGCAGGGGCACCAGGGCCAGGGTGGTGGTGAAGGTCAGGCTGCCCGCGACTTGCGGCAGCTTTTCCTCGCGCAGGCGGCGCCGCGCGAAACGCAGCAAATCGCGCGTCTCGGCGAGCGTCAGGCCGCGCGCGCGATCGATGCCGATGGCCAGCATATCCGAGGTGCTGCGCGACAGGGAGTGAACGGTTCTGGAAAGCATGGATTGCGCCGCGGTGCGGTCGTTACGATTCGCCCTGCATAGGGCATGTCATTTGGGCAAAGCGCCCTATAATACCAACGATGAAGCCAACCCTGACCATCCTCGTGCTCTACTACTCGCGCCACGGCGCCACCCGCAAATTGGCCGAACTGGTCGCCCAGGGCATCGAAAGCGTGCCCGGGGCCGAAGCGCGCCTGCGCACCGTGCCCGCGATTTCCACCGTGGCCGAGGCGACCCAGCCGGATATTCCCGACAATGGTCCGCCCTATGTCGAGCTGTCCGACCTGGCCGAGTGCGCGGGCCTGGCCCTCGGCTCCCCGACCCGCTTCGGCAATATGGCGTCCGCGATGAAGTACTTCCTCGACGGCACCGCCGCCGACTGGGTGAATGGCACCCTCACGGGCAAGCCGGCCGCTGTCTTCACCTCGACCGGCAGCCTCCATGGCGGCCAGGAATCGACCTTGCTGTCGATGATGATACCGTTGTTGCACCATGGCATGCTAGTGCTTGGCCTGCCTTACTCCCACCCCGAACTCATGAACACGGCCAGCGGCGGCAGCCCCTACGGCGCTTCGCACTGGGCCGGCGCGGACGGCAAGCGCGCGCTTACCGAGGACGAGCGCGTGCTCGCCATCGCCCTCGGCAAACGCCTGGCCACCGCCGCGGTCAAACTGCAGGGAATGCACTGATGGATACCGCAAAAGTCTTTCATGCCGGCGCCATTGCCAGCCTGATCTGGCTGATCGGCTGGCTGGTGGCCTGGGAAGTCTTCGTCGCCCCGCTGCACCCGGGCGGGTCCCTGCTCGCGCTCAAGGCGCTGCCGCTGCTGCTGCCGCTTCGCGGGGTCATCAAGCGCGACCTCTACACCCTGCAGTGGTCGTCGATGGTCATCCTGATCTACTTCGCCGAGGGCGCGGTGCGCGCCTGGGCCGACACCACCCAGGCCTCGCGTCTCATGGCGCTGGGCGAAGTGGCCCTGGTCGTTGTCTACTACGCCTGCGCCCTGCTCTTCCTGCACCCCTACAAGAAGGAAGCCAAGCGCCTGGCCAAGGAACTGCTCGACAAGGTCAAAGTGCCGCATGACTGAGCAGCAGGGCTTCGACGACGCCTTGCGCGCCATCGTCGGCGACACGCACGCCGTGTTCGACGATGCAAGCATGGCGCCGTTCCTGGTGGACTGGCGCGGCCGCTTCACCGGACGCGCCCGCGCCGTCGTACTGCCCGCAAGCACCGAGGAAGTCGCGGCGGTCGTTCCCGCCTGCGCCGCCGCGCGCGTCCCCATCGTGCCCCAGGGCGGGCGCACCGGCCTGGTGCTGGGCAGCGTACCGGACGCGCAAGGCGACGCCATCGTGCTCTCGCTGCGGCGCCTGAACCGCATCCGCCAGGTCGATCCCTTCAACCGCACCATGGTCGTTGAGGCCGGCTGCATCCTGCAGGACATCCAGGCAGCGGCGCTTGAAGCCGGGATGCTGTTCCCGCTCTCGCTGGCGGCCGAAGGCAGTTGCACCATCGGCGGCAACCTCTCGACCAATGCCGGCGGCACGGCCGTTCTGCGCTATGGGAATACCCGCGAACTCTGCCTGGGTCTGGAAGTCGTCACCGCGCAAGGCGCCGTCTGGGACGGCTTGCGTGGCCTGCGCAAGGACAATACAGGCTACGACCTGCGCGACCTCTTCATCGGCGCCGAGGGCACCCTGGGAATCATCACGGCGGCGGTCCTCAAGCTGCATCCGCTGCCGAAGGCGCTGCTCACCGCGATGGTGGCGCTGGACTCGCCCAAGAGCGCACTGGACCTGCTGGTACTGTTGCAGGAGCGCTGCGGCGCCTCGCTGACGGGTTTCGAGCTGATGTCCGAACTGTGCCTGCGCCTGGTCGCGACCCACTTCCCCGAGCTGCCGCGCCCTTTCGCGACGCCGCACCCGCAGTACGCCCTGGTCGAGCTATCCAGCAACGAGTCAAGCGAGCATGCGGCGGCCCTGCTGGAAGCCTCCATTGGCGCGGCCCTGGATGCCGGCATGGCACGCGACGCCGTGCTGGCCAGCTCGACGGCCCAATCCCTCGGGCTCTGGAAGGTGCGCGAGTCCATTTCGCCGGCGCAAGCGGCAGCAGGCAAGAACATCAAGCACGACATCTCGCTGCCCTTGTCCGCGATTCCCGACTTCATCGCCCGCACCGACGCGGCGCTCCAGGCCGCCTTCCCGGGCTGCCAGGTGGTCTGCTTCGGACACCTGGGCGACGGCAACCTGCATTACAACGTCGCCCCGCCCGAAGGCCGCGGACACGAGGATTTCCTCGCCCACCAGGAGGCGATCAACCGCATCGTCCACGACAGCGTGCTCGCCAGCAAAGGCTCGATCTCGGCCGAGCACGGCATCGGCGCCCTCAAGCGCGAAGAGCTGGCGCGCGTCAAGTCGCCGGTCGAGCTGGACATGATGCGTGCCATCAAGGCCGCCCTGGACCCGCTCGGCATTATGAACCCTGGAAAAATTCTGTGACTCCGGGGACTACCATCATGCGCACACTCCTTACACTCGCCGTCGCCTGCCTCTTCAGCCCTGCCGCGATGGCCACTACCGTCTACAAATGCGTCGAGAACGGCAAGACCAGCTATGCGGACCAGCCTTGCGGCAAGAACCCGGTCGCGCTCGAGCTGCGCGTCGCCCCGGCGGCGCCGGGGGAAGCGGCCGAACGCCTGGCGCGCTCGAAAGCGTATCTCGCCGGCGTCGAAGCCGAGCGCGCCGAAGAAGACCAGCGCGCGGCGCGCGCGGCGCGGGCCGCACAACGGGCCCAGCGTGACGCCCTCGTGGAACGCAAGCGCTGCGACAAGTTGCGCCTGCAGACGAAATGGGCCGAGGAAGACAGCCGGCGCGCGGGCCGCACGGAAGCCGACAGGGAACGCATCAAAGCCAGGCGCCAGGCCGAGGCGCTGGCGGTGGAATGCCCGGCCTGAGCGTCCTCTCGCGCTGGCTGCTGCTGGGCGAATGGCGCGCCCATCCGGTACGCGCCCTGCTGGCCATCGGCGCCATCGCGGTCGGCGTCGCCATGGGCTTCGCCATCCACCTGATCAATGCCGCCGCCTTCAATGAATTCTCGGCCGCCGTCAAGAGCCTGTCCGGCCAGGCCGACCTGCAGGTGGCCGGCCGCGAACCGCTGTTCGACGAATCGGTTTACCCGCGCCTGGCCGCGCTGCCGGAGGTCGTGGTCGCCTCGCCCGTGCTGGAACTCTCGGCCGGCATCGCGGGCGCCCAGGGCGCGCTGCGCATCATCGGCATCGACGCCTTCCGCGCCGGTTTCATTTCCCCCGATCTGACCGGCGTGCCGGCCGAAGAGCGCGTCACCGACGTGCTGGCCGACGACGCCATCTTCCTCTCGCCGGCAGCGGAAAACTGGCTCGGCAAGCGCCGCGGCGAGACCGTATTACTGCGAGCAGGCACCGGCGACGTGGCCCTGCGCGTGGCCGGCCCGGTGGCGCGGGCAAGGCCCGGCCAGCGCATCGCCGTGATGGACATCGGCGCGGCCCAGTGGCGCTTTGGCCAGCTGGGACGCCTGTCGCGCGTGGACCTCAAGCTGCGCGACGGCGCCGACCGCCTGGCCTTCCGCCAGAAGCTGACCAGGGAGCTGCAGCAGGCCTACCCGGGCCGCTTCAGCGTGCGCCAGCCCGACGACGGCGACCAGGAAGAACGCAATGCGAACCTGAGCCGCGCCTACCGCGTCAACCTCACCGTGCTGGCCCTGGTCGCCCTGTTCACCGGCGCCTTCCTCGTGTTCTCGACCCAGGCCCTGTCGGTGATGCGCCGGCGCAGCCAGTTCGCGCTGCTGCGCGTGCTGGGCCTGCAGCGCGGCCAGCTGCTGCGCCAGGTGCTGCTCGAAGGCGCGAGCCTCGGCGTGGCAGGCAGCCTGCTCGGCATCGCCGCGGGCTACGGCCTCGCCGCCACGGCCCTGCGCTTCTTCGGGGGCGACCTCGGCGCCGGCTACTTCCCCGGCATCCGTCCGCAGGTCCAGTTCACGCCGGTGGCGGCCGCCGTCTTCTTCGCGCTGGGCCTGGGCGTGGCCCTGCTCGGCTGCCTGTTCCCGGCCCTGGAAGCGGCGCGCGCGAAGCCGGCGGTGGCGATCAAGTCCGGCGCCGACGAGGCGGCCCTGTCGCGGCTGGGCCGCGTCTGGCCTTCGCTCATCTGCCTGGCATTGGCCGCAATCCTCGCTTTCGCACCGCCCGTCTTCGAACTGCCGCTGTTCGGCTACGTCGCGATCGCCCTGCTGCTCATCGGCGGGATCGGCCTGATGCCGCGCCTCGCTGCCGCTACCTTCCGCCACCTGGAGGCGTTGGTCGTGCGCAGCCCGCGCGCGCCGCCGATCCTGCCCCTGGCGCTGGCGCGCCTGGCCAATGCCCCGGGCCAGGCCTCGATCGCCCTCGGCGGCGTGCTGGCCAGCTTCAGCCTGATGGTGGCGATGGGGATCATGGTGGCGAGCTTCAGGGTCTCGGTGGACGACTGGATGGGCCATATCCTGCCGGCCGACCTCTATGTGCGCACGGCCGCAGGCGGCAACACCGGCTTCCTCACGCCCGAGCAGCAGGCCGCGCTGCGCGCGACGCCCGGCGTCGCCCAGGCCCAGTTCCTGCGCACCCGTCCGGTCTCGCTCTCGCCGGACCGGCCGAACGTGGTCGTGATCGCGCGCGATATCGATGCACGCGACCCGGGGCGCCTGCTCTTCCTGGTCGGCGAGACGGCCACGCCGCCGGCCGGCAGCCGTCCGGCCTGGGTCTCGGAAGCCCTGGTCGACCTCTACGGCGCCCGCGTCGGCCAGAATTTCACGCTGCCGCTCGGCGGTTCGCAGGCAAGCTTCTTTGTGGCCGGGATCTGGCGCGACTACGCCAACCAGGCCGGCTCGGTCGTCATTCGCCTGTCGGACTACCGCGCGCTCACCGGCGAAGCCGAAGTCACCGATGCTGCCCTGTACGCGGCGCGCGGCGCCAGTCTGGAGCAGCTGGAAGCGACCGTGCGCGCCCTGCCCTTCGGCGCCGCCCTGCAGATCATGTCGGCAGGCGACATCCGCGGCATGAGCCTCAGGATCTTCGATCGCAGCTTCGCCGTGACCTACCTGCTGGAGGCGATCGCCATCGCCATCGGCCTGTCCGGCGTGGCCGCCAGTTTCTCGGCCCAGACGCTGGCGCGCGCCCGCGAGTTCGGCATGCTGCGCCACGTGGGCGTCACCCGCGGCCAGGTGCTGAAGATCCTCGCCTTCGAGGGCGGCTTGCTCACCCTGCTGGGCGTGGCCTGCGGTTTCGCGCTGGGACTGGTCATCAGCCTGATCCTGGTTTATGTTGTGAATCCCCAGTCCTTCCACTGGACGATGCAGCTGCATCTGCCGTGGGGCTTGCTGGGAAGCGTGGCCGCGGTGCTGGTCGCCGCCTCGGTGGCGACGGCGCTGGTGTCGGGGCGCTATGCGCTCTCCAGCGGTCCGGTACGCGCGGTCAGGGAGGATTGGTAATGCGGTGTTTGTTGTTCCTGTTGATGTTGCTGCTCTGCGGTTCCAGCCTCGCGCAGCCGCCGGAATTCGCGCCCGTCCGCCCCGGCACCACCTTGAGCTTTCCGCGCGACTTCGGCGCCCACCCGGAATTTCGCACCGAGTGGTGGTATGTCACCGGCTGGGTCGAGACGCCGGACAAGAAGCCGCTCGGCTTCCAGGTGACCTTCTTCCGCAGCCGCACCGAGCACGATCCGCGCAACCCCAGCGCGTTCGCGCCGCGCCAGCTGGTGATCGGCCACGCCGCCCTGTCCGACCCCGAGGTCGGGCGCCTGGTGCACGACCAGCGCAGTGCGCGCGAAGGTTTCGGCCTGGCCTGGGCGCGCACCGGCAACACCGACCTGAAGCTGGACGACTGGCGCATGGTGCGCGAGAGCTCGGGCAACTACCGCGTCACGATCCGCTCCAGCGAACTCACCCTGGAACTGCGCCTGGCGCCCACCCAGCCGGTGCTGGTGCAGGGCGAAGGCGGCTACTCGCGCAAGGGCGCCAGCCCCCAGCACGCCAGCCACTATTACAGCGAACCGCAGCTCAAGGTCAGCGGCAGCGTGGGCCGTTCGGGTAGTGTGCCGGTGGCTGTCACGGGCAGCGCCTGGCTGGATCACGAGTGGTCGAGCGAAGCCCTGCAGCCGGAGGCGAGCGGCTGGGACTGGATCGGCGTGAACCTCGACGACGGCGGTGCCCTGATGGCTTTCCAGATTCGCAAGGTGGGAGGTGGTAAACTATGGGCGCACGCCACCCACCGCGACAAGGCCGGCAAGGTGACCCGCTATGCGCCGGACCAGGTGAACTTCACCCCGAGCGCGCACTGGACCTCGCCGCGCACCAAGGCCGTCTATCCGGTCGCCACGGAGATCGCCACCGGCCCCTTGCGCTGGCAGGTTACCCCCCTGCAGCAGGACCAGGAACTCGATTCGCGCCGCTCGACCGGCGCGGTCTACTGGGAGGGCGCGGTGACGGTGTCGCGCGCAGGCCGCCGCCTTGGCCGCGGCTATCTGGAAATGACTGGCTACGTGCGCCAGATGAAGCTGTAACGACGGACTGACAAAGAAGAATACGCAAGAGACGATGAGCACCCGCACCACCGGCACGACCCAATCCGACATCTCCCGCAAAGGCAGCCTCGCGGCCCTCAAGGGCCTGCTGCCCTTCCTGGCGCCCTACCGCCGCCAGTTCGTCCTGGCCGGCATCGCGCTGCTGTTCGCGGCCGGCGCCACCCTCGCCATTCCCGCCGCCTTCAAGCAGATGATCGACCACGGCTTCCGCGCCGCGGCCGGAAGCCAGAGCATCCAGCACGTCGACGCCGTCTTCCTGGCCCTGTTCGGCGTCGCCGCCGTGCTGGCCGTGGCCACCGCGGCGCGCTTCTTCATGGTCTCCTGGCTGGGCGAGCGCGTGGTGGCCGACGTGCGCGCCGCGGTCTACCGCCACGTGGTGCACCAGAGTCCCGAATTCTTCGAGACCACCCGCAGCGGCGAGGTGCTCTCGCGCCTGACCACCGACACCACCCTGATCCAGACCGTGGTCGGCACCAGCATCTCGCTGGCCCTGCGCAACACCCTGCTGTTCCTGGGCGGCCTGGTGATGCTCTTCGTGACGAGCCCCAAGCTCTCCGCAATCATCCTGGGCCTGCTGGTGCTGGTGGTCCTGCCCATCGTGCTGTTCGGCCGCCGCGTGCGCAAGCTCTCGCGCGATTCGCAGGACCGCATCGCCGACGCCTCGGCCATGGCCGGCGAGATCCTCAACGCCATGCCCACCGTGCAGGCCTTCACCCACGAGGGCATCGAGGCCGGCCGCTTCACGCAATCGGTGGACGGCGCCTTCCAGACCGCGATCCGGCGCATTCGCGCGCGCGCCACCCTCACCATGCTGGCCATCGTGCTGGTCTTCGGCGCCATCGTCTTCGTACTCTGGCTGGGCGCCCACGCCGTGCTGGCGGGAACCATGACCGGCGGCGACCTGGGCCAGTTCATCCTCTACGCATCGATCGTGGCGGGTTCGGTCGGCGCGCTGTCGGAAGTGATGGGCGAAGCCCACCGCGCGGCCGGCGCCACCGAGCGCCTGCTGGAACTGCTGGCGGCCCGCTCCGATATCCAGGACCCTGCCCAGCCAAAACTGCTCCCCCGGCGTCTCGAGAACGGGGCCCGCGTGGCGATCGAGAGCGTCAGCTTCAGCTACCCCTCGCGCCTGGAAACGGCCGCGCTGGCGCACCTGTCCCTCGACATCCGCGCCGGCGAAACCGTGGCCCTGGTCGGCCCCTCGGGCGCCGGCAAGACCACCCTGTTCCAGCTGCTGCTGCGCTTCTACGACCCGCAAAGCGGCAGCATCCGCCTGGACGACGTCGACATCCGCGACCTGTCCCTGCACACCCTGCGCGACGCGATCGGCATCGTGCCCCAGGACACGGTGATCTTCTCCACCAGCGCCCTCGAGAACATCCGCTACGGCCGTCCGGACGCCAGCGACGAGGAGGTGATCGGGGTGGCGAAGATGGCGGCGGCCCACGAATTCATCGAGCGCCTGCCGCAGGGCTATGGCTCGCACCTGGGCGAGCGCGGCGTGCGCCTGTCGGGCGGCCAGCGCCAGCGCATCGCGATCGCGCGCGCCCTGCTCAAGAACCCGCCGCTGCTGCTGCTCGACGAAGCCACCAGCGCCCTCGATGCGGAATCGGAACGCCTGGTGCAGCGCGCGCTCGAAGCGGCCATGGTCGGCCGCACCACCCTCATCATCGCGCACCGCCTGGCGACCGTGCAGCGCGCCGACCGCATCATCGTGCTGGACGAAGGCCGCGTGGTGGAGTCCGGCACCCATGCCGAGCTGGTGGCGCTCGGCGGGGTGTACGCCAAGCTGGCGGCCCTGCAGTTCCAGGCGCATGCGCCGGTCGACGCCCACCTGGGCTGAGACATAACCCATGGTTATTTCGCAATCTTGTTAAGGAATAGCCAAGTTTTGCTTGACTTTGCGTCACGATTGTTGTGTCAGCGCCTCGCATAAGGCGATTTTTCACAGCAGATTGTTGCGCCATGGAAAGTAGAGACTTAAGATTCGGTGACACAGTCCACCGGAACTTCCCATGCCTGCGAAACAGTCACTCCTTCCCGCGAACTGGAACGTAGGAACGCGCATCAGCGTCATCACCTTCCTCCTGATGGCCACCGTGATCGCCGCCCTCGTCGCGATGATCACGGTGAGCACCTCGGCCATGCTGGAAGAACGCGCCACTGCGAGCGTCTCCAACGAACTCCACAGCGTCTCGAACACCGTCGAGATGTTCAACAAGAGCGTGAGCAGCTCCGCGAAAAGCTACGGCCACATCTTCCGCAATACCTTGCCCGGCGCCTTCGAGCTCGACCCGGCCACCACGGTGGACATCGGCGGCCGCGCCACGCCCACCCTCAAGCTGGAGGGCAAGCCGCTGAACCTCGACTTCAGCATTCCCGACGCCTTCACCGCCCAGACCGGCGGCAACGCCACCATCTTCGCCGTCGACGGCGAGGATTTCGTGCGCGTGAGCACCTCGGTGAAGAAGGAAAACGGCGAACGCGCGATCGGCACCCTGCTCGACCGCGCCAGCCCGGCGTATTCGGTGCTGCGCGAAGGCGGCACCTACATCGGTCTCGTCACCCTGTTCGGCAAGCAGTACATCACCCAGTACGAGCCGGCCAAGGACGCCTCGGGCAAGGTCGTCGCCGTGCTCTACGTCGGCGTCGACATCACCGAAGACATGAAGCTGCTCAAGGACCGCATCCGCGCGATCAAGGTCGGCGACACCGGCTACTTCTACGTCCTCAACGCGGCGCCCGGCAAGCACTACGGCGACCTGATCGTCCACCCGGCCAAGGAAGGCACCAACCTGCTGGACTCGAAGGACGCCGACGGGCGCTTCTTCATCAAGGAGATCCTCGAGAAGAAACAGGGCAACATCGTCTACGACTGGCAGAACCCGGGCGAATCCTCGCCGCGCCAGAAGTTCGTCGCCTATGGCCACATCAAGGACTGGAACTGGATCATCGCCGGCGGCACCTACCGCGACGAGATCACCGCCGCCGCGACCCAGCTGCGCAACCGTTTCATCGGCTTCGGCCTGGCCGCGCTCGCGCTGCTGGCGGCTGTCCTGTACCTGGTGGTGCGCGCCACGGTGTCGCGCCCGCTGGCCGAAGTGCGCGACGTCGCCCGCCGCATCGCCGAGGGCGACCTCACCGCCCGCATGGACAGCCTCCGCCGCGACGAGATCGGCCTCCTGACCGAGGCCGTCAACGCGGTCGGCGCCAAGCTCTCGAGCGTGGTCGGCAAGGTGCGCGAAGGCGCCGAGCAGATCGCCCACGCCTCGCAGGAGATCTCGGCCGGCAACCTCGACCTGTGCCAGCGCACCGAAGAACAGGCCGTCAGCCTGGCCAGCACCGCCTCCTCGATGGACCAGCTCACCGCCACCGTGCGCCAGAACAGCGACAATGCGCGCCAGGCCAACCAGCTGGCCATGAACGCCTCGAGCGTCGCCGAAAAGGGCGGCGCCACCGTGGCCCAGGTGATCGAACGCATGGACGCGATCACCCAGTCCTCGCGCAAGATCTCGGACATCACCGGCGTCATCGACGGCATCGCCTTCCAGACCAATATCCTCGCCCTGAACGCGGCCGTCGAAGCGGCGCGCGCCGGCGAACAGGGCCGCGGCTTCGCCGTGGTCGCGGGCGAGGTGCGCAACCTGGCCCAGCGCTGCGCCGCGGCGGCCAGGGAAATCAAGGGCCTGATCGAGACCTCGAACGGCGAAGTCGATGCCGGCAGCAAGCTGGTGGCCGAAGCCGGCACCACCATGCACGAGGTGCTGGCCAGCGTGGCGCGCGTGACCGACATCATGTCGGAGATCACCGCCGCCAGCCAGGAGCAGACCGCGGGCATCGAGCACATCAACCGTGCCGTGGGCGAGATGGACGAGACGACCCAGCAGAACGCGGCCCTGGTCGAAGAAGCCAGCGCCGCCGCCCAGGCCCTGCAGGACCAGGCCGCCGAACTGGCGCGCGCGGTACGCCTGTTCCGCCTCGACGAGAACGACACCCAGGCCCTGCAGGCGCCGGCGCGCCGCCTGGCTCTTCCCGCCTGATCTTCCGGCCAGCCAGCGCTTCGGTGTACAGTGGCGGGCTTCAACAGGAGCCCGCCATGACTGACCAGGAACTGCAACGCCGCTGCCACACCGTCTTCCCCGGCCACCGGGCCCGATCTCCCGCCGAGATGTATGCGGCGATGGCGGCGTGGTGCGAGGCGAACGGGGTCGAGCACGATATGTACGGCGCCGGTTCCCTGATCCAGGAATTCGAAGCGAAGATCGCGCGCCTGCTCGGCTTCGAGGCCGCGGTGTTCTGCATCAGCGGCACCATGGCCCAGGTCACCGCCCTGCGCCTGGCCTGCCAGGACCGCGGCCGCGACCTGGTGGCCCTGCACCCGACCTCCCACATCTTCGTCCACGAACGCTCGAACTACCAGTTGCTCGGCCACTTCAAGGCCCTGCAGGCGGGCGACCGCCATCGTCCCTGGCAGGTCGCCGACCTGGCCGCCATCCCCGACCGCCTGGGCGCCGTCGGCATGGAACTGCCGCTGCGCGAGATCGGCGGCCAGTTGTCAAGCTGGGAGGAACTGCACGCGATCAAGGACCACGTGCGCGCGCGCGGCGCCCACCTGCACATGGACGGCGCGCGGCTGTGGGAAGCGGCATGCGGCTACGGCAAGCCGCTGCATGAAGTGGCGAGCGGCTTCGATTCGGCCTACGTCTCGCTGTACAAGGGCGTGGGCGGCCTGGGCGGCGCCATGCTGGCCGGCTCGCGAGAATTCGTGGAGCGCGCGGCGGAATGGTTCCGGCGCCAGGGCGGCAATGTGATCCACCGCTCCCCCTATGTGGTTGCAGCCGCCATGCAGTTCGACGAGCGCCTGGCGGCGATGCCGGACTACCTGGGCCGCACGCATTTCCTGCACGAGGCGCTGGGCGCACATCCCGGGATCAGGCGCAATCCCGCAGCCCCGCAGGCGAACATGCTGCACCTGCACCTGTCCGTATCGCCCGAACGGGCGCTGGAGATCCGGCGCGCGCTCGCCGAACGGCACGGGATCTGGATGTTCAACCGCATCGCGAGCGGCGTGCTGCCGGGCACCAGTTCCTTCGAGCTGTACGTGGGCGACAACCTGCTCGCCATGCCGGACGAACAGCTGCGCACCGCGCTCGGCCTCTTCGCCGACGCCCTGGCACGGCAGTGACAATCCGGTAGTTTTCATGGGCCGGCGCTGGCATACACTGCCAGTCGTCCGCTTCAATAGCTTCCTTCGTCCATGCAGTCTCCCCGCAAGCGCATCCTCCTCCTCAATCCGCCCCACACCGCCATCGGCAGCCGCATCCCGCGCGAGCAGTTGCCGCCACTCGGCCTGCTGAGCGTGGGCGGGCCGCTGATCGACGCGGGCCACCACGTCACCCTGCTCGACGCCGAGTTCGGACCGATGACGCTGGACGAGATCATCAAGCAGGCAATCGCTGCCATGCCCGACATCGTGATGCTGGGGCACTCGGGTTCGAGTTCCGCGCACGAGACCATCGTGCGCATCGCAGCCGGGCTGAAGCAATCGAATCCGGCGATCACCATCGTGTACGGCGGCGTCTACCCGACTTACCACTGGGACGAGGTGCTGCGCGCGCACCCGCAGATCGACTACATCGTGCGCGGCGAAGGCGAGCGCACCACCACGCAGCTCGTCGAGGCCCTGAGCGCGGGCGCCGACCCGGCGGCGGTGAACGGAATCGCCCTGCGCGTGGACGGCCTGCCCGTCGGCACCGCGCCGGCCGAGATGATCCGCATTCTGGACGACTACCGCATCGGCTGGGAGCTGATCGACCACGCGCGCTACTCCTACTGGGGCGGCATGCGGGCCGTGGTGGTCCAGTTCTCGCGCGGCTGTCCCTACCTGTGCAGCTACTGCGGCCAGCGCGGCTTCTGGACCCAGTGGCGCCACCGCGACCCGGTGAAGTTCGCCAAAGAGCTGGCGCGCCTGCACCGCGAGCATGGGGTTGAACTCATCAACTTCGCCGACGAGCTGCCGACCGGCTCGCGCAAGGCGTGGAAGGCCTTCCTCGAGGCCCTGATCGCGGAAGACGTAAATCTGACCCTGGTCGGCTCCACCCGCGCCGGCGACATCGTGCGCGACGCCGACATCCTGCACCTGTACAAGCAGGCCGGCGTGGTGCGCTTCCTGCTCGGGATCGAAAGCTACGACGAGGCGATGCTGCGCACCATCAAAAAGGGGCGCCACGGCGAGCGAGGACCAGCAGGCCATTCAACTGCTGCGCCGGCACGGCATCCTCTCGATGGCGACCTACGTCGTCGGCTTCGAGGAGGAGACGGATGCCGACTACTGGCGCTCGCTGCGCCACCTGCTGCGCTACGACCCGGACCAGATCCAGATGCTCTACGTGACGCCGCACCGCTGGACGCCCTTCTTCGAAACGGTGGCCGAGCGCCGTGTGATCGAGACCGACACCCGCCGCTGGGACTACAAGCACCAGGTGCTGGCGACCGCGCGCGTGCCGCCCTGGCGCATCTTCATGTGGGTCAAGTCGATCGAGGTGATCATGCAGTTGCGGCCGCGCGCCTTGCTGCGCGTCCTGTTCGGCAAGGACCGCCACGTGCGCCACGGCATGCGCTGGTACACCCGCATGGGACGGCGGGTCTGGTTCCACGAGGTGCTCGACTTCGTGCGCGGCAAGCGCCTGCGCGACAGCACGCTCACCCTGCGCCGCTTCCTGGGCGAGTCGCTCGCGGGAAATGAGGAATCGATGGCGAGGCGGCGGCCCGTGCGCGTGCCCGTCAAGGCGGCCGGGCCAGCGTCGCTCGGGTAATGCATCCCGCGACCGTATCGAGCAGAAGGCCAAGCGGCTGCATCCCGGCGCCGAACAGGCGGGCCTGGTGGCGCGTTCCAGCCACCGGCTTCGCTCCTGCCAATGGCTCGCCGGCCGGCAGCGCATGAAATGGCCGCTCGAACACCCGTTCGGCCTGGGCGAGCGTGGTACAGGGCAGCGGCGCCAGCCTTGCCTCCAGGGTGCCGTACAAGGCGGGGCCGGCGCCGGTCTGCGCACGGGCGAAATCCAGTGTCGCCCGCGCGAACATGGGGGATGCCACGCGCGCCTGGCTCCAGCACTTCCGGACCGGCGGATTCCCGTACCCTTCGAGGACGCAGCGTGGCGCCGGCATGCGCGGCGCTCCGGGGATCCGGCCGATCGCCTGCGCCTCCAGTGGATCGGGCAGCAGCGCGATGTCGGCCATGACCCGCATCCATGTGGGGGGTTCCTCGCCGGCGATGCCGGGCGCGCACGCCAAGGAGAGCGCCAGCATGGCCGCACCCGAACGT
Source organism: Massilia agri (assembly GCF_024753255.1). Classification (GTDB taxonomy): domain Bacteria; phylum Pseudomonadota; class Gammaproteobacteria; order Burkholderiales; family Burkholderiaceae_D; genus Telluria; species Telluria agri. Next base: position 36,895 of record NZ_JANUHA010000023.1, read on the forward strand.
GCCGAACGTCTCCACTTGTGCACCGCCTGACTCCTCTGCAGAAAACGGATGCCCATTATCGCCGATTCAAACTTGTCCTTCGGTCTACGTTACAATGGCGGGCTATCCTCATCAGCCAAAGCAATGCGCCAATATCTCGAATTCATGCGCCATGTGAAAGAGCATGGCGCGGTCAAGACCGACCGCACCGGCACCGGCACCCTGTCGGTCTTCGGCTACCAGATGCGCTTCGACCTGCAGCAGGGCTTCCCGCTGCTGACGACGAAGAAAGTCCACCTGAAGTCGATCATCCACGAACTGATCTGGTTCCTGCAGGGCTCGACGAACATCGCCTACCTCAAGGAAAACGGCGTCACCATCTGGGACGAATGGGCGGACGAGAACGGCAACCTGGGGCCGATCTACGGCTACCAGTGGCGCAGCTGGCCCAAGCCGGATGGCGGCCATATCGACCAGATCAGCCAGGTGCTGGACCAGATCCGCAACACGCCGGATTCGCGCCGCATGATCGTCTCGGCCTGGAACGTGGCCGACGTGCCGAACATGAAGCTGCCGCCCTGCCACGCTTTCTTCCAATTCTACGTGGCCGACGGCAAGCTCTCCTGCCAGCTCTACCAGCGCAGCGCCGACATCTTCCTGGGCGTGCCCTTCAATATCGCCTCCTACGCGATCCTGACCCACATGATGGCGCAGCAGGCGGGCCTCGAAGTCGGCGACTTCATCTGGACCGGCGGCGACTGCCACCTGTACAGCAACCACCTGGAGCAGGTCGACCTGCAGCTCTCGCGCGAGACCAGGGAACTGCCGCGCCTCGTCATCAAGAGGAAGCCCGACTCGCTGTTCGACTACCGCTTCGAGGATTTCGAGGTCGAGGGCTACGACCCGCACCCGGGCATCAAGGCGCCGGTCGCCGTTTGATCGGCCCGACCGGCCTTGACATGGCGCTTCCGAAGCGACAACATTCGAACCCCGTATTTACAAGGCGCATACCGTGACTACGATGCCCATTGACCTGACCCTCGTGGTGGCGATCGACGCCCAGCGCGGCATCGGCGTCGACAACCAGCTGCCCTGGCACCTGCCCGCAGACCTCGCCCACTTCAAGCGCGTCACCCTGGGCAAACCCATCGTGATGGGACGCAAGACCTTCGATTCGATCGGCCGCCCCCTGCCGGGCCGCCGCAATATCGTGATTACCCGCAACCCTGAGTGGTCGCATCCGGGCGTCGAAGTGGCGGCTTCGCTCGAGGCAGCCATCGCATTGCTGCAGGGCGAGCCGGCCAGCATCATCGGCGGCGCCCAGGTGTTCGCGGAGGCGATGGGCGTGGCCACGCGCATGATCGTCACCGAGATCGACCACGTCTTCCGCTGCGACACCTTCTTCCCGCCGATCGACCCGGCCATGTGGGTGGAAACCGCGCGCGAGACCCATGCCCCGGAAGGCGAAGCGGTCGGATATGCCTTCGTGACCTATGAGCGCAGGGAGCGCGGCTAGCATGGCGGTGCATGCAGTGCGCACGCCCGGCACCCGGGGCGGCGACGGCTTCGCGGGCAAGGTGGCGGTCCTGATCGCCATCCTCGCCACGCTCGGCACCATGTTCGGCTTCATCGGCAGCGCCTCGCACAACAATGCCGCCCTCTACAAGAGCAATGCGGCGATCGACAAGACCAGCGCGGCCAATGCGTGGGCCCACTACCAGGCCAAGTCCAGCCGCCAGAACCTGGCCGAACTGGCGGCAAGCCTGCCGGGCGTCGACCAGGGCCACTACCGCGAACAGATCCGCCGCTACGGCCTCGAGAAGGAAGGCATCCGCAAGGAAGCCGAGCGCTTCGAGGCCTCGTCCAACGACTGGAACCGCCTGTCCGAGCAGGAACTGCACCGCCACCGCCAGTGGTCGGCCGCCTCGGTGGCCCAGCAGGTCGCGATCTCGCTGGCGGCGATCTCGCTGCTGTCGCGCCGCACCTGGCTGCTCGTGCTGACCAGCGCCGTGGCCGCCTTCGGCCTCACCCTGGCCATGTTTGCCGCGCTCCAGGCCGATCCGCTGCCCTTCACGGCGGGGCCGCTGGCCGCTGCCCTCGGCGCGGCGCTGCTCACCGAGGCCTTCCGCCGCGTCGGGCGGCGCCTGGGCAATCAGGGGTGAGCGCAGGTGTGCGCCCCTGCGCGCCCGAAGTGCTTACTCTTATAAAAGAGCTTGTAAAAAAAATTGCACCGGCGCGCGTAATTTCTGCGAAAATCCGTTTCCTCTTTTTTCCGGTGCCGTGGCCGGCGGACGATCCTGAACAGGGTCGCCGCTTCCACGGCGCTTCGCTTTGGAGCTGTCCATGAAATTTCGTTTCCCCATCGTCATCATTGACGAGGACTTCCGTTCCGAGAACACCTCCGGTCTCGGCATTCGCGCACTCGCGGCCGCGATGGAGCAGGAAGGCATGGAGGTGCTCGGCCTGACCAGCTACGGCGACCTGTCCCAGTTCGCCCAGCAGCAGTCGCGCGCTTCCGCCTTCGTCCTGTCGATCGACGACGAGGAATTCGGCGGCGGCTCGCAGGAGGAGACGGACTTCGCCCTCACCGGCCTGCGCGCCTTCGTGCAGGAGATCCGCCACAAGAACGCGGACATCCCGATCTACATCTACGGCGAGACCCGCACCAGCCGCCACATCCCGAACGACATCTTGAAGGAGCTGCACGGCTTCATCCACATGTTCGAGGACACCCCGGAATTCGTCGCGCGCCACATCATCCGCGAAGCCAAGGCCTACCTGGATTCGCTGGCGCCGCCCTTCTTCCGCGCCCTCGTCAACTACGCCTACGACGGCTCCTATTCCTGGCACTGCCCGGGCCACTCGGGCGGCGTCGCCTTTTTGAAGAGCCCGATCGGCCAGATGTTCCACCAGTTCTTTGGCGAGAACATGCTGCGCGCCGACGTCTGCAACGCGGTCGAGGAACTCGGCCAGCTGCTCGACCACACCGGACCGGTCGCCAAGTCCGAGCGCAATGCCGCGCGCATCTACAACGCAGACCACTGCTACTTCGTGACCAACGGCACCTCGACCTCGAACAAGATGGTCTGGCACTCCACGGTCGCGCCGGGCGACATCGTGGTCGTGGACCGTAACTGCCACAAGTCGATCCTGCACTCGATCATCATGTGCGGCGCCATCCCCGTGTTCCTGATGCCGACCCGGAACAACCTGGGCATCATCGGCCCGATCCCGCTGGAAGAGTTCACCCCCGAGTCGATCGCCCGCAAGATCGAGGCGAACCCGTTCGCGCGCGACGCCGTGAACAAGAAGCCGCGCATCCTCACCATCACCCAGTCGACCTACGACGGCGTGGTGTACAACGTCGAGACCCTGCGCGAAATGCTGGACGGGAAGATCGACACCCTGCACTTCGACGAAGCCTGGTTGCCGCACGCCGCCTTCCACAGCTTCTACAAGAACATGCACGCGATCGGCGAGAACCGCCCGCGCGCCAAGCAATCGATGATCTTCTCGACCCAGTCGACCCATAAATTGCTGGCCGGCCTGTCGCAGGCTTCGCAGGTGCTGGTGCGCGAGTCGGAAACCGTGAAGCTCGACCAGGATGCCTTCAACGAGGCCTACCTGATGCACACCTCGACCTCGCCCCAGTACTCGATCATCGCGTCCTGCGACGTCGCGGCGGCCATGATGGAAGCGCCGGGCGGCACCGCCCTGGTGGAAGAATCGATCCTGGAAGCGCTGGACTTCCGCCGCGCCATGAAGAAGGTCGACGCCGAATACGGCGACGACTGGTGGTTCAAGGTCTGGGGCCCGGACGTGCAGTCCGAGGAAGGCATCGGCGGCCAGGAAGACTGGATGATCCACGCCGAGGACGACTGGCACGGCTTCGGTAAACTCGCGCCGGGCTTCAACATGCTGGACCCGATCAAGTCGACCATCGTGACCCCGGGCCTGTCGCTGGACGGCCAGTTCGGCGATACCGGCATCCCGGCGTCGATCGTGACCAAGTACCTCGCCGAGCATGGCGTGATCATCGAGAAGTGCGGCCTGTACTCCTTCTTCATCATGTTCACGATCGGCATCACCAAGGGTCGCTGGAACACCCTGGTGACGGCGCTGCAGCAGTTCAAGGACGACTACGACCGCAACGCCCAGATGTGGCGCGTGATGCCGCAGTTCGCCGCGGCCAACCCGCGCTACGAGAACCGCGGCCTGCGCGACCTGTGCACCGAGATCCACGGCTTCTACAAGCAGTACGACGTGGCGCGCCTGACCACCGAGATGTACCTGTCGGACATGGTCCCGGCCATGAAGCCGTCCGATGCGTTTGCGAAGATGGCGCACCGCCAGATCGAGCGCGTTGCCATCGACGAGCTGGAAGGCCGCATCACCGCGATCCTGCTGACGCCTTACCCGCCGGGCATTCCGCTCCTGATCCCGGGCGAGCGCTTCAACAAGACCATCGTCGACTACCTGCGCTTCGCTCGCGACTTCAACGAGCGCTTCCCGGGCTTCGAGACCGACGTGCACGGGCTGGTCAAGCGTGAAGTCGATGGCAAGCGCGGGTACTTCGTGGACTGCGTGAAGCAGGACGCGTAAGCGCGGCGCCGCTGCGAACGAGGGCCCCTGCGGGGGCCCTTTTTCATCCTCCTTCGGCCTGAAGCGCGGCGCGCGCCAATGCGCTAAGCTATCGGGCCATGGACCCTACCGCCTACTTCACCGCCCGCCGCCCGCGCCTGCAGCGCATCGCCTACCGCATGCTCGGCTCCGTCGCCGAAGCCGAGGACGTCGTGCAGGACGCCTGGCTGCGCTGGCATGCCGGCGACCGCGAACCCATCGTGGAACCCGAGGCCTGGCTGGTGCGCACCGTCACCCGCCTGTGCCTGGACGTGCTGAAGTCCAGCCGCGTCAAGCGCGAAACCTATATCGGCCCCTGGCTGCCCGAGCCCTTCATCGACCCCGAGGACGAGGGCGACGACATCACCCTGCCCCTGATGCTGGCGATGGAGCGCCTGTCGCCATTGGAACGCGCCGCCTTCCTGCTGCACGATGTGTTCGAGCTGGATTTCAAGGAGGTGGGCGAAGCCATCGGCCGCGAGAGCGCGGCTGCGCGCCAGCTGGCCAGCCGTGCGCGCAGCCACGTGCAGGATGCGCGTCCGCGCTTCCCGGTGCCGCGCGAGGAACAGGACCGCATCGCCGGCGCCTTCTTCGCCGCCACCCGCAACGGCGACCTGGGGCAGCTCAAGCAGCTGTTGGCCGACAACGTGGTGTTCTACGGCGACGGCGGCGGCAAGCGCAATGCGACCGTCAATCCGATCTACGGTCTCGACAAGGTGGCGCGCCTGCTGGGCGCCTTGATCGGGAAAGTCGGTTGGGACAAGGTCGAGGTGCTGGTTGAAACCCGCATCGACGGGCTCCCGGGCCGCATCACGATGGAAAACGACGCCCTGCCGCAGGCCATGGCGCTGGAGATCGACGGCGGCAAGATCGTGGCGATCTACGTGACCCGCAATCCCGACAAGCTGGGCCACCTCAGCGGCGCTTGAGCTCCATCGTGACCGTGGCCGTGGTCGTGCCGCGCATCTCGCCGCGCGCCTGGAGGATGACGGTGCGCGCCGCCGACAGGCCGAGCAGGCCCATGACGGTGGCCACCAAGAGGTCGGGCAGGCCGCTGCCCGTCTGGAACACGCCGAAGGCGGCCAGCATCACGGCGACGTTGCCGATCGCATCGTTGCGGGTGCACAGCCATACGGAACGCATGTTCGCGTCGCCGTTGCGATAGGCGAACAGCAGCGCGGCGACGAGGCAGTTGGCGGCCAGCGCGGCGAAGCCGATCCAGCCCATCGTGTGTGCTTGCGGCACGGTGCCGCTGTGCAGGTGCCAGAGGGCGCTCGCGAGCACGAAGACGCCGTAGCCGCCCATGGTCGCGCCCTTGACGAGCGCCGTGCGCGAGCGCCACACCGGCGCCAGGCCGAGCACGAACAGGGAGATGCCGTAGTTGGCGGCGTCGCCGAAAAAATCGACGGCATCGGCCAGCAGCGAGACGGAACCGGCCGCCCAGCCGCCGACGATCTCGACGCCGAACATGAGAAAGTTGACCCACAGCGCGATCCAGAGGATGCGCCGGTATGCGGGGTCGACAGGCGGCTTATCGGACGAGCAGCCGCCGCTGCAGCATGCGGACATGATTCACTTTTAGGCAAATACTGCCAAAAATTGTATCAGGTTTTCGGCAGGGTGACGCCGTGCTGGCCCTGGTACTTGCCGCCGCGGTCCTTGTACGAGGTCTCGCAGACTTCGTCGGATTCGAAGAACAGCACCTGGGCGCAGCCTTCGCCCGCGTAGATCTTGGCGGGCAGCGGCGTGGTGTTCGAGAACTCCAGGGTCACATAGCCTTCCCACTCCGGCTCGAAGGGGGTGACGTTGACGATGATGCCGCAGCGCGCATAGGTCGATTTGCCGAGGCAGACGGTCAGGACGTTACGCGGGATGCGGAAGTACTCGATGGTGCGGGCCAGCGCGAAGGAATTCGGCGGGATGATGCACACGTCGCTCTTCACGTCCACAAAGGAATTGGAATCGAAATTCTTCGGGTCGACGATGGTGCTGTTGATGTTCGTGAACACCTTGAATTCGTCGGCGCAGCGGATGTCGTAGCCGTACGAGGAGGTGCCGAAGGAGATGATCTTGCGGCCGTCGGACTCGCGCACCTGGCGCGGTTCGAAGGGTTCGATCATGCCGGTTTGTTCCGCCATGCGGCGGATCCATTTGTCGCTCTTGATAGCCATTGTCGAAATTCCAAGAAATCAATCCCGCGATTTTACGCTAAATGACGGTATCAAGCACCTTCGATGGCAGGAGCTTTTGAATCATGTCGTGGGTGAGCTTCGCGGTGGCTTCCGGCTTCTCGAGCGGATACAGGTGTCCGCCCTCGATCATGACCAGGTTCTCGCCCACCAGCTTGCGGGTTGCGTCCAGCCCGGCCTGGCGCAGTTCTTCCGACGTCGTGCCGGCGATGAAACCGATCGGCAGCGGGTAAGGCTCGCGGATGATGGCGCCCATGTGGTGCGGCAGCGTGTTGTAGATGCTGGTCTCGACGGCGCGGTCGAAGCGCAGCTGCACGCCTTCCGGATGCGGTTTCAATCCATGGTCGAGGTAGTCGTCCAGGGCGCCCGGCGCCCAGGCCTGGAACATCGGTTTCGAGATGAAGTGCTGGTACGCGCTTGCCCTGTCCGGCCACACGTTGCGGCGGCGTTCGGAGAACTTCGCCGGCGAGAAGCGCGAGCCGAGCCCGCGCGCTTTCACGAAGCGCCATGCGAACGCGCGCCAGCCCGCGACCACGGGGGAATCGAGCATCACGACGGCGCGGGCCAGCTCCGGGCGCTGCTTGGCCGCCATCATGCTCAGCATGCCGCCCAGCGAATGACCGACCAGGATCGGCGGCTTGTCGTACTGCTCGAGGTGGTGGATCAGTTCCTCGACCAGGCCGTGCCAGCCGTCGCCCACGGGGAAGCGCGGATCGTGGCCGTACATATCGTGGGCGCGCACCTCGTAGTGCGTGCCGAGGGCCTGGAACAGCCGGCTGTAGGTGCCGGCCGGGTAGCTGTTCCCGTGGGAGAAATGCAGCAGCGGTTTGCTCATCGCGCATCAGGCTTCGTTGACAACAGCGTTCCATTGTAATGAAAGAAACCTGGGCGCGAACGGGGTTTAGAGGGAAACGCCTACAGTGAGGGTCGCCACGTAGCCCTGCGTGGCATTGCCTGATACGCTCGCCATCTGCAGGGCCGTGCCGTCGCTGAACACGTTGTCCGTGGCGAAGCTGATGCGCGCCAGGTTGCTCACGCTCGCCGAATAGCCGCTGCTCGCATAGGCTTCGTTCATCGTCGTCAAGGGGAAGGTGAACTGCGAGGTCTTGACGCGGTTGGATGCGCTGCTGGCCTTCGCGAGCGTCGGGTAGACCTCGAAGTGCACGTGCGGCATGCGGCCATCGTAGCAGCCCGGGAAGATGGTCTGGAAGGTGACCACGCCCTGGCTGTCCGCTTCCTGCACCCCGCGCAGGTAGTTCTCGTTGACGATGCCGTTCGAGTACATCGAATAGCCGCCCTCGCGGGTACAGTGCCACAGGTAGACCGCGGCGCCAGTGGCCGCCGCGCAGTTCGCGCCCACGTTCACGAGCTGCAGGCGGATCGTCAGCGGGATGCCTTGCGCGACGCCCGTGGCGCCGGCCACGCTGGCGCGGATGTCGCTGCGCACGATGCCGGACAGGACCAGCGCATTGGCCACGCCGTTGGCATTGCGATTGCTGCCGTCGCCGGGATACGGACCGCCGGTTTCCTCGGGGATGACCGAGCAGGCTGCGGTCGTGGTGCTGCCAGTGCTGCCAGTGCTGCCGGTGCTGCCGGTACTCGTCGAGGAGGACGTGGTGCTGGTGGAGTCGCCGCCTCCTGCGCCGCAGCCTGCAAGCGGAACCGCCGCGGCGCCGGCCAGCAGCCAACGCAGCGACTGGCGGCGGCTCGCCGCACTTTTCAACATCGTGGCCAGGTCGTCGGCCAGGGTGGTGTGATCGTGTGCCATGGCGGACTCCTTATTGACGCGGTCCGCGCACCGGGCGCTCGCTGCGCAGCTGTTCGCGCTGCTGCGGGGTCAGCAAGGCCATGACTTGCGCATCGGTGCGTACGCGCAGCAGTTCCCCGGCGGCGACGGCCGCGCCGAACGCCTGGGCTGCCGCGGCCGCCCTGGCGTCGTCGAACCTGTCCGCACTGGACGCCGCCCGCAATGCCTCGAAGGCCTTGCGCTGCGCCTTGTCGTGCTCGCGCCGCTTCGGTGCGGCTTCGTGCATGATGGCGAACAGCCTGTCCTGCTGGGCGTCGCTCAGCTCGATGCCCGCGAGGAGCGGGTGCGCGCCGCGGCCGGGTCCGCGCGGCCCATGCCCGGGCCCACGGTCGGGGCCACCGCGGGCGTCCGCCCGCTCGAGGTCGGGCGGCATCGACTGGGCGAGCGCGGTCGGGGCGTGCAGGGCGCCGGCGAGGCAGGCGCCGCCGAGGATGGCGGCGATGCGGGGAAGAAGTGCATTCATGGTCGTGTCCTTCGGGTGTTTCGGAGCACGCATTGTGGTTTTACGCTGCGTTAAACGCTGTAAATCCGGTGTAAAACCGGGTAAATCTTACTCATGTACAACAATCTGGCACGGCCGTTTTGCTATCCTGCTTCCCATGAACCACGTACTGCTGATCGATGACGACGTCGAGCTCGTCACAATGTTTGCCGAATACCTCGCGCAGGAGGGCTTCGCCGTCACCTGCGTCCACAATGGCCAGGAGGGCGCCCGCGCCGCCCTGAGCGGCGACTATGCGATCGCCATCCTCGACGTCATGATGCCCGGGACGAACGGCATCGACGCCCTGCGCCTGATCCGCGCGGGCAGCCGCATTCCGGTCCTGATGCTGACCGCGCGCGGCGACGACGCCGACCGCATCCTCGGCCTGGAACTGGGCGCCGACGACTACGTCGCCAAGCCCTGCACCCCGCGCGAGCTGACCGCGCGCGTGCGCGCCATCCTGCGCCGCACGCAGGCGGCGCCCGAATCTGCGAACGGCGCCGTGCTCACCGTCGGCAAGCTCACCATGTATCCGGAACAGCGCCGCGTCACCTGGGACGGCGCGCCGGTCGAGCTGACCAGCACCGAGTTCAACCTGCTCGAAGTCCTCGCGCGCAATGCGGGGCGGCCGGTGAGCAAGAACGAGCTGTCGGAACAGGGCCTGGGCCGGCCCCTGGCCCGCTTCGACCGCAATATCGACGTGCACCTGAGCAGCCTGCGCCACAAGCTCGGCCCCCTCGCGGACGGCCGCTCCTGCCTGCAGACGATCTACCGCCAGGGCTACCAGCTGATCCGGGAATGATATGGGTCGCCTGTTCTGGAAGTTCTTCCTTTGCATCCTGCTGGCCCAGCTGGCCGCGACCATCGGCGTGATCGGCGCCTTCTGGCTGCGCGACCAGGCCAGCCGCCGCGCCGCCGAACTCGATACCGGCCCGCCCGCCTGGATCGCCCTCGACGCCGCCAGCGCCACCCTGAAGCACGGCGGCCTCGCAGCCCTGCGCGGCATGCTGGGCGAGATGCAGCGGCCCCAGGTCTTCGTGCTCGACGCCAGGCGCCACGAACTGCTGGGACGCACCGTGCCGCCCGAGCTGCTGGCCGAAGTCGACCGCCAGCTCGCCAGCGGCGCAGTCCCGCGCGGCATCCGCCGCATCACCGGCCCGGACGGCGAGCGCTATCTCGCCTTCGTGCAGCGCGTCTACCGCGGCGCGCCGCCGCCGCGCATCGAGGCCGCCAGCGGGCCGCCACCCAGCCACGGCGGCCCCGGCTTCAACCGCCGCATCGGGCAGATCGCAGGCATCGTAGCCGCCACCCTGGCAAGCCTGCTGTTCGCGGCCCTGCTGGCCTGGTACTTCTCGCGCCCGATCCGCGCGCTGCGCAGCGCCTTCGAGGCCGCCTCCGGCGGCGACCTGGCGCCCCGCTTCGCCGGCGGCGCGCGCGCCGGCGACGAGCTGAGCGACCTGGGACGCGACTTCGACCGCATGAGCGCCCAGCTGCGCGCCCTGATGGACGGCCAGCGCCGCCTGCTGCACGACGTCTCGCACGAGCTGCGCTCCCCGCTGGCGCGGCTGCAGGCGGCGGTCGGCCTGGCGCACCAGCAGCCGGATAGAATCGGCTCCTCGCTCGACCGCATCGAGCGCGAGAGCATGCGCATGGACAAACTGGTCGGCGGCCTCCTGACCCTGTCGCGCCTGGAAGCGCCACCCGACTTCACGCGCCGCGAGCAGATCGACCTCACCGAACTCGCCGACGAGATCGTGGCCGATGCCCGCTTCGAGGCCGGCCCGGGCGCGCCACGGCTCAGCGTCGAGGCGCCAGGGGCCATCATCGTCCAGGGTGACCCCGACCTGCTGTGGAGCGCGCTCGAGAACGTGGTGCGCAATGCGATCCGCCACGGCGGCGCCGGCGGCGTCGTCCAGGTGCTCCTGCACAGCGAAGGGACGCAGGCCAGGATCGAGGTACTGGACCGCGGGCCCGGCATCGCGCCCTGCGACATGGCGGCGATCTTCGATCCCTTCTTCCGCGCACCGGCCGCGCAAGCCACCGTCGACGGCCATGGCCTGGGCCTGCCGATCGCGCAGCGCGTGGTGCTGGCCCACGGCGGCGCCATCCACGCCGCCAACCGCGACGGCGGCGGCCTGCAGGTGACCATCACCCTGCCCCTGCAGGGTCGACGAGCGCCTCAGGGCGCGTACCAGTAGCGGCGGCGCTGCGCCCGGTACTCGGTGATGGAGAGCGTGTCGCCGAAGCCGAGCGTGACCGCCCCGGACCGGTCGGTTCGGATGCGGTGCACGCCCAGTTCACCGTAGCGCGCGTAGATCTCTTTCTTCGGGTGGCGATAGCGATTGCGGTGGCCCACCTGGAAGATGCCGACCGCGGGCTTCACGGCGGCCAGGAAGGCGGCCGTCGACGAGGTGCCGCTGCCATGGTGGGGCACGAGCAGCACGTCGGCGCGAAGCCGTTCCGGCACGCTCTGCAGGAGCTGCGCCTCCTGCGCGGCCTCGATGTCGGCCGCCAGCAGGATCGTGCCGCCCTTCCCGCTCACACGCAGCACACAGCTGCGCGCATTCGCCTTCAGGCCGGGATCCAGGTAGCTGTCCGGCCTCGGCCCCAGCATCTCGAAGCGCACGCCGTCCCAGGTCCAGCCGTGGCCCGCTTCGCAACGCGTGTGCTTCGCTGCGCCTGTCACGACCGGATGCCGGCCCGGCAGCGAGGAGTAGACCTGCGCCACTGTGCTCCCCTTCAGCATGGTCTGCGCGCCGCCCGCGTGATCGAGGTCGCTGTGCGAGACCAGCAGGGCGTCGAGCCGAACGATGCCGCGCCCACGCAGGTACGGCAGCAGGATGCGGCCGGCGGCGTCCTGGCCCGGCGCGTACTGCGGCCCGGCGTCGTACAGGAGGCGGTGGCGGTGGGTCTCGACCAGCAGGGCCATCCCCTGCCCCACATCGAAGGCGGTTACCGTGAAGGCGCCGTCATCGGGCGCGGTCGGGAGCTGGGTCAGCATCGGCAGCCACGCCGCCAGCCCCGCCCAGCGATGCGGCCAGCCGCGCGGCGCCAGCATCCAGCCGGTGCCCAGCAGGGCCAGCGCGAAGATCCAGCCCTGCGGCGCGGGCGCGTTCCAGATCGCCAGCGGACCGCTGGACAGCCACGACAGGCCCTCGGCCAGCAGCGCGACGGCGCCATGCGCCAGCCCGAGCACCCAACCCGCCAGCGGCGCGGGCAGCAGCGCACCAAGCAGCGCAAGTGGCGTGACCACCAGGCTGATGACGGGAATGGCCACCGCGTTCGCGAGGGGGCTGACCAGCGACACCTGGGAAAACAGGAACATCGTGAGCGGCACCAGGCCGACGGTGACGGCATATTGCGTGCGCGCCGCCATGGCGAGGGTGCGTCGCCATCCCCGCTCGCTGCGCACCCGGCCCATGTTCGCGTACAGGATCACGGCCACCGCCCCGAAAGAGAGCCAGAAGCCGGGCGCCAGCACTGCCCAGGGGTCGAGCAGCACCACCACGCCGAGGGCAAGGCAAAGCACCTGCGACAGCGTGACGATCCGGCCGCTGCATAGCGCGAGTGCGACCGCCGCCAGCATGTAGAAGGTACGCTGGGCCGGTACGCCGAAGCCGGCCAGCAGCACGTAGAGCAAAGCGACCACGGCGCCCGTGATCGCCGCCGCCTTCTGCGCCGGCAGGCGTAGCGGCAGCGCGGCGCCCTGCACGAAGAAGGAGCGCCGCCACAGGGCCGACATGACCCATGCGCCCAGGCCGGCCACCATCGTCACGTGCAGGCCCGAGATCGAGACCAGGTGGCTGATGCCGGTACGGTTGAAGACGTCCCAGTCGGACTGCTCGATGCCGCGCTGGTCGCCGATTACCAGGGCCACGATGACGCCGGCATAGGGTTTGCCATCGAGCTGCTGGAGGATGTGGCGGCGTAGGGCGGAACGGGCGCGTTCGACCACATGGCTGGGGCGTGGGACGAAGGTGTCGAGGCGCACGTTGCGCGCGCCGGCCGGACGCACGTAGCCGGTGGCGCGGATGCCTTGCGCGAGCAGCCAGGCTTCGTAGTCGAAACCGTGGGGGTTGGCGTTGCCGTGGGGGCGCTGCAGGCGGACGATGAGTTGCCAGCGTTCTCCGGGTTCGGGCAGCGTGCTGGCGACCGGCGCTTCCTGCCGTCCGTACCACGATAGAGCAATTCGGTTGGGAACGGCCGCTTTGGGGGTGAGAACCCGTTCGACCCGGAAGTTGAAGCGCGTGCCGCCCTCGAAGGCATGAGGGAGGCTGTCGACGGTGCCGATGATGGCGATGTCGACGCCTTCTTGTCGGTAAGGAAGAGCGTCTGCAAGCGCCATCTGAGCCGAGACGGACGCCCAGGAGGCTCCAAATAGGGCCGCTGCCAACAGCAAAGCGGCCTGACGGCGCAGTACTGCGAGCAACACTGCGGCCGCCATCAAACAGAGAATATCAGCCCATGATAGCAGCTCGCTTCGCGTCTGAATCCAGCAGATGCCGGCCAGGAATGCAAGGATCAAGCAAGGCATGCCATCCAAGCCAGACATGAGGCACGGAGTGGGCCCTTGTCGCCTAATTCACTTGTCATGTATGCCGCGGGTGTGCGTTGCGGTCGGCTTGGGTGCGGTAGGCCGGAGCCGTAAGCTTGCACACATGGCGTCCCAGAGTGCAAGTGCGGTAGTCTTCGAAAGTGAACTTGGAACAGGACCGTTGGGCCCATTGCCTGTGCTCATTCTGAAGGAAATCTGAGGCTGAAAAACATTATCTTCAGAGCCGTTAGCTTCCCACCAGAAGCTATATACCGTTGCGCCGTTCTTCTCTTTGGCGCGCCATATCACTTCTTCGCCTGGAACTCCACCGACCTCCCTCCGCGCGGCACGTAATGTTGACAGGCGAAGCTTGTCGCTTAACGACAGGCCTGCTTTAGCATCGCGGGATCGTTTGAAGAGTCCATCCGGATCACGTTTGATGCCGGCGATCATATTCAGCATGATCTCGACATCAGGTTGCCCTGGCAGTCCAAGCGCCACCGATAGTTGCTCACCTTGCTCAGGACTGAGGGGGTCGCTAAAGTAGGCTTGATCGATACAGAATCCGCTCTGATCCAACAGTTCGTTATTTTGGTTGGGTATCAACTTGGAAGCGATCTGCGGTAGATTGTCAATTTGGTCGGGATCGTAATAGTCGGCGCTCAAGACGAAGCTGGTTCCTGACACGTGCATCCAGGCTTCTGTCGCAATTCCCTCGTTCCTGTAGCGTTCAAGTTCCAGTCCTCGAGCTCTAGTCCCTTCAGTGATTTTCCGGCTGTGTACAAACAACTTTCCGACCAAACCTCGGGGCCCCTTTATTTCTTCGACAGATTCCAAATTCCTGTCTCCGCCAAACTTGTCCGCCTGCGCCTTGATTTCGTTCTCGCGCGCCACCAGACTTTGATCAAAGCTGTCCCGCGTTTCATTAATCACATCGACATCGAAGCCGTGAATACGCATGCCAAACAGCTCGACTTTCGCATCTTTTGGCACATTCATCAAAAACCTGCCTAAGCAAACAACCCTCATCTCATTGGTCAGTCGGGAGATGTAGCGCTTGTCCTGACCGTGCACCTCACGTAGGTGAATCACTCCGGCTGCGAGGCCGAGCGCAACAAGTGCAACTATGATCCCGGTCATGGCCGCGGGAAGTTTGAATCGGACTCGGCGCATTGGACCCGGCATGGAGATCACTCTCTTGATGGAATTCCGAATAAGTCAGGAGGAACGTGCGGTCCAATGCGACTAGCACCTGCTGAAACTTGACTACTTTTTGGTCTCGGAGACGTGTCCCGCTGGTTGCCAACGTGAGGCTGAAGCGGGCGCACGCGAGTACTCGAGGTAATCGCGTTCCATAGTCCCATTGCTTCACCGAAAGCACTCTACTTCCAGCCCGTTTCCTTGTGTGCCTTCGGTAATGCTACGGGCATGTACGAACATTTTGCCCTCAAGGCCACTGAGTGCCTTGACTGCTCTCACCCGCTCCAGGTTTTCGTTTCCGCGAGGTCGGTCCGCGCGACCTTAATTGGCTTTCCCGTTCGATCAGCCGGCTGTGAAACTCATCCAAACTCTCGACAGATGTTGCAATGTTGATGCCATCGACACGCGCCTGGCTGAATCCGATTCGTGCATTGGCACGCTCTCGAATGGGGCCGCCTTGCTTCACAACCTTCAACTAGCGCACGCTTGCCGATCGTGGACGTTGTCATGGTGAGCCCTAGGCCTGTCGTGCCGTTGGCAGGATATGCCTATATCCGGGCATCTTGCCTTCGCTGTTCCCGTCGATTGTGTTCGGCGCATCAGCAATTCGCATAAGCCGCCAAGCACTGCGTCGTTGGATCGCCTTTGGTCCGTTCGAGGACCGTCCAAAGACGCTCGGGGCAACCGTGAAGGTTGCTGGCGGCAACAAGCTACCCTGGGCAAACCATCGCGTCCCGTCGAGCGCGTGGGACTCTTCGCAGCGCCACCAACCGCTGGCAGGACACGGAAGTCCGGTGGATGAATAGCTACCAACTGCCGCTTGTGCCTCGCCTGCATCGCGCAACGTGGCAACTCTGACTTCCGCGCCAGCTGGAGCTGCTGCGTGTGCCAATGGAACCGCCGGTACCGAGCGCTTTCGTGCACGGTGATCGACGAGTTTCCAGGATGTGGGGTGCTTCGATTCCACGCTCGGTTGTAGACCACGCACCTTGTCCCACAAAGTCTGCGGCAAGAGAAGCAAAGCTTGCGGCATTCGCTCGCCCTTCCGTATGTACTGTCGCTGTCCACCAAGCACGGCGACGCCATCGCCGCCGTCACCGCATAACCACCATCCGCTCTCAGGGCACTGATTGCCTGCCCATGCCTGAGTGCCGATCGGGACAGCCGCTTCGTCGACCACCGGCTGGTGTGATTGAACCGTGTTGCGAACGCGAATACTGGAAACAATTCTGTCCCATAGACCAATTGCTGCCTCTTCCGAAAGCGACGACGGCACAGGGCCGTCGTCGCTCTTTCCCGTGTCCATTCTGAACATCAAATGAGGAATAAGGACATTGTCGCGCGTCCCATTCACTTCCCACCAGAAGCCGTAGACGTTCGCATCATTGTCTTCAACAACGCAAGTCACCAGCTCTTCACCCGCTAGTCCATTGATATCTCTTGGAGCGGCACGTAGTTCCGTAAAGCGCCATCTCATTGACAACGGCATTCGCGACTTCGATTCAGAATTCCTTTCGAGAAGGCCTTGGCTGGCAGGCTTGATTCCAGCTGCGAGCACAAGCAGGAACTCGATATCGGGATGACTGGGCAATCGTGCGACCAATACAATTTCTTCACCCTGGTCGGCGGTAAGCGGATCCTTGAAATTTGCGCGGCCAATACAAAACCCGGATTCGGAAGGAAGTGCGCCATCCGCTACCGGCGCCAATTTTTCAATGAGTCGGGGGAGATTGCTTACTCGCTCGGGATAATAGTCGTCCGCTGCCAGATCGATGCTGATGCCGTTGGCGTGTACGAGTGCCTCCACGGCGACACCCTCATAGCGATACCGCTCGATATCCAAGCCATTGGTTGCGGTGCCTTCAGTGACAGTGCGACCATGCACGAACATCTTGCCGGAGAATCCACTCTCGGAGTCAATCCCCTTCTCAACCTCGAGATTCCGGTTGCCGCCTAGCCGGTCAGGTGTCGCCCGGAGCTGCGCTTCTCGTTGTGAAACACGCTCCTGGAATTCTTCACTTGTTTCCGTAAATGCAGAAACGTTGAAGCCATCGACGCGTGCGCCGTGCAATTCGATTTCGGCTTCCTCCGGCATATCGATCAGAAACCTGCCTACACAGACGGTTTTCATTTTCTGAGTCATTCGTGCTACCTCATCTCTTCCCTGACGCGCCACCTCATGGCCGTCCGGTACCTCGCCAACAGCCAATGTGGCCGCAAGCCCGGCGAGAGCGATCACGGCTAGCACGGTGGCCAGCCTGCTTCGCGCCCAAAGCTTCACGAGATCTCCTGGACGATCTTCACAATCAGGCGTAGCGTCAGCATGAGCATGTCCTCATCCTTGTACGATTCCTGATGTTCGTAGCCCTGTGTCGCAAACAATTGCTTGACCTTTCCAGCTGGGCCACCACCGGATTGATATGACACAGTCCCGTCGCCCCGCGCATCCTGGGCGTCTACTGAGAAATGCAGTTCTGCTTGTTCTTCGACAAGGATGCGCCTATGTCCACCTTTGGTGTATCCAAGGAATTTTGCTGCCGCAAGGTTTCCTGGTGTAAGCGCCCCCGGAGCTCCCGTGCCCTGGGGGGCTACCCATCGAACCTGGCCATATGAAAGCTTGCTGTGGTCGTCCCCATAGAAAGCATAGGTGTTCGGATGGTAGTAATTGCCTAGTTCACGATGGAAGCTCTCGGCACTTGTGATAGCCGACCTGACTGCCTTCTCGATCCCACCTGGAATGGTACGAAACTTACCGCTGGGATCCGCGAGGTCAGGATCGATCAGCCGAAACCACGATTTAAAGTCTCGGTAGAGGTCATATGGATTCGGCGCACGCACATTGGGCAGGTGGAGATAGTCAACTGGCGTCTCTGTTTGTCGAACACGATCATCTCGCGTACCGTATCCCGCAGGCCGTGCAGCTCCCACGGACTTCATGACTCTGACATGTAGCCAAGGTTGCGGGTAAAGATGATTCGGTAGCATTTCAAGCGCGCCAGGGGAAATCGCCAGCACGGGCGTTGTCTTCTGAGCTGTTTCTCCCATAATCTGAGCGAGCCTCGACGCTTCAATGTTCGCGCCGGGGCTATTGCTCGGGCTTCGTGTCTCCGTGCCGCACGCGATACGCCGATAGGCAACCGGCGCCCCGAGGGCTGGCATCACACCATGAATCACGCCGGCGATCTGGTTTGGAATACGTCTGGCGCATGCTCTTGCAACCAGCCCGCCCATCGAATGTGTCACGAGAATAACTTTGTCGCAACGCCGGTTCGCTGTTCGCCAGGATTCGATAATCGCAAGGACTTTCTGCTCGAGCAATCGTGATGACACCTCACAGTCGTGAAGCCAGCAGTACCCTACCGAATAGACCGGGAAGTAGTGCTTGGCGTGTTTCTTGAGATCTGATTCAGTAAGTGGCGAGAATTCGCGCAGCCCCCATCGCTTCGGATCACAGGCGATCACGTCCTTCCAATGCTGTCTGACGGAAGGCTTTTTGCTTTGCTCATCGAACTCAAACGTTTGATTCAGCCGCTTTTGCAGCGCGTACAGCAACGGTCCGTACGAGTCCGCGTGAACTTCGCCCCAGCCGCGTTTGCGGACATCCTGCTCGTTCAAGACATACCCGTCATCGGACGACGGCAGGAGGATCGGTCCTGCATCGTCGACCTCGAGGGTGGCAGGATCAAAGAGTTTTTGGCGGAATGACGCATCCACGTTACCCCATGCGAATGATGCATACAGTCCGTCCTGCACGCCATTCGGCGGACGCCATACCGGCGCCCCGGGTTTGGCCGCCTGATTTCTTTCGTCGGCAATCCTGCCCAGGCGCGGCGCGCGTTTAGCCCTGAGATTTGTTCCCATGATGCCCGGTACGACAATGACAGGAACAATATGATTCGGAGGGACAAGGCCCATCCCACGGATCGTATATTCCGCGGACGATAGAAAGGAATTAACTTCCCATCCGCCATTTTTCAGGGGAATCAGGGGCGGCAGTGGTCTGGTGGACTCACCCATGACGGCTCCGGCCAGAGGATCGACAATTAAGGAAGAAGCTCGAAGCGCACCGGACCCAGGGCGTCGCTCTGGATCAGGGAGGTACGTCCGAGCTCGTCGCTTTCCCCTGCGATGGTCCTGCCGTCGTCCAGGTGGGCGATGTAACGTTGGTGGGGTATCGGTTCGCGCGTTTGCAGGTGGCGCAGGACGAGGCGTTCGTCGCTGCGCAGCTTGGTTTCAGCAAAATCGAGTTTGGTCGGGTCGCCCCCACCCGGTCCGGAACGCAGGTGTGAGGCCGCCTTGATGAGATGCTCGCCCGTGCTTTGCTCGGTGATCTTCCCGTTCACCCAGTCCGTCTGCGCGCCCTGCGAGACGATGCGCACGGCGGGCGCTTCCAGGTGGATCGCCTCGCCGGCGATCAGGCTGATGCGGCCGGACGACTTGATCTTGACCGCGCCCTGGTGGGTCTCCACCGTGATGTCGCCGCGGCCGGCGACTACCTTGATGCCCAGCGCCTGGGCGAACGCACTGATGCCGCGCGCCGCGCGCAGGAAGATATTGCGGCCACTTGAGGCGCGCACGTCGGCCCCGCTGACCAGGTCCAGCTGGCTTTGGGAACCGACCGAGACGCTTTCCTGGCTGGCCATCACGATGCCTGCCGGCGCAGTCACGGCAACGATGGCTTCGGCCCCTTGCGCGTCCGGCGCGATGTTCGAACCATGCTCCCAGGATTTGAGTTTCTGCGTGAGCTCGCCGAGCTGGCGGGTGCTTTCCTCGTCGCCCGTATGCTGCTCGGCCAGCTTGCTCACCTCGTCCGCGATGCTCTGCATCAGTTCCGCCAGGCCGAGCAGTCCTGCGCGCGCCAGGTGCGATCCGGCGCCATCGGATGCCGCCTCGGCGGTCAACAACACCCCTTCCTTGCCGCGTATCGCCACACTGCGGTCGCTGCGCAGTTCCGCGCCCTCCCCGCGTGGCGCGGCCGCGCCATTCGCCTTCGGTTGCGTCAGCCAGCCGAGGTTCAGCTGAGAGGCGCCATGGTCGCTCGCCAGCTGGGCGCTGATTTCACCGCGTGTATCGTCGAAGCGCAGCTGGTTGCCGCGCTGGCTGCCGATCTCGCGGGTGCGGGTGCCGGACAGGTAGCGGTTGCCCGGCAGGCCACCGCCGGCGGCGTCCATGCCGTGCAGGCCCAGTGCGGGCGGTTCGCCCCGCTGGTTGAAGACTTGCGAGAGGATCACAGGCCGGTCAGGGTCGCCTCCCAGGAAGGCAACCAGCACTTCGCTGCCCACACGCGGCAGCGACAGCGTGCCGCACTGCTGGTTGGCGCCGGGGCCGTTGCCGGCCCAGTTCGAGGCCACGCGTACCCAGGCGGAATCGGCGGGCGTGTCCGAAGCGCCGGCGCCGTGCGCATGCTTGTGGTCGCCCGAACGCATACCCGGGAAACGGATCTTCACCCGGCCCAGTGCGTCGCAATGCACTTCCTCGCCCGGTGGGCCCACCACGATGGCGCTTTGCAGCTGCGGATGCGGCAGGTCGAAGCGAGGGTCGAAGCTTGGTGCCAGCGGGATGCCGCGGCGCACGCAGTCAAAGCGCATCCGCACACGCACGCCGTCGCCACCCACGGGGTGCTCGTTGGGCGCCAGCATGGCGCGTTCCGGACTGAAGTGCCCCAGCAGGCGCCGCACGCGGGCCGACAGTTCAGTCGGCAGGTTGTTCTCGGCTTCCATCCACACGGCCGTGACGACGAAATCGCGCTCCGCTTCCGGGTGGGTGTCGATCTCGGGGTGGCCGGACAAAGTGAAGTATTCGCCCGCGCACAGGTCGCGCACGCTGCCTTCGCCATGGAAGCACTTGGTGTCGAACTCGTGGCGGTTCATGCGCACCTGGCCGAGACGCCAGTGGTCTTCGACGTCGTTACCGGCATGGGGCATCTCGACCAGGTAGTCGTCGAGGCTGGCCGCCAGTGCGTTGCCGCTGCGGCCCTGATCGGCCATGCTGCGGGCCGTGGTCGTCATGAACTGCACGCCCAGGGGATTGCGGTAGTCCCAGCTGTGGCGGGTGATCGAGCCCGGCTGCAGGCGGCGTGCGGCGCACCAGGAGACGACGGTATCGCGTTCCAGGGTGGCGTCGTCGCGGTGGTAGCGCACGCTGCCTGCGGCGCTGCGCGGCAGCGAGGCCGGGTCGGAGAACAGCACCAGGGTGTGGACCGGGGTGTCGTCCGCCTCGGGTTCACCGGTGGCGACGCTGGCGCGGGCGCGTCCCGGGCGGAAGGTCCAGGCGATGCCGCGCCGCTTGAGCAGCCGCCGCACGAAAGCGGCGTCGGATTCGTTGTACTGCATGGTCTGTTCGCGCGGCGGATACTGGCGCATGTCGAACAGCGGATCGAGCTCGTAGTCGAAGGCGCTGGCCATGACGCTGTTCGACTGGCGCCATTCGTCGAACAGCACCTGCACGATCTCGAGTTCGCTCTGGTAACGGAATACCCGGCTGTTGACGCGTTTTTCCATCACGGCCAGGGCGTCGCGCAGCACCAGCTGGTAGACGGCCAGGCCGCCATCGTGGTCACCGGCGCGCGCTTCGGCGACGATGCCGCAGATGCTGCGCAACTGGCCGCGGTCGGTCACCATCTGCAGTTCGGCCGGCAGCGCGATGAGTTCCTTGAGCGGCAGGCGCGGCGTGTCGGCCACGCAGGTGATCAGGTACTCGAAGCCCCCGCAGACGGATTCCTGCCCCTGCACCCGCTGCGGCAGCAGCAGCTCGTCGGCCAGGTGGTCGGCATGGGCGAGGCGCAACCGGATCGGCCGGTGGGCTGTCGTCAGCGACTTCTCGTGCCGTAGCATCCGCAGGAATTCGCTCGCGCTGTCCAAGTCCTTCTCCCTCTTGCATGGTTGCTCGTGGCTGCGGGTGCAGCGAAGAATGCATATTGGCAGAATGGTTGAGGCGAAGCATTGGCCTGTCACAATGCCGGAAATGAACTTTCACGAGCGCGCCACGGTCGTGCGCGGGCAGACACTGGGGAAGCCTGGAAGTTTTAGTAGTAAGCTACTAAGAAACGGGGTAGGCGGCCAGGCGCGGAATGGCCGCCAGCGTGTTGCGGTGGACGGCTTCCCGCACCTCGTCGACGCCCATGCCACGCAGTTCGGCCAAGGCGGCGCCAATGCGCGGCAGCTGGTCCGGCGTGTTGCGCCCCGGGTGGATCCAGCTCGGCGCGATGTCCGGCGAATCGGTCTCCAGCACGATGGCGTCGAGCGGCAGCTCGGTTGCCAGGCGCCGGATCTGCAGCGCGCGGGTGAAGGTCATGGCGCCGCCGAAGCCCAGGTGCAGCCCGAGGTCGATGAAGGTTTTCGCCTGCTGGAAGCTGCCGTTGAAGGCGTGGGCGATGCCGGCCGGCGGGCGGATCTGGCGCAGGTGCTTCAGCACCTGGTCCTGGGAGCGCCGCACGTGGGTCATCACGGGCAGGTCGAGGTCGCGGGCGATGCGCAGCTGCTCGCGAAAGAACCGCTCCTGCTTGGCCCGCATGTCCGGCTCGCACAGGAGCGGAATGAAGAAATCCAGGCCGATCTCGCCGATGCCGACGAAGTTCGGGTCGCCAAGGGCCGCTTCGGCCGCGGCCCGCAGCACCTCGAGGTCTTCGTCGCGGGCCTGCGGGATGCAGATCGGGTGGATGCCGAGCGCGTAGCTCACGTTCGGCGCGTCGGCGGCCAGGGCAGCCACGGCGGCAAAATTGCCGCGTTCGACCGCCATCGCGACGATCATCGACACCCCGGCATCAAGCCCCTGGCGCGCCACGGCGAGCGACTCGGCGCCGAATTCGTGGGCGTCCAGGTGGCAGTGGGTGTCGATCCACATCGCTTACGCCTCCACCGCCTGCAGACCGTGCT
The DNA here is from genome assembly GCF_024753255.1 of Massilia agri. Lineage (GTDB taxonomy): Bacteria > Pseudomonadota > Gammaproteobacteria > Burkholderiales > Burkholderiaceae_D > Telluria > Telluria agri. The sequence goes on from NZ_JANUHA010000023.1 coordinate 59,582, forward strand.
CGGTCAGGCGGAACACGCGGTCGCAGCGTTGCGCCAGCTCCATGTCGTGGGTGACGATCACGAACGCCGTGCCGAGGGTGCGCGAGAGTTCCAGCATCAGGTCGAAGATCGATTGCGCGGTGCTGTGGTCGAGGTTACCGGTCGGTTCGTCGGCCAGCACGCAGGCCGGCTGGGTCACCAGGGCGCGCGCCAGGGCCACACGCTGTCGTTCGCCGCCGGACAGCTCGCCGGGACGGTGCACCACGCGCTTGCCCAGGCCGACACGCGCCAGGATCGCTTCCGCCTTCTGCAGTGCGGCATCGCGTTTCTCGCGCCGGATCATCAGCGGCATCATGACGTTGTCCAGCGCCGAGAATTCCGGCAGCAGGTGGTGGAATTGGTAGACGAAGCCGAGCGAAGAATTGCGCAGCTCGCCGCGCCGGGTTTCGGACAGGGTCGCGAAATCCTCGCCCAGCAGCGTCACCGATCCCGTCGACGGCGTATCGAGCCCGCCCAGCAGGTGCAGCAGGGTCGACTTGCCGGAACCGGAGGCGCCGACGATGGCGACGCGCTCGCCGCGGTAGATGGCGAAGTCGATCTTGTCCAGCACCTGGACGCCGTAGTCGCCCTGCTTGAAGGTCTTGCCCAGGCCGCGGCAGGCCAGCACCGGCGCCTGGTCGTTCATCGGCTTATTCATAGCGCAGCGCCTCCGCAGGTTTCACGCGCGAGGCCGACCAGCTCGGGTAGAGGGTCGCCACGAAGGCCAGCAGCACGGACAGGCCGCCGATTCTCAACACGTCCGGCCAGCGCAGGTCGGACGGGATGGCGCTGATCAGGTAGATATCTTTCGACAAGAACTGCACTCCCAACAGGTTTTCGATAAACGGTACGATGACGTCGATGTTCAGGGCCACCAGCACGCCCCCGCCCACGCCAAGCGCGGTGCCGAGGACGCCCACCAGCGCGCCCTGCACCATGAAGATCTTCTGGATCGAGCGCGGGGAAGCGCCCAGGGTGCGCAGGATGGCGATGTCGGCCTGCTTGTCGGTCACCGTCATGACCAGGGTCGAGACCAGGTTGAAGGCCGCCACTGCGATGATCAGGGTGAGCACGATGAACATGACTTTCTTCTCGGTCTGTACGGCGGCGAACCAGGTGGCGTTCAGCTTGGACCAGTCGCGCATTTCCAGGTCGCCCGACATGGTCTTTGCCAGCTCCTGCGCCACCACGGGCGCATCGCGCACTTCAAGCACGCGCAGGCGCAGGCCCATCGGCGCCGGCAAACGCTCCATGCGCTGCGCGTCCTCGATGTGGATGAAGGACAGCGCGCCATCGAGTTTCGGATCACCCGCCTCGAAGATGCCGGCCACCGTGAAGCTGCGGCTGCGCGGCAGCAGGCCCGCGGGCGTGACCTGCCCCTGGGCCAGCATCATGGTGATCTTGCTGCCGATGCCCACGTCCAGCGAGCGCGCCAGCGACTGTCCCAGCACGATGTTGTACGCCCCCGGCTGCAGGGCCGCGAGACTGCCCGCACGCACCTGGCTGGCCACCTGGGACACCTTGCCCTCCTCGCCAGGGAGGATGCCGCGGATGACGGAGGGACGCATCGCGCCGCCATTCACGAGCAGGCCCTGGGTCTCGACGAAGGGCGCGGCGCCGCGCACTTGCGGGTTGCGCGCTGCTTCCGTCGCCGCGGCGCGCCAGTCCGCCATGCTGCCGCTCTTGTCGAACACCTCGATATGGGCCAGCACCGACAGCATGCGGTCGGTCACGTCCTTCTGGAAGCCGTTCATCACCGACAGCACGATGATCAGGGCGGCCACGCCGAGCGCGATGCCGGCGACGGAAATCAGGGAGATGAAGGAGATGAAGCTGTTGCGGCCGCTGCGCTTGCCGGCGCGCGTGTAGCGCAGGCCGACCATCCATTCAAAAGGGAGATTCTCGGTCAGTTTCATTCGTACCTCAGCGCTTCGGCCGGTTTCACGCGCGAGGCCGACCAGCTCGGATACAGGGTCGCCAGGAAGGCCAGCAGCACGGCGACGGCGCCGATCCAGCCGACGTCGTCCCAGCGCAGCTGCGAGGGTATCTCGCTGATCAGGTAGATCTCCTGCGACAGGAACTTCACCTTGAACATCTCTTCGATGAAGGGCACGATCACGTGGATGTTCATGGCCACCAGCACGCCCAGGCCCACGCCAAGCGCCGCGCCGAGCAGGCCGACCAGGGTGCCCTGCACCATGAAGATCGTCATGACCGAGCGCGGCGAAGCGCCGATGGTGCGCAGGATGGCGATGTCGGCCTGCTTGTCGCGCACCGACATGACCAGGGTCGAGACCAGGTTGAAGGCGGCCACCGCGACGATCATGGTCAGGATGATGAACATCATGCGTTTCTGCGACTGCACGGCCGCGAACCACACCGGGTTCACCTTCGACCAGTCGCGCACATAGAGCTCACCGGGCAGGCTGGCTTGCAGCGTGGCCGCGACCCTCGGCGCGGCTTCCATGTCGGCCAGCTTCAGGCGCAGGCCGCCAGGGGCGTTCACGCCGGCCAGCTGCTCGGTATCCGCGAGGCTGGCAAAGGCAAGCCCGGAATCGAATTCGAAGTGGCCGGCCTCGAAAATGCCGGACACCGTCAAGGGACGGGTGCGCGGCACGGCGCCCGGGGCGGCGGCCTGGTCCGGGCTGCCGGCCGCCATGAGCATGGTGATGCGGTCGCCCACGCCCACGTCGAGCGCGGTGGCCAGCGCACGCCCGATGACGATGTTGAAGGACCCCGGCTGCAGCGTGTCGAAGCGGCCTTCGCGCATATGGGTGGCCACTTCCGACACGGTGCTCTCCTGTGCGGGAATGACGCCGCGCACCACCACCGGCTTCATCACGCCGTCGCTGATCAGCATGGCCTGGGTGTCGACGAAAGGCGCGCTGGCACGTACCTCGGGGTGGCGCAGAGCCTGCTGCGCAGTCGCGCGCCAGCCCGGCATCTCGCCCCGGGCGTCGAAGATTTCCACGTGGGCCAGCACCGACAGCATGCGCGCCGTGACTTCCTTCTCGAAGCCGTTCATCACCGACAGCACCACGATCAGGGCGGCCACGCCCAGTGCGATGCCGGCCACCGAGGCCATCGAGATGAAGGAAATGAAACTGTTGCGGCCGCTGCGCTTGCCGGCGCGCGTGTAGCGCAGGCCGACTTGCCACTCATAGGGCAGCTGGTGGGTGATGCTCATAAATCCGGTCAGGTTGTCTTATTGGTTTGCCAACCCGACAGTTTGCCAGACATCGGCCGATCGTGCCGGAAAAAGCGTTGCCAAGCGTGTGGGCCGGGCCGTTGTGCCCTAAAATAGCGCCCATGTCCCAGATTACGCTCGTCGTCCCCTTCCTGCTCCCGCTTCCCCAATTCGCACCCGACCTCGTGCGGGCCCTGCAGGCCCCGGCCCTGTCCGCCCTGCTCAGCCGCACCAGCGGCCAGGCGCGCACGGCCGAACAGGCCGTCAGTGCCCTGCCCCACGAAAGCTGGCTCGCGCGCGAACTGGGCCTGTCGAAGGAAGGGCATCCGGCCTTCGCGGCCGCCGCCATGCGCGGCTTCGGGCTCGATCCGCTTGATGGCACCTGGTTCATCGTCAACCCCGCCCACGTGCAGATCGCGCGCAGCCACTCCATGCTGGGCGACCTGCGCCAGCTGGGCCTGCTCGACGCCGAAGGCCGCGCCCTGTTCGATGCGGCGCGTCTCCTGTGCGAGGAGATCGGCCACCCCTTGCTCTACGGCGACGCCGGCACCTGGTTCCTGCGCGCCGACGCATGGACCGGCATCGATCCCGCCACCCCGGACACCGTGGTCGGCATGGACCTGACCGACTTCGTCCCGCGCGGACGTGAGGCGCTGGCCTGGCGCAAGCTGCAGAACGAGGTGCAGATGGCCTGGCACGCGCATCCTGTGAACGCGGCCCGCGAGGCGAGGCGCCAGCCGAGCGTCAACAGCTTCTGGCTCTGGGGCGGCAGCAAGGGCGGCGCGCGCAGCAGCCGGCAGCTCGCGAGCATCGCCGCACCGGGCTGGATTTCCGGCCTGTCCGACCATATATGGGAGGGGTTCGGCAAGCTCGACTCGCTGGCGGGCCAGGATGCGCTGCTGTATGTGGGCAGCCTGGCCGAATCGGCCATCGCGGCCGACTGGGGCAGCTGGCTCATGCAGGCGCAGCAGCTCGAATCCGAACTGTTCGCACCGCTGCACGCCGCCCTGACGCAGGGCCGGATCAAGACCCTGCGGATCGTCGCCAGCAGCCGCGAAGGCCTTGCCGAATTCACCACGACCGCCATGGCCCAGCGCAAATTCTGGCGCCGGCCGACCCTGGAAGCACTGACTTGAGTATCACGACCCGCATCGCCACCCGTCCCTGCCCCTGGCGCACCTCCGAAATGCTGCGCCAGGGCGGGGTGCACCCTGTGCTCGCGCGCATCTACGCGGCGCGCGGCCTGTCCGACCCACGCGAACTGTCCAGCGAGCTGGCCGCCCTGGTGCCGCCCGGCGCCCTGCGCCACATCGAGGCGGCAGCCGTGTTCCTGGCCGACGCCATCGCCGCCAACAAGCGCATGACCATCGTCGCCGACTACGATTGCGACGGCGCCACCGCCTGCGCCACGGCGCTACGCGGCCTGCGCATGATGGGCGCCAATGTCGACTACATCGTACCGAACCGGTTCGAGTACGGCTATGGCCTCACGCCCGAGATCGTCGAACTGACGGCGCGCGAAAAGTCGCCCGACATCATCATCACCGTCGACAACGGCATCGCCAGCATCGACGGCGTGCTGGAAGCGAACCGGCGCGGCATCGAAGTCGTCGTCACCGACCACCACCTGCCGGGCGACGCCCTGCCGCCGGCGCGCGTGATCGTCAACCCGAACCAGCCCGAGTGCGGCTTTCCCAGCAAGCACCTGGCCGGCGTCGGCGTCGTATTCTACGTGCTGCTGGCGCTGCGCGCGGAGCTGCGCCGGCGCGGCATGTTCGATGCGGCAACCCAACCCAAGCTCGACAGCCTGCTCGACCTGGTGGCGCTCGGCACCGTGGCCGACGTGGTGCGCCTGGACGCCAACAACCGCATCCTGGTGGCGCAAGGCCTCAAGCGCATGCGCGCGGGCCGCATGCATCCGGGCGTGGCCGCCCTGTTCCGCGTGGCGGGCCGGGAAGCGCGCTGCGCCTCGCCCTTCGATCTCGGCTTCGCGCTCGGTCCGCGCCTGAACGCCGCCGGCCGGCTGGAAGACATGTCGCTCGGGATCGAGTGCCTGGTGACGGACGACGTCGGCCGCGCCTGGGCGATCGCCCAGCAGCTCAACGAGATCAACCTGAAGCGCCGCGAGATCGAAGCCGAGATGCAGGACACCGCCCTGCTGCACCTGGACAGCTTCGAGCCTTCGGGCGCGAGCACGATCAGCGTGTTCGACGAAGGCTGGCACCAGGGCGTGATCGGCATCGTCGCCTCGCGCCTGAAGGAGAAGTTCTACCGGCCCACGATCACCTTCGCACCCTCCAGTGACGGCTGGATCAAGGGTTCGGGCCGCTCGATCCCGGGCTTCCACCTGCGCGACGCGCTCGACCTGGTGTCCAAGCGGGTGCCGGGCCTGATCGACAAGTTCGGCGGCCACGCGATGGCGGCCGGGCTGACCATCCGGGGCGAGCATTTCGACAGCTTCCAGCAGGCTTTCGAGGCGGTCGGGCGCGCCTGGCTGACCGAGGCCCAGCTCGAACGCATCATCGAAACCGACGGGCCGCTGGAAGACGAGTTCTACTCGACCCACTTCATCGAGCAGATGGATGCGCAGGTCTGGGGCCAGGGCTTCGCGCCGCCCGTGTTCTGCGACGAATTCCGCGTGGTGAGCCAGCGCATCCTGAAGGAACGCCACCTCAAGCTGCTGCTGGAACGCAATGGCCGCCGTTACGACGCGATCTGGTTCGGACACACCGACAGCCTTCCCGAGCGGGCCCGCGTGGCCTTCCGCCTGGATGCCAACGAGTACAACGGCGTGACCAAGGTGCAGCTGCTGGTGGAGCACGCCGAGCCGGCCTGATCGGCTACACCAGGGCTGCGCGCGCGATGATCGCCTCCGCCGCCGGCATGCGCGCGGCGATCGCATCCTCGTAGCGCGCGACGCGTTCAGGGCCTGCGCTGTCCGGCGTGCCGCAGTCGAAAGGTGGATGCGGATCGTATTCCAGCGCCAGCTGGATCAGCTTCGCCGCCTCTTCTCCGGCCAGCTCGGCGGCCAGCGCGAAGGCGAAATCGATCCCGGCCGTCACGCCGCCTCCCGAAATGCGGTTGCGGTCGCGCACGATGCGATCATGCACGGGAATCGCGCCGAAAGCCGGCAGGTAGCGGCGCCAGCGCCAGTGGCAGGCGGAGCGATAGCCCTGCAAGAGGCCGGCCGCACCCAGCACCAGCGAACCGTTGCACACCGAGGCGACCCAGCGCGCCCCCGCGCCCTGCCGGCGCAGGAAGCCCAGCGTTTCCTCGTCTTCCAACAGATCCCGGATGCCAAAGCCGCCCGGCACGCACAGCACATCGAACTGCGGGCAGTCGGCAAAGGACGTCGTCGGGCAGATCGCGAAGCCGGCGTCGGTCATGACGGGCGCCGCATCCTTCCAGGCGAGGTGGACACGGGCGCCGGGGACCCGGCTCAGGACCTGGGTCGGGCCCGTCAGGTCCAGCTGGGTCACGTTCGGGAACAGCAGCATGCCGATCTGGATGGTCGTGCTCACGTCAGTCTCCTTGCAAATGGTGAAGACACCATTCTAGGAGGCCATCATTTGGCAGAAACGTCATCGATCGATGAATTCCTGCCAATCGAACCCTACTTCTTCGGTGGCGGCGGAACGAAATCCGATCCGCGGTCGAACACGACCTTCCATTGCCCCGGCGCTTCCAGGCGCCAGATCGAATTGAAACGGCCGATCTTGCGGCCGGACGGGTCATAGATCGGTCCGCCGCTATAGGCCAGCGTGCCGGATTCCAGGACCTCGACCTCTTCCGGCTCCCACGAGAACGGCGCCTGCGGCTTGTCGTAGTAGGGACGCCAGCCCCTGGCGATGGCCTGCTTGCCGCGTAGATTGCCGTGGGGAGAAAAGAAGATCGCCTCGTCGGCGAGGAAACGGGTGAACGCCTCGAAATCACGGGCTTTCATGGTGGCGGCGAAGGCCCGCTCGGCATCCATGACCTGCTTCCTGAGGTCAGGATTGGAATCGCGCGCGCTTGTTGGAAAACTCGCAGCCGCGGCGGCGAGCATCAGGCAGGCGGCAAGAAGAGACAGCGAACGCAGGCGCATCGGTGAACCCTTTCCTAAACTTTTCCATTTAGCAAGGTTCGCGATTCTGTCATGTGACCGCGCGCTTTACAACCAGTAGTTGCAATCGATCCGAAATTGGAGTATAACGACTCCAACATCGGAGGATACCATGAGTCTAGCCTACTCCTACCCCAAGAGCCGCTTCGAACCGGCAGTGCTGATCGACCTGAATTCCCGGGCCGAGCGCGAGCGCCTGTCCCGTTCCGCCCTGATGGGCTTCTTCAAGCTGGCCGCCGCCTGGAGCGTGCGCGACGACGATGCGCGCGAACTGCTGGGCGGCCTCTCGTCCTCGTCCTATTACGACTGGAAGAAGAACCCTGACCGGGTGCTCGAAGTCGACCGCATCACCCGCATTTCCTACCTGCTCGGCATCTACAAGGCCCTGCACATCCTGTACGGCGACAAGCTCGCCGACGAATGGGTACACCTGCCCAACACCAATCCCATTTTCGCCGGCCGTACGCCGCTCGCCTACATGCTGGCCGGCGGCCTGATCGCCATGCAGACGGTGCGCAAGCTGCTCGACGCGCGCCGTGGAGGTCTCTGATCTTGCCGGTGCTGCACAAAATTACCCCGCTGCGCCAGTACGACACCTGCCGCCTGATTCCCTCGCGTTTCGCCGATCTCGAGGATTCGGTGCTCGCGCCGCTGGCGGAGAACGACACGGTGCTGCGCGACCTGTTCGACCTGGACAACGCCACCAACGAAAGGCTGCGCGGAGAATCCGGCCTCCTGCCCGGGATCGGCATGGACGAACTCGTGTTCGGCGTGCAGAACTTCCGCATCATCAATGCGGCCTACACCTATGCCCGCCCCGAGGGCAGCCGCTTCAACGACGGCGAGCGCGGCGCCTGGTACTGCGCCTTCGCGCCGGATACCGCGCTGGCCGAAGTCATCTTCCACAAGACCGTGGAATACGTCGAGATCAACCGCTTCGACGACAGCGTGACCTACCAGTCCCTGCTGGCCGACTTCAACGCAGGCTTCCACGACCTGCGCGGCCTGGAGGCCTTCAAGTCCTGCCTCGATCCGGACAGCTACATCGCTTCGCAGGCCCTGGCCGCCGAGCTGCTGGAAGCCGGCTCGATGGGCATCATCTACCCCAGCGTGCGCCACCCCGGCGGCACCAACCTCGCCTGCTTCCGTCCCGCACTGGTGGGCAATGTACGCAAGGCCCAGACATATCGCTTAACATGGGCGGGCTCGCCGCAACCGGCGGTCGAGATCCTTTAGCCCGACGTAGAACACATGAAGACGAATCCCGAGAAAGACCTGGAGTTGCACGACAAGATCAACCGCGAGACCGGACGCATCAAATGGAGCGAACTCGAACGCCATTTCGCGAGCGGCTCGGTGATCTGGGTGAGCGAAGAGCTGGACCTGATCGACGTGGCCCTGCGCATCGCGCACGACGACAAGGAGAGCATCAAGCAGTGGATGAGCGCGGGAACGGTGGCCAAGGTCAGCGACGTGCAGGCGCAGACCTGGGCGGCGTCGGACGAGACGCTGTGGGCCTCGGTGGTAAGTCCCTTCGTGCTGGTGCAGCCGGAAAAGAAGGCCCTTCACTGAGCGTCTAGCGCTTGGCTTCGCTCCGATGCGTCAAGGCATGCGCCGCCCGGCGCATGTATTGCGCGGCCCTCTGCGGATCCGGCTCCATCATGCCCAGCTGCTGCCAGGCTTCCGGATAATCCAGCTCGGCCGCCGCTTCCAGCCATGTGCGCGCCTTCGCCTCGTCGCGGGCGACGCCATCACCCTCGAGAAGCATCGTCGCCAGCATGAACATCGCCTCCGGCATGCCGCGCGACGCCGCCACGCCCAGCCAGTGCGCCGCCAGCGCGCCGTCGCCGCTGCTCTTGTAGGCCAGTCCGCGCCGGTAGGCGATGTCGCCTTCGTCGCCATGCTGGGCCATGGCCGGCTGCGCCAGCATCAGCGCGGCCAGGGCCGCTATCAGGCCGCGCCTCATTTCGACAGGTCGATCGCGTACAGCGCAATGCCCTTGCCGCGGCCATCGTCCGCCGCCACCTGGCTCACGTTGTGCAGGCCGGCCTCGTGCGCGAGGGCCACCATGCCCGGGCTTGAGGAGAACAGCACCTGCCCCGCCGTCTTCACGGGCGCGAACTTCCAGCTGCGCGCCGATCCGTTGGCAGCGCGCGTCAGGCGCTTCGCCTCGCGCACATAGGCGATCAGGATGTCGCGGTTGTTGTCCGGCGACGCGATCACGGTGCGGCTGCCGTCCAGGCCCGGGAAGTTGCCGCCGCCGCTGGCGCGGTAGTTATTCGTCGCGACCAGGAATTCCTGCGCAGCCGCGACCGGCTTGCCGCGCCACCTCAAGCTGCGGATCCGATCGCCCGGCGCGCGGGTGACGTCGATCTCGTAGGCCACGTCCGGCGAGGTGATGGTGTCGAAGTTATAGCTCGGCACCGCGCCGTTGACGAGCTGCTGCGGCTCGCTCTTCGAAGGGTCGATGGTATTGAAGCGGGTGGCCGACTTCTCCAGCCAGGCCTTCAGGCCGGCCCCATCCACCTTCACCGCGTACAGCGCGTTCGGATACAGGTAGAGGTCGGCCGCATTGTTCAGCGCGAGGTCGCCCGGCTTCACGTCGGTGTAGTCGCCGGGACCCGCCACGCCGCTCTTGAACGGCGCGGACACGGACAGCACCGGGAGGTCCTTGTACTGCGGCAGGTTGGCGGCGACGTACTTCGCCACGTAGTCGGCCTGGGCCTGGTTTACGACCTCGATCGCCGACACGTCGCCCACGTCGGCGAAGTAGCTCGACATGCGGAACTCGGTCGATCCCACCGGCGTCTTCACGTAGCGGATCGTCGCTTCATGCTCTTCCCGCACGGCCGCCAGCACGGCGGGGTCGGCGTCGACAAAGGCCTTGTCACCCGTCTGCGCGGCGCGCGCCTCGACAAGCGTCTTGTCCTTCTCGACCGTCCAGCGCTTGCCGTCATGCTTGAGGTGCAGCTTGACCACACCCAGGTGCTTGCCCCACAGGTTCGCCATCACCGTCGGTACGCCGTGCACGAAGCCCCTGGCCTTGTTCACACCCGGCAGGTCGAACTGCGGGACCTTGCTGGCCGGGTTCGGGAACAGCTGGTGCGAATGCCCCAGCAGCATCGCATCGATGCCCGGCACCTGCGCCAGGTACCAGCCCGCGTTCTCCATCGACGGCGAGTAGGGGCTGGCATCCAGGCCGCCGTGGGCGATGGCGATCACGAGATCGGCGCCCTTCTTCTTCATCTCCGGCACGTACTTCCGTGCGGCCTCGCGCACGCCTTCCGTGTAGACGCGACCCTCGAGGTAGCGCTTGTCCCAGGACATGATGGTCGGCGGCGTGAAGCCGATGATGCCCACGCGCACGAGCGCGGTGACCGGCTTGCCGTCCGCGCCCACTGCGCTGACCTGCTTGTCGATGATCGCGTAAGGGCTGAACAGCGGCTTCTTCGTCTTCGCGCTGTAGACGTTGGCCAGCACGACGGGGAAGGCCGGGCCGGCGCAGCGCCTGGGCTGGTCGACGCCTGCTACCCGGAAGCGGCTGCCCGTCACCTGGTTGAGGAAGGCCAGGCCGTAGTTGAACTCGTGGTTGCCGATCCCCGCGCCGTCGTACTTCAGGGCGTTCATGACCTTGTAGATGCCCAGGGTCTGGTCGCAAGCCAGCGGCTTCACGAGCGCCTGGTAGTCGGCCAGCGCATTGCCCTGGATGGTGTCGCCATTGTCGACCAGGAAGGTGTTCGGGAATTCCTTGCGCGCCTGGTGGATGAGCGTCGCGGTGCGGTCCAGGCCGTGCGAAGGCTCGGCCGCCAGCTTGTAGTAGTCGTAGCCGACCACGTTCGCGTGCAGGTCGGTGGTCTCCAGCACGGCCAGCTGGACGGTGGTGCCCGCTTTCGGCGCCTTGGCGGCGTGGACGGGGAGGCTGAGCAGCGCTGGCGCCAGCGCGATGCAGATTTGATAACGCAGGGTGTGGTACATGGCGGTGGCCGGCTAAGAGAACCGGGCGATGATACGGTAGCCGCATGCTGCCGGGCAAGCCATGTGCAGGACAGCGCCGGGCCATAGCCGTCCTGGGGTATAATCTAGGGTTCGATTTAACCTATTCAGAAGACTGCCAAGACCATGGAAGCTGAACGCATCAATGCCATTTCCGCCCTGCTGAACGACCTGACCAGCCGTGAAGCCGAACTTCGGAGGTATCTTTGACTTCGATCGCAAGTCAGAGAAACTAGAACAGGTCAACCAGGAACTCGAGGACCCGTCCGTCTGGAACGACCAGAAGCGGGCCCAGGACCTCGGCAAGGAAAAGAAGGCGCTCGAGGGCGTCGTGCTCGTGCTCGAGAAAGCGCGCGCCGACCTGACGGACGCCGCCGACCTGTTCGAGATGGCAAAGGAAGAAGGCGACCACGGCACGCTGGAATCGATCGGCGCCGACGCCGAAGAGATCCAGAAGACCATCGAAGCGATGGAATTCCGCCGCATGTTCAGCAATCCGATGGACCATGCGAACTGCTTCATCGACATCCAGGCCGGCGCCGGCGGTACCGAAGCCCAGGACTGGGCCTCGATGCTGCTGCGCCAGTACCTGCGCTACTGCGAGCGCAAGGGTTTCAAGGCCGAGGTGATGGAAATCTCCGAGGGCGAGGTCGCGGGCATCAAGACCGCCACCATCAAGGTCGACGGCGAATACGCCTATGGCCACCTGCGCACCGAGACCGGCGTGCACCGCCTGGTGCGCAAGTCGCCGTTCGATTCGGCCAACGGTCGCCACACTTCGTTCACCTCGCTGTTCGTGTATCCGGAAGTCGACGAATCCTTCGAGATCGAGATCAACCCGGCCGACGTGCGCATCGACACCTACCGCGCATCGGGCGCCGGCGGCCAGCACATCAACAAGACCGACTCCGCGGTGCGCCTGACGCACGCTCCCTCGGGCATCGTGGTGCAGTGCCAGAACGACCGCTCGCAGCACCGCAACAAGGCCGAGGCCTGGGACATGCTGCGCGCCAAGCTGTTCGAACTCGAGCTGCGCAAGCGCATGGCCGAGCAGCAGAAGCTCGAAGACTCCAAGACCGACGTCGGCTGGGGCCACCAGATCCGTTCCTACGTGCTGGACCAGTCGCGCATCAAGGACCTGCGCACGGGTTTTGAAACCGGCAATACCAAGAACGTGCTGGACGGCGACCTGGACGACTTCATCTCGGCCTCGCTCAAGCAGGGCGTGTAAGCGATGACGATGCCACAACAGGCCTTCGTGTTCGACATGGACGGCACCATCGTCGACAACATGGCCTTCCACACCGACTCGTGGCTCGCTTTCTTCGCGCGCCGCGGCGTGACGCTCGACGCTGACGAATTCTTCCGCGCGACGGCCGGCCGCCAGGGCGGCGAAATCATGCGCGCCTACCTGGGCGAGCATCTGGGCGACGAGGAAGTGGGCCTGCTCAACCACGAGAAGGAATCGGTCTACCGCGAGCTCTACGCGCCGCACCGCAAGACCGTCGCCGGCTTCGACGCGCTGGTCACGCGCGCCAGGCTTGAAGGCGTGAAGCTCGCCGTCGCCACCGCCGCGCCGCCCGCCAACATCGAGTTCACCCTCGATGGCCTCGACCTGCGCAAGCATTTCGATGCGGTGGTCGGCGCCGCCGACGTGGCGCGCAGCAAACCGCATCCGGACGTGTTCCTGAAAGCGGCCGAGCGCTGCGGCGTGCAGCCCGAGCACTGCATCGTGTTCGAGGACGCGCCACTGGGCGTGGAAGCGGCACGCCGCGCCGGCATGCGCTGCGTGGTCCTGATAACCACCCTGCCGCGTGACGCGTTTACCGATTTCGACAACGTCATCGCCATCGTGCGCGACTTCTCCGAACTCAAGACCGAGCTCCTGTTCGGCTAAACCAAATAAGAACTGCCTATCCAATCATGACTACGGAAAACCAAGACCAGTCGCCCGTCGTGGCGCTCGATGAAAACAAGATCATGGCCGAGCGCCGCGCCAAGCTGGCCGCGCTGCGCCAGCAGGGCAACCCCTTCCCGAACGACTTCGTCCCCAAGGACAAGGCGGCCGACGTGGTCGAAACCTACAACGGCAAGACCCGCGAAGAGCTGGAAGCCGAGCCGGTGAATGTCGTCATGGCCGGCCGCATGATGCTGCGCCGCGAAGCCGGCAAGAAGGCGGCCTTCGCCACGCTGCAGGACAGCTCGGGCCCCGCCGCATCGGGCCGCATCCAGATCTACGTCACACTCGACTCCGCCGGCGAGGAAGCCATGGAAGCCCTGCGTTCGTATGACCTGGGCGACATCCTGGGCATCGAAGGCACGCTCTTCAAGACCAAGACCGACGAGCTGACCGTCAAGGTGACGAAGCTGCGCCTTGTCGCCAAGTCGCTGCGCCCGCTGCCGGACAAGTTCCACGGCCTGGCCGACCAGGAGACCAAGTACCGCCAGCGCTACGTCGACCTGATCATGAACGAAGAGACGCGCCGCACCTTCAAGGCGCGTACCGCCGCGATGTCGTCGATGCGCCGCTTCATGGAAAAGAACGGCTTCATGGAAGTCGAGACCCCGATGCTGCACCCGATCCCGGGCGGCGCCGCGGCCAAGCCCTTCATCACCCACCACAATGCGCTGGACATGGAGATGTACCTGCGCATCGCGCCGGAACTCTACCTGAAGCGCCTGGTGGTCGGCGGCTTCGACCGCGTGTTCGAAATCAACCGCAACTTCCGCAACGAAGGCGTGTCGGTCCGCCACAACCCGGAATTCACGATGATGGAATTCTATGCGGCCTACACCGACTACAAGTGGATCATGGACTTCACCGAACAGGTGATCCGCCAGGCCGCGATCGATTCGAACGGCAGCGCGGTGCTCACCTACGGCGGCCGTGAACTCGACCTGTCGAAGCCGTTCCAGCGCCTGACCATCGTCGAAGCGATCGACAAGTATGCGCCGGGCTACACGCCGGAGCAGCTGGCTAGCGCCGATTTCATCAAGGAAGAGCTGAAGAAGTTCGGCGTCAAGCCCTTCGCCAACGCCGGCCTGGGCGCGCTGCAGCTGGCCCTCTTCGAAGAGACCGCCGAGGCCCTGCTGTGGGAACCGACCTTCATCATCGACTATCCGGTCGAAGTCTCGCCGCTGGCGCGCGCATCCGACGTGCGCGAAGGGATCACCGAGCGCTTCGAGCTCTTCATGGTCGGCCGCGAGATCGCCAACGGCTTCTCGGAGCTGAACGATCCGGAAGACCAGGCCGCGCGCTTCCTGTCCCAGGTGGCGGCGAAAGAAGCCGGCGACGACGAAGCGATGTACTTCGACGCCGACTACATCCGCGCGCTGGAATACGGCATGCCGCCGGCCGGCGGTTGCGGCATCGGCATCGACCGCCTGATGATGCTGATCACCGATTCGCCGAACATCCGCGACGTGCTGCTGTTCCCGCACCTGCGCAAGGAAGACTGATAGAAAAAGCGGCCTCGGCCGCTTTTTTTGTAGGGTGGTCGGCTCCGCCGACCGCGCGTTCAAACAGTGTCGGAATAAGCGCGACGCCTCAGTTCACGCAC
>NZ_JANUHA010000024.1 GCF_024753255.1 Massilia agri
AAGAAAAACGGCAGCCTCGGCTGCCGTTTGCTTGCCCGTCGGTCGAACTCAGAACAATTCGTTCCTGACCGCGTCGCGCTGCTTCTGCTCCGCCGGCGCCGGCGGCGGACCGACGTCCAGCGTCGCCACCCCGGTGCCTGGCGGCATCTCGGCGTAGTAGTACTCGCCATTGGCCAGGATCAGTCCCGGCGGCACTTCGCGCTCCACGTTCGGCTCGCCCTTGAGGGCCTTGCTCATGTAGCCGATCCAGATCGGCAGGGCCAGGCCGCCGCCGGTCTCGCGGTTGCCGAGGTTCTTCGGCTGGTCGTAGCCGATCCAGGCGATGCCCACCAGCTTCGGGTTGTAGCCGGCGAACCAGGCGTCGATCGAGTCGTTGGTGGTGCCGGTCTTGCCCGCCAGGTCGGTGCGCTTGAGCGCCATCGCCTTGGCCGCGGTACCGTAGCGCACCACGTCCTTGAGCATGCTGTCGACCAGGAAGGCATTGCGCGCGTCGATCACGCGGTTGGCCTCGATGCCGGCGCGTTCCGGACGCGCCTCCGACAGCACCTTGCCGTCGGCGTCGGTCACCTTCGAGATCAGGTAGGGGCTGATGCGGTAGCCGCCGTTGGCGAAGACGGCGTACGCCCCGGCCATCTGCAGCGGCGTGGTCGAACCGGCGCCAAGAGCCAGGGTCAGGTAGGCCGGGTTGCGCTCGGCATCGAAGCCGAAGCGGGTCGCGAATTCCTGGCCGTAGCGCGCGCCGATCTTGTTCAGGATGCGGATCGAGACCATGTTCTTCGACTGGGTCAGGCCGCGCCGCATGGTCATCGGGCCTTCGTACTTGTTGTCGTAGTTCTTCGGTTCCCATGCCTGGCCGCCGGTCTGGCCGGCGTCAAACGAGATCGGGGCGTCGTTGACGATGGTCGCCGGCGACAGGCCGCGTTCCAGCGAAGCCGAATAGATGAAGGGCTTGAACGAGGAACCCGGCTGGCGCCAGGCCTGTGTCACGTGGTTGAACTTGTTGCGGTTGAAGTCGAAGCCGCCGACCAGCGCGCGGATCGCGCCGTCCTCGGTGCTGGCCGCCACGAAGGCGGATTCCACTTCCGGCATCTGGGTGATGACCCACTTCGATTCGTCGTCCTGCATCACGCGGATCACGGCGCCGCGGCGGATGCGGCGGTTCGGCGCGGCCTTCTCGGACAGCCAGGCCTTGGCGAAGGCCAGGCCCGGACCGCTCATCTTGATGGTCTCGCCCGAGGCGATGGTGGCGGTCACCTGGCTTGGGGACGCCTGCAGCACGATGGCGGCCACGATGTTGTCGCTGTCCGGGTGCTCGGCCAGCTCGGCCTCGATGGCCTCGTCGGCTTCGCCCTTGTCGCTCGGGATCTCGATATATGATTCCGGGCCGCGGTAGGGGTGGCGGCGCTCGTAGTCCATCACGCCGCGGCGCACCGCGAGATAGGCCGCGTCCTGGTCGGCCTTGGTGATGGTGGTGAACACGTTCAGGCCGCGCGTGTAGGTGTCTTCCTTGAACTGCTCGTAGACCAGCTGGCGCGCCATCTCGGCCACGTACTCGGCGTGCACGCCGAAGGCGGTGCTGTCGGTCTTGATCTTGAGCGGCTCGTTCTTGGCCTGCTGGTACTGGGCGTCGGTGATGTAGCCCAGGTCGTGCATGCGCTGCAGGATGTACTGCTGGCGGGTCCGGGCGCGGGTCGGGTTGACGACCGGGTTGTAGGCGGAGGGCGCTTTCGGCAGGCCGGCCAGCATCGCGGCTTCGGCCACGCTGATGTCGCGCAGGTCCTTGCCGAAGTAGATCTGGGCCGCCGACTGGAAGCCGAAGGCGCGCTGGCCCAGGTAGATCTGGTTCATGTAGAGCTCGAGGATCTGGTCCTTGCTGAGGTTCTTCTCGATCTTCCAGGCCAGCATCGCCTCGTAGGCCTTGCGCTTGAAGGTCTGTTCGGAGGAGAGGAAGAAGTTGCGCGCGACCTGCTGGGTGATGGTCGAGGCGCCCTGGCGCGAGCCGCCGGTGGCGTTCTTGAACACGGCGCGCAGGATGCCCCAGTAATCGATGCCGCTGTGCTGGTAGAAGCGGTCGTCCTCGATCGAGAGCACGGCCTTCTTCATCACGTCCGGGATGTCCTTGAAATGCACCAGGGTGCGGCGCTCCTCGCCGAACTCGCCGATCAGGACGTTATCGGCGGTGAAGATCCGCAGCGGCATCTTGGGGCGGTAGTCGGTGATGGTGTCGAGCGCGGGCAGGTTGGGGTAGGCCATCGCGAGGGCGAACACCAGCACCAGCACGCCGATCACGGCCAGGCCGGTGATGGCGCCGATGGCCATCAGGACCAGGCGTTTCGGACTGTATTTCGATGGGGCGGGGGAACCGGATTTGCCCGATGCCTTACCGGAAGATTGTTTCTCTTTCATGCTGGCTTTCGCTGAATAAACTTTACTCCGTTAATCGACCCATTATAAGTCACACGATTGGCAGGGGATATCCGCACGGCTGAGCCAAAATGTCGCCAAACAAACGCTCGTCAATATCAAGCTGGAAACGGTCGTGGCAGGGGTGATAACACTCTGCGCCAGAGTGTGGCGCGCACGCCCCGGAATGCCTTGTTCCCTCATAGAAATATCTTGTCCGGGTGCATCCTTTTCGCTACGATCTAACGCGGTGCCTCATATATATGCACTAAGAACCTATCCCGACAGGGATGAGTCGTTGCTAGCGCGCCTGACAAGCGGGTGCTGCGTTGCTCGTCGTTGCATGGCCAGCCATGCGGCCTCCTCGCGCCTTGCCCCCGCTTGCCATGCATCGCTATCAACTTCCCCATCCCCATCGGGATAGGTTCAGGTATCGGTTTTATTGAAAGAATTTCCCGTCCGCGGGCGTTCAACATCGAATCCCGTGGAAAACGGGAAGGGCAGCCAGGGAGTACGCTCGTGATCAATCTCAGTTCCTTGTTCGGAAAGTCCAGTCCGCCTTTGGCCGGACTCGACATCAGCACGTCAGGCGTCCGCCTGGTCGAGCTGGCCGACGCCGGCAGGGGCGAACTGCGCCTGGAGCGCTATGCGGCCGAACCGCTGCCGCGTGGCGCGGTCGTCGATGGCAATATCGAAAACATCGACCAGGTGTCCGAGGCCGTGCGCCGCGTCTGGAAGAAAAGCGGCACCCGCGCCAGGCTGGTCGCGCTCGGCATGCCGCCGGCCTCCGTCATCACCAAGAAAATCATCCTGCCGGCCGGCATGTCGGAAGACCAGCTGGAAGTGCAGGTCGAATCCGAAGCCAGCCAGTACATCCCCTTCGCGCTGGACGAGGTCAGCCTCGACTTCGACGTGATCGGGCAAGCGCCCAACTCCGCCGAGGACATGGAAGTCATGCTGGCCGCCGCGCGCCGCGAGAAGGTCGAGGACCGCGTGGCGATCGCCGAAGCGGCCGGCCTCACCGCCACCGTGATGGACATCGAATCCTACGCCGCGCGCGCCGCGCTGGATCGCGTGGCCGGCGCCAGGCCGGAACAGATCATCGCCCTGTTCCAGATCGGCGCCCAGGCCACCCACGTGTCGGTGCTGCAGAACGGCGAAACCATCTACGAGCGCGAGCAGCCCTTCGGCGGCAACGCGCTGACCCAGGACATCGTGCGCGCCTACGGCCTCTCCTTCGAGGAAGCCGAATCGCGCAAGAAGGCCGGCGACCTGCCGGAGAATTATCGGGCCGACATCCTCAACCCCTTCCTGGAAAGCGCCGCGCTGGAAATCACGCGCGCCATCCAGTTCTTCTTCACCTCGACGCCCTACACCCGGATCGACCAGCTGTACCTGGCCGGCGGCTGCGCTTGCCTGCCGGGCCTGCTGGAACTGATCGGCAGCCGCACCCGCATCCCGAGCAGCATCGTGGCGCCTTTCGAAGGCATGAGCTACGGCCCGCTGGTGCGCGAACAGCAGCTGCGCCAGGAAGGCGCCGCCTACCTGGTGGCCTGCGGCCTGGCCCTGCGGAGGTTCGGATGATCCGCATTAACCTGTTACCCCACCGCGAAGCCAAGCGCAAGCAGAAGCAGGCGGCTTTTGTTGCCCTGATGGCGCTGGGCGGCGTCGCCGGCGCGGCCATCGTGCTGCTGGTCGGCGCCTGGAACGCCAGCCGCATCGCGGTCCAGGACGAGCGCAACCTGGTGCTCAAGACCGCCAGCGCGGAACTGGACAAGAAGATCGCCGACATCAAGACCCTGAAGGAAGAAATCGAGGCCCTGAAGGCGCGCCAGCAGGCGGTCGAGGACCTGCAGGGCGACCGCAACCAGCCGGTCTACCTGCTCGATGAACTGGTGCGCCAGACCCCCGAGGGCGTGTACCTGAAATCCTTCCGCCAGAACGGCCAGCTGGTCACCCTGAACGGCTACGCCCAGTCGCAGGAACGCGTGGCCGAGCTGCTGCGCAACGTGTCCGGCGGCTCGCCCTGGCTGGAACGCCCGAACCTGACCGAAGTGAAGGTCGCCACCCTGGGCCAGAGCAAGACCGGCCGCAAGGTCGTCGAGTTCCAGATGGACGTGGCGATCAAGCGTCCGCGCGAGCAGGAAGACACAGCGGCCAAGCCAGGCGCCGCCGCCGTCGCGAAGGCACCATGACCATGAATATCGATCTCAAAGACCTCGGCTCCCAGCTGGCCGCGCAATTCCAGGACTTGCAGGGCCGCCAGCCCGGCCAGTGGCCGCTGGCCCCGCGCCTCTTGTGCGCCGCCGGCGTGATGGCCTTCGTGACGGGCCTGGGCTACTTCTTCTACTGGAGCGGCCAGTTCGAGACCCAGGAACAGGGCGCCGCCGAAGAAGTGCGGCTGCGCGACGAATACCGCATGAAGATGGCCCAGGCGATCAACCTGGAAGCGCTGCAGGCGCAGAAGGCCCAGGTCGACATGTATGTCGAACGCCTCGAGAAGCAGTTGCCGAGCAAGTCGGAGATGGCGGACCTGCTGTCCGACATCAACCAGGCCGGCGTCGGCCGCGGCCTGCAGTTCGAGCTGTTCAAGCCGGGCGCGGAAGTCGTGCGCGACTACTACGCCGAGCAGCCGATCGACGTCAAGGTGACCGGCAAGTACAACGACGTCGGCGCGTTCGCCGCCGACATGGCCAACCTGCCGCGCATCGTCACGCTCAACAATATGGCGGTCAGCACCAAGGACGGCGTCCTGCAGCTGGAAGCCGTGGCCAAGACCTTCCGCTACCTGGACCCCGAGGAGATCGCGGCCCAGAAGAAGAAAGCGCGCGAAGAGAAGATGAAGAAGAAGGGGGGCGCATGATGCTGAAGAAAATGTGCGCCCTGCTTGCCTCCGGCCTGCTGCTCGCGGGCTGCGGCGACGGCGACGTCAAGGAAGTGCGCGACTGGATGGAGCAGGTCAAGCGCGAGACCACGCCTGCAGTCAAGCCGCTGCCGGAGCCGAAGGAATTCGTGCCCTATGCCTACGATCCGGAAGGCGCGATCGAGCCCTTCAGCGAGGCCAAGCTGCTCAATGAAATGCAGCGGGTGGCGGCGACGACCACCAATCCGCTGGCGCCGGACGCCAACCGTCCGCGCGAAGTGCTCGAGAACTACCCGCTCGACACGATGCGGATGGTGGGCACGCTGCAGAAGGGCGGCGTCAGTTACGCGCTGGTGCAGATCGACACCTCGATCCACCAGGTCAAGGCCGGCCAGCGCATCGGCCAGAATCACGGGTTGGTCACGCGTATCAGTGAAGGCGCGATCGACATCAGGGAAGTAGTGCAGGACGCCACCGGCGACTGGGTCGAGCGCAAGGCGACGATCGAGCTGGCGGAAAGCAAGGAGAGCGGGAAATGACCCAAACCATGAACATGCGCATTGTCGTGCCAGGCTGGCTGGCGCGCTGCGGCGTCGCACTGCTGCTGGCTCTGGGAGCCGGTACGGTGGCCGCGCAGAGCAATGCGATCGAATCGATCACCGCCACCCAGCAAGGCCCCAACGTGGTCCTGCAGATCGCCATGCGCGAAGCCATGGCGAAGCCGCCGATCGGCTTCTCGATCACCAATCCGGCGCGCATCGCGCTGGACTTCGGCGCCACCAGCAACGCCACCGGCAAGTCGGCCCAGGACATCAACCTGGGCGACGTGCGCAGCCTGAACGTGGTGCAGGCCGGCGAGCGCACCCGCCTGGTGCTGAACCTGGCGCGACCGCTGAACTACAGCACCGCCATCGACGGCAAGTCGGTGCGCGTCACCGTCGAAGGCCCGGGCGGCGCCCAGGCCGTGGCCGCCGCCGCACCGGCTTCCAGCGCGCACGCACCAAGCGCACGTCAAATGCTGCGCGACCTCGACTTCCGCCGCGGCGCCAACGGCGAAGGCCGCATCGTGGTCGACCTGCCGAACGGCCAGACCGGCGTCGACGTGCGCCAGGCCGGCAACCAGATCATCGTCGACTTCCTGCGCACCGGCGTGCCGGCGACCCTGCGCCGCCGCCTCGACGTGACCGATTTCGGCACCCCGGTGTCGCGCATCACGACAAGCCCGCAGGGCGAGAACACCCGCATGACCATCGACGCCCAGGGCCTGTGGGAACAGTCGGTCTACCAGAGCGACACCCAGCTGGTGGTCGACGTGCGTCCGATCAAGGAAGACCCGAACCGCCTGGCCCAGGGCACCACCGGCTACCGCGGCGAGAAGCTCTCCTTCAACTTCCAGAGCGTCGACGTGCGCGCCGCCCTGCAGGCGATCGCCGACATCTCGGGCCTGAACATCATCACCAGCGATTCCGTCACCGGCAACCTGACCCTGCGCCTGCGCGACGTGCCCTGGGACCAGGCCCTCGACGTGGTCCTGCAGGCCAAGGGCCTGGACATGCGCAAGAACGGCAACGTGCTGTGGATCGCGCCCAAGGAAGAACTGCTGACCAAGGAAAAGCTCGAGCTCGAGCAGCGCGCCCAGATCGCCGACCTCGAGCCGCTGCGTTCCGAGATCTTCCAGCTGAACTACCAGAAGGTCGAGGCCTTCCGTACCGTGTTCGGCATCGACGCCAGCGGCGGTTCGACCGGCGACAGCAAGAACCGCGTGCTGTCCAAGCGCGGCAGCGCCATCATCGATCCGCGCACCAACCAGATGTTCGTGACCGACATCGCGTCCAAGATCGAGGACATCCGCAAACTGATCCAGAAGACCGACGTGGCTTCCAAGCAGGTGCTGATCGAAGCGCGCCTGGTGGAAGCGAACGACGGCTTCTCGCGCAACCTGGGCGCCAAGCTCGGTTTCGCCGACCTGCGCACCCTGCGCGGCGGCGACACCGGCTGGGCGGTCAAGGGCAACGAGCGCGTCGCCATCGGCGGCAACCTGACCGGCGTGGGCCAGGTGACGGGCCAGACCCCGGACACCGGCGACGGCTACACCAACACCACCCTGGTCAACCTGCCGGCGGCCGCGATCGGCGGCGCCTCGGCGCCCTCGATCGCCTTCAGCCTGTTCTCCTCGGCCGCCAACCGCTTCCTGAACCTGGAGCTGTCGGCGCTGGAAGCGGACGGCAAGGGCAAGATCATCTCGAGCCCGCGCGTGGTCACCGAGGACAAGCAGATCGCCGTGATCGAGCAGGGTATCGAACTGCCTTACCAGGTCGCCACCAGCAGCGGCGCGACCTCGATCACCTTCAAGAAGGCCAACCTGCGCCTCGAGGTGACGCCGCAGATCACCCCGGACGGCAACGTCGTGCTCGAGGTGGACGTCAACAAGGACAGCAAGGGCGAAGAGACCCGCGCCGGCCCGGCCATCAACACCCAGCACGTGAAGACCAAGGTGATGGTGGAGAACGGCGGCACGGTGGTGCTGGGCGGTATCTACCAGCAGACCGAGCGCAACAACGAGAACAAGGTGCCGGTGCTGGGCGACGTGCCGGTGCTCGGCTACCTGTTCAAGTCGACCGGCCGCGAGAGCACCAAGACCGAACTGCTGGTGTTCATCACGCCGAAGATCGTGGCCGAAGTCGGCCGCTGATCATCAGCTTTTTTCAACATAAACACGGCTTCAAAATGAACAAAAAAACGAAGTACCTGAATACCGGCATGACCCTGCTGTTGGTGGCGGTCCTGTCCGCCTGCGGCGGCGGTGGCGGGGATCCCGGCACGACCGTGGGCGGCAATGGGAGTGGCAATGGCGGCGGTGGCGGATCACCAACCGCGCCCGCGACGCCGACCGTGG
Organism: Massilia agri; assembly: GCF_024753255.1. Classification (GTDB taxonomy): domain Bacteria; phylum Pseudomonadota; class Gammaproteobacteria; order Burkholderiales; family Burkholderiaceae_D; genus Telluria; species Telluria agri. Next base: position 8,163 of record NZ_JANUHA010000024.1, read on the forward strand.
CGATCACCTTCGTCAATGCGAGTGGACAGGCGAGCAACTCGCTCACCGGCGCTACCCCGCTGACGGTACAGGCGACGGTCCGCGACTCGGCCGGTAAACCGGTCCCGAACGCGCTTGTTTCGTTCGCCACTGACAATGAGCTCGCCGTGTTTTCGCCGACCGCCGGCACTAGCCTGACGGACGCGAACGGTGTCGCTACCGTTACAATGCGCACCGCCAGCCTTTCGGCCAGCGGCGCCGGCAAGGTGACTGCGACTACGGCCGTCGCCGGAACCACGGTTACCAGCGAAGGGAACTATTCGGTCGGCGCTACCGCGCTGTCCTTCAGCACGCTGCGCCTATCGCAATCCAGCATTCCGGCCTACGGCTCGACCGATGTATCGGTCGATGTCCTGGCCGACGGCGCGTTGTACACCTCGCAGCAGATCACCGTGCGGCTCAGCTCCGCCTGTGTCGCCGCAGGCAAGGCAACGCTGGTCGCCACCGCAACGACTAATCAGGGCACAGCCAGGGCGGTCTATCGCGACCAGGGCTGCGGCAACAATGACGTGATCACGGCATCGGCGGACGGCGTCAATACGCCGGTGACTGCCAGCTTGCAAATCGCCCCGCCAGCTGCGGCATCTGTGCAATTCGTCTCGGCCGCGCCGGTGGATAAGTCCATCGTGATCCGCGGCCAGGGCGGCATCAATCGTACCGAGACCGCCACACTGCGCTTCCGCGTTTTTGACGTGTTCGATCGTCCTCTCGTGGGACAGGCCGTGGAATTCTCGGTTGTGCCGAATGGCGCGGTCACCATCAACAAGCGGAGCGACACGACTGACCAGAATGGTGAGGTCATTACCACGGTCAATTCGCTTGATACCCCGACGACTTTCCGGGTCCAGGCTACTCTACCGGGCACCGCGAACGCCACCCGTCCGAATATCTTCACCCTATCGGACTCGATCGTCGTGACAACCGGTCTGCCGGTGCAGCGCTCCTTGTCACTGAGCACGACGCGTGCGAACGTCGAAGGTTGGCGCGTCGACAGTGGCCCGGTGACGCCGGCAAGTGTAGTTAGAATCCTGCTGGCGGACCAGTCTGGAAATCCGGTCGCCGACGGCACGCCGATCGTCTTCCAGACTAATCTCGGCGCAATCGGCTCGTCCGACCGGGGTGGTTGCACGACCGTCAACGGCGGCTGTTCGGTTGATTTCCGCACGCAGAATCCGCGCGTTGCCCAGCCGAACACCCCCGCAACGCCCTGCAATACGGGGCCTGGCTCGAGCCCAGACAGCACCCGCCCGGGAGTTGCGACAATCTGCGCCAGCACGACCGACGGAACCAACACTCAGTTCGGCAAGACAGCGATCTTCTTCAGCGGAAGCTTTGCCGACCACATCTTCCTGAACGGCTCGAAGACAGAGCTTCCGAACCAGACGGTGGAAATCGGTCCCGTTCCGGCGAACGATCCCCTGGTCTTCACGCTGCAGCTCAACGACCTGAACATGAATCCGCTGCCGGCCGGCTCCACCGTGCAGGTGACTGGGGTCGCCAATGCGACCGTCGTCGGCGTCGTTCCGGGCGCCGTGCCGAACATTCTGCCGCACAACGCGGCCGGGGTGGACGATCATACTGGCAACAACGTCAGCGGCCCGCAGGGTTCGACTCACCGTTTCACGATCAGCAGCGATGGCCCCAAGCCATGCACGGCCAGCAGCGTCGCGACTTTCGATGTGACGGTGACGACGCCCCTGGGCAGCACGACCTCGATTCCTTTCAAGGTTTCCTTCCGCTGCTCTTGACGTTTCGACACAAGGTTTGACGCAAAAAGAGGCGGCCAGTCTATACTGGCCGTCTTTTTTTATTTCCGCGGACCTGGCAGTGCCTCATCCAAAGAGCAACAACATCTTCCTGGTCGGCCTGATGGGAGCAGGGAAGACCACCATCGGGCGCCAGCTCGCGCGCAAGCTCGGCAAACGCTTCGTCGACTCCGACCACGAGATTGAAGCGCGCACCGGCGCGACCATCCCCTGGATCTTCGAGATCGAGGGCGAAGCCAGCTTCCGGCGCCGCGAGGCGGACATGATCCGCGAACTCAGCAGCCAGGACGACCTGGTGCTGGCCACCGGCGGCGGCGCCGTGCTGAACCCGGCCAGCCGCGCCCTGCTGGCCGAGCGCGGCACCGTGATCTACCTGCGCGCCTCGATCGGCAGCATCCTGCAGCGCACCTCCCACGACAAGAACCGTCCCCTGCTGCAGACGGCGGATCCGCGCGCCAAGCTGGAGGAGCTGCTGGCCCAGCGGGACCCCCTGTACCGCGAGATTGCGGACCTGGTCATCGATACCGGCCGACCTAACGTACAATCGATGGTACAGACTATTTTGGACCAGCTCGCCGCGCTGGACGCCGCCCGCACGGCGGCCTGCGTGCGCCGGCTGGGCAAGGACGCAATGAACGAACAGGCACCCACCATCCTCAACGTCGAACTCGGCGAGCGCAGCTATCCGATCGCCATCGGCCCCGACCTTCTCGGCGACAGCGCCCTGCTGAACCGCCACATCGACGGCGGCAAGGTCGCCATCGTCACCAACACCACCGTCGCGCCGCTCTACCTCGAGAAGGTCGCCGGCGCCTTGCGCGCGCAAGGGCGCGAGGTGGTCGAGATCGTGCTGCCGGACGGCGAAGAACACAAGAACTGGGAGTCGCTCAATCTCGTGTACGACGCGCTCTTGCAAAACCGCTGCGACCGCAAGACCACCCTGGTGGCGCTGGGCGGTGGCGTGATCGGCGACCTGACGGGCTTTGCCGCCAGCAGCTACATGCGCGGCGTGCCCTTCGTCCAGGTGCCGACCACCCTGCTGTCGCAGGTCGATTCCTCGGTGGGCGGCAAGACCGGCATCAACCACCCGCTGGGCAAGAACATGATCGGCGCGTTTTACCAGCCGCGCGCCGTGATCGCCGACACCGCCACCCTCGACACCCTGCCGGCGCGCGAGCTGTCGGCCGGCCTGGCCGAAGTGATCAAGCACGGCGCCATCCTCGACGCCGAGTATTTCGCCTGGATCGAACAGAACATCGACAAACTCGTGGCGCGCGAACCGCAGGCCATGGCCTACGCGATCGCACGGTCCTGCGAGATCAAGGCGGACGTGGTGCGCAAGGACGAACGCGAAGGCGGCTTGCGCGCCGTGCTGAACTTCGGCCACACCTTCGGCCACGCGATCGAATCGGGCCTCGGCTACGGCAACTGGCTGCACGGCGAAGCCGTCGGCTGCGGCATGGTGATGGCGGCCGACCTGTCGGCACGCCTGGGCCTGATCGATGCCGCCACGGTGGAACGCGTGCGCGCGCTGGTGAAGGCGGCAGGCCTGCCGACCGTCGCGCCGGATCTCGGCATTGATCGCTGGATCGAACTGATGGCGGTCGATAAGAAGAACGAGGGCGGGGCGATCAAGTTCATCTTGCTCAAGCCCCTGGGCAGTCCCGCGATCACCACCGTCCCGCTGGAGACCCTGCGGGCCACACTGGACGGCTGCGTGAAAGGATGAACGCCATGGACTTCGACGCACGCCTTGCCCCCTACGCAGCCCATTCGTCGAAGTCGCGCGGCCGGACCCACATCGAGCCGCCGGCAGGGTCGCGCAGCGAGTTCCAGCGCGACCGCGACCGCATCATCCACTCGACCGCCTTCCGCCGGCTCGAATACAAAACCCAGGTCTTCCTCAACCACGAGGGCGACCTGTTCCGCACCCGCCTCACGCACAGCATCGAAGTCGCGCAGATCGGCCGCACACTGGCGCGCAGCCTGCAGCTCAACGAAGACCTGGTCGAAGCCACCGCGCTGGCGCACGACCTCGGCCACACGCCTTTCGGCCACGTGGGCCAGGACGTGCTCAACGAATGCATGAAGGACTACGGCGGCTTCGAGCACAATCTGCAAAGCCTGCGCGTGGTGGACGAGCTGGAAGAGCACTACGGCGCCTTCGACGGCCTGAACCTGACGTTCGAGACGCGCGAGGGCATCCTCAAGCACTGCTCGCTCACCAATGCGCGCCAGCTCGGAGAATTGGGACGCCGCTTCATGGACCGCAGCCAGCCCAGCCTGGAAGCGCAGCTGACCAACCTGGCCGACGAGATCGCGTACAACAACCACGACATCGACGACGGCCTGCGTTCGGGCCTGCTCACCATGGCGCAGATGGAAGAGGTGGAGCTGTTCGCGCGTCACCGGCACATGGTGGAGACCCAGTATCCCGGCCTGCCGGGACGGCGCGCGCTGTACGAGACGATCCGCCTGACGATCACGGCGATGACGGCCGACCTGGTCGAGACCTCACGGGCACTGATCGCGGAAGCGGCGCCGCGGAGCATCGACGACGTGCGCGCCGGCCCGCCCCTGATCCGCTTCTCGCCGCAGATGCGCGGCGAGACCACGGCGCTCAAGCGCTTCCTGTACGCCAACCTCTACCGCCACTTCCAGGTCAACCGCATGCGCGTCAAAGCCAGCCGCATCGTGCGCGAGCTGTTCGAGGCCTTCCTGCAGGATCCGGTGCTGCTGCCGAACGATTACCAGGTGGAGGGAGATCCGATGCGGCAAGCGCGGAAGATCGCGGACTACATTGCGGGGATGACGGACCGGTATGCGATCCGCGAGCATCGGCGGATTTTCTCGCTCGATCATTTCTAAGTAGGGTGGACGGGGTCATTCCGGGCAGTGCCCGGAATGACGAACGTCCGCGCGTTCAGCTACAGACAAGGTCTCCACAGTGCATCCGTGAGTTGAACGCGCGGACGGCGAAGCCGTCCACCCTACCCAAACAACCCCGGCGTCGCCAGCTCCACCAGCAACTTCTTGACCGGCGCCGGCAGCGGCGCCTCCTCGATGCGCTGCAGGTCCCACCACAGGTGCCGACCGGTTGCACCGCCACGCGCCGACAGGTGCACCTGCCAGGGATGGATGTGCAGCTTGTAGTGCGTGAACACATGCACCAGCGGCCGCAAGGCCTGCACTTCGTCCACCGTCCCGAACTGCGCCGCCGCGGCTGCGACTTCGGACCCCGGCATGGCATCCACCTCGACCCCCAGGTGCCCATCCACTTCCGGCAGCGACAGCAGTCCACCCCAGATCCCGGTCCCCGGACGCTGCTCCAGCAGCACCTGCCCGCGGTCGATCACGACCAGCATGCTGGCCCGCTTTTCCGGATTGGCCTTCTTTGGTTTGCGCACGGGCAGCTCCGCCGTGCGGCCGGTGGCGTAGGCCACGCAGCGCGCCTGCAGGGGGCAGCGCTCGCAGGCGGGGCGCGAACGGGTGCACAGGGTGGCGCCCAGGTCCATCAGGCCCTGGGTATAGGATTCGATTCCTGCTTCCGGCAGCAGCGCGTCGGCGCGGCGCCACAGGGCGTCTTCGACCTTTTTCTCGCCCGGATACTGGTCGATGCCGAACACCCGCGCGAAGACGCGCTTGACGTTCCCGTCCAGGATGGCGGCGCGCGCGCCGCTGGAGAAGGCGGCGATGGCGGCGGCGGTGGAGCGGCCGATGCCCGGCAGGTCGGCCAGCAGGGCCGGGTCGCTCGGGAAGACGCCGCCGTAGTCCTGCACCACGCGCTTGGCGCAGGCGTGCAGGTTGCGCGCGCGGGTGTAGTAGCCAAGGCCGCTCCAGTGGGCCATCACATCCTCGCCCGGCGCTTCGCTGAGTGCCTGCACGGTCGGGAAGCGTTCCAGGAAACGCGCGTAATAGCCGAGCACCGCGGCGACCTGGGTCTGCTGCAGCATGATCTCGGACAGCCAGATGCGGTAGGCATCCGTCGTGTTCTGCCAGGGAAGCGTGTGGCGGCCGTGGCTGCGCTGCCAGTCGATCACCGCTTGGGAGAAGGTCGGGTCGGCCAGCTGGTCGAATTCGGTGAGACGCTTCATGCCGCCTGCTCCAGGACGGCGGCGACCTGCGTGGCCATGTCGGCCAGGTGGGCGCGCCGGCCTTCCCATTCCAGTTGGGTGGCCTCGAAGGCGGTGATCTTCTGCTCCAGGCTATCGGTGGCGTCGTGGATGCGTTCGATCGAGGCCAGGCGGTGACGCAGCTGCTCGCGGTGCTGGCGGATCGCCGTCTCCAGCGGCGCCATCAGGATCTTCAGCCAGGCTTCGGCATCGGCATTCGCGGCCTGGTAGCTGCGCTTCACGCGCGAGACGATGGAGTCGATGAAGCGTTCCATCAGCGTGGCGCGGCTGGTGATGAGCAGGGTGGCGGTGCCGAACTGCTTCAGGAACAGCGTTTCGACCTCATCGATCTCGCGCCGGTAGCGCTCGAGCGACAGCGGCATGGGGCCGGACAGGGCCAGGCCATGCTCGGCCGAGAATTTGCGCGTCATGCTGTCCATCATGGCGCCGATCTCCTCGACCTTGGCCTGGGACGCATCCAGGCTGGTGCGCGCGGCGGTGAAGTAGTCGCGCACGGGGCCGCGCATGCCGGTCGCGAAGCGGGCGGCGGCCATCCCCGCGCGTACCGTGTCGGCTTGCGCCGCGACGTGGTCCATGCCCAGGGTCGAGTACAGCTCGGTGGACAGGCGCGCGAACACGGCGCGGGTGCCCTGCAGTTTCAGCAGGCTGGCGTCGAACTCCTTCTTCTCCATGTCGACGCGGCGCATCATGTGGGCGATCACGCCCTTGTTCTTGCCGCGCAGGCTTTTCAGTTCCTGCAGCTGCTCGACGAGGTCGCGCATGCGCGCCGCGCCGAAGGTCTTTTCGCCGGCCGCGAGCAGCTCGAGGTCCTGGCGCAGCTGGCGGCGGACGATGTCCTTGCGCGCCGGGATCAGGTCGTGGAACAGTGCCGCTTCCAGCGCCCCCATGCGGCTCTTCTCGAACAGGGCCATGTCGCCGTTGATCTTGCCGACCAGGGCCTTCTGCGCCGACACGGGATACACGCGCGCGCTGTCCAGGCCCAGGGCCCTGGCCACGTCCGCCTGCTGGCGCGCGATCTCGGCATCGTTCTGTTCAGGCGTGCGCAGCTCGTCCCACATCGCATCGATCTTGTTCAGTACCGCCAGGCGTCCGGGGCCTGCGCCGATGTGGGTGCGCCAGACTTCGATGTCGCTGCGCGTCACACCTGTTTCGGCGGCCAGGATGAAGAGCACCGCGTGCGCGTTCGGGATCAGGTTCAGCGTCAGTTCCGGCTCGGTGCCGATCGCGTTCAGGCCCGGCGTGTCGAGGATCACCAGGCCCTGCTTGAGCAGCGGGTGGGGCAGGTTGATGATGGCGTGGCGCCACTGGGGAATCTCGACCGTGCCGTCCTCCTCGACGCTGGTGGCGGTGTCCGGGTCTTCCGGGTCCCACAGGCCGTACTCCTGTGCCTCGCTGCTCGGCACGCGGCGCGTGAGGCTCACCTGGCGGAAGGCTTCCTGCATGCGATCGGGCGCATCGAGGTCGAGCGGCAGCACGGTCCAGGCGGCGCTGTCGTCGCGATAGTCGCTGGTGGAGAGGTGGGCCGCACGCGTCTCGATCGGCAGCAGGCGGATGCAGGGCGGCAGGGCGGCGTCGTACAGCAGCTCGGTCGGGGACATGGTGGTGCGGCCGGCGCTGGAGGGCAGGATGCGCTGGCCGTAGTCGGCGAAGAAGATCGCGTTGATCAGTTCGCTTTTACCGCGCGAGAACTCGGCCACGAAGGCCACCGACAGGCGGTCGTCGCGCAGGCGCGCCAGGGCCCGTTCGAGCCCCTGTTCGCCGGCGCCGTCGATCGCGCCGGCTTCGCGCAGCGCCGTGCCGTAGGCGTCGAGCGCCTGGGCCACTTTTGCGCGCCAGGCGCCATACTGTTGAAAATCCTGCATCGTCACTATTCGTTCGTTGATTTTGTAGGGTGTTCGGCTTGCCGAACGCGCGTTCAACTAAAGATTGCGTCGCCACTGCGCTTGCACTGGCTGAACGCGCGGTCGGCGGAGCCGACCACCCTACTTTTGGCACTGGACGCAGTAGAACGTCGAGCGCTGGCCCTGCTTGATCTGGCGGACCGGCGTACCACAGTTGCGGCAAGGCACTCCAGCACGATCATAGACGAAATATGTCTGCTGGAAATAGCCTGATTGACCATTTACTGCAATAAAGTCCTTCAAGGTGCTGCCGCCCTGCACGATGGCGGCGGCCAGGATGTCCTTGATGGCCTCGGCCAGCCTGTCGTAGCGGGCGCGGCTGATGCGCGAGGCCGGCGTCTTCGGATTGATCCCTGCGCGGAACAGGCTTTCGCAGGCGTAGATATTGCCCACGCCGACCACGATGTCGCCGGCCAGCAGCACCTGCTTGATCGGCGCGCCGCGCTTCCTCGTCTCGCGGTGCAGCAGCTCGCCGGAAAAGCCATCGCCCAGCGGCTCGACACCGAGGCCGCGCAGCAGCATGTGCGCTTCCAGTTCGCCTTCATCCTTGCCATGCCAGAGCACGGCGCCGAAACGGCGCGGGTCGTGCAGGCGCAGCACCTGGCGGCTGGGCGGCCCCAGGCTCGGGTCGGCGACCACCAGGTCGAAGTGGTCGTGCTTGCGCGGCTCGATCCCGGGCGGCAGCACGCGCAGGTGGCCGGACATGCCGAGGTGGACGATCAGGGTGCCGTGCTCGAAGTGGATCAGCAGGTATTTGCCGCGCCGGCCCGTGCCGAGAATGCGGCGGCCGGCCAGCAATCCGGCCAGGTCGGGCGGGAAGGGCCAGCGCAGGCCTTCGCGGCGCAGGACGGCGGTTTCGACGATGCGGCCTTCGATATGGGGCGCGACACCGCGCCGGGTGACTTCTACTTCTGGCAGTTCAGGCATGGGGGAGGAAGTTCGTGTAAAGTCGTTTGCGGCGGTCAAGAGGCGCTGCAGTGCACGCGGGCGCATGCTTGAGCGTAGAATCAGACAACATCTCAGAACCTCGGACTTGCCTTGAAAAACGCTTTCGTCATTGTAACCCTCTCCAGTCTCCTGGCGGCGTGCGCTGTCGCGCCGAAACAGCAGCCTGCGGCTTCCACGGTGGCCGCGCCGGCCGAGAAGTCCGACACCCCGCTCGCCCAGGCCGAAGCGGAGGAGGCCGACGAGGAAGCCCTGGCGGAGAAAGCCCGTCTCGAAGCCGAGGCCAAGCTGCCGAAAGTGGAACTGACCAGCAGCATGCTGAACCAGCTACTTAAGGCCGAGTTCGCATTCCGCAAGGGCGACTGGCAAGGGCCTTACCTGACCATGTTGTCGCTGGCCCAGCAGACCCGCGACCCGCGCCTGGCGCGCCGCGCCGCCGAGATGGCGGTGGCCGCCCGCCAGTCCGAGGATACGCTGGCCGCCGTGCGCCTGTGGCGCGAGCTCGATCCAGGCTCGGACGAGGCGACCCAGTATTTCGTCGGCATGGTGGTCACGTCCGAGAACATCGCGGAGGTCGAGCCGATTTTCGTGGAGCGCCTGAAGAAAGTCGCCCCCGATCGCCGCGGTTTGCTGATGTTCCAGATCCAGCAGCTCCTTGGCCGCGCCAAGGACAAGGAAGCCGCCGGCGCCATGCTGGAGCGGGTGGTGGCGCCCTATGCGGGCACCCTGGAAGCGCACATCGTGCGCGCCCAGGCGGCCCTGGGGCGGGGCGAGCGCGAGGCCGCCCAGCGCGAGGCGCAAGCGGCCCTGGCCGCCAAGCCCGATTCCGAGATCGCCGTGCTGATGGTGGCCCAGACCATGGAAGACGAGACCAGGGTCGGACCGATGCTGGAAGCCTTCCTCAGGAAGCATCCGGATGCGCGCGAGGTGCGTGCGGCGCATGCCCGTGTGCTGGTGAACCAGAAGCAGTATCCGCAGGCGCGCGCCCAGTTCGAGGCGCTGCTGGCAGGGCGTCCGGACGACGCCGGCAACCTCTACGCCCTTGGCGTACTGGCCAGCCAGATGAACGATGCCGCGGCAGCCGAAGGCTATTTCACCCGCTTCGTCGAGGTGTTGGGGCGCAATCCGGAAGACGAGCGCGATCCGACCCGCGCCCTCCTGATCCTGGCCCAGCTGGCCGAGGAGCGCAAGGACTACGCCGGCGCCACCGCCTGGCTCGACAAGGTGCCTCCCGGAACCGAGCCCGCGCTGCTCTTCAGCGCCCAGCTGCGCCGCGCCCAGCTGCTGGCCAAGCAGGGCGACCTGGCGGCCGGACGCAAGCTGCTGGCCAGCCTGAAGCCATCCGAAGAAGCGCAGCAGGTCCAGGTGGCGGTGGCCGAATCGCAGCTGCTGCGCGACGCCGGCCGCACGGCGGAGGCCTATACCCTGATGGAAGCGGCCGCCAAACGCTTCCCGAAGAACCCGGACCTGCTCTATGACTTCGCGCTGCTGGCCGAGAAGCAGGGCCGCTTCGAGGTCATGGAAAAGCAGTTGCGCGAGGTGATGGCGCTGGCGCCGGACAACCACCACGCCTACAACGCACTGGGTTACTCGCTGGCGGAGCGCAATGTGCGCCTGCAGGAAGCCCAGGCCCTGGTCGCCAAGGCGCTCGAGATGGCGCCGGGCGACCCCTTCATCATGGACAGCATGGGTTGGGTGCACTACCGCCTGGGTAACCTGGACGAGGCCGAGAAATTCCTGCGCCGCGCCTATGCGCTGCGCCGCGATCCGGAAATCGCCGTGCACCTGGGCGAGGTGCTGTTCCAGAAGGGCCGCCAGGCCGACGCCCAGCAACTGTGGCGCGAGGCGAGCGCCAAGGACCCGCAGAACGATACCCTGCGCAGCACGCTGGCGCGCCTGCGCCAGACCTTGTGAAATAATCCACGTCTTTGAACCAGCCGGGCGCCCTGCCGAAGGGGCCGCCCGGCGTTCGCCAACTTCACTCCAGCCGATGCCGATGACCCGACGCCTGATCCTGCCCGCCCTCGCACTTGCCTTTGCCCTGGGCGGCTGCGCCACCACGAACAGCAGCAATGTCGCCACCGTGGGCGCCTACCGCGACACCATCGACCTGAGCGGCCGCCTGTCGGTCAACTATCACAAGGGCGGCAATCTCGAATCGCTGACCGGCAGCTTCAACTGGGCGCAGCGTCCGGGCAATGTGGACGTCGAGCTGGCCAATCCGCTGGGACAGACGATCGCGACCATCGCCGTCACGCCGCAATCGGCCACGCTGACCCAGGCCGGCCGCGCGCCGATCACCGAGGCCGACATCGATACGCTCACCCAGCGCACCCTGGGCTGGCCGCTGCCGGTCTCCGGCCTGCGCGACTGGCTGCAGGGTTATGCGGTGGATGAGCAGGGCCAGCGCTTCGCCGCCTCGCCGGCCCGCAACGAGGTCGTGACCAGGGACGGCTGGCGCCTGCGCTTCGTCGAATGGCAGGACCCGAACGCGGCCCAGCCGGCGCCGCGCGTGATCCACGCCAGGCGCGCCGCGGCGGGAGACATCCAGGACCTGGAAATCCGCATCATCGTCAACCAGGCCTGAGGTTCTGTACAGATGCGTTCGCTGCACCATTGCCCGGCCCCGGCCAAGCTCAACCTTTTCCTGCACGTGACCGGCCGCCGCGCCGACGGCTACCACCTGCTGCAAAGTGTCTTTCAACTGATCGACCGCGCCGACACCCTGCATTTCGACCTGCGCGATGACGAGCAGATCGTGCGCACCAACGACGTGCCCGGCGTGCCGGAAGAGCAGGACCTGATCGTGCGCGCGCTGCGCCTGCTGCAGGCCGAGTACGCGCGCCGCCACGGAGGCCTGCCGCCGGGCATCGAGGTGAGGGTGGAGAAGATCCTGCCGATGGGCGGCGGACTGGGTGGCGGTTCCTCGGACGCGGCCACGGCCCTGATGGCGGCCAACCACCTGTGGCAGGCGGGGCTGGCGCAACAGGAGCTGATGATTCTTGCCCTGCCGCTGGGAGCCGACATTCCCTTCTTCCTGTTCGGCGAGACCGCGTTCGCGGAGGGGATTGGCGAAGCGCTGCAAGCCGTGCGCGGGCCGGATTGCTGGTACGTGGTGCTGGAGCCGGGCGTGTCGGTGCCGACCCCGGCCATTTTTTCGGCGCCCGATTTGACAAGGGATACTGAGCCGGTCATAATAGCGGACTTTTCCAGCAGCTACGCCGAATCAGGCAGTCGGATTGGCTTCGGGAAAAATGATTTGCAGGACGTGGCTGAACGCCTGTTCCCGCCGGTAAGAGAGGCGGTTGAATGGTTGGGCAGTTACGGCGACGCCAGGATGACTGGCTCGGGGGCATGTGTGTTTTGCGCCTTCTCCAGCGAACGCGATGCGGACCTGGTCCTGGCACGAGTGCCTGGCAAGTGGAAAGCATGGAAAGCGCATTCGCTTGGAAGCCACCCGATGAAATCGCTCTTGCAGAATCAAGCAGTTATGGAATAAAATTTTGCCTGTCGCGACGTTAGACGTTAAAATACGTAGAATGTAACGGCAAGCAGTTCAGTCGTGTAGGGGAATCGCCAAGTTGGTTAAGGCACCGGATTTTGATTCCGGCATTCCAAGGTTCGAATCCTTGTTCCCCTGCCAAAGTTTTCCCGGCTGTCGAGGCGTAATCCTCCAGCGGGATAAAACAGCGGTGCAGCGTTCGGCCTGCATCCATAAGCTAATCAGCCGGTTCTTCCGGCTGATTGTTTTTCCAGATTCAACAACGCATTTCTTGGGACTCCCTCCATGGCTTACGAAAACCTGATGGTTTTTACCGGCAACGCCAATCCGGCACTAGCAGAGGGGGTCGCTAAGAACCTCGGCATTCCACTCGGCAAAGCAGTCGTTTCGAAATTCTCGGACGGCGAAGTCATGGTCGAGATCAACGAGAACGTGCGCGGCAAGGACGTCTTCGTCCTGCAGTCGACCTGCGCACCGACCAATGACAACCTGATGGAAATCATGCTGATGGTCGACGCTCTCAAGCGCGCATCGGCAGGCCGCATCACCGCCGCGATTCCCTACTTCGGCTACGCCCGCCAGGACCGCCGCCCGCGTTCGGCGCGCGTCGCGATCTCGGCCAAGGTCGTCGCCAACATGCTGGAAGAAGCCGGCGTCGAGCGCGTCCTGATCATGGACCTGCACGCCGACCAGATCCAGGGCTTCTTCGACATCCCGGTCGACAACATCTACGCATCGCCGATCCTGCTGGGTGACCTGCAGAAGCGCAACTACGACGACCTGCTGGTCGTGTCGCCGGACGTCGGCGGCGTGGTGCGCGCCCGCGCGCTGGCCAAGCGCCTCGGCTGCGACCTGGCGATCATCGACAAGCGCCGCCCGAAGGCGAACGTGTCGGAAGTCATGAACATCATCGGTGAAGTCGAAGGCCGCAACTGCGTGATCATGGACGACATGGTCGACACCGCCGGCACCCTGTGCAAGGCAGCGGAAGTGCTGAAAGAGCGCGGCGCCAAGAAAGTCATCGCTTACTGCACGCACCCGGTCCTGTCGGGTCCTGCAATCGACCGCATCCAGAATTCGCCGCTCGACGAACTGGTCGTCACCGACACCATCCCGCTGAGCGAAGCCGGCGCCGCCTGCACCAAGATCCGCCAGCTGACCTGCGCACCGCTGCTGGCCGAGACCTTCAAGCGTATCGTCAAGGGCGACTCGGTCATCTCGCTGTTCGTCGATTAAGCAACACTGCACCGTTTTTCACGGCGCGCCTGGCTGACATGGCCGGCGCGCCGTTGTAACATCTTAGGTTTTCCACATTCTTGAGCGCGCAGTATGGCGCTTGTTTCGACTGCCCTGGTCGCGGGGCGGTCACCACTGGGTTACCGGGCCGGCATGCGTGCCGGCATTCGGACCCGTTTATTTTTGGAGTTTCACATGAAAGTAGTCGCATTCAACCGCACTCAGCAGGGGACCGGAGCGAGCCGCCGCCTGCGCAACGCTGGCCAGACCCCGGGCATCATCTACGGTGGCGCCGAAGCCCCGCAACTGATCGCTCTGGATGGCAACGCGCTGTTCCACGCGCTCAAGAAAGAAGCTTTCCACGGTTCGGTCCTGGACCTCGAAATCGAAGGCAAGACCCAGCAAGTCCTGCTGCGCGACTTCCAGATGCACGCATACAAGCAACTGGTCCTGCACGCTGACTTCCAGCGCGTCGACGCATCGAAGCCGATCCACACCAAGGTCACCCTGCACTTCGTCAACGCCGAGATCTCGCCAGCCGTCAAGCTGAGCAGCGCTGTCATCTCGCACGTCGCCAACGAACTGGAAGTGGCTTGCCTGCCGGGCAAACTGCCTGAGTTCATCGAAGTCGACCTGAGCAAGCTGGAAGCCGGCCAGTCGATCCACGTGAACGACCTGACCCTGCCGGAAGGCGTCACCGCGCTGACCCACGGTCAGAACCTGACCCTGGTCACCACCTCGATCCCGCGCGGTGTTGCATCGGCTGAAGCCGCTGCTGAGTAATATCTTCCTCGGCCGCTTCGGCGGCTAGCTGGAAACGAAACCCGCCGTGGCCCAGCCCGGCGGGTTTTTGTTTGGGTTTCGCCTGTGCGCCGTCGGTCGCCCGGATTCGTAGGGTGGTCGGCTCGACCAGCAGCCCAGTCAAGCCGCGCCGCGTGCGCCGACCGCGCGTTCAGCCAGCGGAAGAACAGCCGCGCAGGCTGCCCTACCGTGATTTGAACGCGCGGTCGGCCTCCACGGTGCGGCAAAATCCGTTTCACGGTAGAGCCGACCACCCTACGCGGCGCCGATTTTCAGCGATAATCCTGTTTTTCCCAGAATCAAAGTAGACAGCGCATGTCCATCCGTCTGATCGTCGGCCTCGGCAACCCGGGTCCGGAATACGAACAAACCCGCCACAACGCCGGCTTCTGGCTGGTCGACAACCTGGCCAACTCGCTGCCGGGCTGCCGCCTGCAGCGCGAATCGCGCTTCAATGCCATGGTGGCGAAGACCCGGATCGCGGGCAACGAAGTCTGGCTGCTGGAACCGCTGACCTATATGAACCGTTCCGGCCAGTCGGTCGGCGCGCTGGCGCGCTTCTACAAGATCAACCCGGACGAAGTGCTGGTCGTGCACGACGAGCTCGACATGCTGCCGGGCGTCGCCAAGATGAAGAAGGGCGGCTCCTCGGGCGGGCACAACGGCCTGAAGGACATTACGTCGGCCTTGGGCACCCAGGACTACTGGCGCCTGCGCCTGGGGATAGGCCACCCGCGCAGCCTCAACCTGCAGCAGGCCGTGGCCGATTTCGTGCTGCACCGCCCGCGCCGCGAAGAGCAGACCCTGATCGAGGAATCGATCGACAAGGCCCTGCGCATCATTCCGCTCGCTTGCGAAGGCAAAATGGATGTGGCGATGATGCAGTTGCATACGGCCTGAGCAGCAGGCCAATCCCTTGGTGGTCGCAAGCTAGCGTGCCTGCACCACCACCTGCCCGCGCAGGTCGCGCATCATGCGCGTCAATGCCGGCCGCATCTGGCGGTAGTCCTCCGGCGTGCAGGTGGCGGCCGTGTGCCTGAACTGCAGGCGCCGCTTCACCACCACCGCATCGCCTTGCCGCGCATACTGCGCGCGGTAATAGAACCTTCCATCGTCGACGAGCACAGGCTTGGGCAGCGCCAGCACGCGGGTGCGCGGCGGCAGTGCGTAGCGCAGCTCGTCCTCGGCGTCGATGGCGGGGCAGACGAAGTCCTGGCGCCGCTCCGGTTCGCGCCCGAGCTCGAACACGGCGTCGCCCAATCCACCCCAGAAGTTGTAGGTCGTGGCCAAGGCGACCGGCCCCGGCAGCTGTACGAAGCCATCGCTCGCGCCCGAGAACGCCACCGTGAAGTCGTCGCCCTTTGCTTCGGTGTCGCCCGCTTCGAACCGGCCGTCGCCGGTTTGCCCGAGCCCTGCGAGCATGCGCCGCACCAGCCCCGCACGCGCCGACTGCGGTGTTGAGCGCATGGCGTCACGATAGGGTTCGGCGCTGGCGCCGCCGCTGGTGCGCGCGACACGGAAGCGGCTGCTACCGTCACGCCTGATATTGAAGCGCGTCGTGGTGCGGCTGGGCGCAGGCTGGAAGACGGGCGTCATGGCGAATTCGCCGCTGGCGGCGAGCAGCACGGGTTTGCCGAGCAGGTTAGGGGGCAGGAAGCCGCCGGCGACCGCGCCGGCGGTCGGGTCGAGGTAGAGCTGCAGCCCCGGCACATACACGATGACGTGGTTGAGCACGCCCAGGGTCGGCACCGAGGGCAGCTGGTAGGCATTGTCGCCATTGACCAACGCAGGCCCGGCCTCGATGCCGCTCGCCGCCAGCAGGGCTTGCAGCAGCACGGCGTGGTCCTTGCAGTCGCCGTAGCGGCTCGCCAGCACCGATGACGCAGCGTGCGGCACGACGCCACCCGGGCCGAGATAGACCGCGACGTAGCGGATATCGCGCCGGACCCAATCCGACAGCGCGAGCGCCCGCGCATGCGGGTCGTCTAAGCCGCGGGTGATGTCGGCCGCCAGCCGGATAAGCGCGGCATCCGGCCTGGCTGCCATCGCGGCGCGCTCCTGATACGCGCGGGCGAAAGCGGCGTAGTCGGGAAAGGTCGATACGGCCAGCCGCCTGCCGTAGTCGAGATAGCTCACCGAACCGTGCTCGATGCGCTCGTTGTCGCCACCCGCGTGACGCCAGCCGTAGCGGCGCCGGCCGGGCGGGCTGTCGAGGCTCAGGGGAGCGAAGCCGGCGACGTCCGCATGCAGGGGGATCGATGCCGGCAGATCGTAGATCAGGCGGAAGTCGCCGTAGGGGATGGGCCGGGCCACGGTGAAATCCTCGAAATGGCCGGGGAAGAGCGGTGTGTGGCGCCATACCGTGTAGCGCAGGGTGAGGGTGTCGCCCACGGCAACGTCGGGGAAGATGACCGCTTTCACGCGCGTGTCCTGGAACATCGGGGCGTCGCTGGATGCGGCTTCCTGCTGCTCGCGAATACCGGCGGGGCCGACCGGGATGCGGCGGCCATCCGCCTTCGTGGTCCAGGCCTCGATGGACCTGACCGTGTCGAGCGAAGCGTTGAAACCGATGAACTGCTCGGCCTGACGTTCGATGGCGCTGGCGCTGGCGATCGTTTTCACCAGCTCGACCTCGAGCAAATAGGCGCCGTCGGCGTCGACCGTGAAGTGCTGGACGTGGCGATCGACCACCACCGAGCGATCGGTGCCGCTGTCGCTTGCCACGGCCTGGCCGAAGGCAAACAGCAGAAGCAAAACAAGGGCTAACCGGAACGGCATAGTCGACTCCGCATGGGCGAGCGACCCATGTTACGCAGCACCCTTGCGCCGCCCTTGAGTCAGCGCAAGCGCGCTCTTCCTGCGATAATTTTGTCCATGAAGGCACTCACTTTCCACGCCGGGCCGCTGGCCCTGGCCCAGATCCGCACGCAGGGCTTGCGCGCCCAGGACATTGCCATCGTGCCGGCCGCGGCCGGCGGCCCCAAAGGGCTGATCTTCCAGGCGCTCGACCAGTGGATGTTCGGCGAGTGGCTGCCGTCCAGTCCGCGCGAGCGCGTCCTGATCGGCTCCTCGATCGGCGCCTGGCGCATGGCCGCCGCCTGCCAGCGCGACCCGGTCAAGGCCTTCGCCCGACTCGGCGAGCTGTACGCGGGCCAGCGCTACACCAGCAAGAAGCCGACCCAGCACGACATCGACAAGGTGGTGCAAGGCCTGCTCGGTGAATTCGTGCGCGGCCATGAAGAGGACATCGTCAGCCATCCGCACCACCGCCTGCACCTGCTCGCGGTGCGCGGCAAGGGACGCCTCGCGGCGCCCGGGCATCCGCGCGCCGAACTGCGCGGTTTTGCCGCGGCGGCGCTGAGCAATGCCTGCTCGCGCACCTGGCTCGGCCGCCTGATGGAGCGCGTCGTGATCGGTGACACGCGCGCACAGGCGCCCTGGCTGCGCGAGCGCTTCGACGCTTTCACTACCCACTTTTCCTCGCTCACGCGCACGAACCTTGCAGCCAGCCTGCTGGCATCGGGGACGCTGCCTTTGATCATGAAACCGGTGACGGGGATTGATGACCTGCCGCCGGGGAGCTACTGGGACGGCGGCATCATCGACTACCACCTGGCCTTGCCTTATGCGCGCGCGGCCGGCGAATCGAAGAGCGACCTGGTGCTGTACCCGCACTTCACCCAGCACATCGTGCCGGGCTGGCTCGACAAGAGTTTCCCGTGGCGCCGCGCGGCGCGTGCGCACCGGGAATGGCTGGACAATGTGCTGATCGTGGCGCCATCCGAGGAATTCCTGCGCACCCTGCCGCGCAAGAAGCTGCCGGATCGCGCAGACTTCGCCTTCTACGGACTCGACCACGACGAGCGCATCCGCAACTGGCAACGCGCCATGGGGGAAGGGCAACGCTTGCGCGACGAGCTGGCGGAGTTCGTGGCGAAGCCCGACCTGTCGCTGCTCAAGCCGATCTGAATCGCCCGTTCAGGGAGCGCACTCCTTGAACTCGGTATCGAACCAGCCGCTTGCAGCGCAGCGCCCGGCCAGCAGGGCCTGGATGCGGGCCGCGCGCTGCGCCAGCGCTTCCGGATCGCGCACCGGGTGATACTGGTTCGGCGCCTTGATCATCGCCACCAGCGTCACGAATTCCGCTTCGCTCGTTTCCTCGAGCGGCTTGCCGAGGTAGCTGCGGGCCGCCGGCGCAAGGCCGCTCACCTGCTGCCCGGCGTGCGTCCCCATGTAGACCGTCGCCACGTAGCGCGCCAGCTGATCGTGCTTGGGCATCCGGGAATCCAGTACCAGGGTCATCACGTCGCGCCCCAGGTCGATGCGCTTGCAGCAGTCGAACACGCTTCGATAGAAACGCTGGACGGCGCCGTTCATACCCTCGAGCCCGCCGCTACCTATGAAAACATCGCGCGCCAGCGCGGACGAGATCGTGGCCATGCCCTGGCCCGGCGCGATGCTCAGGCCCGCATGCTCGAAGAAAGTCGGGTCTTCCACGCGCAGCAGGATGGCGGTTTGCCGGGCGGAGAGGGGGACGGTATCAGCCACGGGCCTGGTCGCGAGCGCTTCATCGAACACGGTCCAGGCCCAGGCGCCCGCCAGCGCCAGGTAGGCCAATATCAATGTCGTCACCAGCAGGAGCACCCTGCGCCAGCGCATCACGGGCGCACCTGCGGGTAGGGCGGGCAGCCCTCGATCTCGTGCAGGAAGTCGCAGTCCAGGTAGCCCGGGATCTTGCCGAACTCGCCCAGCACCCGGGCGCGGAATTCTTCGTGCTCGTGCCAGCGTTCGACAGGCACGCCGAAATAATTCACGGGACACACCGACATGCGCAGGCCGGGCCAGTGGCGCTGCAGGGTCATCAGGTAGCGCCGCGTCGAACAGACCTTGCCGATGACGAGCACGCTGCGAATCGATTCCAGGCTCACGTGCTCGGCAACTGCGGCCCGGCCGAGGATGACGTTTTCCCCAGTATTGGTTGCTGCGGTTTCCAGGATCAGGCTTGATGCGGGCATGCCGAGCTCAACTAAACGATCGCCGATGAGTTCAGCCTCGGACCGGGCCTGGCCGCCCGTCTTCCCACCGGAGACCAGCAGGCGCTGAAACATGCCTTCCCGCCACAGCGCATACGCCGCCTCGCAGAATTCCGGCACCCCATGGCGCGTCCCGAACAGGAAGCCGAGATCGGACGGCTGCGGCGGGAAAGAAGGCATCATGTAGTCGCCGATGTGCTGGAAGGCTTCGTTGGGCATGGCTGGGGCAGAAAGCTGAGGATGGGCGATCTTAGCAATAAATGCCGGCGAGAAAGTAACGAATACTTGCACTTTGGTATTTCGCTACCCAAGCCGGGCAGGCCTGATGATCGTACTGCAACGCCGTGCCCGCGTTGCGCCGGTTTTTTCGGCAACCGGGGGCGTCCGCGGTTACAATGTGGGGTTTTGGAGCCGGGCTTCCTTCCGCTCCGCATCTATACGAGAGAAAGAGTCCCCATGAGCCTCAAATGCGGCATCGTCGGCCTGCCGAACGTCGGCAAGTCCACCCTGTTCAACGCACTGACCAAGGCCGGCATCCCGGCCGAGAACTATCCGTTCTGCACCATCGAGCCGAACGTGGGCGTGGTCGAGGTGCCCGATCCGCGCATGCAGCAGCTGGCTGAAATCGTCAAGCCCGAGCGCATCGTGCCGGCGATCGTCGAGTTCGTCGACATCGCAGGTCTGGTGGCCGGCGCGTCGAAAGGCGAGGGCCTGGGCAATCAGTTCCTGTCCCACATCCGCGAGACCGACGCCATCGTCAACGTGGTGCGTTGCTTCGAAGACGACAACGTCGTGCACGTCTCCGGCAAGGTCAGCCCGATCGACGACATCGAAGTGATCCAGACCGAGCTGGCGCTGGCCGACCTGGGCGCCGTCGAGAAGGCGATCCACCGCGAGAACAAGAAAGCGCGTTCGGGCGACAAGGATGCCGCCAAGCTGGTGGCGATGTGCGAGCGCATGCTGCCGCACCTGAACGAAGGCCAGCCGGTGCGCACCATGGGACTGGACGCCGAAGAGATGGCCCTGATCCGCGAACTGCACCTGATCACGGCAAAGCCGGCGATGTACGTGGCCAATGTGTCCGATACCGGCTTCACCAACAACCCGCTGCTCGACAAGCTGACCGAATTCGCCAAGAAGCAGAACGCCCCGATCGTGGCGATTTCCGCCGCCATCGAATCGGAAATCGCCGAGATGGACGACGCCGACAAGAAGGACTTCCTGGCCGACATGGGCATGGAAGAGCCGGGCCTGGACCGCCTGATCCGCGCCGCCTACTCGCTGCTCGGCCTGCAGACCTACTTCACCGCCGGCGTGAAGGAAGTGCGCGCCTGGACCGTCAAGGTCGGCGCCACCGCACCGCAGGCGGCCGGCGTGATCCACACGGACTTCGAACGCGGCTTCATCCGCGCGCAGACCATCTCCTTCGACGACTACATCGCCTACAAGGGCGAAGCGGGCGCCAAGGAAGCGGGCAAGATGCGTGCGGAAGGCAAGGAGTACATCGTCAAGGATGGCGATGTGCTGAACTTCCTGTTCAACGTCTGATCGCTTCGGACTCCCCGACAAGCCCCGCCACTGAGCGGGGCTTTTCATTTCGTCCCATATCGACGCCGCTTCGTCCCACAATCGTTTCACGATCCCGCCCGTCATGGTCCACTACGTCGACTGAGTCCTTCCCTGACAACCGACGAGTGAACACCATGAGAAAAAGCCTGATCACGGCCGCCTTCCTGCTGGCGGCAAACAATGCGCTGGCCCAGGATGCGATCAACTGCACTTCCTGCGCCGAGTGGAACAAGCCGGTCGCGCCCTTCAACATCTACGGTAACGCGTATTACGTCGGCACCGAAGGATTGTCCTCCGTGCTGGTAACCAGCCCGCAAGGCCACGTCCTGCTCGACGGCGCGCTGCCGCAGTCTGCGCCGCTGATCCAGAAGAACATCGAGGCGCTCGGCTTCAAGATGAAGGACGTGAAACTGATCCTGAATTCGCACGCCCACTTCGACCATGCCGGCGGCATCGCCGCCCTGCAGAAGGCGAGCGGCGCCACGGTCGCCCACACCGCCCACGGCGCCCAGGTGCTGCGCGACGGCACGCCGGGGCCGGACGATCCGCAGTACGACCCGAAGGAACGCGCCTACATCCCGAAGGTGGCACAGGTGAAGGAAGTAAAGGACGGCGAAACCCTGTCGGTCGGCCCGCTGCGTTTCACCGCCCACACCACGCCCGGCCACACGCCCGGCGGCATCACCTGGACCTGGCAATCCTGCGAAGGGGGTAAGTGCCTGGATATGGTCTATGCCGACAGCCTGACCATGATCTCCACTGACGGCTTCTACTACACCGGCGGCCCCGGCTACCCGGACCGTTCGGCCAGCGCCAAGGCCAGCATCGCCAAGGTCGCCGCCCTGAAATGCGACATCGTGATCGCAGCCCATCCGTCGGCCACCGATGCCTTCGGCAAGGCAGCCGCCAAGACCGCGCAATCGAACCCCTTCATCGACCCCGAAGGCTGCCGCAAGCTGGCCGCGGGCGCCGCGCAGAAGTTCGAGGAGCGCCTGCAGCGCGAGCGCGACGAGAAGGCGAAGGCGACCGGGCGCTGACACAGCACCGCAATCCCTGCCATACTGTCGGCCTTCGCATTCCGGATCCGACAGCATGGCCACCGTTACCGAACTCGTCATTTACCCGATCAAGTCCTGCGCCGGCGTTTCCGTGCCCGAGGCGCAGTTCGGCATCTCCGGCCTGCAGGCCAATGGCGTGCACGACCGCGAATGGATGCTCGTCACCCGCGAAGGCCTGTTCCTGACCCAGCGCGAGTACCCGCGCATGGCGCTGGTCACACCGCGGATCGATGGTGACGCCGTCGAGGTGGCGGCCCCCGGCATGCCGCCGCTGCGCCTGCCGCTGGCGCACGACCCCGCAGCAAGCAACTTGACCGTGCAGATCTGGGACCACAGCGTGATTGCTGCCGACTGCGGCGACGCCGCCGCAGCCTGGTTCTCCGACGCAGTTCAAGGCCCATGCCGCCTGGTGCGTTTCCGCCCGGACGTGCACCGTCCTACCAGCACCAAGTGGACCGGCGGCGCCCCCGCCGAGACCCGCTTCGCCGACGGCTACCCCATCCTGGTGATCGGCCAGGCTTCCTTGGATGACCTGAACGCCAGACTGAAGAACGCCGGCCGCGACCCGCTGCCGATGAACCGCTTCCGCCCGAACCTGGTGGTCGATGGTCTCGAAGCGTTCGAGGAAGACTACGTCGAATCGTTCTCGGCCGGCGGCCTGGCGCTGTGCCCGGTCAAACCCTGCGCGCGCTGCCCGATCCCCGCGATCGACCAGGCCACCGGCATTCCCGGCCCGGACCCGCTCGACATCCTGCAGACCTACCGCGGCAACGCGCGCATGGAAGGCGCCGTCTGCATGGGCATGAACGCCATCGTCAGCGAAGGCGACGGCGCTACCTTGCGCGTCGGCCAGGAGCTGGAAGTTTCCTTGGCTTTTTGACCACGAGTGGCCAGGCCCATGCGCGACGCATGGCTGCCACAGTGTCGCGAAATCGCCCCTTGGAGGGCATTTTTCGTTTTCAAGCATCGGCAATTGGCGTAATGTTACGGTTATTGCTGAAAGGAATTTTCAATGCACGAGCCGGATGCGCACACGCGAGAACTGATGTTGGAGAACGAGACCCTGCGTTCCCGCATGGCGTACCTGCTCGAACAGGCCGAGCGCAACCATTCCATCATGACCCGGCACCAGGCTTTCGACCTGAAAATCGTGGGCGCGAGCACCTTCCAGGAGCTGGTGACGACGATTTTCCAGACCCTGCCGGTCATTTCCGAGCTCGACATCGTGACCCTGTCGCTGGTCGACCCGGAAGCGGACATCTACACCGTCATGCACAAGCTGGGCGTCGACTATGAAGAGCTGCCCCACCTGAGCTTTTGCGAACACGCAAGCGAGCTGGGCTTCCCGCACATCGAGGGCCGACGTCCGCGCCCGGTGCTGGGGCCGTATGCGCCGTCGCGACACAAGGCGATGTTCCCGCATCCGCCCGAGGGCCTGCAGAGCGTGGCCCTGGTGCCGCTGCTGCGCAATACCCGCCTGATCGGCAGCCTGAACCTGGGCAGCTCGGACCCGAACCGTTTTACGCCGGCCCTCGGCACCGACTTCATCGAGCACATGGGCTCGATCATCGCGATCTGCCTCGAGAACGTGATCAGCAACGAGATGCTGAAGTTCATCGGCCTGACCGATTCGCTCACCGGTGTCTACAACCGCCGCTACATCGACCGCCGCCTGGTGGAAGAGATCGCGCGGGCGCGCCGCCAGGATTACCGCATCTCGGTCATGTACATCGACATCGACCACTTCAAGCAGGTCAACGACACGGTCGGCCACCAGGCCGGCGACGAGGTGCTGCGCGAGGTGGCCCAGCGCATCAAGGCCGAGCTGCGCATCTCGGATGCGCTGGCGCGCTTCGGCGGCGAGGAATTCGTGGTGCTGCTGATCGACGCGGACCTGGAAAGCGCGAGCGCGGTGGCAGACCGGATACGCGCGAGTGTCGAGGCGCAGCCGGTCGATGTGGCTGCTGGCGAGCACGTGTCGGTGACGGTGTCGATCGGCGTGGCGACGCTGGACGATTTCGAGCGCGATCATGCGATCGAGGGTGTGGCGCAGGAGCTGGTGGCGCAGGCGGATACGGCCTTGTATCGGGCAAAATCGACCGGCAGGAACAGGGTGGTTTCGCTTTCGTAGGGTGGGCGGTCCCCCGCCCACGCGTTCAAATACAGGATGATTTGACGCGCATCGACCATATCCGCGCCGGTTGAACGCGTGGGCGGAGGACCGCCCACCCTACGGTATTCGGCAGATCAAACCAGCCGGCTCTCAGCCCGGCTGACTGCCTCGCCGGCGCCCCGCAGCACCAGCACATCCCCCGCCAGCAGCACCGTCTCCGGATCCCCCTCCAGGCTCTTGCCATTGCGCCTGACGGTCGTCACCTCGGTCTCGACTTCGTCCAGCCCCAGCTCCCCCAGCCGCCTGCCGACCGCCGCCGCGCCTTCGCGCAGGGTCACCGAGTGCAGCCGCACATAGGTGTGCTCCAGGTCGTCCGACACATCCCCCGCGCCATGGAAGTAGCCGCGCAGCGAGGCATAACGCTGGTCGCGCGCGCTCTGCACCCGGTGCACCACGCGCCGCAGCGGCACGCCCATGGTGACCAGGGCGTGGGAGGCCAGCATCAGGCTGCTCTCCAGCGCTTCCGGCACCACCTCGGTGGCGCCCGCCTGTTTCAGGACATCGAGATCGCTGTCGTCATGGCTGCGCACGATGACGGCCAGGTTCGGCGCCAGCTCGTGTACCAGGTGCAGCACCTTGAGCGCCAGTCTCGTATCGGCAAAGGTGATCACGAGCGCGCTGGCGCGGTTGATGCCGGCCGCGATCAGGCTTTCGCGGCGCGCCGCGTCGCCGTAGGACACGTTGGCGCCGGCCGTCTGCGCTTCCTGCACCCGTTCCGGATCCAGGTCGAGCGCATACCAGGGCAGCTTTTCGTCGCTCAGCAAGGTGGCCAGGCTCTGGCCGCTGCGCCCGAAGCCCGCGATGATCACGTGCTTCTGGGTCTTCATGGTGCGGCTGGCGAGCTGGGTCAGCTGCAGCGACTGCATCATCCACTCGTTGGCCGCGACCTTCATGACGATCTTGTCCATGTTGGCGATCATGAAGGGCGCCACCAGCATCGACAGCACCATCGAGGCCAGCACGAGCTGGATCAGGAAGGGATCGATCAGCTTCGAGCCGGAGGCCAGGTTCAACAGCACGAAGCCGAACTCGCCGGCCTGGGCCAGCGCCAGGCCCGTGCGCATTGCCACGCCGTCCGTCGAGCCGAAGGCCTTGGCCAGCGCCGCGATGATGGCGAACTTGAGCAGCACCGGGAAGATCACCAGCGCCAGCACCACCCACCAGTGTTCCAGCACCAGCTGCAGGTTGAGCAGCATGCCCACGGTGATGAAGAAGAGCCCGAGCAGCACGTCGCGGAAGGGCTTGATGTCTTCTTCCACCTGGTGCTTGTACTGGGTCTCGGAAATCAGCATGCCGGCCACGAACGCCCCCAGGGCCAGCGAGAGGCCGGCCTGCTCCGTGATCCAGGCCAGGCCCAGGGTCACGAGCAGCAGGTTGAGCATGAACAGTTCCTGCGAGCGGCGCTTGGCGACCACGGTGAACCAGAAGCGCATCAGCTTCTGCCCGAAGATCAGCAGCAGGGCCAGGACAAACGCCGCCTTCACCAGCGCCCAGCCGAGCGTGACGACCAGTTCCTCGGCCGGCCGCGCCAGCGAGGGAATCAGGATCAGGAGCGGCACCACGGCCAGGTCCTGGAACAGCAGGATGCCGATGATGCGGCGGCCATGTTCGCTCTCGAGTTCCAGCCGCTCGGTCAGCATCTTGACCACGATGGCCGTCGAGGACATGGCCAGCGCCCCGCCCAGGGCAAAGGCCGCCTGCCAGCTCACGTGCAGCTGCGGCGCCCACCATGAAATGAACAGCCCGAACAGCATGGCCGCCACGATCGTCAATACGACCTGGGCGAGGCCGAGCCCGAACACGATGCGGCGCATCGATTTGAGCTGGGCCAGGGAGAATTCCAGCCCGATGGAAAACATCAGGAAGACGACGCCGAATTCGGCCAGCGAATGGGTGGTGGGGCTGTCGTCGGCCAGCGCCAATGCATGGGGCCCGATCAATACGCCGACGGCCAGGTAGCCGAGCATCGGCGGCAGGTGAAGCATCCGGAAGGCGACCACGCCGAGCACGGCGCAGCCCAGCAGGAGCAGGGTCAGTTCAAGTCCGGAATGCATCTTCCCCAATCATGGTCTTGTTGTAGTTTGTTACGTCTGGCAAGTTTTTTGCTTGCGCGTTTCGGCTATACTGCCATCATGAGTGTAACCGATGAAAAAACAATGCTGAAAAGTTTTGACGAGGGCCAGGCCCGGCGCGTGCTCGAATTGGGCCGCGAGACCCTGGCCATCGAGGCGGATGCGATCCGTGCGCTGCATGCGCGTCTCGGCGACGACGACAATTTCGTGCGCGCCGTCGACCTGCTGTTCGGCTGCACGGGCCGTGTCGTCGTCTCCGGCATGGGAAAATCCGGCCACATCGGCCGCAAGATCGCCGCGACGCTGGCCTCGACCGGCACCCCGGCCATGTTCGTGCACCCCGGTGAAGCCGCGCACGGCGACCTCGGCATGGTCACCACCAAGGACGTCTTCATCGCCATCTCGAATTCGGGCGAATCGTCCGAGCTGCTGGAAATCCTGCCTGCCATCAAGCGCATGGGCACGCCCGTGATCGCGATGACCGGCAAGCCGCATTCGCGCCTGGCCAAGCTGTCCGAGATCCACCTGAACATCGCGGTCGACAAGGAAGCCTGCCCGCTGAACCTGGCTCCGACCACCAGCACCACCGTCACGCTCGCCATGGGCGACGCCCTGGCCGTGGCCCTGCTGGACGTGCGCGGCTTCCGCGAGGAAGACTTCGCCCTGTCGCACCCGGGCGGGGCGCTGGGCCGCCGCCTGCTGACCCATGTGCGCGACGTGATGCGCACCGGCGACGCCATCCCCGCCGTCGGCCCCGACACCCTGCTGGCCAAGGCCCTGCTGGAAGTGAGCCAGAAAGGCATGGGCATGACCGCCATCGTCGACGAAGAGCGCCGCCCGATCGGCGTGTTCACCGACGGCGACCTGCGCCGCCTGATCGAGCGCTACCACGACTTCTCGAACATCCTGATCCGCGACGTCATGCACGCCAACCCGCGCCGGGTCCACCCGGAGCAGCTGGCGGTCGACGCCGTCGCCGTGATGGAAGAATTCCGCATCAACCAGATGCTCGTGGTCGATGCGGACGATCGCCTGGTCGGCGCCCTGCACATCCACGACCTGACCCGCGCCAAGGTAATCTGATATGACGCCACTGGAACACATGCAGCGCGCGGCGCGCGTGAAGGTGATGATTTTCGACGTCGACGGTATCCTCACCGACGGCAGCCTGACCTATGGCCCGGACGGCGAGGTCACCAAGACCTTCAACGTGCTCGACGGCCTCGGCATCCAGCTTCTCAACAAGACCGGCGTCAGGACGGCCATCATCAGCGCGCGCAAGTCGCCGATCGTGGTCAAGCGCGCCGCCGACCTCGGCATCTCCCACGTCTACCAGGGCATCCACGACAAGCGCATCGGCTTCGCCGAGCTCCTGCAGGCTACCGGCGTGACGCCGGAAGAATGCGGCTACATCGGCGACGACGTGATCGACCTGCCGCTCTTCACCCGCGTGGGCTTCGCCATCACCGTGCCTTCGGGCCACCCGGAGGTGCAGTACCGCGCCCACTACGTCACCCGCAATGCGGGCGGCAAGGGGGCGGTGCGCGAGGTGTGCGACATGATCATGCGCGCCCAGGGCACCTACGAACAGGCGCTGGCGCCTTACTTCGCCTGACCTTCCAGGAACGAGCATGGCCCCGTCGAACTACAAACGCACCGCCCACCGCTGGAAGCTCCTGACCATCATGATGGTCGGGGTGTTCTGTGCCTTCGGCAGTTTCTGGCTGCTGCAGGTCATGCAGGGCGAGGACGAAGACCCGCGCCTGGCCGGCCCGTCCAGCGAGCCGGACTACATCGTCGAGAACTTCTCGTTCGTCCGCATGACGCAGGACGGCAAGCCCAGCTACGTCGTCTCCGGCAAGCGCCTGGCGCACCGTCCGCTGGGCGACGTGTCCGAGGTCGAGGCGCCGGTGGTGCAGGGCATGACGCCGGGGCGTCCGCGCATGACGGTGGTGGCGAAGCAGGGCCGCATCTTCCACGAAGAACACCGCGTCGACCTGCTCGGCAACGTCGACATCCAGCGCCCGGCCACGCCCACCAGCGAAGCGCTGCGCGTGCGCACCCAGGCGCTCACCGTGCTGCCCGACGAAGAGATCATGAAGACCGACAAGCCGATCGAGATGCAGCTCGGCGCCGCCACCGTGACCGGCACCGGCATGGTCGCGAACAATGCGACCCAGAAGCTGCACCTGGCCAGCCGCGGCCAGATCGTCTATCCGCCACGCGCGCAGCGCTGATTCCACTAGTGCGCCGCGTTTCAACAGGACCAGCAAAACCATGAAAAAAATACTCGCTGCCACTTTCCTTACCCTGGCATCGCTCACCGCCACGGCGGAGCGCGCCGACTCGCTCAAGCAGGCCGTGATCAACTTCGACACGCTCGACGTCGACGAAGTCACCCAGACCCGCATCCTGACCGGCAATGTCGTGCTCACCCGCGGCACCCTGGTGCTCAAGTCCGACCGGGCCCTGGTGAAGGAAACGCCGGAAGGCTATATGAGCGTGACGCTCACCGCCAACAACGGCAAGCTCGCCACCTTCCGCCAGAAGCGTGACGGCGGTCCCGACCTGTGGGTCGAGGGCCAGGCCCAGCGCATCGAATACGACGAGCGCGCCGAACTCGTGAAGCTGTTCACCACCGCCGAGGTGCGCGAGCTGGAGAACGGCCGCATGACCAACGAGATCAAGGGTCCCTTCATCTCCTACGACAACCGCCGCGAAGTGGCCCAGGTGCGCAATACCGCCACCGGTGAAACCCAGGTTGGCGGCGGCCGCGGCACCCTGATCATCGCGCCGCGCCGCACGACTCCTGCGGAAGGCGCCAAGCAATGAACGCCGTGCTAGAGAATCCCGCCGGCGACAGCTGCAGCACCCTGGTCGTCAAGGGCCTGCAGAAGAGCTACGGCAAGCGCCTGGTGGTGCGCGACGTCTCGCTGCAGGTCGACTGCGGCGAGGTGGTCGGCCTGCTCGGCCCCAACGGCGCCGGCAAGACCACCTCCTTCTACATGATCGTCGGCCTGGTGCCGTCGGATGCCGGCTCGATCGACATCAACGGCACCGACATCACGAGCCTGCCGATCCACCGCCGCGCGGTACTGGGCCTCTCTTACCTGCCGCAGGAAGCCTCGGTGTTCCGCAAGCTCACGGTGGAAGAAAACATCCGCGCCGTGCTGGAGCTGCAGCGCGACGAGAACGGCAAGGCCCTGGGCAAGAACGAGATCAACGAGCGCCTCGACACCCTGCTGGCCGAGCTGCAGATCGAGAAGCTGCGCGAGAACCCGGCGCTGTCGCTGTCGGGCGGCGAGCGCCGCCGCGTGGAGATCGCGCGCGCGCTGGCCACCAACCCGCGCTTCGTGCTGCTCGATGAACCCTTCGCGGGCGTGGACCCGATCGCGGTGATCGAGATCCAGCGCATCGTGCGCTTCCTGAAGGAGCGCAACATCGGCGTCCTGATCACCGACCACAACGTGCGCGAGACGCTCGGCATCTGCGACCGCGCCTACATCATCAACCAGGGCGCCGTGCTGGCTTCCGGCCGTCCCGACGACATCATCGCCGACGAATCCGTGCGGCGCGTCTACCTCGGCGAACACTTCAGGATGTAATGAAACAGTCCCTGCAGCTCCGCACCTCGCAGCACCTTGCGCTGACCCCGCAATTGCAGCAGTCGATTCGCCTGCTGCAGCTGTCCACGCTCGAACTGCACCAGGAGATCGAGCAGATCCTGCACGACAATCCGCTGCTCGAGCGCCTCGACGACCCGCTCGACCGCTCGGTGCGCCTGCTGGCCGACGGCGCCATCAACACGGCGCCTGCCAATGGCGAGGCGCCAAGCGCGCAGCCCGCCCAGGAAGAAGGCGGCGCGAAAGCCGAGGGCGAGGGCCATGAGGACGGCGAGCAGGGCGAGCGCGGCGATGCGGATACGGATTGGGGCGGCGAGGGCGGCGGCGCACGCAGCGGCGACGACGAGGACGGGCGCCCGCAACTGGAGGCCGACGGCATCACCCTGCGCGAACACCTGGCGGAGCAGATCCGCCTGACCGGCTGCAGCGCGCGCGACCGCGCCCTGGCCGAGCTGGTGATCGATGCCCTGGACGACAACGGCTACCTGGAAGAACCCCTCGACGAGATCCACGCGCGCCTGCCCGAAGAACTCGAGATCGAGATGGACGAGCTGCGCTGCGCGCTGGCCCTCATCCAGAGCCTCGACCCGGTCGGCGTG
Organism: Massilia agri; assembly: GCF_024753255.1. Lineage (GTDB taxonomy): Bacteria > Pseudomonadota > Gammaproteobacteria > Burkholderiales > Burkholderiaceae_D > Telluria > Telluria agri. The sequence continues at coordinate 38,613 of NZ_JANUHA010000024.1, forward strand.
GGCGCCCGCAGCGCGGCCGAGTGCCTGGCGCTCCAGATCCGCCGCATGCCGGGCGTGCCGCTCGTCACGCGGCGCCTGGCCCTGAAGATCGTCGAGGGTTACCTGTCCTGGTTCGCCCAGCGCGAGTACACCAAGCTGAAGAAGGCGCTCGACTGCGACGACGAAGACCTGCGCGAGGTGCAGGCCGTGGTCCGCCAGTGCAATCCGCATCCCGGCGCCGCCTTTGCCTCCAATGTGTCGGACTACGTGGTGCCGGACGTGATCGTGCGCCGCGCCAAGAACGGCTGGGCGGTTTCGCTGAACCCGGACGTGATGCCGAAGCTGCGGGTGAACTCCCTGTACGCCAGCCTGCTCAAGCAGGGAAAAAGCGAAAGCCAGATGGGCGCGCAGTTGCAGGAGGCCAAGTGGCTCATCAAGAATATGCGCCAGCGCTTCGACACGATCCTGCGTGTTGCCGAGGCAATTGTGGAGCGCCAGCGCAACTTTTTCAGCCACGGCGCCGTTGCCATGCGCCCTCTTGTTTTGCGTGAGATAGCTGATACACTAGGCCTACACGAGAGCACAATCTCCCGTGTAACCACGCAGAAATACATGCTGACCCCGCACGGCATGTTTGAGCTGAAGTACTTCTTCGGAAGCCATGTCGCCACCGAAGCGGGGGGAGAAGCCTCCTCGACGGCGATTCGCGCTCTCATAGCGCAATTGACAGGAGCAGAAGACCCTAGGAATCCTCTATCCGACAGCAAGATCGCGGAGATGCTCGGGGAACAAGGTATGGTCATTGCGCGCAGGACGGTCGCCAAGTACCGCGAAGCGCTCAAGATTCCGCCCGTCAGCCTCCGCAAATCCCTGTAAAGCACCTGCCCACTCTCACCTTGTGGCGCGGGCAGGGCACCTTCCCAAAGGAGTGTGTATGAACCTCACAATCAGCGGCCACCATCTCGAAGTCACCCCCGCCATCCGTGAATACGTTCAGAATAAGCTCGAGCGCATCACCCGCCATTTCGACCACGTGATCGATACCCACGTGTTCCTCGCGATCGACAACCTCACCGAAAAAGAAAAAAGGCAGAAAGCCGAAATCAACCTATCGGTATCGGGAAAGAAACTCCACGTCGCCAGCGCCGCGCAAGACCTGTACGCCGCGATCGACACGCTGATGGACAGGCTGGACAGGCAGGTTCTAAAACACAAATCCATGCTGCAAGACCATAACCACGTCGCGCACAAGCGCATGCCGGACAACGGCGAAGCCGCCGCAGCAGCGTAAACACAGCACGCTGAACTTACCGCGGTAATACAGCAAGGGCGTCTGAGGGGACGCCCTTTTTGCATTGTAAAGATAGGAATTTGTTGGCGGCCTTCGGTAGAATGCATGTTTTTTCGACCACAACAAGCCGCCATGACCGATTACGTCCTGACCCGCGTCGCCAACCGCACCGGCGTCATCACGCTCGACCGCCCGAAAGCCCTGAACTCGCTGTCGCTCGACATGGTGCGTGCTTTGAGCGCGATCCTGCTGCAATGGAAGGATGACGCGGGCATCGATGCGGTGCTCATCACCAGCACCAGCGAGAAGGCGCTGTGCGCGGGCGGCGACATCCGCTTCTTCTTCGAAGCCAGCCGCGCCGGCGTGCAGGGCGGCAGCGCGCTGCTGGAAGATTTCTTCACCGAGGAGTACGCGCTCAACCACCTGATCCACTTCTATCCGAAACCGTATATCGCGGTGATGGACGGCGTGGTGATGGGCGGCGGCATGGGCATCGCCCAGGGCGGACCAGGCTGCGGCCTGCGCATCGTCACGGACCGCACCAAGATGGCGATGCCGGAGGTGAACATCGGCCTGTTCCCGGATGTGGGCGGCAGCCACTTCCTCTCGCATGCGCCGGGGCAGCTGGGGCAGTACCTGGGCCTGACCGGGCTGACCGTCGGCGCGGCCGATGCGCTCTACGTGGGGCTGGCGGACGTGTTCGTGCCGGGCGAGAAGCTGGGCGAGCTGAACGCGCTCGTCGCGTCCACGCCGGGGGCGCAGCTGCCGCAGGCGATCCGCGACTTCGCGGCGCAGTTCGCGGGGCAGGAAGGCGCCAGCGAACTGCAGGCGCAGCGTGGCGTGATCGATGCGCACTTCGGCGCCGCTTCGGTGCCGGCCATCATGGAGTCGCTGGCGCGCGACGAGAATCCTTTTGCACAGAAGGCGCTCAAGGCCATGCGCCAGCGTTCGCCCCTGATGATGTGCGTGACGCGCGAACTCTTGCTGCGTGGGGCGTCGCTCGACGTGGCGGACTGCCTGCGCATGGAGCGCAACCTGGTGCGCCGCAATTTCGAGCACGGCGAAGTGCTGGAGGGCGTGCGGGCGCTGGTGATCGACAAGGACAATCAGCCGAAGTGGAATCCGGCCAGCCTGGAAGAAGTAACGCCCGAGATGGTGGCGAAGTTCTTCGAGCCGGTGTGGCCGGAGTACGCCCACCCGCTGCGTCATTTGGTTTGATGGTTTGCGTAGGGTGGGCGGCTTTGCCGCCCACGCGTTCAAATCCCGCTCGAATGGATGCGACGCGTGCAATTCACGCACAGTTTGAACGCGCGGTCGGCGAAGCCGACCACCCTACGGTTTAGTGGCCTGCGTGTTTCGGCTGCTCGCGGTGACGAACGATCACGCGTTCGGTCGCGCTGAAGTAGGCGCCAAGTCGCTCCGCCATGTACACCGAGCGATGCTGTCCCCCAGTACACCCCACCGCCACCGTCAGGTAGCTGCGGTTGTCCGTCTTGAACGAGGGCAGCCACTTGGCCACGAAGGCCTTGATATCCCCCAGCATGTCCGCCGCACTTGGCTGCGCGTCGAGGAAGTCGATCACCGGCTGGTCGCGGCCCGTCAGCGGGCGCAGGGCCAGGTCATAGTAGGGATTCGGGATCGCGCGCACGTCGAACACGAAGTCCGCGTCCAGCGGCACGCCCACTTTGAACGCAAAGGACTCGAAGAACAGGGTCAGCGGCGCGTGCTCGATGTCGGCCAGCTCCTTGATCCAGGCGCGCAGCTTGTTGGCCGAGAGTTCCGAGGTGTCGATCACGTGGCCCAGGTTCTCGATCGCCGACAGGCGTTCGCGTTCCTCGGCGATGCATTCGATCAGGGTGCGGCGTGAAGCGGGATTTTCGCCGGGACGCAGTTCGTGCGAGAGCGGGTGGCTGCGGCGGGTCTCCGAGAAGCGCGCCACCAGCGAGTGCGTGCTCGAGGTCAGGAACATGACCTTGACGTTGTGGCCTTCTTCCTTCAGGTGGCGCACGCTGACCGGCAGCTCCACCAGCGATTCGGCGCTGCGCGCATCGACCGCGACGGCGATCTTGTCGGTGCCTTTTTCGTTGACCGCGTAGACCAGGGCCGGCAGCAGGGCCGGCGGGAGGTTGTCGACGCAGTAGTAGCCTGCGTCTTCCAGGACGTTGAGGGCAACCGATTTGCCCGAGCCGGAAATGCCGGTAATGAGGACGATGTGCATGGCGCGATGATACCCCAAATGGGGGTTAGTCACCGCTCATGGCCTGGCGCTGCCGCTCCATGAATTCCTGCAGCGTGTCGATGCCGCGCAGCTGCAGGATGGTGTTGCGCACGGCGGCTTCCAGCAGCACCGCGATGTTGCGGCCGGCCGCGACGGGGATCACGACCTTGCGGATCGGCAGGCCCAGCACGTCCTCGGTCGGGAAGTGGAAGGGCAGGCGTTCGACCTCTTCGTCGAGGGCGCCGCGCTTGACCAGGTGGACGATCAGTTTGAGGCGCATCTTGCGGCGCACCGCGGTCTCGCCGAAGATGGCCTTGATGTCCAGCAGGCCCAGGCCGCGCACTTCCAGCAGGTTCTGCAGCAGCGGCGGGCAGCGGCCCTCGATCATGTTCGGGGCGATGCGCGAGAATTCGACGGCGTCGTCGGCCACCAGGCCGTGCGAGCGCGAGATCAGTTCCAGGCCCAGCTCGCTCTTGCCCAGGCCCGAGTCGCCGGTGATCAGGACGCCCACGCCCAGCACGTCCATGAAGACGCCGTGCATGATGACGCGCTGCGCCAGCTTCTTGGACAGGTAGACGCGCAGGAAGTCGATCACCTGCGCCGCCGGCAGCGGGGTCGAGAACAGGGGGATGTTCTGCTCGTCGCAGATGGCGAGGATGTCGGGCGGGGTTTCCAGGCCCTGCGCGATGATCAGGGCCGGTGGGCCGCCGCCGACCAGTTCGCCGATCACGTGGGAACGCGAGCTCGATTTGAGGCGGTGGTAGTAATTCAGTTCCTGGTGCCCGAAGACCTGGATGCGGCCCGGGTGGATCAGGTTCAGGTGGCCGACCTGGTCGGCGGCCGAGGCGGCGTCGCCCGCGATCTGGCGTTCGCCGCCGGGGAAACCCGCGAACCAGCCGAGTTGCAGGCTGTCACGGTTGTCGTCGTACAGCCGTTGGATCGTCAGCGGGGTTTGCAGCATGGGCATAGTAAAGTGAGCTCGGCAGATTGCCGTGTGGACAGCTCAGTATAGCTCAGCCCAAAGCCTGGAGGCTGGGTTGCCAGTTGATGATGCGCTCGTAGACGGATTTCGGGTCCGGGTCGGTCGCCAGGGCCGTGCGCACCGCTTCGTCCGAGAACAGCTCGGCGATCTCCGACAGGATCTCGAGGTGCTGCTGGGTGACGTGGTCCGGGATCAGGAGGAAGAACAGCAGGCTGACCGGCTGGCCGTCGGGCGACTCGAAGGGAATCGGCTCGCGCAGGCGCACGAAGGCGGCCAGCGGCGACTTCAGGCTCTTGGAGCCCTTGATCCGTCCGTGCGGCACGGCGACGCCGTGACCCAGGCCGGTGGAGCCGAGGCGTTCGCGGGCGAACAGATTGTCCGACACGGTCGACCGTGCGATACCGCAATTGTTCTCGAAGATCAGACCAGCCTGCTCGAAGGCGCGCTTCTTGCTGGAGACTTCCAGGTCCAGCTGCACGTTTTCGAGCGAGAGGATTTTGCTAAGGTTCGTCATGACTAGTGTGCGTGGCACAGGGTAGCTGCTTGCGAGGCGGAATTATAGGCCTGTTTCCAGGACGCGGCATTCGATTTCGCATCTGTACGGGTGTACAGTAAAGCAGATGAGGGCAACTCGGCGAAACCGTATGGTTTTGATACAAATTGCCTTTGAACACAACACGCAATTTCCTAAGCGAAATTACAGAGAAAGCGCCACAAACGGGTGTGGAAAGCCGATTCGGCCGACTTTTAGACGCATTCTGCCCTAAATTCTCGCACTGCGTTTGCTTGCCATTTAGTTAAATGAACCGGCATTAAGCTGTGGCTGAAAAAGTACAGCGCACAGCGCTTGACTACTGCCGCGCGGTGCGCAGGTTACCCGGCTTGCTCGTGCTGAAGTTGGCGCGCCAGGGATTGATGTCCAGGCCGCCGCGGCGGGTATAGCGGGCATAGACGGCCAGCTTGGTCGGTTTGCATTGGCGCAGCACGTCCATGAAGATGCGCTCGACGCATTGCTCGTGGAACTCGTTGTGCTCGCGGAAGCCGATCAGGTATTTCAGCAGGCCTTCCTGGTCGATCTGCGGCCCGACGTAGCGGATCTGCACGGTGCCCCAGTCCGGCTGGCCGGTGACCAGGCAGTTCGATTTCAGCAGGTGCGAGACCAGGGTTTCCTCGACCGGGGCTTCGTCCGTATTGGCCTTCAGCAGTTCGGGCGAGGGGACGTACTGGTCGATCTCCACGTCGAGCCGGTCCAGCAGCGTGCCGTCGAGCTCGCCCATCTCGAGGGTGCCGAAGGCGTCCGGCGTCGTGATCGTCACGTGCACAGGCGCGCCGAAGGCGGCGGACAGGTCCTGGCGCAGCAGTTCGCTCAAGGCATCGGTCCCGGCCAGCTTCGTCTGGTTGAAGGAGTTCAGGTAGAGCTTGAAGGACTTCGATTCGACGATATTGGGCGAATCGGCGGGCGCCGTGATGGTGGCGATCGCCACCTGCGGCTTGCCGCGCATGTTCAGCCAGGACAGCTCGTAGGCGTTCCAGATGTCGACCCCGAAGAAGGGGAGGGTGGCGCCCGCGCCCAGTCCGATCTCTTCGCGCTTTTGCAGGCGGGGGATCGGGAACAGGAGCTCGGGAGCGTACTGGCTCTGGTAGGCAGAGGTTTTGCCGAGTGGCGATTGATCAGGAGTATTCATAGATGTCAGGTGCAGGCCCGGCACTTGTGGCGCCAGGCCCGCTGGCGGGGTCATGCCCCCAAAAACAGTTTGTAGACCGGGTTGGCGCTTTCGTCCCAGTAGCGGTAGCCGAGCTTCGCCAGCGACTGGCGGAACTCGTCCATCTCCGCCGCCGGCACCTGCAGCCCGACCAGGATGCGGCCCACGTCGCCGCCCTGGTTCCGGTAGTGGAACAGCGAGATGTTCCAGTTCGGCGCCATGCTGTCGAGGAAGCGCATGAGCGCGCCCGGCCGTTCGGGAAACTCGAAACGATACAGCAATTCGTCCTGGGCCAGCGCGCTTTTTCCGCCGACCAGGTGGCGGATGTGCAGCTTGGCCAGCTCGTCGTGGGTGAGGTCCAGGGTGCGGAAATCGTGTTCCTCGAAGGTGTGCGCGAGCAGGCCCGACTCGCCGCGGCTGCCCACCTGCACGCCAACAAAAATGTGCGCCTCGCGTGAATCGCTGATGCGGTAGTTGAACTCGGTGACGTTGCGCGGGCCGACGAGGGCGCAGAAGCGCCGGAAGCTGCCGCGCTGCTCGGGGATCGTCACCGCGAACACGGCTTCGCGCGATTCGCCCAGTTCCGCGCGTTCGGCCACGAAGCGCAGGCGGTCGAAGTTCATGTTGGCGCCGCAGGCGACCGCCACCAGGGTCTCGTTCTTCACCGGGTTGCGGCCCATCTGGGAGCGCTCGACATAGGCCTTGGCGCCCGCGACGGCCAGCGCGCCGGCCGGCTCCAGGATGCTGCGGGTGTCCTGGAACACGTCCTGGATGGCGGCGCAGATGGCGTCGGTGTCGACGATGATGATCTCGTCGACCACTTCCTTGGCCACGCGGAAGGTCTCCTCGCCCACCAGGCGCACCGCGGTGCCGTCCGAAAACAGGCCGACGTCGCTCAAGGTGACGCGCTCGCCGGCCTTCAGGCTTCTCGCCATCGCGTCCGAATCCAGGGTCTGCACGCCGATGATCTTGATGTCCGGACGCACCGCCTTCACGTAGGCGCCCACGCCCGCCACCAGGCCGCCGCCGCCGATGGCGACGAAAATCGCGTGGATCGGGCCGGAATGCTGGCGCAGGATCTCCATGCCGATGGTGCCCTGGCCGGCGATCACGTCCGGATCGTCGAAGGGGTGCACGAAGGTCAGGCGCTGCTCCTTTTCCAGCAGCAGGGCGTGGTTGTAGGCGTCGGTGTAGGAGTCGCCGTGCAGCACGACTTCCACGCTGGCGCCGCCGCGCGCCTTCACGGCGTCGATCTTCACCTGTGGCGTCGTGGTCGGCATCACGATCAGGGCGCGGCAGCCCAGGCGCGCGGCCGACAGGGCGACTCCTTGCGCGTGGTTGCCGGCTGAGGCGCAGATCACGCCGCGCTTCAGGCTCTCGGGCGTGAGATTCGCCATCTTGTTGTAGGCGCCGCGCAGCTTGAAGCTGAACACGCTCTGCATGTCTTCGCGCTTGAAGTAGACGCGGTTGCTCAGGCGGTTCGACAGCGTCGGGGCGTAGTCGAGCGGGGTTTCTTCGGCGACGTCGTAGACGCGGGCGGTCAGGATTCTCTTGAGATAATCGGTGGTCATGGTCGGCAATCGGGTGTGCAATGCCGGCGGGGGTGGGCCGGCGGTTCCGGACGACGCAAACTGTTCCGCTCAGGGGGTGGCCGGGGCGCTTAAGTAGCGATGCGGCGGACTGGATGGCAGGCCCGGCGTATCGTGTCGTTACGTAAAGTGATCCTCATTATAATGGACCATTATCGCAATCGCTCAAGCCCATCCCTTCAATGATCGAATCCGCCGTTACCTGGTTGCTGGACGTCCTTGCCGCACCGAGCATCGGGCTGACCTCGATTTTCATCATCAGCTTCATTTCCGCCACCCTGCTGCCGCTCGGCTCGGAGCCGGCGGTGTTCGCCGTGGTGAAGGCCAATCCGGCCATGTTCTGGCCGGCAGTGTTTGTGGGCACGCTGGGCAATACCCTGGGCGGCGCGGTCGACTACTTCATCGGTTACCGGGCCAAGGTGGCCTTCGCCAAGGAGCGCCAGAGCCGCTGGTTCGGCTGGCTCAAGAAATACGGCGCCAAGACCATGCTGCTGTCCTGGGTGCCGGGCGTGGGCGACCCGCTGTGCACCCTGGCCGGCTGGTTGCACCTGCCGTTCTGGCCGAGTGTGATGTACATGGCGATCGGGAAGTTCCTGCGCTATGTGACGATGACGGCGGTGCTGCTCTACATCCCGAACGGCTTCTGGAAGACCGTCGGCGATTTCTTCGAGCGCCTCATCGGCTGAGCCATGGCTGCGCCGGGCCGCATCGAGCGTTTTATCGAGGCCATGGGCATCGGACCCGGCGACCGGGTGCTCGAGATTGGCTGCGGACATGGCGTGGCCGCGACCCTCGTGTGCCGCCTGCTGGACGGGGGGCATTACCTGGCCGTCGACCGTTCCCCGAAGATGATCGAGGCCGCCGCGAAGCGCAATGCGGATTCGGTGCGCGCGGGCCACGCCGGCTTTCTGGTGGGAGAACTCGAGTCGGTGGATCTCGGCGCCCGGCGCTTCGACAAGGTGTTCGCCATGCGGGTGCGGCTGTTCGAGGACGAGCCGGAGCGGGCGCGCGCCCTGGTGGAGCGCTGGTTGGCGCCGGGCGGGCAGCTCTTCGTCGAGTACGACGCGCCGCCACCTCGCGAGCGGTCCAAGCAGTCCTGAATCGCATGTAGAATCTGCGTATGGACAATGCAGGACTTCACCCGGATCCGCGGGACTACCTTGGCGCCAGTCGCTACATCGACTTCGGCTATCCCGAGGTGCGCGCCACCGCACGCCGGTTGGCGACGCGCGGCGGCAGCAAGCAGGACATCGCGCGGGCCTGCTTCGAGTTCGTGCGCGACGAGATCGCCCATAGCGCCGACGTGCGGCGCGGCCCGGTCACCTGCAGCGCATCGAGCGTGCTGCGCAACGGCGTAGGCTTCTGCTACGCCAAGAGCCACCTGCTGGCGGCCCTGCTGCGCGCCAACGGCATCCCGGCCGGCCTGTGCTACCAGCGCCTGGCGACGGGCGACCCGGGCGCTCCCTACTGCCTGCACGGGCTGAACGCGGTCTGGCTGGACGACTTCGGCTGGTACCGGATCGACCCGCGCGGCAACAAGCCCGGCGTGGATGCCCGGTTCGACCCGCCGCGCGAGGCCCTGGCCTTCACACCGGGCGACGATCCGGGCGAGGCCGACCTGCCGGGCATCTGGGTCGAGCCGCTGCCGGTCGTGGTCGAGGTCCTGGCGCGCAGCGCCTCGTTCGAAGAGGTGCTGGCCGGGTTGCCGGACCAGGCTCCGGGACACGGCGTCAACACCGCCGACTGAGCCGCTTCACCAAGGCTTGCACACGGCCAGCGCCACCGCGCAGGCCAGCAGGACGTAAAGCAGGGCAGGCGGCCATCCGCGTGCCGCTCCCGCCGCCGTGCCGGCATCGGCAAGCCGGCGCAATTCGCCGGCCTGCATCCCGTGCAGCATCGAGAGCACGATCACCACGGCCAGCTTCGCCTTCAGCCAGCCGCTCGCGAACCATCCGGCGTGCAGGGCCGCTGCCAGTCCGCAGGTCCAGGTCAGCGCCAGGGCGGGCACTGTGACAAGCCGGTCCCAGTGCCTCGTGCGCGACAACAGGCGCCGTTCGTCGGGCATCGACGGCAGCGGCAGGCTGCGATACATGCGCAGGACGTGGGCCTGCATCACCAGTCCACTGACGAAGGCCATGACTGCAAGCACATGCAGGGACTTCAGCAACAGGTAGCTCATGCCCTGTCCTGGTGGCGCCCGCCGTTTCCAGCCAGTTGCATGCGGGTCAGTGCGATGACAGTGCCAAAGGGGATGAAGGCGGCCAGCAGCAGGAGCAGCAGCCGTTTGCGCGGCCACGCGCAGGCACTGGACGACTGCATCAGCACCCAGACATAGACGAGGAAAGCCATGCCGTGGATGGGGCCGAGCGCCTTCACGAAGCCTGGCTCGCCGAGCAGGTATTTCAGCGGCACGGCGACCACGACGAGCAGCACGAGTGTACTTCCTTCCAGCAGGGCTGCATGGTGAAACAGCCTGGCGCTGCGTTGCGCGCCCTGTGGCGCCGTGTCGGGATCGATGGGCATGGCATGTTCTCCGCGGATGACCCGCGGGCCGCGGTGTCTCGGGATGCATTGTCAGTGATATAGTCGGGCCCTGCCACATGGCCGGATGACAACTTTCGATCAGTTTCGGCCATCGTCCCTGGATCCTCAACATCGTTTTCGCAGCCCATGTCCGGAATTCACCGCATTGCCATCCTCGCCTACCGCGGCGTCGTGCCCTTCGACCTGGCGATGCCGCTCGAGACCTTCGCGCGCGTGCGCGATGCGCAAGGTGCGCCTGCCTATGCGGTCCGGGTGTGCATCGACGGGGCCGGCGCCGACACCGGCCACTTTTCCATCGCGAGTCCCTGGACGCTCGAGGATGCGGCCAGCGCCGATACGGTCGTCGTGCCGGGCATGTACGACCCGCGCGACATTCCCGCATCGGTATGCGCCAGCGTGGCGGAAGCGGCGCGGCGCGGTGCGCGGATCGTATCGATCTGCAGCGGCAGCTTCGTGCTGGCGGCGGCCGGCGTGCTTGCCGGGCGGCGCGCCACCACGCACTGGTCCGGCGCCGCCGAGCTGGCGGCCAGGTATCCGGACGTCGCGGTGCTGCCGAACGTCCTGTATGCCGAAGACGGGAATGTCTTCACTTCCGGCGGGGCGACGGCGGGGCTGGACCTGTGCCTGTACCTGGTGCGGCGTGACCACGGGAGCGCGGCGGCCGCCGAGGCGGCCAGGATGGCCCTGGTGCCGCTGGTACGCGAAGGCGGCCAGGCGCAATTCGTCAAGTCCGGCGAGGCCTCGCCGGCTGGCAGTCTGGCGCCGCTGGTGGAGTGGGCGAGAACCCAGCGCACCGGCAGCCTGGGCGTGGATGCCCTGGCGCGGCGCGCCGGCATCAGCGTGCGCACGCTGACGCGCCGCTTCCGCGAACAGATGGGAACCTCGCCCCAGAAATTCCTGCTTGCGCTCAGCATCGACCAGGCCAAGGCCATGCTGGAAACCACACGCATGCCGGTCGACCTGATCTCGGACCGCTGCGGCTTCAATTCGGCGGTGACCTTCCGGACCGCGTTCACCCGGCTCGTCGGCATCGCACCGAGCCGCTACCGGAAGGCTTTCCGCGACGCTTGAGGAGCGCTGCGTCAGGGGTGGGCCGCGGCGCCCAGCGCGCGCACGCTTGCCCTTACCTCGACGCTGTAGCGGCGCTTGTCCGCTCCCTCGAATTCCAGGCTGAGCGGAATGCGTTCGCCGGGGCGGGCCTGCCTGGCCAGGTCGAGCAGCATGATGTGATAGCCGCCGGGCGCCAGCACGACGGTGCGGCCGGCGGCCAGTTCGATCGAGGCGACCTGGCGCATGCGCATGAGGTCCCCTTCCATGCGCATTTCGTGCAGCTCCACCCGGGCCGCCGCGGGCGAGGAGGCGCCGATCAGGCGCACCGGAGCATCCGCGGTCAGCCGCATGAAGGCGCCGGTCGCGCGCTGCTGCGGGACGGTGGCGCGTACCCAGGCGTCGTCGGCCTGCACGGTTGCAGGCGCGGCCGACGCGGACAGGCAGGCGGCGCCGGCGAACAAGGCCAGGAAAGTCCGGTAGCTCATGCCCAGCCTCCTTTCCGATCGGCGTCATGGCGCATCAGTTTCCTGAGGTCGTCCGCGCACTGTCCCGCGGTCTGCGCGTGCATCAGCGCCAGCCGCACCCGGCCTTCCGGGTCGACCACATAGCTCAATGCCGTGTGGTCGATGCTGTAGGAAGACCCGGTCGGCACCTTGCGGTAGAACACCCGGTAGTTCTGCGCCACCTGCGCCGTCTCGGCCGGCTCGCCCGCGATGCCAACGAACGAGGGATCGAAGGCCCTGGCATAGGCTGACGCGATGTCCGGCCTGTCGCGTTCGGGATCGACCGAGATGAAGGCCACCTGCAGCCTGTCCTTCTGCTCCCCCAGCAGTTCGCGGATCGCTACCGCCCGCGACAGTGCGGTCGGGCAGACGTCGGGACACTGCGTATAGCCGAAGAACAGCATCAGGTAGCGGCCGCGGAAATCCGAGAGGCGGTGGGTGCGGCCCGCCGCATCGGTGAGCGCGAAGTCGCCGCGATAGGATGCATTGGTGAGATTGATGCCCTGGAAGACGGGCGATGGCCTGATGCAGCCGCCGAGTGCGGCCAGGGCAGGGGCGAGCGCCAGGGAGGCGAACTGCCGTCGGGTGATATGCATGGTATTCCTGTTCGATGGTCGTGCCGACGCTGCCCGGACGCGCGTGCGAGCGTCAGGCCATGGCGGCGGAAAACGTGGATGGGGCCTTGCTGTACCGATCAGGAGAAAAGGGGAGGGGCGCGGGGAAGGATGGCAGTCCAGCGCGACGCTGCGCGAAGGAGCGGGGCCGGCGTGGGCAGGACAGGGCCCGCGAATGCCGCCCGGAAGACGGGCGGGGAGGGAGGGGCGGGCAGCGCGGCTGCCTGTCCAAGCGGGCATGCGGGGCAGTGCCCGCCGCTGTCGTGGCCAGGGCTGGCCGACGCGGCGTCGCCGAGGGGAAGATATTTGGTCCCGCTGGCAGTGCAGAGCTCCACCCATTGCGGCTGCGCGGCAGCCACGAGGCCGGCCAGGCCCAGTTGCGCGAACAGCAGCAGGCCGAGCAGGCAACTGAGGATGCGTAGCGATGGCCGGGAGGGTCTGGACATCGGATCATTCTAGGAGTCTTCGAAGGCGCTCGCATCTGGACAAATTGTCCAAGTGGCGCCGGCGCCTTGCCCGCGGCCGTGCCGGCTCGCGTATGATGCGGACGTGATCCGGGAATTATCATGAACAAGCCACCCAGCCTTCTTTCTCTCCTCTTCGTCCTCGTCCTGCTCGCGGTCTTCGGCGTCGTCGGCGCCAAGTTCATGCTGGGCAGGCATTCGGCGTCGACCATGAGCCAGCTCGGCACCGTCTGGCCGAACATCGAGACCATGCCGGAAGGCGAACGCGCCTTCCTCGTCGAGCTCGCGCACACCTGCAACGTGACGACCCGCGAGCCCGTGCGCGCGGAAGTCGTCGATTGCCTGCGCTCGGTGAAGATGAATGCGGCCGCTGCCGACAGGCTGGACGGCCTGCTCAAGCAGGCGCCGGCTCCCTAGCCGAACTGGGCGACGCTGCTGGTCTGCTCGGGATGCTGAGCGCAGCCGAACAGGTAGAAGGTCCCCTCATGCAGGTGCTTGCGGCTGATCGCCGTGCCGGGCAGTTGCAGGATCAGCGCCATGCGCTTGCCGCACTCGCCGCAGTTCTGGTGCTCCGGCGACTGGACCCAGGCGGCGCTGGTGCCGATCCGCGCCTGGTTGATGGGCTCGAACTCGAAGGTTTCGCCGCCGATGCACAGGAGGTAGGCGAGCAGTTCGGTCGGGTAGGCCGGAGAGACCTCCGCCAGCGCCGCACGCAGCTCCGGACAGGCTGCCAGGTATTTTTCCGGCGCGAAGGCGTTCCGGGTCGTCCCGGCGCGCCCGGTGCGGTAGCGGGGAACGCGCACCGGCCGAACCACCTTGCCCAGCAGCGAAGGCGCGCCGGGCGCCGGCTCGATGAAGCGGTATTCGACCTCCTTCGCAACCGCCACCTCGATCCGCCTGCCGGCCCAGGGGAAGCCGGGCAGCTCCTCTGGTATCGGGATGATGCATCCGGGGGCGGTGCTGCGCCTGTTGGTACGGGCCAGGACGTGGCCCGCCGCGGGAAGCGTGCTGCTGCCCTCGACCAGCGTATAGATGGCCTCGAGCTGGCTCTCCGTCGCCGCAGCCGCGGCGCGCACGATCGCCCTCCGTTTGCGATTGAACCGTATCACCACGACGGCGAAGGAGATCGCGGCCGCCGCGAGGAGGCCAATTGCGAGCATGGTCAGGCTTGGCATGGCGGCCCCGGTCAGCTGGCTTCGGGAATCCACACCAGCAGGTCGGTGACGCCGATGTCCACGCCGGCCTGCATCAGGAGGGTGCTGGCCTGGCCGCGGTGATGGGTCTGGTGGTTGAAGAAGTGCAGCAGCACGCTGCCGAAACGTTTGTGGAAGGCCTGGCCGCTCATGGTCCGGTAGCTGAAGGTCTGCTCCAGGTCCGCCGGCCGCAACTCGCCTGCCAGCGCGCCGATCAAGCCGTCCAGGCGCTCGCGATGCACGCGCAGCTCCGCCAGGCTGTCGCCGAAGGAGTGCCGCAGGCTGGTGGGAAGCGGCGCCCCGCGTAGTGGCGCCAGGGCGCGGAACGCGGAGGGATGCTGGGCGAAGCGGGTCAGCCAGATCGTATCGCCGGCAAGCAGGTGGTTCATGGTGCCGAGCAGGGAGCCGAAGAAGGCGCCCCGGTCCGCACTGACTTCCTCGGCCGACAGCGTGGCCGCCGCATCGTAGAGCTTGCGGTTCATGGTCTCGTTGTACTGCGCGAGCAGATTGAAGTCTTCACAGCTGGACACGTGGATTCCTTTCCTTGTCGAGATGGGGGCGTTCCGTCAGCATCGCGCAAAACGGCGGCAGGGTCACCTTCCTTACGCAATATGTCATTATCGTCACGGGTGCAAACGAACGATGCATCATAGCCCCTTTCTGCAAACGAAATTTGCATTCCAAGTTCCATTTCGGAATTTTCTTGTGCCAGTCTCTGTAGTATTCCTTCCCCTCCCCAGCGTGGTGCAGCGCAATAAGCTAGAATGAACCTCCTTCGGACCCGTCCGACCGACGCCCTGCATCCATGAACGCGCCCGCACACATCCATACCCTGCTCGCCGACAATGCTCCTGCACGCCTGCGCGAGATCCCCTATAACTACACCTCGTTCTCCGACCGCGAAATCGTGATCCGCCTGCTGGGCGAGTCTTCCTGGCGCCTGCTGGACGAATTGCGCGGCGCGCGCCAGACCGGCCGATCGGCGCGCATGCTGTACGAGGTGCTGGGCGATATCTGGGTGGTGCGCCGCAATCCCTACCTGCAGGACGACCTGCTCGACAACCCGAAGCGCCGCCAGAAGCTGATCGACGCCCTGCATCACCGCCTGGGCGAAGTCGACAAGCGCCGCACCACGGTCGATGGGAGCGAGGAGGGCGATGCGCAGGCGGCGGCCACGCGCAGCGCCGCCGTCGAGCAGCTCTTGGGGGCCGCGCGCAAGGCGGTCGACGATTTCGCACGCGAGTTCCGCGAGACCTATGACCTGCGCAAGCGCGCAAAACAGGTGCTCGGCGCCTACACCGACAAGCGCAACATCCGCTTCGACGGCATGCACCGCGTCTCGCACGTGACGGACGCCACCGACTGGCGCGTCGAGTATCCCTTCCTGGTCCTGCTGCCCGACAGCGAGGAAGAGATGGCCGGCCTGGTGAAGGGCTGCATCGAACTGGGCCTGACCATCATCCCGCGCGGCGGCGGCACCGGCTATACGGGCGGCGCGATTCCGCTCACGCCGATGTCGGCCGTGATCAACACCGAAAAACTGATTGGCCTGGGCGAAGTCGAAATGACGCGCCTGCCGGGCGTAGATCGCGAGTACGCGACCATCCACACCTATGCCGGCGTGGTCACCCAGCGCGTCTCGCAGGCGGCCGAGAAGGCCGGCTTCGTGTTCGCGGTCGACCCTACCTCGGCGCACGCCTCCTGCATCGGCGGGAACATCGCCATGAACGCGGGCGGCAAGAAGGCCGTCCTGTGGGGCACGGCGCTCGACAACCTGGCGTCCTGGCGCATGGTCGACCCGAACGGCGACTGGCTGGAAGTCACGCGCATGGACCACAACCTGTCCAAGATCCACGACGCGCCGGTCGCCACCTTCAAGCTGGAATGGACGCATCCGACCCCGCGCGGGGCCGCAAAGGGCGAGCCCTTCCGCACCGAGACGCTCTCCATCGAAGGCCGCCGCTTCCGCAAGGAAGGCCTGGGCAAGGACGTCACCGACAAATTCCTGGCCGGCCTGCCGGGCATCCAGAAAGAGGGTACCGACGGTTTGATCACGTCGGCGCGCTGGATCCTGCACAAGATGCCGAAGTTCACCCGCACCGTGGCGCTGGAATTCTTCGGCCAGGCGCGCGATGCGATCCCGTCGATCGTCGAGATCAAGGATTACCTGGACAGCCTGCCGAAGAACGGCGACCCGGCCTTCGCGACCCTGCGCCTGGCGGGCCTGGAGCACCTCGACGAGCGCTACCTGCGCGCGGTCGGCTACGCGACCAAATCCAAGCGCGGCGTGCTGCCCAAGATGGCGCTGTTCGGCGACATCGTCGGCGACGACGAGAACGCGGTGGCGATCGCGGCCTCGGAAGTGGTGCGCCTGGCGAACACCCGCGTGGGCGAGGGTTTTGTCGCCGTCAGCCCGGAAGCGCGCAAGAAATTCTGGCTCGACCGCGCCCGCACCGCGGCGATCGCGCGCCACACCAACGCCTTCAAGATCAACGAAGACGTGGTGATCCCCCTGAACCGCATGGGCGAGTACACCGACGGCATCGAGCGCATCAACGTCGAGCTGTCGATCAAGAACAAGCTGCAGCTCGCGGAACAGCTGCACGAGTACCTGTCGAACGAACACCTGCCGATCGAGAAGAGCGACGACGCCACCGGCGACACCGTCGACCGCGCCGAGATCCTGGGCGACCGTCCGCAGCAGGCGGTGGCGCTGGTCGAGCAGGTAGCTGCGCGCTGGGGCTTCATCCTCGCGAACCTGGATCAGCCCCTGCGCGATGTACGCGCCAAGCTGGACGAGCTGGGCCTGGACGCGCTGTCGCAGACGCTCGACCTGCGCATCGGTTCGCAGCCGGACGCGCTGCTGTTCGACGTGGTGCAGGACCACACCATCCGCGTCTCCTGGAAGCAGGAGCTGCGCGCCCCGCTGCGCCAGATCTTCAACGGCGCGGCCTACAAGTGCATCCTCGACGAGTGCACCGCGATCCACAAGCGCGTGCTGCGCTCGCGCGTCTTCGTCGCCCTGCACATGCACGCGGGCGACGGCAACGTGCACACCAACCTGCCGGTGAACTCGGACGACTACGCGATGCTGCAGGACGCCCACAAGGCCGTCGAACGCATCATGAAGCTGGCTAGGAGTCTGGACGGCGTGATCTCGGGCGAGCACGGCATCGGCATCACCAAGCTGGAATTCCTGACGGACGAAGAGATCCGCGAATTCCGCGACTACAAGCTGCGCGTCGACCCGGAAGGCCGCTTCAACAAGGGCAAGCTGCTCAATACGACGGCCGTGTCGGCCGACCTGCGCAATGCCTATACGCCGTCCTTCGGCCTGATGGGCCACGAATCGCTCATCATGCAGCAGAGCGATATCGGCGAGATCGCCAACAGCATCAAGGACTGCCTGCGCTGCGGGAAGTGCAAGCCGGTCTGCACCACCCACGTGCCGCAGTCGAACCTGCTGTACTCGCCGCGCGACAAGATTCTCTCGACCTCGGCCCTGATCGAAGCCTTCCTCTACGAGGAGCAGACCCGCCGCGGCGTCTCGATCCGCCACTGGGAAGAATTCGAGGACGTGTCCGACCACTGCACCGTGTGCCACAAGTGCGTGACGCCGTGCCCGGTCAACATCGACTTCGGCGACGTCTCGATGAACATGCGTAACCTGCTGCGCAAGATGGACAAGCGCAGCTTCAAGCCGGCCAACCGCGCCGCCATGTTCTTCCTGAACGCGACCGACCCGACCACCATCAACGCCACCCGCAAGGTGATGGTCGACTGGGGTTATAAAGCCCAGCGCCTGGGCAACCAGATGTTGCGCGGCCTGGCCAAGCCGCAGGTGGAGGCGCCGCCCCCGACCACCGGCAAGGCGCCCGTGCGCGAGCAGGTGATCCACTTCATCAACAAGAAGATGCCGGGCAACCTGCCGAAGAAGACGGCGCGCGCCCTGCTCGACATCGAGGACGACAAGGTCATCCCGATCATCCGCAATCCGAAGGCGACCAGTGCCGACACCGAGGCCGTGTTCTACTTCCCGGGCTGCGGTTCGGAGCGCCTGTTCTCGCAGGTGGGCCTGGCGACCCAGGCGATGCTGTGGGAAGTGGGCGTGCAGACCGTGCTGCCGCCGGGCTACCTGTGCTGCGGCTATCCCCAGCGCGGCGCCGGCCAGTACGACAAGGCCGACAAGATGGTGACGGACAACCGCGTGCTGTTCCACCGCATGGCCAACACGCTGAACTACCTCGACATCAAGACGGTCGTGGTGTCGTGCGGCACCTGCTACGACTCTCTGGCGAACTACGAGTTCGACAAGATCTTCCCGGGCTGCCGCCTCATCGACATCCACGAATACCTGATGGAGAAGGGCGTCAAGCTGGAAGGCGTCACCGGCATCCGCTACATGTACCACGACCCCTGCCATACCCCGATGAAGATGCAGGATTCGCTCAAGACCGTGAACGCACTGGTCTCCACCGTGGATAAGGTGAAGATCGAGAAGAACGACCGCTGCTGCGGCGAATCCGGCACCTTCGCCGTGAGCCGCCCGGACATCGCGACCCAGGTCCGCTCGCGCAAGCAGGGCGAGATGGAGAAGGGCGCGGATAAGCTGCGCGACGATGGCTTCAAGGGCGAGGTCAAGATACTGACCAGCTGCCCGTCCTGCCTGCAGGGCCTGTCGCGCTACAACCACGACGCCGGCACCACCGCCGACTACATCGTGGTCGAGATGGCGCGCCACCTGCTGGGCGAGAACTGGATGCCGGAGTACGTCGAGCGCGCCAACAACGGCGGCATCGAAAGGGTGCTGGTATGACGGCGCCCCTGAAGCAGCCCGGCTGCGAGCTGTGCGAACTGAGCGTGCCGGTCGCCTGGCAGGATGAAAAGTTCTCGGTCATCCTCGTCGACGATGCGGCCTATCCGGGCTTCTGCCGCGTGATTCTCCGCGACCACGTGCGCGAGATGAGCGACCTGTCGCGTGAAGACCGCCTCTTGATCAACGAAGCTGTCTACCAGGTCGAGCTGGCGGTGCGCGACGTCATGCGCCCGCTGAAGGTCAATGTGGCCAGCCTCGGCAACGTGGTGCCGCACCTGCACTGGCACGTGATTCCGCGCTATGCGGACGATGCGCACTTCCCGGCGCCGGTGTGGGCCCAGGCCGCGCGCCAGACGGACGAGGCCACGCTGGCCGGGCGCCGCGCCCTGCTGCCGGCCCTGCAAGAGGCCATCGTCCGCCGTTTCAATCAATAAGAGGAGCTTCCATGCCCAACCCAACCGACATCGCCGTCCGCCAGAAATCCCGCGTGCTGGAAATCGCCTTCGACGACGGCAGCAGCTTTTCGATTCCTTTCGAGCTGATGCGCGTCTACTCGCCCTCGGCCGAAGTGAAGGGCCACGGCCCCGGCCAGGAAGTGCTCCAGGTCGGCAAGCGCGAGGTCGGCATCACGGGCGTGGAGCCGGTCGGGAACTACGCGATCAAGCCCCTGTTCGACGACGGCCATGCGAGCGGCATCTTCACCTGGGACTACCTGCACAAGCTGGGCAGCGAGCAGGCCGCGCTGTGGCAGCAATACCTCGACCGCCTGCACGCGGCCGGTTTCGACGGCGACAGCGGCCGCGAACCGGGTACCGAGCTGCCGGGCGCGCCGGTCCAAGGCGGCTGCGGGCACAAGCACTAAAATTTTGTTCTCCCCGTCGACATTTCTGTCGATATGCGGCAATGTCATTCGTCATGCCAGCGCCCGGATGTCCGGGTGACCTTTTGGGAGAACAAGCATGGAATACATGATCCTGATTTACGCCGACGAGCAGCTGTACAGCGACATGCCGGAGGCCGACCTGGCCGCCCTGATGGCCGAGTATGGCCGTTATGCGCAGGAGATGGAGGCGGCCGGCGTCCTGCGCGGCGGCTCCGAGCTGGCCCCGGTCCACGCCGCCACCACGGTGCGGCTGCGCGGCGGCAAGGTGGTCTGCAGCGACGGGCCCTTCGCCGAGACCAAGGAGCAGCTTGGCGGCTACATGCTGATCGAATGCGACAACCTCGACGAGGCCATCAAGTGGGCGGCCCGCTGCCCCTCGGCCGCGCAGGGATCGATCGAACTGCGGCCACTCGTCCATAACGGCTGAATCCGTGGAGGCGCGCGTCATCGGCGAAGTCTGCCGGCGCGAGGGCGGCAAGGTGCTGGCTGGGCTGATCCGCCGCTTTGGCGACATCGGCCTGGCCGAAGACCTGCTGCAGGACGCCTACGCCCGCGCGCTCGAGCGCTGGCCGCGCGACGGCTTGCCGGACAATCCGGCCGGCTGGCTGACGACGGTGGCGCGCAACCGCGGCCTGGACATCCTGCGCCGCGCGGCGCGCACCCTGGACGATTCGAGCGCGGTGCTCGCCCGTCTCGAGGCCGAGCCGCCGCAGGAGCGGCAAGAGGGGCAGCTGGACGACGACCGGCTGCGCCTGATCTTCGTATGCTGCCACCCGGCCCTGCATCCGCGCGCGCAGAGCGCGCTGGCCCTGCGCACCCTGTGCGGCCTGTCCACGCGCGAGATCGCCCGCGCCTTCTGCGAGAGCGAGGCCACGACCGCCCAGCGCCTGGTGCGCGCCAAGCGCAAGATCGCTGACGCCCGCATTCCCTTCGTGATTCCCGTTGAAAGCGAGCTGCCCGGGCGGATGGCCATCGTGCTGCAGGTGATCTACCTGGTCTTCAACGAAGGCTATGCGGCGACCGAGGGCGCGCGGCTCGTACGGCTCGACCTGTGCAAGGAGGCGATCCGCCTGGGCCGCCTGATGCGCGAGCTGATGCCGGTCGACGCCGAAGTGCGGGGCCTGCTGGCCCTGATGCTGCTCACCCATGCGCGCGGCGCAGCGCGCGTTTCAAACGTGGGCGAGCTGCTGACGCTGGAACAGCAGGACCGCTCCTTGTGGGACCAGGATGCGATCCGCGAAGGCTTGGCCATCCTCGACGAAGCGCTGGCGCTGCGCCGTCCGGGTGCCTACCAGATCCAGGCCGCCATCGCGGCCCTGCACAGCAAGGCGGCACGCGCCATGGACACCGACTGGCCGCAGATCGCGGCCCTCTACGGCGCCCTGCTGCGCCACCTGCCCACGCCGGTCGTGCGCATGAACGCCGCGGTCGCCCACGGCATGGCCAGCGGCCCACGGGAAGGACTGCGCGCGCTGGAACACTTAAGCGACATGGAAGGCTCGCATTACCTGCACGCCGCGCGCGCCGCATTCCACCTGCGCCTGGGCGACACGCATGCGGCAAGCGCTTCTTACGTCCACGCCGCCGGCCGGACCGGCAACGAGGTCGAACGCGCCTGGCTGCTGGCGCGCGCTAGAGCTGCGCAAGGAGATTGTGCGCACAGGCCCGCACCGCATCGCGCAATGCGGCCGGCTTCCTGATCTCGAACCCGAAGGGCAGGGCGGCCAGCTGGCGCGCGAACCAGTCGATATCGTCCGACTGGTTGTGCATCACCACCCCATCCTCCACCTGCTCGAACACGCCGATGGTGTCGAAGAACTGCGCCTGCGCGGCTTCCAGGGTCGTCTGGAGCAGCACTTCGATCGCGACCGCGCGCGGCAGCGTGGCCACCGAGCGCACCAGCCAGGCCAGCGCGTCGAAGCCGCGCGGCCGCTCGAAGCGCCGGCCGAGGGGCGTGAGCGCATCGATGCGGTCCAGCCGGAAGGAGCGCAGGCCGGCGCGCAGGTGGCAGTGAGCGACCACATACCAGCAGCCGCCGTGGTAGGCGAGGCCGTAGGGATCGACGTCGCGCCGCGTCATGCTGCCTGCCGCATCGACGTAGCCGAGGTGAACCCGCTCCTGGCCGCGCGCCGCGACCGACAGGATGCCGAGGGCGGCGCTGCCGGCGCCGGTGGCCGCGCGCCGCACATCCAGCTGGACGGTCTCGGCCACCGCGCGCACGCGCTCGCGCAGCTGGGCGGGCATGGTGCGTTCCAGCTTCGCCTGGACGCCGGCGATGGCCGGCGCGGTGTGCTCCAGCCCCAGGCGGCGCGCGCCCAGCAGGCCGACCGACAGGGCCAGCGCCTCGTCCTCGCTGAACATCATCGGCGGCAGCTTGAAGCCGGCCACCAGCGCATAGCCACCGGCGCGCCCCCGTTCGGCGGTCACCGGGATGCCCATCTCTTCGAGCATGGCGATGTAGCGCCGCACGGTGCGCACGTCCACTTCTAGGCGCGCCGCGATCTCGGCGCCGCTGACCTGGCCGTGGGCCTGCAACAGTTCCAGCACCGCCAGCACGCGGGTCGTCGGTTTCATCTCGGGCTCCAGAAAATCAGGACCGATTATGTCCTGATTCGCTCTTATCGTGCGGTTTTGTGATCGATAAGGAGAAAAACGATGGCGGACTTCGCACAACTGGGGCTGTTCTTCGTGGTCGTCTTCGGCGTGATCGCGCTGCCCGGCCTCGACATGGCCTTCGTGCTGGCCAGCTCGCTGCGCGGCGGGAACGGCGCCGGGATGGCGGCGGTCGGCGGCATCATGCTGGGCGGCGTGGCCCACGTCCTGATGGGCGTGCTGGGCGTGGCGGCCATCCTGGCGGTATGGCCACCCCTGTTCAACGCCGTGCTGCTGGCCGGCGCCCTCTACATCGCCTGGATCGGCTGGACCCTGCTGCGCTCGCGCGAAGGCGTGGCGCTGCCGGAAGCGCGTGCGGGACGGGGCGGACCGGTCTTCCTGCAGGGGATGCTCACCTGCCTGCTCAATCCGAAGGCCTATGTCTTCATGCTGGCGATCTTCCCGCAATTCCTGCATCCGGAACGGGGCCACTTGTGGACCCAGGCCGCGCTGCTCGGCCTGATCACGGCGCTGACGCAGGCCATGGTCTACGGCACGGTGGCGGCCGGCGCGTTGCGGGCACAGCGCTGGCTGGGCGGGAATCCCCGTGCCGGACTGGCGGCAGCGCGCGCCGTCGGCGCAGTCCTGGTCGGCGCCGCCCTGCTCACCGTGCTGCAAGGCTGGGCCTGAGCAAAATGGGGTCAGAGTCGAATTATTCGCCAACATCCCGCCGTCAACGGTCACTGCCCAATTGATCTTCGCGGCTACTAATTGAGTTGAAGACCGTACCCAACAATTCGACTCTGACCCTCATTTTGGTGGTTGGCAAGCTGGACAAACCTAATGAGGGTCAGAGTCGAATTATTCGCCAAGAGTCTTGCGGCAATGGTCGAAGAGTAGGTTTCGATGCTCGCGCGGCAGATCGTCGGATCAATTGGCAAATAATTTGACTCTGACCCCAATTCGAGAGGGAGAGAAAGTGGAGCCGGAAAAGACAAGGGCACGTCCGTGGACGTGCCCCGATCGACCTGCCCGCGAAGGGCGGCGTGCTTACTGCGCTTGCGCCTGGATGTTCGATGCCTGCTTGCCCTTCGGGCCGGCAGTGATGTCGAAGGTCACGCGCTGGTTTTCGGCCAGCGACTTGAAACCTTGGGCATTGATGGCCGAGAAGTGAGCAAAGACGTCTTCGCCACCGCCGTCCGGGGTGATGAAGCCGAAACCTTTAGCATCGTTGAACCATTTTACAGTGCCAGTCGCCATGGTAATTCCCTCATTAAGTTTATCTGTGTTATCGCCCTGTTCGCGTACCCAGGGGTTCAGGACCGATGGTGCGCTCAACATAGCAGAACTGATTATAGAGACAATTTATTAGAACGGTGACAAGATTTTTTCAATCGTGCGCACCGTCAACTTTTACCCACACCGCCCGTCTCCGAAGGCGGCCAGGGCATCCTGCAATCGATCAGAAACTGAAGGGCATGCGTACCGTCAGCGAGACGTCCGGGGTGTCGCGGGTCACGCCGGCGCCCACTGCCACGCTGAGCGATCGCTTCTCGTTCAGGCGGTAGGAATAGCCCAGCAACAAGGTGCCCAGCTGGGTGCGCACCGAGCCCGGCACCGTGCGGCCGTTCTGCTTCATGCGGCCCACCGTGCTGTGGTCGTAGCCCAGGCTCAGCGAGGCCTTTTCGTTCAGGGCCAGGCCCATGCCGAAGTTGAAACCGATGATGGCGCCCGGCGCCAGTTCGCCCAGCGGCTCGCGGATATTGTTGCGCACCAGACGCTGCACATTGTCGCGCTTGAAGTTGTGCAGGTAGCTGAGGTTGCCGAAGAAAACCGCCGGATCCGAGGGGAAGAGCCAGGTCAGGCTGCCCTGCAGCGTCTGGAAGCCCGAACCGGTCGGCAGGGACAGCGGCAGGCCGGTGCCGGTGACGTTCTCGCCGATGCAGCGGGTCTGGCAGTCCGTAACCACCTCGAACGGGTCCTTGCCCGTCGTCGACTTGTAGCGCAGGCCGGCGATGTAATAGGGCTTGTCAGCGCCGCCGTTGTTGAGCTGGTAGCGGGCGCCGATCTCGACGTCACCCAGGTCCTTGCCGCTGGTATTGAACACGCGTTCGGCGGCGGTGCCGGTGAAGATCTCGCGGCTCACGGTGGCGTCCGAACGGTACACATAAGGCACCCTGACCTCGACCTCCATCCTGTTGCTCAGCCCCGTGCGACCGGTGATCGAACCGGTGAAGGTATTGCGCTTGACCTCGCGCACGTCCACCAGGCCGATCAGCAGCGCCGGGATCACCGTATAGCCGACCAGGGCCACGCGGTTGCTCGACGAGTAGCCGAACTGCAGTGCGGGTTCGAGGATGTACTTGCCGCGCGGCGTCAGCACGCCCGGCGCCTCGAACAGCGGGGCGACCTCGGGCGGGCGCTGGTCCTTCTGGTTGCGCGTCGCGACGCTCTGCGCCTGGGGGCGTGCCGCCTGCTGGGCCGGGGCGGAGCCGCCCACCGGCCCCGGGGTCGATGGAGGCGGATTGGCCGGCGGCCGCTGCTGCTGCTGGTTCTGCGCTACCTTGGCTTGCGCCTTGTTTTGCTGGCTGGTGTTCTGCTGATTGTTGTTCTGGCCGGTGCTGTTCTGCGCGTTATTGTTCTGTCCGCCAGTACCGCGCTGCTCGTCCAGCATGCCATCATCGATACGCGGCGGCAGGGCGATCGCGTCGGCCAGCATCGGCGCCGCACTGCCGCGTCCTTCCTCGATGCGTTCGAGCTTGGCGCGCTGCGCCTGCAGTTCGCGCATCAGCTTGTCCACCAGCTCGCGCTGGGCCGCGAGCTCCGCCTTCAGCGTGGCCAATTCCTGGCTGCGATCCGGTTCGCTCGGGGAAGTCTGCTGTGCATGGGCGATTGGCGCAAGGAGCATGGCCGCCAGCCCGGCGCGCGCAAGGGTCGTATGCATCCGTTTCTCCATCGGCAAATTAATAATATTGCAATATTATAGGCTTCCTGCCGAGCGCACGATTGCATCACGAATGGTTGATTGAAAATTAATGTCCTTGATGAGCGCCATGCTGTTCACGGTCGAGCTGATTGTCGTGTAGGTCTTGATGGTCTGGTCGTCCAGGGTGTTCTGGACCAGGGTGCCGCCGTTACCGAGGCCCAGGTCGGTAGCGATGAAGTTGCCGGCGCCGTTCTGGATCAGGCGGGCGCTGCCGAGCGCGTCGCGGGCCTGGGCCAGTTGTTCGGCGGTCGCGGTCGCGAGGTCGGGCAAGGCGACGCTGGTGCGCGACATTACTTCGCCATTGATCGACACCACCCGCTCGATGCCGAGCGACAGGTTGAGGCCGCCCGGCGTCTCGAAGCCGCCGCGCGCTTCGTCGAGGGTGTCGGCATCCACCGCGGTCCAGCTTTCCGGACCGCCGGCGTCGGACGCGGTGGCGGCCCCGCAGGCTCCGGCCAGCAGCGTGGTCAGCAAGACCCGGCATGCATGTGTGAGCCATCGCATGGTGAATCCTTTCAAAAGTCGCCAGGCCCGAACTTCGGCAGGCTCTGGCTGTACTGTTCCTGGTTGATGCCGTTGCCCAGTGGCGCACGCGGCGCGGCGCGCCATTCGTCGGGTGCGTTGAAGGCGACCGTGCCGGGGAATTTGTGGATCACGAAGAGCAGCTTGTTGGCCCACAGCTCCATGAAGCGCTCGCGCGTCACCGAGCGGGTGCCGCTCGATGGGTCGCCGAGCAGGATGCGGCCGTCTTCGGCGCCCTTGATCACCACGAAATGGTTGTAGCCGCGGTCGCTGATCAGGACGATGGCCGGCAGCTTGGCCTCGAGCAGCTTGTCGAGCGGCTGCTGGAAGCCGTCGCCGACGAAACCCCGGGTGGCGAGGTAACGCTTCATGTCCAGCATGGAGAAGCCCTGCTGGCGGATCTTGGCCTGGTCGCCGGTGAGGAACATCTTCTCGAAGACTTCCTTCTCGCCGACCGGCGTGTTGTAGTGGTAGGTCAGCAGGGTGGCCAGCGCGGCCGAACCGCAGCTGAAGTCGAACTGCTGCCGGGTGGTCTTGCGGAACTTGATTTCTTTTAAAGAGGTGACCGGTACCGTCGCGCGCTGTCCCACGACCAGATCGATCGACGATGCCGGACACCGTGGCGCCAGCAGCATGCCGCACACGGCGGCGCAGATGGCGAGAACATGTTTCATAACGTTGCCGGACCTATTGCAGTTGCAGGTTGATGACGGTGGCGTTCTGGATCAGGACGTTCGAACCGCTGTTCTGGATGACCATCGGCAGGCCTTGCGCGTTGGCGAAGGAGCCGCTGTCGATGATGTTGTTGCCGCTGACGGTATTGATGGCGGTGTTGTTGCCGACCGTGCCGCCCAGGGTCGCCTCGTTGTGGATGGCGTCGTCCTTGCCGCTCGTGCGGCCCAGGCGTTCGCTCGTCACGGCTTCGCCCCAGCCCCTGGCGGCGCTGCCTGCCTCCGGATCGACCTTCACTTCTGACAGGAAGCTGATCTTGACCGGCAGTTTCGCCGGCTCGGCGGCCTGGACCGCTACCGGAAGCGCGACCAGCGCCGCCAGCATGAATCGGTTCACAGGTTTCATACAATCTCCCCTTGGTTCGGAAAACCGCCGCGCGGATTCCCGCGCGGCGGCTGCTACGGACTTACTGGCCGACGTTCATGTTCGACTGAACGTTGACGCTCTGCTGGATCAGCGACGAGAAGCCGTTGTTCTGGCTGATCACCGAGACGCCGGCTGCCGACTGCGCGATGTTCGACATGGTGTTCGACATGTCGAAGGCGCCGGTGGTCACGGACTGGGTGCCGCCGTTGCCGCCGGTGCCTGCGCCGCCATTGCCGCCGGTGGCTGCGCCACCCATGTTGCTGCCGCCTGCGCCGCCCGCACCCGAAGTGTTGGAGCCGCCTGCGCCGCCGTCGCCGCCGTTGCCGCCGGTGGCTGCGCCCGAGGTGGCCGAGCCGCTGGTCGATTCGCCGCCGGTGGCCGCGCCGCCTGCCGCGCCCGAGCCGCTGGTGTTCGAGGCCGAGCCGCTTGCCGCGCCCGAACCGCCGGCAGCGCCGGCTGCGCCCGAACCGCCCGCGCCGCCGGCCGCGCCCGCGCCGCCCGCGCCGCCTTCGGCGCCTGCGCCGCCCGCGCCGCCTGCACCGCCGATGCCGCCTTCGCCGCCAGCAGCACCTGCGCCCGCGGTCGAGGAACCTTCGGCGCCCGCGCCGCCGGTCGAGGTGCCGGCTGCGCCCGCGCCGCCGGTCGAGGTGCCTGCCGCGCCCGCGCCGCCCGCGCCGCCGGCGCCGCCGGTGCCGGCCGCGCCGGCGCCGCCGGTGCCTGCGCCGCCAGAGCCGCCGGTGCCGGTCAGGGATGCGCCGTTACCCGCGGTGCCGCCGGTGCCTGCGCCGCCTGCCGCGCCCGCGCCGCCGGTCGAGCTGCCTTCGGCGCCCGAGCCGCCTGCGCCGCCTGCCGCGCCTGCGCCGCCGGCGCCCGAGGTAGCGTCACCTGCGTTGTTCGAGACTGCGCCACCGGTAACGCCGCCCGAGGTGGCTTCGCCGCTGCCCGAGGTGGCGCCGCCACCGCCTGCATCCGTCGCGCCGGTGCCGCCGGTGGCCATGTTGCCGCCGCTGCCTGCGCCGCCGCTGGTGGCGGTGCCGGTTGCGCCCTGGCCGGAGCCGGTTGCCGAGCCGCTCGCGCCGCCCATGCCGCCTGCGCCGCCGTTGGCGCCGTTGCCGCCGGTGGCATCCGAGGTGCCGCCATTGCCGCCCATGCCGCCGGTCACGGTGCCGGTGTTGCCGCCGTTGCCGCCATCCAGGGCGCCGCTGTTGCCGCCGATGCCGCCGGTGGCAGCGCCACCATTGCCTGCGGTGCCCATGCCGCCTTCGGCGCCGCTGGCGCCATTGCCGCCGATGGCGCTCGAGGTGCCGCCGGTGCCGCCGATCGAGGTCGAGGTGCCGCCGTTCCCGCCGGTCGAAGTGGCTGCGCCGCCGTTGCCGCCCATGCCGCCGGCTGCGCCCGCGCCGCCGGTGTTGCCGCCGCCGCCAGCGCCGCCCGCGGCGCCGGCCGCGCCGCTGCCGCCATTGCCGCCCATGGCGCCCGCGCCGCCTGCGCCGCCTGCGCCGCCCATGCCGCCGTCGCCGGTGGTGGCGTTGCCGGTGTTGCCGCCCATGCCGCCGGCGCCGCCGGTGGCCGCGCCGCCGTCTGCACGGCCGCTGGTGGCTGCGCCGCTCTGGGCGGTCGCACCTGCGCCGCCTGCAGCGCCATTGGCGCCACGCGCCACGCCACTATCGCCACCGGCGCCACCGCTGGCGTTGCCGCCGTTTGCGGCGCCGCCTGCCGCGCCGGTGCCTGCTGCGCCATTGGCGCTGCCGTTGAGGGCTGCGGTGTTGCCGATATTGTTGATGGTGTTGCCGGTCACGGTACCGGTCAGGGTGCTGGTCGCGGTGGCGCTCGAGTTGTTGAAGGAACTTGCGACGCTCGAGGTCGAAGTGCTGTTGTTGTTGGCTGCAGCCGCGCCGGTAGCGCTGGCCATCGAGTCACCGACACTGCGGTTCTGGCCGGAGGAGTTGCGGTTGTCCGAGTTGTTGCTCTGGTCGGTAGTTTGCGTCTGGGTGTTGTTGGCGCCGATGTCGCCGGCCGTGGTGTTGCCGTCTTGTGCCTGTGCCATGCCGAATGCCAGGGCGATCGCGGTCGCCAGAATAGTGCGCTTCATCTGTTACTCCCCTTTGTGGTTCGGTGATTTGAAATGCCCGGCGTCGAAATAACCGGTCCACTTTCACGGTAAGCAGTTAGCGTGCCAGCACCAAAAAACTTTGCAAGTCCTTGATTCGTATCTGGATTTTTACATGTGGAAAGCTTGTAGGACTAGATTGATGGGATGGTTCAACATGTTCGGGAAATGGTGTCTCAGCCTTGTGACACTTGTAACGAGATGGTCATGAGACTGTATCAAGCTGTAACACCTACAGAGCGGCTTGGAACAGCGATGCGGGAAATGCTCAGTTGCTAAATGTAGGAAAACATGAAGCGTGAAAATGGCCGTTGTACAAGATTTCTGGGGACTGTGGCAGCACAGAAGGAGGAGGGACCTGAGGGGGGCACTGGGCGCATGCACGGCATCTTGCCGGCGATCGGACAGACGCTGGAAGGCAAAAGAAAACCGCCGCGCAGCTTGGCCGCGCGGCGGTTCTTTGGGGAGAGATTTACTGACCGACGTTCATGTTCGACTGAACATTGACGCTCTGTTGAACCAGCGAGGTGAAGCCGCCGTTCTGGCTGATCACCGAGACGCCAGCCGCAGCCTGGGAAACCGTCGACATGCTGTTCGACATGTTGAAGGCGCCCGTGGTGACTTCCTGGCTGCCGCCATTGCCGCCGGTACCCGAACCACCCGCACCGCCAGTGGCCGCGCCGCCGGTGTTGGTGCCGCCCATGCCGCCGGCGCCCGAGCTGTTGCTGCCGCCCGCGCCGCCTGCGCCGCCATTGCCGCCGGTAGCCTCGCCCGAGGTGGCCGAACCGCTGGTCGAGGTGCCGCCGCTGGCTTCGCCGCCGGCTGCGCCTGCACCGCTGCTGTTCGACGCTTCGCCGCTTGCTGCGCCCGAGCCGCCGGCGCCGCCCGCAGCGCCTGCGCCGCCTTCGCCGCCGGCTGCACCTGCCCCGCCTGCGCCGCCGGCCGCACCGGTGCCGCCTGCGCCGCCCGCTGCACCTGCCCCGCCTGCGCCGCCGGCCGCGCCTGCGCCGCCAGTCGCGGTGCCGCCTGCGCCTGCGCCGCCGTTCGAGGAACCTTCGCCGCCCGCGCCGCCGGTCGCGCTGCCTTCGGCGCCCGCGCCGCCTGCCGCGCCTGCGCCGCCGCTGCCTTCGGCGCCTGCACCGCCGCTGCCTGCGCCGCCTGCGCCGCCGGTGCCGGACAGGGCTGCGCCTGCGCCGCCGGTGCCGCCATTGGCCGCGCCGCCTTCGGCGCCCGCGCCGCCATTCGAGGTGCCGGCAGCGCCTGCACCGCCGGCGCCGCCTGCTTCACCCGAGCCGGCCGCGCCGGACGAGGACGAGCCTGCGGTGTTCGAGGTGTCGCCGGTGCCGGCGGTGCCCGAGCTGGCTGCGCCGCTGTTGGCATCGGCCATGCCGCCGGCGCCGCCGGTGCCGCCTTCGCCGCCCGATGCGCCCGAGCCGGCGTTGGCGGTGTTGCCGCCGCTACCGGCCGCGCCCGAGTTCGCGCCGCTGGTCGAAGTCTGGGTGGAGCCCTGGACGCCGCCGCTGTTGCCGCCTGCGCCGCCTTCGCCGCCTGCGCCGCCTGCGCCGCCGTTGCCGGTCGAACCGCCGCCCGCGCCGCCGCTGCCGGCGCCGACGCCGCCGCTTTCGCCGCCGTTGCCGCCGGT
>NZ_JANUHA010000025.1 GCF_024753255.1 Massilia agri
AGACGCTGCACACTTTTGTGCACGTTTTTGCTAGCAGCAATCATGCATCGCTTCACGCACGCCCTGGCGGCGCTGGTACTGGCTGCGCCCGCCGCCCTCGCCTTCGCCGGCGACACGAACGCCTTCAGTAATCCGACGGCCGGCTTCGCACTGACCAAGCCCGCCGGCTGGCATTACCTCAGTGCGGCGCAGAACATGGACAACATCAAGCGGATGAAGCTCTGCGACGAGGAGTTTCACGCGATGATGAAGCAGTATGCCAGCGCGCCGCTGGTCGCGATGAGCAAATACCAGGAACCCTTCGAGGACGTCAATCCCAGCTTCAAGGTCAACCTCAAGACCTATGGCCAGCTGAAGGGCATCCCGGCGACGGAACTCATCAAGCTGATCCTGCCGCAGTTCCAGAAGACCTTCAGGGACTTCGTCCTGGTCCAGGCCCCGGTCGAGGTGCAGGTGGCAGGGATACAGTCGGCCTACGCCCGGATCGACTACACCATGGAATTGCCCGATGGCCGCAGCTTTCCCACTTCGTCCGAACTCTGGATCGTCCCGCGTGGAGACTATTTCTTCATGATCGGCGCGGGAACGCGGCAGGACGAAAAGACGGGTACGCGAGCGGAAATCCAGGGCATCCTCGACACCGTCAAGATCACACAATAGACATCGCCGCCGCGCCCTGCTGGAGAGGCTGAAGGCACGAGCGGCCGCTCATGAGCTGCTGCCAGCGCCGCCAGCCCTCTCCTCCCTGGTCCCAAGGCCGTACAATGGCGCCTGCCTTCCCACTTACAGAGCGTTCATATGGAAAACAAGGACCAGCGTTACCTCGTGCAGCAAAACAAAATCGCCGACGGCGAGAAAAAACCTCCCGTGTTTGCCAAGGTCATGCGCAGTAAGGAAGGCAAGTTCGAAGGCGTTTCCTTTATCAAGAACAAGGAAAAGGCCACGGTCATGACGGTCGCCGAGGCGCAGGAAGTCATCGACTGGGCTGCCAGCAAGAAGAGCAATGCCTCTGAGTACGCGACGAAAATCATCTGCCTGGGCCAGTAAGAACCTATCCCCGCAGCACCGGCCCAGACCCGTCTCAGAACAGATCCAGCTGCCCCGCCCCTTTCGCGCCTGACTTGCCGTTCTTCGTCTGCAACGCCGCCGGCACCACCAGCGGGCGCCGGAACTGGCTCGCATCGAGCCGGTCGAAGCGGCTACGCAACTTGCCAAGGCCCAGGCGTTCGACGGTCTTGGTGAAGCGCTGGTGGATCAGGTCGGCCCAGACGCCCTCTCCCTGCATGCGCTTGCCCCACTCGCTGTCATAATCCTTGCCGCCGCGCATATCGCGCACGCGGTTCATCACGCGCTGCGCACGCTCCGGGAAATGCGCCTCCAGCCACTGCTGGAACAGCGGATTGACCTCGAATGGCAGGCGCAGCACCACGTAATGCGCGCTGACTGCGCCGGCATCGCGCGCCGCTTCCAGGATGCGTTCGATCTCCGGTTCCGTAACGAAGGGGATGATCGGCGCCACGCTCACGCTGACCGGGATGCCCGCCTCGGTCAGGGTGCGGATGGTGCGCAGGCGCCGGGCCGGGGCCGCCGCGCGCGGTTCCAGCGTGCGCGCGATCTGGGGGTCGAGGGTGGTCAGGGTGATGGCGGCGCAGGCCTGCCCCTTCTCGGCCATCGGCGCGATCAGGTCGATGTCGCGCTCGATGAGGGAGGACTTGGTGATCAGGCCATAGGGATGCCGGCATTCCTTGAGCACTTCCAGCACCTGGCGCGTAAGACCCCGCTCGCGCTCGCAGGGTTGATAGGCGTCGGTGTTGACGCCAATGGCGATGTGCTCGGGCACATAGCCCGGCTTGGCGAGTTCGCGCCGCAGCAGCTCGGCCGCATTGACCTTGGCGAACAGGCGGCTTTCGAAATCGAGGCCGGGCGACAGGCCGAGATAGCTGTGGGTGGGGCGGGCGAAACAATAGATGCAGCCATGCTCGCAGCCGCGGTAGGGGTTCAGCGAGACGTTAAAGGGAATGTCGGGCGAACTGTTGCGCGAGAGGATGGTCTTGGCCAGCTCATCGCTGACGACGGTGCGGATACCCGTCGCTTCGTCCTCGTCACGCTCCCAGCCGTCGTCGAATTCCTCGCGGCCATTGACCTCGTAGCGACCCTGCAGATTGGACACGGCGCCCCGTCCCTTGCGCGCGGCGAGCGGGCGCGGGCCGAGCATGGGCTGCTCGTCCAGGCGTTCTCGTTCGGTCGGATGTTGGCGGTCGGGCACGTCTGCTCCAGTACTGTACATTTATACAGTATATTACGCCGCTCACATCCGGAATTCAAGTGGACCGGACGTGCGGCATGAAGGCAGCCTGCTGTTCCACAAAGCCAGCGAAGGCATCGAACAGGGGATGGAACTTTTCCGCATTCCTCTCCAGCTGGGCCAGCGCCAGGGCGGCGGCTTCCAGCGACGAAAGCTGGTGCGGTGCGTGGGCCTTGCGGATGCGGTAGCCGGACGGCGACACGTCGAGCAAGGCCAGGCGCGGCAGGCGCTGGAGAAGCGGATTCAAATACAACATCTTGCGGCTCTTGCGCCAGGTGGCGTCGAGCACCACCAGGCGCAGCGCCTGCGCCGGCAGCGGGGTCAAGGGCGGCGGTGCGGGCAAGGCGGCATCCCCCGGGGTGTCCGGATACAGCAGCACGGGCGCGCGGCCATCCGCATGCAGCAGCGCCTCCAGTTCGGCCGTGTCAAATGCCTCCCCCACCGCCAGCGCGCTGCCGCTCACGCACAGGTGCAGCAGGCGCGCGCTGTTCTTGGCGTTCCCGACCTCCAGCGGATGCTGCAGCACCAGCAGGGCCGCTCCGGATTCGACCGGCCGGATCCACCGGCAGATGCAGTTCGAACCCGCACGCAGGCACACCGCGCAGCGCGCCCGTTTCACGATCGCTTCGCTCATGGCGCCGGCGTCCAGCCGCCACCCAGGGCGCGGTACAGGTCGACGTGGGCCGCAAGCAGGCCGGCGCGCAGCTGCAGGACATTGGTTTCGGCGCTGAAGGCGGTGCGCTGGGCGTCCAGCTCTTCGAGGTAGGAAGCGTAGCCGTTGGCGTAGCGGTTGCGCGCCACCCGCAGCACCTCGTTCGCCGCCCGGCTGCGCGCCTCGGCCTCCAAGAGCTGGCGCCGCAGGCCGTCGATGCCGGCCAGCGCATTCTCGGTCTCGGCAAAGCCGGCGCGCACCGCGTTCTCGTAGGCGAACAGGGCGCGGTCGCGCACGGTGGCGGCGATATCGGCCTGGGCGCGCAGGCGGCCCGCGTCGAAGATCGGCGCCAGCACGCTGCCGCCCACGCTCCACAGCTCCACCGGATCGCGCAGCAGGCGCGCGACGCTTCCTCCCTGCGCGCCGAGCGAGGCGCTGAAGCGGATCGACGGCAGCAGCTGGTCGCGCGCCGCGGCCAGGCTGGCATCGGAGGCAAGCACGAGGCGCTCGGCCTGGGCGATGTCGGGACGGCGGCGCAGCAGTTCCGACGGCAGCCCCGGCGCGGGCGCCGGCAGGCGCACCTCAAGCAGCGGCAGGCCGCGCGCCACCGGTCCGGGGCTGGCGCCCACCAGCAGGCTCAGTGCCTGTTCCTGCTGGGCGATGGCGCGCTCCAGCTGCGGCACCACCGCGGCGGTCGCGTGCAGCTCGGCCTCGGCTTGCGACATCTCCAGGCGCGAGCTGTAGCCGACCTCGAACTGGTGGCGCGCCAGCGCGAAGGAGCGCTCGCGCGAAGCCAGGGTTGCACGCGCCAGCGCCAGCTGGGCGTCCAGGCCGAGCAGGTTGAAGTAGCCGGATGCCGTGTTCGCGGCGATGGACAGCGCGGCCGCGTCCGAGGCAGCTTCCTGCGACAGCGCCTCGAAGCGGGCTGCGTCAAGCGTTGCCGCGATGCGGCCGAACAGGTCGAGTTCGTAGGAGGCCTGCACCGAGCCTGCCACCGACGTCACCTCCACCGGCTGGCCGAGCGGACCGATGGCGCGTGCACGGCTCGGACCGAACGACAGGTTCAAGGCAGGCAGGCTCGCGCTTTGGGCCACACGCACGCGCGCCCGGTATTCTTCCAGCCGGCTGCGCGCGATGCGCAGCTCCCCGTTATTGTCCAGCGCGCGGCGCACCAGGGCATCGAGCGCCGGGTCGCCGAAGGAGCGCCACCAGTTGCGCGCCACCACGCCCTCCCCGCCGGGTGCGGCCCGCCACGCAGCCGGGACCTGCAAGGTCGGCGCGGGCTTGTGATGGGGCGCCACCGAGCATCCCGCCACCAGCAGCAAGGTAAGCAGCCGCGCCGCCCTCATCGCGCTTCCCTGACCGCGGACGCGGTGTCGATCGTCGCCACCACCGACATGCCCGGCCGCAGGCGCTGGGCCAGCGGCTGGTTCGGGTCGATCCTGACACGCACCGGGATGCGCTGGGCGATCTTGACGAAGTTGCCGGTGGCGTTGTCCGGCGTGATGACCGAGAACTCGGAGCCCGTGGCCGGCGCGATGCGTTCGACGTGGCCGCGCAGTGTCGCATTGTTGAGCGCGTCGACCGTGAAGCTGACCGGCTGGCCGAGGCGCACGTCCGCCATCTGCGTTTCCTTCATGTTCGCGATGATCCAGAGCTGGGCCGGGACCAGCGCCGTCAGCTGGGCGCCGGCATTCACGAAAGCCCCCTGGCGCACCGTCACCTGCCCCAGCTGGCCGTCGCGCGGGGCCAGGATGCGGGTGTTCGACAGGTCGATCTCGGCCAGGCGTACCTGGGCCTCGGCGTTCGCGACCGCGGCCTCGAGCGAGGCGCGGTTCACGCCCACCGAACGCAAATTCGTGCGCGCGATCTCCAGCGCGGCGCGGGCCTGGTCGCGGCTCGCCACCGCCTGGGCGTTGGCCGCGCGTGCGGCGTCGCGTTCGCGCGCGGACAGCGAGCCGTCGGCGGCCAGCTCCTCCACGCGGCGCAGGTCGAGGGCCGTGCGGCGCGCCAGCGCTTCCGCACTGGCCAGCGTCGCCCGGTTCTGCTCGATGGTGGCCTGGGCGCCGCGGTTGGCCTGGGCGAAGTTCTCGAGCGCAGCAACGCGGTTCGCCAGCTCGGCGCGCGCCTGCTCCAGGCGCTGGGTCGGAATGCGATCGTCGATACGGATCAGGAGCTCGCCCTGCTTCACCTGCTGGAAGTCCTGTACCAGCACCTCGACCACGTAGCCGCTCAGCTGGGGGCTGATGATGGTCACCTGGCCGCGTACAAGTGCGTTCTCGGTGGCCTGCAAGGTACTGCGGAACGGCGGCAGCTTCCAGGCGTAGAGCACGACCAGCACGCCTGCAAGGGCGATGGCGCCGAACAGGGCGGCGCTGACGAGGATGCGGCGCGAACGTTTGTTGGCCGGGGACGGGGTCTGGTCTGGCATGGCGCTCAATCGGTGACGGGTTCGGGTGGTGGCGGCGCGCCCGGCGCGGGCGCGGCGGGTACGGGCTTGGGCGCGGCGAAGTACTGCAGCCAGACGGCGTGCAGGAAGATCCAGAGGGCGCTGGCGGCGGCGATCGCCGCCAGCACGAGGAAAACGTCGTTATAGGCCAGGATGTTGGCCTCGCGCGTGGCGCTGGCCGCCAGCGAAGCCGCGCCCTGGCGGGTGCGCGCGGCCGGGTCGGCGACCAGCTGGCCGACCGCGGCGGCGCCGGCCTGGATGCGGTTCGCGACCAGCGGATCGAGGCTGCTGAGGTGTTCGGTGATGATCGAGGAATGGTATTTCTCGCGCAGCACCTGGAAGGTGCCGACCAGCGAGGAGCCGAGCAGGCCGCCGAGGTTCTGGGTCAGGCCGAACAGCACCGAGAAACTGATCAGGTTGGCCGGGTTGGCGATCACGGTGCCGATCAGCGAGATCACCAGGGGGCCCAGGAACAGGGTGCCGCCGAAGGCAAGCAGGCTCTGGCTCAGGTACATCTGCTCGGGACGGGTCTGGTTGGTGGCGTGGGCGTCAATCCAGGCGCCGATCGCCATCAGGACCAGCGATATGACCTGCGGCGCCATCAGGTGGTTCACGTTGACGGTCAGCGCGGAAACCACGATGCCGGACACGGTGGCGCACAGCACGATGCCGTACAGGGTCTGCAGCTGGGTATTGTCCAGGCCCACGGAACGTAGAAAGCCAACGGCGCCCACGCTCTGCTCCGACAGCACGATGCGCACCAGGATCATCGACACCGCCAGGCGCACGATGTTGGCGCTCGTGAAAAAGCGGATGTTCAGCAGCGGGTTGGCGCGGTTGTGCTCCACGCAGAAGGCCGCCGCCAGCAACAGGATCGCGCCGGCCAGGGCCACGCCGATCCAGGGCTGCTCGAACCACCACAGCACGCGTCCGAAACTCAAGGCCGCGCACAGCAGCGCCATGCCGGGCGCGAACAGGGCGAAGGTGACGAAGTCCATCGGCCGGAAGGCCTGGAAGCGGTCGCCCGGCGGGAGCTTGAGCATCAGCACCGCGCCCAGCGAGACCAGGGCCAGTCCCAGCTCGAACATGTACAGCCCGCGCCACTCGGCGATCTGCAGCAGGTCGCCGGAAAAGAGATAGGCCAGCGGCAGCGCCAGCTGGGCCGTGCCGAGCGCCAGGGCCACGCCGCGCAGGCGCCATTGCTTCTTGAAGGCCTGCAGCACGTAGTACAGGCCGAGCGGCGAGATCGCCGCCGCCAGCATGCCGTGGGCGGCGCGCACCGCGATGGCCGAGCCGAGGTCGTTCACGAACAGGTGGGCGAAGGTCACCAGCGCATACAGCACCAGGAAGAACTCGGTGAACAGGCGCAGGCCGAACTGCTGGCGGAACTTCACCAGGAGCAGGTTCATCGAGGCGTTCGCCATGACGTAGGCGGCCGGCAGCCAGGCGGTTTCGGTGGAATAGGCGCCCAGCGTGCCCTGCAGGTTGACGAGGTTGACCGAGACCAGCGCATTGCCGAGGCCCCCGGTGATCGTGATCAGGATGCCCACGAAGAGGTAGGCAAAGCGCAGCGGCGTCGGATGGGCGGGCGTCGACGGCGAGCCTGGGAGCATCGGCTTTTCATCCGGCGCCCACTCGCGCGGCGCGTACTTGCTCATCCGGCCACTCCCTCCCTGTTCTTGTCACCTTCGCATGATAACCGGACAAGAAAAAGCACGTCGGCACGACTCGCAGGCGTTCAAGATGTGGTCACCTTGACACGCCACGAAAATTTACCTTCGGAATTGGCAAAACCGATATTGCTCTGTCGATTCAGCATACCTAGAATCAATTTGTGCCTCACGGAAATTGTTCCAGAACTGTTCAGGCACACAGTTTTGACAGAGTCGCCATGCACCCACGCCGTACGCTCCGCCAGCTCTTCGCCGCCACCCTTGCCGTCGCCGCCATGTACCCGGGCGTCGCCGTCCAGCAGGAGTTGCAACTCGACCATCGGATGAACGAACACATCGAGCAGGTGCCCGCCGGCCCGCAGGGGCGCGCCATGCTGGAAACCACCGTGTTCCAGCCGAACGGACCGGGCCCCTTCCCGCTCATCATCATCAACCACGGCAAGGACCCCGGCCGGCCAAATCTGCAGCCGCGCGACCGCTTCTACCACATGGCCACCGCCTTCGTGAAACGCGGCTATGCGGTGATGGTGCCGATGCGCCAGGGCTTCGCCAACTCCACCGGCCGCTACCGCGACTTCGGCTGCGACATGAAGGCCAACGGCTACACCCAGGCCGAGGACATCCTCTCCACCCTCGCCTACGCGCGCAAGCAGCCCTGGGTCGACGG
Source organism: Massilia agri (assembly GCF_024753255.1). GTDB lineage: Bacteria > Pseudomonadota > Gammaproteobacteria > Burkholderiales > Burkholderiaceae_D > Telluria > Telluria agri. The sequence continues at coordinate 7,747 of NZ_JANUHA010000025.1, forward strand.
CAACCGCATCGTCATCGCCGGCCAGTCCTACGGCGGCCTGGCGACCATCGCGGCCGGCACCAGGGATCTGCCGGGCGTGCGCGGCCTGATCAACTTCGCCGGCGGCCTGCGCGACGACAGCGACCGCTGCGCCTGGCGCTCGGCCCTGGTGACCGCCTTCGCCGACTACGGCACCAAGGCCAAGCTGCCGACCCTGTGGATGTATGGCGAGAACGATTCCCTGTTCGGCCCCGAGCTGGCGCAGCGCATGCACGCCGCCTTCGAGGGCGCGGGCGGCCGCGGCAAGCTGGTCGAATTCCCGGCCTTCAAGCGCGATTCGCACGGCATGCTGGCCAGCCGCGACGGCGAGAAGGTCTGGCTGAACGACACCATGGCCTTCCTGCAGCAGGTCGGCATGCCGACCAAGGTGATCCATGACGTGCCGCCGCCGCCGACCCCGGCCCGGACAAGCTACGCGAAGGTGGACGACGTCGAGGCCGTGCCCTTCCTGTCCGAGAACGGCCGCCGCGCCTACCAGGAATACCTGACCAAGTTGACCCCGCGCGCCTTCGCGGTCTCGCCGAGCGGCGCCTGGACCTGGGCCGAGGAAGGCGAAGACCCGGACGGCCGCGCCCTGGCCACCTGCACCGCCAAGAGCACCGAGCCGTGCCGCCTGTATTCGGTGGACGACTATGTGGTGTGGACGGGTGATCTCGACCAGGCGGAGGAAGCCGCGGTGACGGCATCCGTCACGCCGGCGCCGAAGGTGGATGCGGCGAATTCGGTGCCGACGACCTCGATCGGTAGCAACAAGGCCACGAACTGACGCGCTGACGAATTTGTAGGGTGGTCGGCTTTGCCGACCGCGCGTTCAAACAGTACGTGATCAGCAAGCATCGCATCCGTTCACGCGGTAGTGGAACGCGCGGTCGGCGAAGCCGACCACCCTACGAGAGCAATGCCACCGACTTGACCTGGGCCCACGCCCGGCTTCCCTGTTCGAGCTTCAGATCAAACAAGGCCCTGCGCGTAATCCGCGCCAGCAGCACCGTCTCCCCACACCTCAGCCTGAGCAGCACCTGCGAAGGATGGCTATCCACCGCGATCGACTCCACCACGCAGGGGAAGTGATTCTGGATGCTGGTATCCACCGGCTCGCGCGTGGTCAGGCTGACGTCGCGCGCCAGGATCCGCAGGCGCACCTGGCTTCCCACGTCGACGCCGCTGTCGCGCAGCCATAGCGAACCCCCGTCGAAGTCCACCCGGATCAGCTGCCACTGGGCGCTGCGCTCCGCAACCACGCCATGCACCAGCGCGCCCGCATCCTCCCCCATGGCCCCGGGCCCATCGAGGGCCAGCAACACATCGTCCACCGGCCCCGCCGCCCTGACGCTTCCCTGCTCCAGCATGACGACATGGTCCGCGAGCCGCGCCAGCTCGTCGGCGGAATGCGTCACGTAGAGCATGGGCAGCTCGAGCTCGAGGTGCATCTTCTCCAGCCAGGGCAGGATCTCCTGCCTGCGCGCGGCGTCGAGCGCGGCCAGGGGTTCGTCCAGCAGCAGCAGGCGCGGCATCGTGGCCAGGGCGCGCGCGATGGCCACGCGCTGGCGCTCGCCGCCAGACAGCTGGGCCACCTGCCTGCCGAGCAGGTGGCCGATGCCGAGCAGCTCGATCGCGTCCGCCAATGTGCGCGCCGCCTCGGGCGAAGGGATGCGCTTCCTGCCGAAGTCGAGGTTGCCCCGCACGTCCAGGTGGGCGAACAGGCTCGCCTCCTGGAATACGTAGCCGAGCGCGCGCCGGTGGGTCGGCACATAGACGCGCGCCGCATCGTCCTGCCAGGTTTCCTCGCCCACCTTGATGCGCGCTCCCCGCGCCTTTTCCAGTCCGGCGACGCAACGCAGGATGCTGGTCTTGCCGGAACCCGAAGGGCCGAACAGCACGGTGATGCCGCTGCCGGGCAGGCGCAGGTCGACGTCGAGCGTGAAATCGGCGCGCGGCAGTTGCAGGCGGACCTGCAGATCACGCGTCAAGGAAGCACCCGCGTATCGCTGCGGCGCAGGCTGGCCAGCACCAGCAGCACCACGAAACTGAACAGCAGCATGCCGCCCGCCAGCCAGTGGGCGGAGGCGTACTCCATCGCCTCCACATGGCCATAGATCTGGGTCGACACCACGCGCGTCGCGCCCGGGATGTTCCCGCCGATCATGAGCACCACACCGAACTCGCCGACCGTGTGCGCGAAGCTCAGGACGGCGGCGGTGATGATGCCGGTGCGCGCCTGCGGCAGGGCGACGGTGAAGAAGGCGTTCAGGGGCGAGGCGCGCAAGGTGGCCGCCACTTCCATCGGGCGCCGTCCCATCGCCTCAAAAGCGTGCTGCATGGGCTGGACGGCAAAGGGCAGTGAATAGACGATCGAACCGACCAGCAACCCGGTGAAGGTAAACGAGAGCACGCCCAGGCCGAGGGCCTGCGTGACCCGGCCGAGTGGACCTTCGGGGCCCATGGCCACCAGGAGGTAAAAGCCCAGCACCGACGGCGGCAGCACCAGCGGCATCGTCACCAGCGCGGAGACGGGCAGGCGCCATCGCGAGCGCGTGCTGGCCAGCCACCAGGCCAGCGGGGTCGCGATCAGCAGCAGGAGCAGCGTGGTCGAGGTGGCCAGTTCGACGGTCAGCCAGATGGCCTGCCAGGCCTCTTTCCCGATCGGCATGGTTCAGGTCTCGTAGCCGAAGCTGCGGATGACGGCCCTGGCCTTGCTGCCCTGCAGATAGCGCATCAGCGCGCTTGCTGCCGCATTGTCCTTGCCCTTGTCGAGCAGGATGGCGTCCTGGCGGATCGGAGCATGCATCGAGGCCGGCACGATCCACGCCGAGCCTTCCTTCAGCTTGCCCCCGGCATAGACCTGGGAGAGCGCGACGAAGCCCAGCGCCGCATTGCCGGTCGCGGCGAACTGCCAGGCCTGGGCGATGTTTTCGCCCTGAACGAACTTCGGACGCAGCGCCTCCAGCAGGCCCAGCTTGCGCACGGTCTCGATGGCGGCGGCGCCATAGGGTGCGAGCCTGGGGTCGGCGATGGCCAGCCGGTCGAAGCGTCCGCGCTTCAAGACCTCGCCCTGCGCATCGACGAAGCCGGCCTGCCGGCTCCACAGCGCCAGCCTGCCGACCGCATAGGTGAAGCGGCTGCCGCCCCGCCCTTCACGTTCGAGTCTTGCAGGGGTCTCGTCGTCGGCAGCCAGCAGCACCTCGAACGGTGCGCCGTGCCTGATCTGCGCATAGAACTTGCCGGTCGAGCCGAAGGACAGCACCGCCTTGTGGCCGGTCTCACGCGCGAACATCGGCGCGAGCTTTTCCATCGGCGCCGCGAAATTGGCGGCGACGGCGACCTGCACTTCGCCCGCCCATGCACCGAAGCAGATCGCCAGCCCCGCGGCCAGCATGCACCACTGTTTCATTGTCGGCTTCGCTACTCGGATTGGGAATAGCGCAACTCTAGCACAAATGGCGGCTCGCTATTCATCGACGGAATAGCGCAGGAGCGTCGCCCCTGCTACCATGGCACGATGAACAAGCAAACGCTCCCCCTCGACGAGGTGCTGGGTTTCCAGGCCGTGGACAAGCGCATCGACATCCTGCGCCGCGTCGGACAGGCCGGCTCCATCTCCGAAGCGGCGCGCGCCGCCGGCGTGAGCTACAAGGCGGCCTGGCAGGCGCTGGAGACGCTGGCCAACCTGGCCGGCACCGCCCTCGTCGAGAAGGCGGTGGGCGGCAGCGGCGGAGGCGGCGCGACGCTCACGCCGGCCGGGCAGCGCGTGCTGGACGCCGCGGACGAGATGGCGCGGGCACGCCGCCGTATCCTCGAGAGCGTCAAGCAAGGCGACGCCAGCGGCCGCGCCGCGCTGGCGTTGCGCACCAGCATGCGCAACCAGTTTCCCTGCACGGTGGGCACGATCGCGCGGCGTCAGGGGCAGGCGCGCGTGCAACTGCTGCTGGCCGATGGCGCCAGCCTGCATGCGCGGATCACCCGGGAGAGCGCGCAGTTGCTGGGCCTTAAGACCGGCATGGACGTGCTGGCCCTGTGCAAGGCGACGGCGGTAAAGGTCGCACGGTCCTCCGATGCGCAGCGGTCGGGCAACGAGCTCGCGGGAGAAGTCGTGCGTGCCAGCCGTGTGGCGGGCGGTGAAGTTACTCTGCGCATGCCGGGCGGTGTGCAGTTGGTCGGCTTCGGCGACGAAGCCTCGTGGAAGGCCGGCCAGAGGGCCCTTGCCTGGATCGACGAGGCGAGTGTGGTAATCGGCATACTTCATTGAAAGAATTATTGCATTCAAGCATTTGAGTTCTCGATGGATTCGCGTATGCTTCGTCAAATCCATCGATTTTTTCCATGTATGGCTGCACGACTCGACTCAAGCCTCAAACTCTTCGGTCTTATCATGATCGTTATCGTTGCCTGTCTGGCAACCCTGCCCTACATGAGCAGCCGGCAGGCCAACGACACCCTCGACGCACTCAAGACCGGCGCCAGCAAGGAGCGCGCCTATAACGCGGTATTGACCCTGTTGAAGGACGCGGAGACCGGGCAGCGCGGCTACCTTCTCGGCAGCGACGAGAGCTTCCTGGAGCCGTACAAGGCGGGCGTCGGCGGCATGCCCGCAGCCCTGGACGAACTGCGGCGCCTCGCCGCGCCCGAGGAGCGCGCTCTGGTGGAGAAAGTCGCGGCGCTGAGCGAGGCCAAGATCGCGGAAATGGCCGAGACCATCCGGCTCAAGAAATCCGGACAGGCGCAGGCGGCTGTCGACAGGGTCGCGAGCCAGCGCGGAAAGATACTGATGGATGAATTGCGTGTCTTGCTCGGCCGCCAACTGGGCGCGCTCGCCGAGCACCGCAGCCAGCTGCGCGAGGAAATTACGGCCGCACTGCGCTACAACATCGCCCTCGCCATCGGCGCGAGCCTTGCCTGCCTGGTCGTGATCGGCTCCGCCCTGTACATCGCGGCACGCAGCCTGCGCGAGCGTTCGGACGCCGCGCGCCAGGCCCAGACGCTGGCCGCCAGCAATGCCCTCCTGGCCGAGCAGGCGGCCGTGCGCGCCGAACGCCTGTCCCTCACCGCGCAGATGCTGCAGGCCCTCGACAGCGTCAAGAGTCCGCTGGAACTCGGACAGGTCCTGCCGGTCTTCTTGCGCCAGTTGCTGCCGGAGACTTCCGGCGCGGTCTATTTGTACCGGAATTCGCGCGACTTCCTCGAGCCGAAGGCACAGTGGGGCATGGGCGACACCGACATGGACCTGGTGACGCCAGACGACTGCTGGGGCCTGCGCCTCGGCCGGACCCACCGCGCCGCCAATGGACACGACCTGTGCTGCGCGCACGGCCACAGCGGAAGCGCCGCCGGGGTGCAGATCTGCGTGCCCATGATCTCGCAGGGTGAGGTGATCGGCCTCATGGTGCTGCACGCCCCGAGCCAGCAAGCTACGGGCGTCGAACCCGAGCTGGTCGCCACGGTGGCCGAGCAACTCGGCCTCGCGGTCAGCAACGTCAGCCTGCGCGAGAGCCTGCGCCAGCAATCGACCGTCGACCCCCTGACCGGCATGTATAACCGCCGCTTTTTCGACGAATCACTCAAGCGCGAACTGCTGCGCGCCAGGCGCACCCGGACCGCCTGCGCCGTGGTGATGGTCGACCTCGACCACTTCAAGCGCATCAACGACACTTACGGGCACGAGGGTGGCGATCTGATACTGAAGGCGGCCGCGCGCGTCCTGCTCGAACGAGTGCGCGCAAGCGATATCGCCAGCCGCTATGGCGGCGAAGAATTCGTGCTGCTGCTGCCCGATTGCAGTGCCGATGCAGCGCTCAAGTGTGCCGAACAGATCCGTCATGCACTCACCGGTCTCGCGATCCCCTATCTGGGCCAGACGATCTCGGTGACCGCCTCCCTCGGCGTTGCTGCGTGGCCCCAGCATGCGGATGGCGAACAGGAGCTGCTCAAGGCCGCGGACCTGGCGCTCTACGAAGCGAAGAAGAGCGGCCGCAACCGGGTCGTGGCCGCGCCGGCGCGCAGCGACGCCGCTTCGGCCTGAGGCACGCGCCGAGCAGGCGGCATCGGCAGGCCGCGCTTACCTGTCAAGCCTGCGACGCACTGTTTCTGTGCGTGAAGCTGCCCTGCCGCCAGGCTTTGCGATGCAGCGCAAACCGCATCCGGCCTTCAGCTCCGACAATGGCATCGAGCCCATTTTGGAGAAGCACATGGTTCGCAACCTACACGCCTGCATGGCCGCGCTGCTGGCGCTCGGCATGAGCGTGCCGGCTGCCGCGGCCAACAACGATCCCGTCATCCTGGTCCACGGCTTCCTCGGCTTCGGCCCCGACACGTTCGAGCACAGCGGCTTCAACTACTGGGGCGGCTACGGCGACATCGCCTCGCACATGCAGGTCTACCGCGGCCCGCGCACTGTGTTCGCGGCGGTGGTGGGCCCGGTCAGTTCCAACTGGGACCGCGCGGCCGATCTCTACGCCCAGATCAAGGGCGGCTGCGTCGACTACGGCGCCGCCCATGTACGCAAGCGCGGCCTGCCGGGGCAGCAGCAGAGGCCAAGCGGCAAGTGCTGGGCCGCCGACCCGAAGAACAATCCCGAGAACTACCCGCTCGCGCTCTATCCGGCATGGGACGCCGACCACCCGGTCCACTTCATCGGCCACAGCCAGGGCGGCACCACCATCCGCGCCCTGGTCGAGCTGCTCGAACACGGCTCGCCCGACGACGAAGGCGGCCACGAGCTGTTCAAGGGCGGCAAGGTGGGCTGGGTGCGCAGCGTGACGACCATCTCGACCCCGCACAACGGCACCACCTTCGCCGACGCCGTGCTGAATGTGACGCCGGCCCTGCAGACGCCGCTCGGCGACGTGCTCAAGAACCGCTGGGCCAATTGGGAGCTGTCACCCGACGGCGCGCGCGAGTTCAACGCCTGGGCGCGCACCTCGCCGCACATCTACTGGTATTCGGTGGGAACGGTGGCGACCGAGGCCGGCGCCTGGTGCTGCAACGCGACCGACCGGGTGATCGCGCCGATCCAGACCACCTATCACCAGTATCCGCGGCTCGACATGATCCCGGCGTTCAAGCCCATGGCCGGGGAATGGATCGTGCCCTCGGCCCTGCAGCGCGGCCTGGGCGGCTACACCCAGCAGACCACGGGCCGGGTGCGCATCGACAGCGACTGGTTTCCCAACGACGGAGTGGTCAACACCGTGAGCATGCGCTCACCCGCCGGGCATCCGGTGCGGGAGTTCGACGGCAAGTCGGTGAAAGGCTGCCGGAATTTCCTGGGGAACCAACAGGGTTATGACCATTTCGACATCCTGAACTGGCTGAACCCGGGGCCGTCGGCCAATCCGCTCTACGAACGGATCAGCGACATCATCTTCGCGCTCTGAGCCTGCCCGGCGTGTTCAGTGGACGCTGCGCAGGCTCCGCGCCAGGTCGGACAGGCGATAGGGCTTGCTGACGAAGGTGTAGTCCCCCAGCCGGCCCTGGTCCAGCTTGAGCACAGGCTGCGGGTAGCCCGAGGCCAGCATCACCTTGATGTTCGGGTAGTTCTCGCGCGTGAACTCGGCCAGCTCGATGCCGTTCGGGCCGTTCGGCATGACGATGTCGGTGAACAGGATGTCGACGTCGCGGCTGGCCAGTACGTTCATGGCGTCCTGGCCGTTGGCCGCGGTGATGACTTCGTAGCCCATGCTGATGAACAGGGCCGAGGCCACGTCCAGCAGGTCCGGCTCGTCTTCCACGATCAGCACGGCCTCGGTGTCGCCATGCGCCGCTTCGCGCTCGGCACTGCTCACGGCAGGCAGGTAGATCGTGATCGAGGTGCCCTCGCCCAGCGTGCTCTGGATGACCACCTCGCCGCCGGACTGCTTGATGAAACCGTAGACCTGCGACAGGCCCAGGCCCGTTCCCTTGCCGGTTTCCTTGGTCGTGTAGAAGGGCTCGAAGGCGCGCCGCACGGTCTCCTCGCTCATGCCGGTGCCGGTGTCGGTGACCGAGATGCACACATAGGGTCCCGGCGCCAGGCCGGCCACTTCGCCTTCGCGCAGCTCCACCGGCGCCGTGTCGAGCGTGAGGTGGCCGCCGTCCGGCATGGCGTCGCGCGCGTTGACCACGAGGTTGAGCAGCGCCGACTCGAAGCGCGCCGTGTCCACCACCGCGCTGCCGGCATGCGGGTCGAGGTTCATGTCGAATTCGATGCCGGAATGACCCGCGCGCCGCAGCACCGATTCGAAGCCGGAGATGATGCGGTTGATGCTGCGCGTTTCCGGCTGCAGCGGCTGCTGGCGCGCGAAGGCGAGCAGCTGCTGGGTGAGCGTGGCGCCGCGGTCGATGGCGCGCCGCATGCTGTCCAGGGTCTTGGCATCCGCCCCGGGCCGGGTCATGGTCAGCACTTCGATGCCGCTGGCCAGCACCGACAGCAGGTTGTTGAAGTCGTGCGCGATGCCGCCGGTGAGCTGGCCGATCGATTCCATCTTCTGCGACTGGAACAGGGCGCGCTGCGCCTGCTCCAGCGCCTCCTCGGCCTGCTTCTTTTCGGTGAGGTCGCGCGTGATCTTGGCGAAGCCCAGCAGCCGGCCTTGCTCGTCATGGATGGCGTCGATGACGACGTGGGCCCAGAAGCGCGTGCCGTCCTTGCGCACGCGCCAGGCCTCGGCCTCGTAGCGTCCCTCGCGGCGCGCCGCTTCCAGCGCCCGCTGCGGGCGGCCGCTCTCGCGGTCTTCATCGGTATAGAAGCGCGAAAAATGGCTGCCGACGATCTCGTCCTGGCTATAACCCTTGATGCGTTCGGCGCCGACGTTCCAGTTCGATACCGTGCCTTCCGGCGAGAGCATGTAGATCGCATAGTCGGTCACGCCCTGCACCAGCAGGCGGAAGCGCTGCTCGCTCTCGCGCAGCGCATCCTCGGCCTGCTTGCGCGCGGTGACGTCGCGGGTGATCTTGGCGTAGCCCAGCAGGTTGCCGTGCTCGTCGTAGATCGGGTCGATCACCACGTGGGCCCAGAAGCGGGTGCCGTCCTTGCGCACGCGCCAGCCTTCGGCTTCGAACTTGCCGTGCTCGAGGGCCTGCGCCAGGGCGCGCGCCGGCAGGCCGCTCGCCTGGTCTTCCGGCGTGTAGAAGCGCGAGAAATGCTGGAACAGGATTTCCTGCGGCTGGTAGCCCTTGAAACGCTGCGCGCCCGCGTTCCAGCTCTTGACGTGGCCGGCGGGGTCGAGCATGTAGATCGCGTAGTCGCTGATACCGGAAATGAGATACTGGAATCGCTGCTCGTCGGTAAGCGCGGGTGCGGCCGGGTGATGCGGGTTCATAAGCCTTGGACATTGGCGGGTCAGGTATGCAAGGATCGTATCATAGCGCTGCTCAGCAATACCTGACGCGCATTTGGCCCGTACAGGCAAGGCAATATTGGAATATCAGCCACGCGAGCGGCCAAAGTGCCGAATTTGACGTTACAATGCTGAATTGTATCTTTCCCCCGCCTTTCAGTTAGCAATATGACACAGGCCTCCACCGACCTCCTCGACCTGACCCATTGTGCGAACGAGCCGATCCGCACGCCGGGCAGCATCCAGCCGCACGGCTTCATGCTGACCCTGTCCGTGGCCCCAGGCGACGGCCTGGTGGTACGGCAGGCAAGCGCCAACCTCGAACGCTGGACCGGCATGCCGGCCAGGGAAGCGATCGGCCTGCCGCTTGCGCGCGTCATCGGCGAGGCGGCCATGGCGCGCCTGGCGCCGGAACTCGACGGCGAGTCCCAGGCCTCGCGCCCGGCCTACATCGGCACCATCACGCTGGGCAACGGCGCCCATTTCGACGTGCTGGCGCATGCCTGGGACGGCCTGGTGATCCTCGAGTGCGAGGGCGTGAACCGTCCCGGCGCGGCCGACTTCCGCCACCTGTATCCGCTGATCGGCGACTTCCTGCTGAAGGTGAACGGCTCGGCCTCGATCACCGCCCTGTCCGATCTGGCCGCGCGCCACGTGCGCGCCGTCACCGGCTACGGCCGCGTGCTGGTCTACCAGTTCGACACGGACGGCCACGGCAGGGTGCTGGCCGAGGCGAAGGAAGACGGCTACGAGTCCTACCTGGGCCAGCACTTCCCCGCCAGCGACATCCCGGCCCAGGCCCGCGCCCTGTACGCGCTGTCGCCGATCCGGCTGATCCAGGACGCCAACTACACGCCCGCCCCCTTGCTGCCCGAGCTGAACCCGGTCACCGGGCAGCGCAACGACCTGTCCTTCGCGGCCCTGCGCAGCGTCTCGCCGGTGCACCTGCAGTACATGCGCAATATGGGCACGCTGGCCTCGATGTCGGTCTCGCTGATCGTCAAGGGCAAGCTGTGGGGCCTGATCTCCTGCCACAACGCCGAGCCCTGCCCGGTGCCGGTCGAGAAGCGCACCGCCTGCGAGCAGCTGGGCCAGATCCTTGCCCTGTGCATCGAGTCGCGCGAGGATGCCGCCGAGCTGCAGTTCCGGCTGGAAGTGCGCCGCATCATGGTCGAGATGCTCGGCCACCTGACCAAGGGCGCCGATTTCATCGAAAACATGAGCGGCGTCTTCCCCGAGCTGCTGCGCTTCGGACGCGCCGGCGGGGTCGCCATCGTGGTCGACGAGCGCGTGCTTACCTATGGCGACACGCCCGACGAACCGGCCATCCGCGGCCTGGTCGACTGGCTCGCCCTGCAGGGGCACTCGGACGTGTTCCACACCGACCACCTGAAAGCGCTCTACCCGGCTGGCATCGACATGGTGCGCAACGCCAGCGGCCTGCTGGCCCTGCCGATCTCGCGCATCCACAAGCACTACCTGCTGTGGTTCCGTCCCGAGGTGGTGCAGACCATCGAGTGGGCCGGCAACCCGAACGGCAAGCAGGCGGCGCAGGGCGACCCGACCCAGCTCACGCCGCGCCTCTCCTTCGACGCCTGGCGCGAAACCATCCACGGCCGCAGCCTGCCCTGGCACGTGGCCGAGATCGAACTCACCATCGAGTTCCGCACCGCCCTGCTCGGGATCGCCCTGGAGCGCGCCGAGCAGATGGCGGAACTGGCCGAGGAACTGGGCCGCGCCAACAAGGAACTCGAAGCGTTTTCCTATTCGGTCTCGCACGACCTGCGCGCGCCCCTGCGCCACATCGTGGGATTCTCCGACCTCCTGATCGAATCGGCCGGTGCGGAAGACCCGGAGCGGCGCCAGCGCTTCCTCAAGAACATCAAGGAATCGGCCCGCCTGGCCGGCAAGCTGGTCGACGACCTGCTGTCCTTCTCGCAGATGGGCCGCGCCGCGCTGCGCCCGACCAAGGTCGACATGAACGACCTGGTCGCGGCCTGCATCGACAAGCTCGGCCTGGAGATCGGCCAGCGCAACGTCGACTGGCACATCGAGCCCCTGCCCGCCATCTGGGCCGACCCGACCTTCGTGCACCTGGCGGTATTCAACCTGCTGGCGAACGCGGTGAAGTTCACCGGCCAGCGCGACCCGGCCGTCATCACGATCACCTCGGAAGAGATAGGCGACGAGCTCGTGTTCCACATCGCCGACAACGGCGCCGGTTTCAATATGGAGTACGTCCACAAGCTGTTCGGCGTGTTCCAGCGCCTGCACCGCATGGAAGATTTCCAGGGCACCGGCATCGGCCTGGCCAACGTGCGCCGCATCGTCGAGCGCCACAATGGCCGCGTCTGGGCCACGTCCGTCCAGGGAGAAGGCGCCACCTTCTCCTTCAGCATTCCGAAACACCCCTAATTGAGGCATACGATGCTCAAGCCCATCCTGCTCGTCGAAGACAATCCACACGATCTCGAGCTGACACTCATCGCCCTGTCGAAAAGCCAGCTTGCCAACGAAGTCGTGATCGCACGCGATGGCGCAGAAGCACTCGACTACTTGCACCGCCGCGGCGAATACAAGGACCGCACTGTCGGCAACCCGGCGGTCGTATTGCTCGACCTGAAGCTGCCCAAGGTGGACGGATTGGAAGTCCTGCGAGAAATCCGTCATTCCGAGAGTCTCAAGAGCATGCCGGTTTGCATGCTGACTTCGTCGAAAGAAGAACAGGACGTGGTGCGCAGCTATGAGCTGGGCGTGAATGCCTATGTGGTCAAGCCGGTCGACTTCACGGAATTCCTGCGCGCAATCGCCGACCTCGGCGTCTTCTGGGCGGTCCTGAACGAACCGCCGCCCGGCTCGCGCCGTTACGTCAAGCCGAAGTGAGTCCGGCCTGATTGCAGGCCGGCGCCGGCGCCGGGATGGCGCTCGCCGCGGCGCAGCAGGTGGCGAATACGCGCGGCCAGCGCTTCCGGGTGATAGGGCTTCTGCAGCAGGTGCAGCGAGGCGTCCAGCGTCCCTTCGTGCACCAGTACGCCTTCCGCATAGCCTGATGTGTAGAGGATCTGCGTCCCCGGCAGCCGTTCGGCGACGATTTCTCCCAGCTGCAGGCTGCTGACCGGCCCCGGCATGATCACGTCGGTGAACACCAGGTCGATGTGGCGGCCGCTCTCGATGATCTCCAGCGCCTGCGCGGCGTGCTCCGCTTCGATCACGTCGTACCCCAGCGCAGACAGGATGCCGGCGGTCGATTCGCGCACGTCCTTCTCGTCCTCGACCACCAGGATGGTTTCCAGGCCGCCGGTGAGCTGGACGCTGTGCACCGTTTCGACCCGGGACGGCGTCGCATCGCTGCGCGGCAGGTAGATGCGCACGCTGGTGCCGCGCCCGACTTCGCTCGTCAGGACGATCTCGCCGCCGGACTGCTTCACGAAACCATAGGCCATCGACAGGCCGAGGCCCGTGCCCTGGCCCACCGGCTTGGTGGTGAAGAAGGGTTCGAAGGCGCGCTGCAGGATTTCCTTCGGCATGCCCTTGCCGGTATCGGCCACTTCGAGCATCACGTATTCGCCCGGCGGCACGTCAGGCGGCAAGTCGGGACCGGCGTTCATGGCGCGGATGGTCAGGGTGCCGCTGCCGGCCATGGCGTCGCGCGCATTGATGGCCAGGTTCAGCAGCACGTTGTTGAGCTGGTTCGGGTCGACCATGATGCTGCCCAGATCGGGGTCGATCTCGGTGACCACGCGCGCGCTGGGGCCCAGCACGCGGCGCATCATGTCGTCCATGTCGCGCAGCAGGTGGCCGGGATCGACCACCACCGACTGCAGGGGCTGGCGCCGCGCGAACGCCAGCAGGTGGGCGGCCAGCTTGGCGCCGCGCTCGACGCCGGTGAGCGCCATCTCGACCCGGGCTTTCGCGTTATCGTTCAGGTTGCCGACCAGTTTCAGCAGTTGGAGGTTGCCGCCGATGATCTGCAGGACGTTGTTGAAATCGTGGGCGACGCCGCCGGTGAGCTGGCCGATCGCCTCCATCTTCTGGGCCTGGTGCAGGGCCGACTGGCTGGCCGCGAGCTGCTCCTGACTCACGCGCAGCGAAGCGAAGGCAGCGTCGCGCTGGCGCCGCGCATTGCAGGCGCCGCTGTGGTAGCGCACGCGCGCCACCAGCTCGCGCGGGTCGGGCCACTTGACCAGGTAGTCGTTGGCGCCGACGGCGAAGGCGCGCGCCTTGATCTCCGGGTCGTCTTCGGACGAGAGGACGATGACGGGGATGTCTTCGGTATCGGGATGGGCGCGCAGGCGGGTGGTGACTTCGAAGCCGTCCAGGTCGGGCATGCGCAGGTCGACCAGCACCACCGTCGCGCGCACTTCGCGCGCCACCTGGACCGCCCGCGCCGGGCTCGATTCATAGCACAGGTTGTGACCGACGCAGCCTGTCAGTCCATGCGCGATGATGTCCTGCGAAAAAGGCTCGTCGTCGATGAGGAGAACGGAGCAGTCTGGGCGATCGTCAATCATTGCGGCAAGGGATCCTGAGACGTCACGATCTTGCAATTAGGTAAGCATTGATTCTACTACAATGTGCGGTTTTTAACACAATTGACGATCTCATCCCGTGCGCATGTATTGACGTGCTCCTTGCAAGATCGCGTATCCGCCGCCATCTTGGCCGCATGTCCAAGCGCCAGCGCCTCCCCGACCATCCGCCCGCCGACCCGGTGTCCGAATCGCCCTGCCCCCTGTGCGGCCGGGCGCTGGGCACGACCAACATCGACCGCCACCACCTGATTCCGAAGACCTTCAAGGGCAAGGAGCAGTTCCCGATCCACAAGATCTGCCACCGCAAGATCCACTCGGCCTTCACCGAACGCGAGCTGCTGCAGACCTATCACACCTGGGAAGCGCTGCGCGCCCACGAGGACATCCGCAATTTCATCGACTGGGTGGCGAAGAAGCCGCCCGGCTTCTACACCCGCACCTACACGGCCAACAAGAAAAAATCCCGCTAGCTTTCCCACCGCGGGCAACGGAAGGCGATACAATATACAATAATGTATATTGATGAATTCGCCTACACCACCATGCCTGCTCCCGATAGCGACCTGACCGGCCTGCACGCCGCCGCCGGCGCCGCCACCTCCCTGCTGAAATCGCTCGCCAACCGCGACCGCCTGCTCCTGCTGTGCCAGATGACGCAGGGCGAGTTCTCGGTCGGCAGCCTCGAAACCCTGACCGGCATCCGCCAGCCCACCCTGTCGCAACAGCTGACTGTGCTGCGCGAGGAGGGCCTGGTCGCCACCCGCCGCGAAGGCAAGCAGGTGTTCTACCGGATCGCCAGCCAGGAAGCGCTGGCGGTGCTGCAGCTGCTCTACACCCTGTACTGCCCGCGCGAGGTGGACGCCAGGGAGGCCGGCCATGCAGCTTGACTGGGCCAACTTCACGCCCTGGACCTCGCTCGCCGGCGGCCTCCTGATCGGCGCCGGCATCGCCCTGTTCGCCCTCCTCAATGGCCGCATCGCGGGCATCAGCGGCATCGTCGGCGGCCTGCTGCGCCCGAGCAAAGGCGAAACGGCATGGCGCATCGTCTTCCTGGCCGGCCTGGTCGGCGCGCCGCTCGTCTGGCGCCTGTTCGCCACCCTGCCCGAGGCGCGCGTCGATGCCGGCTACCCGCTGCTGGTGCTGGCCGGCCTGCTGGTCGGCGTCGGCACCCGCTACGGCTCCGGCTGCACCAGCGGCCACGGCATCTGCGGGCTGTCGCGCCGTTCACCGCGCTCGATCATGGCCACCGCCGCCTTCATGGCGACGGGTTTCATCACCGTCTGGCTCCTGCGCCACGCTTTCTCATGACACTTCTCTACGCCCTCCTCGCCGGCTTCGTCTTCGGCATCGGCCTGCTCCTGTCGGGACTGGCGAATCCGCACAAGGTGCTGGCCTTCCTCGACCTCGCCGGCAACTGGGACCCTTCGCTGCTGTTCGTGATGGGCGGCGCCCTGCTGGTTGCGGCGCCGGCCTTCGCACTCGCATCAAGGCGTGGCCGCGCGCTCGACGGCGGGCCGCTGCACCTGCCGGCCAGGGGCAAGGTCGACCGCCGCCTCGTGCTCGGCAGCCTGGTATTCGGCGCCGGCTGGGGCCTGGCCGGCTACTGCCCCGGCCCCGCCCTCGTCTCGCTGAGCTGGGGTGGACTCAAGCCCCTGCTGTTCGTGGCGGCGATGGTCGGCGGCATGGCCCTGTTCGAATTCATCGAGCGCCGCCGCCAGCCGAGCCCTTGACAAGCCCGGCGCGCCGGGCTCTCATCATGGCACCTCAACCAAAGGCTTGCCATGCACTTTCACGACTACCTGCACCACGACGCCACCTCGCTCGCCGACCTCGTCGCCCGCGGCGAGGTCAGCCCGCACGAATTGCTCGACACGGCGCTGGCGCGCCAGGCGCAGGTGCACGGCCAGGTGAATGCCGTGGTGCGGCTGATGGAAGAGCAGGCGCGCCGCCAGTTGCAAAGGCTATTACCCGGCCCCTTCGCGGGCGTGCCCTTCCTGCTGAAAGACACCCTGCAGGACTACGCCGGCCTGCCCACCACCAACGCCAGCCGCGCGATGCGCAAGCACGTGCCGACCGAGCATGCCAGCGTGGTGCGTCGCTATCTCGACGCCGGCCTCGTCGTCTTCGGCAAGACCAACCTGCCGGAGTTCGCGCTCAAGGGCGTGACCGATCCCGAACTCTTCGGCCGCACCAACAATCCCTGGAACCTCGCGCACACGCCGGGCGGCTCGAGCGGCGGCGCGGCGGCGGCCGTGGCGGCGGGCATCGTGCCGATGGCGGCCGGGAACGACGGCGGCGGCTCGATCCGCATTCCCGCCGCCTGCTGCGGCTTGTTCGGCCTGCGGCCTTCGCGCGGGCGGGTATCAAGCGGGCCGGATGTCGGCGAAGTCTGGTTCGGGGCCTCGAGCGAAGGCGTGCTCTCGCGCAGCGTGCGCGATTCGGCGCTGGCGCTCGACGTGCTGCAGGGCGCCGAGCCGGGCGATCCCTTCGTCATCGCGCCGCCCGCGGCGCCCTACGCGGAGCTGGTGCGGCGCGATCCCGGCCGGCTGCGCATCGGTTTTACGAGCGCCTCGCCGATCGGCACCGAGGTGCATCCGGAAGCGGTGGCGGCGGTCAAGCACGCGGCCGAACTGCTGCGCAAGCTGGGACACGAGGTCGAAGAGTCAGCGCCCGAGATCGACGGCGCGCTGCTTGCCACCGCCTACCTGCA
This sequence comes from Massilia agri, assembly GCF_024753255.1. Lineage (GTDB taxonomy): Bacteria > Pseudomonadota > Gammaproteobacteria > Burkholderiales > Burkholderiaceae_D > Telluria > Telluria agri. The sequence continues at coordinate 24,336 of NZ_JANUHA010000025.1, forward strand.
CGTCTACTTCGGCCAGGTGCCGTCCCTGGTCGCGCGCATGAAGGCGGCAGGCGCCAGCGGTGGCGAACCGGAACTGATGACGCGGCTCCTGATGACGCTCGGCAGCGCGCTCAAGGCGCCGGCGCTCACCACCCAGCTGGCGCAGTGGAACACCTTCGCGCGGGCGCTGGGCCGCTTCCACCAGCGCTACGACATGCTGCTCACGCCGACGCTGGCGCATCCGCCGGTGCGGCATGGGACCGGTGATCTGCCGGCGGGCCAGCAGGCGCTGCTTGGTTTCCTGCAGCGCACCGGCATGCTCGGCCTGCTGGCGCGGCTCGGGCTGCTCGACAGCACGGTCGAGCAGATCGCGCGCGACAACCTGCGCCATGTGCCGTTCACGCAGTTGTCGAATTTGACGGGAACGCCGTCGATGTCGGTGCCCCTCTACTGGACGCAGGATGGGCTGCCGCTGGGCGTGCAGTTCGTGGCGAAGTTCGGGGCGGAAGACAGGCTGCTGCAGCTGGCGCGGCAGCTGGAGGAGGCGCAGCCGTGGTTCGACCGGCTGCCGGCGATGACGCGGGAATCAGCCGTCGTCGCGGCAGCGGCGTAAAACAAAAAGGGCCGCGTTCTCACGCGGCCCTTCGTATTCTGGCTCCCCGACCTGGACTCGAACCAGGGACCTGCGGATTAACAGTCCGTCGCTCTACCGACTGAGCTATCAGGGAAAGGAGGCCGCATTATAGCGGCCGATTCCGGATTTGACCAGTGCTTCGCATAAACAGCCGCCCGCCAGCGCCATCGATGACGCTTTGCTATAGTTCGCACCTCCTCCAATCACCTGTAATTCCCATGACGACCGCACGCACTCTCGGCACGCCCCTCTCCCCTTCCGCCACCAAGGTCATGCTGCTCGGCTCGGGCGAGCTGGGCAAGGAAGTGATCATCGCCCTGCAGCGCCTGGGCGTGGAAACCATCGCGGTCGACCGCTATCCGAACGCCCCGGGCCACCAGGTCGCGCACCGCGCCCACGTGGTCGACATGACCAATGGCGAGGCCCTGTCCGCCCTGATCGCGCTCGAGAAGCCCGACCTGGTCGTGCCCGAGATCGAGGCCATCGCCACCGAGACCCTGGTCGCGCTGGAAGAAGCCGGCCGCATCACCTGCATCCCGACCGCGCGCGCGGCCCTGCTCACCATGAACCGCGAAGGCATCCGCCGCCTGGCCGCCGAGGAACTCGGCCTGCCGACCTCGCCCTACCGCTTCGCCAGCAGCCTGGAAGAACTGGAACAGGCCTGCGCCGAAGTCGGCTTCCCCTGCGTGGTCAAGCCGGTGATGTCCTCGTCCGGCAAGGGCCAGTCCAAGCTCGACGCGGCTGGCGATGTGGCGCAGGCCTGGGAATACGCCGCCAGCGGCAGCCGGGTCGACGCCGGCCGCGTGATCGCGGAAGGCTTCATCGACTTCGACTACGAGATCACGCTGCTGACGGTGCGCTCGCTGGGCAGCAAGGGCGAGATCGAGACCAGTTTCTGCGAGCCGATCGGCCACAAGCAGGTGCAGGGCGACTACGTCGAATCCTGGCAGCCGCACCTGATGACCCCGGCGGCCCTGGCAAGCGCGCGCGACATCGCCGGCAAGGTCACCGCCAACCTGGGCGGCTGCGGCGTGTTCGGCGTCGAGCTCTTCGTGAAGGGCGACATGGTGTGGTTCTCGGAAGTGAGCCCGCGTCCGCACGACACCGGCATGGTGACGATGGCGAGCCAGGTGCAGAGCGAGTTCGAACTGCACGCCAAGGCCATCCTCGGCCTGCCGGTCGACGTCTCGCTGCGCGCACCGGGCGCCTCGGCCGTGATCTACGGCCAGCATGAAGCGGCAGGCATTGCCTTCGAAGGCGTGGCCGATGCGCTGCGCGTGCCGGGCGCCGAGCTGCGCCTGTTCGGCAAGCCGGAATCCTTCGCGCGGCGCCGCATGGGCGTGGCGCTGGCGACGGCTGTCGACGCCGACACCGCGCGCCAGCGTGCGCTGGAAGCGGCGTCACGCGTGAAACCGGTCATCCGTTAAGAAAACGGGGGGCGGCGCGGCCGCCCCTGTCGGGTTGACTTATTTTTCTGCTGAATTGATAATCGTTCTCATTATCATTCGCTTTAAGAATAAGAAACCATGTCGACCTCTACCGTCATGCGACGCAGCCTGCTGGCCCTGCTCGTTCTGTCCACCCTCCCTCCCCTCGCCAGCGCCCAGGATTCCCCTGACACTGCGCAAGTCCACGTGACCGCCACCGGCTACCGCACCACCGGCACCAAGTCGGACCTGAAGCCGCTCGAGTCACCGATGAGCTACGAGATCTACGACAACGAACTGCTCGGCAGCCGCCAGGCCGACAGCGTCAACGAGGCGCTGCGCTACGTGCCCGGCGTGACGCCGGAAAGCCGCCCGACGGTGACGATCTTCGACCAGTACACGATCCGCGGCTTCGAGAGCTACCGCAACTACTACGACGGCCTGCCCCTGCAGTACGACACCCTCTGGAACCTGGTGCCGCAGGTGGACGCCTTCGCCACCGAAAGCGTCGAGATCCTGAAGGGTCCGACCTCGGTGCTCTACGGCTCCGCGCCGCCGGGCGGCATGGTGAACCAGACCGCCAAGCAGCCGCGCTCAGGTCTGAAAACCCCAGAGACCAATATCCGCGCCCGCATCGGCACCAACGCCCTGCGCGAGCTGGCCGTGGACAGCACCGGTCCGCTGTCGCGCGACGTCGACTACCGCGTGGTCGCCCTCGCGCGCGAACGCGACGGCCAGCAGGTGACGACCGAGGAAGAGCGCCGCCTGCTCAACCCCTCGCTCACCTGGCGCATCAGCCCGTCCACGCGCCTGAACCTGAACGTCTATTACCAGAACGATCCCGCCCTGATTCCGTCGACGCCGCTGCCGGCGCTCGGCACCCTGCAGCGTGCGCCGTATGGCTTCCTGCCGTCCGACACCTTCGCGGGCGACGCCAACTGGTCCGGCATGGAGCGTGAAGTGACGATGGCGGGCTGGAAGTTCGAACACGCCTTCAACGACAGCGTGAGCTTCCTGCAGAACTTCCGCTACACCAAGGCCGACGGATTCCAGAAGAACACCTACAACCGAGGTCTGCTGCCGGACAATCGCACCCTCACCCGCGCCGCCTACTTCACGGACGAGAAGATGAACGGCTGGGTGGTCGACAACCAGCTGGCATGGCGCGTGAACACCGGTGCCTTCACGCACCGCATCCTGGCGGGCGTCGACTACCAGAAGCTGCGCACGCGCGTGGGCTACGGCGACACGCTCACGACCGACACGCCGACAATCGACCTGGGCGCGCCGAACCACTATCTGTTCGACGTCTCCCGCCTGCCCTTCGACTTCTACACCGAACGCCACGCGATCCGCCAGTCGCAGCTGGGCTTCTACCTGCAGGACGAGGTGCGCGTGGGCGCCCTGACCCTGATCGGCGGCCTGCGCCGCGACCGCTACCGCAGCCTCGACGACAATGCCTCGACCTATGACGGCTTCCCTTCGACCAGCTCCACCGCCATCGCCCAGCGCAAGACCAGCGGCCGCATCGCCGCGATCTACCAGATCGGCAATGGCTTCGCGCCCTACATCAACTACTCGACTTCCTTCGAGCCGACGTCGGGCGTCGACTCCGTCACCGGCGCAGCCTTCAAGCCGACCACGGCGAAGCAGATCGAAGGCGGCATCAAGTACAAGTCGCCAGATAGCCGCACCCAGCTGACGGCGGCGGTCTTCGACATCCGCAAGCAGAACGTGGTCGTGAACACGCCGACCTTCAACCAGTACACGCAGAACGGAGAGGTGCGTTCGCGCGGCGCGGAGCTGTCGTGGAACCAGGCGCTCACCGACCAACTCGACTTCACGCTCGGCCTGACGAAGCTCGACATGGAAGTCACAAAGAACGAGCTCGACAAATCCCTGGTCGGCAAGACCCCGGTCTGGGTCGCCGACAAGCAGGCTTCGCTGTGGCTGAACTATTCGCCGATCGACGCACTCGATCTGAGCGCCGGCGTGCGCTACGTGGGCGAGAGCCAGATGGACGCGGCCAACACCGGCATGGTGCCTTCGTACACCGTGTTCGACGCCGCCGCGATGGTCAGGCTGAACAAGACCTGGCGCGTGGGCCTCACCGCCAGCAACTTGGGCGACAAGCGCTACGTCGGCGCCTGCTTCGACGCGAACAACTGCTGGATGGGCGCCGAGCGCAGCGTCGAGCTGACCCTGCACGCATCGTTCTGACCGGAGTCCTGCCATGAACTTCCGCGCCTGGTACCTCGTCCACAAGTGGACCAGCCTGGTCTCCACGCTGTTCCTCCTGATGTTGTGCGTGACCGGCCTACCCCTGATCTTCTCGCACGAGATCGCGCACCTCACGGGCGCCAGCGTCGAGCCGCCCAAGCTCGCCGCGGAGCCGGGCGCGCCGGCCAGCATCGACGCCATCGTCGCGGATGCGCAGAAGCGCCGCCCGCAGGACGTGCCGCAGTTCCTGGTGGCCGAAGCCGACGAGCCGGAACTGGTCTACGTGCGCATGGCCGAGAAGGTGGACTCGGAAGGCCTTACCGCCTTCTACACCTACGACACGCGCACCGGTGAGTTCCTCAGCGAATACCCGCTGGGCCAGGGCTTCATGGACCTGATGCTGCGACTGCATACCGACATGTACCTGGGCCTGGGCGGCACGCTCTTCCTCGGCTTCATGGGCCTGCTGCTGGGCGCTTCGATCGTGTCGGGCATCTACGTCTACGGCCCCTACATGAAGAAGCTGCGCTTCGGGACCGTCCGGCGCGACCGCGCGACCCGCCTGAAATGGCTGGACCAGCACAACCTGCTCGGCATGGTGACCTTGGTGTGGCTGCTGGTGGTGGGCATCACCGGCACCATCAATGCGCTGAACCGGCCGATCTTCGCGGCCTGGCAGGCGACCGAACTGGCGGCGCTGGCGGCGCCCTATCGCGACGTGCCGCCCGTGACGGGTTTCGTATCGGCCGACGCGGCAGTCAAGGCAGCGCGGCAGGCGCATCCGGATAAATCGCTCAGCTTCATGGCCTATCCGGGCAACGGCTTCGCCACCCCGCAGCATTTCGTGGCTTTCATGAACGGGAATACGCCGCTGACCTCGAAGCTGCTGTCGATCGCGGTGATCGATGCGCGCACGGCGCAGGTGGTGGCCAGCGGCGAGATGCCCTGGTACGTGTCGACATTGATGCTGTCGCAGCCGCTGCACTTCGGCGACTACGGCGGGATGGCGCTCAAGCTGCTGTGGGCGCTGCTGGATGTGCTCAGCATCGTGGTGCTGTGGAGCGGGCTGGTGCTGTGGTGGAAGCGGAGGAATGTGACGGCGGAGCAGAAGCTGGCGTCGTTGCAGGGAGCGCCAGTGGCCGTGGCAGCCGAGTGAACAGGCGCTGAAACGAAAAAGGCCGCATCTCACGATGCGGCCTTTTGAATTCTGGCTCCCCGACCTGGACTCGAACCAGGGACCTGCGGATTAACAGTCCGTCGCTCTACCGACTGAGCTATCAGGGATTAGAGGCCGTATTATAGCAGCGCTTTTCGATTTCGCGAATACCTGAGCTAGCGAAAGGCAACATTACTTACCGAGGCACACGCGCGATGAGCTTCTTCAGCTCATCCAGCACCAGCTGCGGCTCCGTCATCTGCGGAAAGTGCGCACTCCCCTTCGCGATCACCCGCTCGCCCAGCGGCGACAGCCGCGCCAGCCCCTCCTGGTTGCGCGCACGCTCCTCAACCGAGGCAGTCGACACCATCCAGCGCGGCAGCCGCTTGCCACCCGACAGTACGGTGACCGGAATCGGCGGGAAAGCCGGCGCCTCCGCGATCTCGGCCACGGTCTCTTCCTCGTTGCTGATCTCGTCATTCGGATCCGGCGGCGACACGCGATCGAGCAGGCCCGCCACCGCGCGCTGCATGGCCGAGCGGTACTGCTTCAGGTTCGCCACGTCGTCGGGCGCCGTCGCCTCGAGGAAGAGCACGCCGCAGGTATCTTCGGAATACACGCGCGCAAACAGATTCGCATGCAGGCCACCGAAGGAATGCGCGACCAGCAGGAATGGCGGCTTCGCGCCGATCTCACGTAGCAGTCCACGCAACTGCATCACGACCGTGGTGCCCAGCTGCGCCTCCTTGGGGCGGGGACTCGCGCCAACGCCGGGCCGGTCATAGCTCACCACGGTGCCGAGCGACTCGATCTCGGGATACAGCTTGTGCCAGCCTTCCAGCGGCCCGCCCGAGCCATTGATCATCACGATGGTCGGGCTGCCCTCCCCGGAGAGCGAGAAGCGCAAGACCTGGCCACCGACGGCAATGCTTTTGCTCTTTGGTAAATGCTTCACGATGCGTCCTGATGAGATAAATGTTGCCAGCCTACTAGCTGTGCACGCCAACAGGCAAGTTCAAGATGCCACCGAAGCAAAAACAAAAAGGCCACATCTTGCGATGTGGCCTTCTGGAATTCTGGCTCCCCGACCTGGACTCGAACCAGGGACCTGCGGATTAACAGTCCGTCGCTCTACCGACTGAGCTATCAGGGAATTGATGACAGCATTATATGTTTGCAGTGACATGCTGTCAAATTCGAAGCATGCCGTGCAGCCATCTTTGCTGCTCTTCGGAATCGAGTTACCTCAGTTCCGAAGAGCCAAGATTTTAAAGAACTTTCGCGACGGCGTCAACGACGCGATCCAGATTGGTCGAGTTCAGCGCTGCCACGCAGATGCGGCCGGTGTCCACGGCGTAGATCGACTGTTCGCGCAGCTTGCCGACCTGCTCTTTCGTCAAGCCCGAGTACGAGAACATGCCCACCTGCTCGCGCACGAATTCGAAGTCGTGGCCCGGGGCCTTCTCTTTCAGCTTCTCGACCATCAGGTTGCGCATCTCCTTGATGCGCACGCGCATGCCTGCCAGTTCCTCTTCCCACAGCTGGCGCAGTTCCGGCGTCGAGAGCACCATCGCGACCACCTTGGCGGTATGGGTCGGCGGGTTCGAGTAGTTGGTGCGGATGACGCGCTTCAGTTGCGACAGCACGCGCGCCGCTTCTTCGGCGCTGGTCGCGACGATGGACAGCGCGCCCGCGCGCTCGCCGTACAGCGAGAACGATTTCGAGAACGAGTTCGACACCAGCAGCGGAATGCCCTTCTCGGCGAAGCGGCGCACCACGGCGCCGTCTTCGGCGATGCCGGCGCCGAAGCCCTGGTAGGCCATGTCGAGGAAGGGCACCAGGCCGCCGGCGATGACGGCATCGATCACCTGGGTCCACTGGTCCTGGCTCAGGTCGGCGCCGGTCGGGTTGTGGCAGCAGGCGTGCAGCACGACGATGGCGCCTTGCGGCATGTCTTTCAGTGCCGCCAGCATGCCCTCGAAATTCACGCCGTGGGTGGCCGCGTCGTAATAGGTGTAGTTGTTGACCACGAAGCCGGCGCTTTCGAACAGGGCGCGGTGGTTTTCCCAGCTCGGGTCGCTGATCCAGACCTCGGAATTCGGCGAGAAACGCTTGAGGAAATCGGCGCCCAGCTTGAGTGCGCCGGTGCCGCCCAGGGCCTGCACGGTGATCGCGCGCTTCTCTTGAATTACCGCGCTGTCGGCCCCAAATACCAGCTCTTGCACAGCTTTGTCGTACGCTGCCAGGCCTTCGATCGGCAGGTAGGTACGCGGAGCCGGCTGCTCCATCAGCTTCGCTTCCGCTTTCTGCACGCACTGCAGCAGAGGCACCTTGCCATTATCGTCATAGTAGACACCGACGCCCAGGTTGATCTTGGCCGGATTGGTGTCGGCGTTGAACGCTTCGGTGATGCCCAGGATCGGGTCGCGGGGCGCCATGTCGATGGCGCCGAAGAGGCTGGCGGAGGCTGTGGAAGTCATCGTGATAAACTGAGTTTGTCGGTGGGTTCGCAGCGGTTGTATAGACATAGACAGCAGTGCTGCACTGCGTCAAGTGGACTCCCATTCTAGCAAAGGTCTGAAAGTATGGCAGATTTATCCATCGCAAATGCCCCCGAGCCGACCGTGATCACTTACCCTGGGTCGCCCTTCAAGCTGCACCAGCCCTTCCCGCCCGCCGGCGACCAGCCGACCGCGATCGAAGGTCTCATCGAGGGCATCAACGACGGCCTGATGTACCAGACCCTGCTGGGTGTGACGGGCTCGGGCAAGACGTACACGATGGCGAACGTGATCGCGAAAGCGGGCCGTCCGGCCATCGTCTTCGCACCCAACAAAACGCTGGCGGCCCAGCTGTATGCGGAGTTCCGCGAATTCTTCCCGCAGAACGCGGTCGAGTATTTCGTCTCCTACTACGACTACTACCAGCCGGAAGCCTATGTGCCGCAGCGCGACCTGTTCATCGAAAAGGACTCGTCGATCAACGAGCACATCGAGCAGATGCGCCTGTCGTGCACGAAGTCGCTGATGGAGCGGCGCGACGTGGTCATCGTGGCCACCGTGTCCGCGATCTACGGTATCGGTAATCCGAACGAATACCATAAGATGATCCTGACCCTGCGCCACAAGGACAAGGTGGCACAGCGCGACATCATCGCGCGCCTGATCCAGATGCAGTACACGCGCAACGAGATGGACTTCTCGCGCGGCTCCTTCCGCGTGCGCGGCGACACCATCGACATCTTCCCGGCGGAGCACGCGGAACTGGCGATTCGCGTCGAGATGTTCGACGACGAGATCGAATCGCTGCAGCTGTTCGACCCGCTGACGGGCCGCGTGCGCCAGAAGATCCCGCGCTTCACGGTCTACCCGGGCTCGCACTACGTGACCCCGCGCAGCACGGTGCTGCGCGCGGTGGAATCGATCAAGGCCGAGCTGCGCGACCGCCTCGAATACTTCCGCAACGAAAACAAGCTGATCGAGGAACAGCGCCTCGAGCAGCGCACCCGTTTCGACCTCGAGATGCTGGCCGAGATCGGCTTCACCAAGGGCATCGAGAACTACTCGCGCCACCTGTCCGGCTCGATGCCGGGCGAACCGCCGCCGACCCTGATCGACTACCTGCCGAAGGACGCGATCATGTTCATGGACGAGTCGCACGTGATGATCGGCCAGCTCAACGCCATGTACAACGGCGACCGTTCGCGCAAGGTGAACCTGGTCGACTACGGCTTCCGCCTGCCTTCGGCGCTGGACAACCGGCCGCTGAAGTTCCAGGAGTTCGAGGGCAAGATGCGGCAGACCATCTTCGTCTCCGCGACGCCCGCCGAGTACGAGAAGGAAAAGGCCGACAACGTGGTCGAGCAGGTGGTGCGCCCCACCGGCCTGGTCGATCCGAAGGTCATCGTCAAGCCGGCGCGTTCGCAGGTGGAAGACCTGATGAGCGAGATCACCGACCGCATCGCCAGGGACGAGCGCGTGCTGGTGACAACGCTGACCAAGCGCATGGCCGAGCAGCTGACCGAATACCTGAGCGACCACGGCATCAAGGTGCGCTACCTGCACAGCGACATCGAGACCGTCGAGCGCGTGGAAATCCTGCGCGACCTGCGCCTCGGCACCTTCGACGTGGTGGTCGGCATCAACCTGCTGCGCGAGGGCCTGGACTTGCCGGAGGTGTCGCTGGTGGCGGTGCTGGACGCGGACAAGGAAGGCTTCCTGCGTTCCGAACGTAGCTTGATCCAGACCATCGGCCGCGCGGCGCGTAACCTGAACGGTGTCGCGATCCTCTACGCCGACCAGATGACGGACTCGATGAAGCGCGCGATCGACGAGACCGAGCGCCGCCGCGCCAAGCAGATCGCCTTCAACGAAGCGAACGGCATCACGCCGAAAGGTGTGCAGAAGAAGATCAAGGAGATGATCGACGGCGTCTACAGCAACGCCGCGCAGAAGGCCATGGTCGAAGGCGTCCGGGAAGATGCGGAAACGGCCAAGGTCGAGTCGATGAGCGAGAAGCAGATCAGCAAGGAGATCAAGCGCCTCGAGAAGCTCATGGTCGACCACGCCAAGAACCTCGAGTTCGAGAAGGCGGCGCAGGTGCGCGACCAGCTGCATGTGCTCAAACAGCAGGCCTTCGGGGCGCCGGGGGCGGACAACGTGGTGTCGATACTCGGCAAGTAAGAAGGTGCTTCTCGTAGGGTGGGCGGTCCTCCGCCCACGCGTTCAGGCAGCGCATGAACGGACGATACCTCTGCTCATCCGGGAGTTGAACGCGCGGTCGGCAGAGCCGACCACCCTACGCCTTCGTGGCCGTCGGCGTCGGCTGGTCCTTCAATTCGGGATACGCGGCTTCGATGGCCTTGACGATTGCCGTCGCCTGCTTGCGATAGCTCTCATAACGATCGAAAAGCTGTTCGGGCGCGATCATCTTTTTCACCAGGCGCTGACCTTTCGGCGACGTGAACAGCTTGAAGTGATCAGCCAGGCCGTCGCCTTCCAGCATCTCGTCCTGGTAGGCGCGCAGCTTGCCCTGCCTGGTTTCCCATCCGCCTTCCGACGAACGGATCTGGGGCAGCGCCATCTGGTACAGCTCGAAGATCTCGTCGAGCAGCGCCTGGTCTTCGATGTAGGCCATCTTGCCGCTGGAGCGGAACCCCTCGTAGCGGCTGGTGAACGGCCTGAAGTAATGGTTCGCATCGGACTCCGCGACGACCTTGGCGAACTTCTCGTCCGTCGGCATCTGCCTGGGATCGAGCGATGCCAGGTAGGTGAAGTTGGCGCTGAACCTGCGGTGATCCCGGATGAGCGTGTCGATCGACGCGATGTCGTTCTTCAGGTCCGTGCGCAGGCCGATGAGGAAGGCCTTCGCCTCCTGCTGCTGGTGGTGGTGCTCGCTCAGGCCGTGCAGCCAGATACTGAGCGTGACCGCGAACACGATCGTGAAGAATTCGATCGCGATCTCGCGCAGCTTGTGCTTGACGCTATGCTCCTTGCTCCCCGCCAGGCGAATGATGTTCTTGCCGTGCTTGATTACTTCCTGGTCTGCCATCTTCGATTCTTCAAGAAAATAAGATGGCGGGGACTATAAGCTATTCTTGGGCAAAGAGAAACATCTGCATGCGCTTCATGCAGGACGGTTGAACATCCGCGGATCGAAGCGGAACGAACGCGCGATGCTGAGCTTTACATCCGCATACGCCGGGTGCTCGGGATTGATGACCAGGTTCACGCCCTCCCCCACGATCACTGAGGGCACGCGCATGTAAAGGTGGTGGCACTTTTCCAGGAAGGACGTGCCGAAGCGCGCGGCGCTGCCGCCGTCGTCGAGGTCATCCCAGCCTTCCGGCAACTCCTCGCGCGCCACGTCCACGCCCAGTTCCGGATCGTCCGGCAGGTCGACCGCCACCAGCACCAGGTCGCGCTGGTCCGAATCCGTGTGCACGAATTTTTCGAGCACCGCCATCTCCGCCGTCATGGCCGTGTAGAGCGCCGCGCAGCCCTCGCTGTGCCAGTGCCCTCCGCTCTTGCGCGCCCCTTCGCAACTGCGATCGAGCGCCACGTCTTCTTCTGCGATTCTCCAGGTTCTCATGCGGCCGCATCTCCGATTGGTATTGGGACCAGCATACACCCGGGTCAAAGCCGGGGCGCGCACGGATGCGTGCTCAGCAGGCGGGGTCGCGCACCTGCGCGAGGATGCGCAGCAGTTCGGACAGGTCGGCCGGCTTGACCAGGTGGCGGTCGAAACCGGCCTCGTAGGCGCGGTCGCGGTCGTCGCTCTGGCCGTAGCCGGTCAGGGCCACCAGGGTCGCCTCCGCGGTCTCGGGCGAGGCGCGCAGGCGGCGCGCCAGTTCGTGGCCGTCGATGTCGGGCAGTCCGATATCGAGCAGCATGACTTCGGGCCGCTCGCGCAGCGCACGCGCGTAGCCGGTGGTGCCGTCGTACTCGACGCTCACCTGGTGGCCATGCGCCTCCAGCAAGGTGGCGAGCATCTGCGCCGCATCGGCGTTGTCGTCCACCACCAGCACGCGTACCGGCCCCGTGGCCGGGTGTGCCCTGCCGTCCGCGACCGCCATGGACGGGCCGTCCTGCAGCACCGGCAGGCGGATCGAGAACTCGCTGCCCTGGTTCAGGCCCGGGCTGCTTGCTCCCACCCGTCCGCCGTGCAGGGCCACCAGGCTTTTCACGAGGGCGAGGCCGATGCCGAGGCCACCCTGCGAGCGGTCGGGCGTGCGTTCGGCCTGCGTGAACAGGTCGAAAATATAGGGCAGCACCTGCGGGTCGATGCCCTGGCCGTTGTCGCACACGGCGATGACGGCTTCGTCGCCGTCGCGCCGCACGCGCAGGATGATGTGCCCGCCCGGCGGCGTGTACTTGGCGGCGTTGTTCAGGATGTTCGACACCACCTGCACCAGACGCGTGCGGTCGCCGCTCACGTGCAGCGGCTGCTTCGTCAGGTCGAGCGTCAGCTCGTGGCGCCGCGCATCCAGCAAGGGGCGTACCTGTTCGATGGCGCCATGCACGATGTCGGCCACGAGCAGCTCTTCCTTCTCGATGGTGGCGAGGCCCCGCGTGACGCGCGAGACATCGAGCAGGTCGTTCACCAGCGAGGTCATGTGTTCGGCCTGGCGCGCGATGATGTCGCTCGCGTGGCGCATGCGCTGCGGGTCCAGGTTCCCGCGCTGCAGGAGCTGGGCCGCGGTGGTGATCGGCGCCAGCGGGTTGCGCAGCTCGTGCGCCAGCATCGCCAGGAACTGGTCCTTCTGGCGGTTGGCGGCGCGCAGCTCGTCTTCCACGCGCTTCCTCACGGTGACGTCGCTGCCCTCCACGAAGATGCCCTCGACGTCGCCCTTCGGTCCGCGGATCGGCTGGTAGACGAAGTCGATGAAGCGCTCTTCCAGCGGGCCGCCGGGTGCGCGCTGCACGCGCAGGGGCACCGCATGGCCGACGAAGGGCTCGCCCGACTGGTAGACCTGGTCGAGCAGCTCGAAGAAGCCCTGTCCCGCCACCTCGGGAAGCGCTTCGCGCGCCGTCTTGCCGATCAGCTGGCGCCGGCCGATGAGCTGGAGGTAGGAATCATTGGTGATCTCGAAGACATGGTCCGGACCGCGCAACACGGCCAGGATGCCCGGCGCCTGCTCGAACAGGGTCATCAGGCGCTGGTTCTCTTCCTCGCGGTAGCGCTCGGCCAGCACCTCGCCGGTCATCTCGACGCAGGCGCAGAACATGCCCGCCACGTCGCCGTCCTCGTCGCGTACCGGGGAATATGAGAACCGGAACCAGGTGTCCTCGTCGTAGCCGTGGCGGTTCATGCGCAGCGGCAGGCGGTCCATATAGGTCGAGTCGCCCTTGAGGGCTCGCACGATCAGTGGGTGGATGTCGTCCCAGATCTCGCGCCAGATGTCATGGAAACGGCTGCCCAACGCCGCCGGATGCTTCTCGCCCAGGATCAGCGCATACGAGTCGTTGTACAGGAAGCCCAGCTCCGGCCCCCAGGCAACGAACATCGGGAACTTCGAATTGAGCATCAGGCCGACCGTGGTGCACAGGGCCTGCGGCCAGTTGCGCGGATGGCCGAGCGGCGACGTCGACCAGTCGTGCGCCCGCATCATCGCCCCCATCTGGCCGCCCCCGCTGAGGAAAGGCAGCCATTCGGAGGGGGTCGCGTGTTCGGTTTTCATGCTTCTGTGAGTGCGGCCTGTGCCGGTAGCTGTCATTTAGCCAAAAGTGTGCCAGAAACACGACGTTCACCACCACACCGCAGCGACAGCCTCACAGCGTCTTCACGAATTCGCGTATGCCGCCCAACAGCATCTCGACCGACATCGCCGTCAGGATCAGGCCCATCAGGCGCTCGAAGGCCGTCATGACCTGCGGGCCCAGCTTCTGCTGCAGGCGTTCGGCGCTCAGGAAGACGGCCAGCCAGACCACGCCCACTGCAGCCAACGCGGCAACGTGGACCATGGTGTCGACCAGGCTGCCCGAGCTGAACAGCAGCACGGTGGCCAGCGCCGAGGGGCCGGCCAGCGCGGGAATCGCCAGCGGCACGATGAAGGGTTCGCCATGCTCGCTGCGCCCGAGCACGCCGTCCGGATGCGGGAAGATCATGCGGATCGCGATCATCAGGAGAATCACGGCGCCGCCGATGCGCAGGGCGACCGGGCTCAGGTGCAGTGCCGCGAGGAAGTGCTGGCCGAAGAACATGAAGACCAGCAGCAGCAGGAAGGCAATCGCGCATTCGCGCACCACGATCTTGTTGCGGCGTTCGATCGGCACGTCCTTCAGCGCGGCGACGAAGATCGGGATATTGCCGAAGGGGTCGGTGACCAGGATGAGGAGGATGAAGGTCTGGAAGAAGCTTTGGGTCATGTTCTCGGTTCTTATTGTTGGGCTTGCCTAGACAGGCTGATGCATCTTACCAGAGGACGTAGGGTGGTCGGCTTCGCCGACCGCGCGTTCAACTCCCGCATGATCTGTTGCGCCGTTATTCATGATCTGGCTGAACGCGCGGACGGCAGAGCCGTCCACCCTACGGTTCGACGGAGTGCGTGCGTTTCAGGGTCCGCAACACGAAGGTCGAGCGGCTGTGCCTGATACCCGGGATTTTATAGAGGCGCTGGCGCAGGAAGCGCTCGTAACCCTCGGTACCGGCCACGGCCACCTTGATCAGGTAGTCGTAGTCGCCAGTGAGCAGGTTCGCTTCCATCACCTCGGGCAGCTTGGCCAGCTCTTCGCCGAAACGGATCAGCATGTCGTCGTCGTGGCGGTCCAGGGTCACCTCGATCAGGACCGTGTCCGGCAGGCCGAGGGCGCGCTGCGACAGGAGGGCGGCATAGCCTTCGATGAATCCGCCCTCCTCCAGTGCCCGCACGCGGTTCCAGCATGCCGTGGGCGACAGGTGCACGCTGACGGCTAGGTCCTGGTTGCTGATGCGCCCATCGGTGCGCAGAGTACGCAAGATCTTGCGGTCGATCTCATCCAGTTGACCGTCCTTCACGGCTGCCTCCGTCCCAGAATAGAAGATTTCACTACATTACCACGAAAACGTAGAAGACTCCTCTATATATCACCGAAGTCGGCGAAACTATGAAAGCACCTTTTTGCGCCCCGGCCTTACGATGGAAGGACTTTATCGAGTACTTCCCGCGCCGCCCCGAACCACCGCCACGACCGGTGCTGCATCGCGCGCCGCGGACGCCCCTTCACGAGAGAGGCCGCAGAAAGCAGAACGGGCAGGAAAGGTTCACACCTTCCCTGCCCGTTCTCTTTGCCTTTGCAGGCGTGAAGCGGATTACTTCTCGAACTTCTTCATCCACGCCGCCAGCTGGTGCGGACGCAGTCCGTCGTAGTCCTCGAACGGCTGGTGGATCCACGGATTGTGCGGCAGGTCCTGCAGGTGGTAGTCCGGCTTGAAGCTCGAGGTGCCTTTCACCCAGATGACGGCCGAACGCACTTCGGTGACGTCCGGGTAGTTCGTCTTCAGGTGCTCGCCGACCTTCTGCAGGGTGACGCCGGTGTCGGCCAGGTCATCGACCAGCAGGATGCGGCCGGCCAGCGGGCCCTTGGTCATCGTCATGTACTTGGCGATGTCCAGGTTGCCCTGCTTGGTACCGGCTTCTTCGCGGTAGGAGCTGGTCGACAGGATCGCCAGCGGCACGTCGAAGATGCGCGAGATCACGTCGCCCGGACGCACGCCGCCGCGCGCCAGGCACAGCACCATGTCGAACTTCCAGTTCGATTCGTACACTTGCAGCGCGAGGCGCTCGACCAGGCGGTTGTACTCGTCCCACGAAACCCAGAGGTCCTTGTCGGTCGATGCAGGGGTGTTCATTTCAGGTCAATCCTATCTTCTATTTTTATTGATCAGGCCGCGAACGGATGGCGCAGCACGATGGTTTCTTCGCGGTCCGGGCCGGTCGACACCATGTCGATCGGGATGCCGACCAGTTCTTCGATGCGCTTGATGTAGGCGCGGGCGTTGGCCGGCAGGTCTTCCATCGTCTTGGCGCCGACGGTGCTCTCCGTCCAGCCCGGCATTTCTTCGTAGACCGGCTGGCACAGCGCGGCTTCCTCGGCGCCGACCGGGAAGATATCGACGTCGCGGCCGTCGACCTTGTAGCCGGTGCACAGCTTGAGCGACTCGAGGCCGTCCAGCACGTCCAGCTTGGTCAGGCACATGCCGGTCACGCCGTTGATCTGGACCGAGCGGCGCAGCAGCGCGGCGTCGAACCAGCCGCAGCGGCGGGCGCGGCCGGTGACGGTGCCGAACTCGTGGCCCACGCGCGACAGGTGCTCGCCGACGCCCTGGTCGGTCGGCAGTTCGGCCGGGAACGGGCCCGAGCCGACGCGGGTGGTGTAGGCCTTGGTGATGCCCATGATGTAGTGCAGCATGCCCGGACCGACGCCGGCGCCGGCGGCGGCGTTGCCCGCCACGCAGTTCGACGAGGTGACGAAGGGATAGGTGCCGTGGTCGACGTCGAGCAGGGAACCTTGCGCGCCTTCGAACAGCAGGTTGCCGCCGGCCTTGTGCGCAGCGTACAGGGCCGAGGACACGTCGCCCACCATCGGACGCAGGCGCGGCACCAGGGCCATCGCGTCGTCGAAGGTCTGCTGGAAGTCGATCGCTTCGCCGCCCAGGTAGTTCACCAGCACGAAGTTGTGGTATTCCAGGTTTTCCTTGAGCTTCTCGGCGAAACGCTCTTCGTTGAGCATGTCGGCGATACGGATCGCGCGGCGCGCCACCTTGTCTTCATAGGCCGGGCCGATGCCCTTGCCGGTGGTGCCGATCTTGTTCTCGCCGCGCTTGGCTTCGCGTGCCTTGTCGATGGCGACGTGGTAAGGCAGGATGACCGGGCAGGCTTCCGAGATCTTCAGGCGCGAAGCGACTTCGACGCCGGCGGCTTGCAGCTTGTCGATCTCGCGCATCACGTCCGGGACGGACACGACGACGCCGTTGCCGATGTAGCAGGCCACGCCTTCGCGCATGATGCCCGACGGGATCAGCTGCAGCGCGGTCTTCTGGCCCTTGATCACGAGGGTGTGACCCGCGTTATGGCCGCCCTGGAAACGGACGACGCCGGCCGCATGGTCGGTCAGCCAGTCGACGATCTTGCCCTTACCTTCATCGCCCCACTGGGTGCCGATGACAACGACGTTCTTTGCCACGTTAGTATTTGACATCACTTAACCTAAGTTTTTGAGAATCCAATTTCCGTTTTCGAGGACGAGCACGCGGTCGCACTCGAACTCGTCCTGAACATTGTCGTGACCCGGCATGGACTGGATCACGACTTCGCCTGCCTTGCGCAGGTCAGCGATTTTTTCCTTCAGCTCCGGCGCATTGCCCCAGGGCGCGCGGATGGAATGCTTGCGCTCGGCCGTCGGCAGGAGCCGCGCCAGTTCGCGCAGGTCGAGCGAGAAGCCGGTCGCCGGACGCGCGCGTCCGAAGGCCTCGCCCACATGGTCGTAGCGGCCGCCGCGCGCCACCGCGTTCGGCAGGCCCGGCACGTAGAGCGCGAACATGGCGCCGCTTTCGTACTGGTAGCCGCGCAGGTCGGCCAGGTCGATCGCCACGTCCGCGCGCCCGATGGCGCCGGCAGCGAGCGCCGCCAGCTCGGCCAGCGCACGGGTGATGCCCGGCAGCGCCGGCAGCTCTTCTTTCGCACGCGCCAGCACCTCGACGTCGCCGTACAGGTGCGGCAGCGCCAGCAGCGCCTTGCGGGTGGCGGGTGCGTAATTCCGGGTGAACTCGTCCAGGCCCGGCGCATCCTTGGCGCGCAGCAGGCAGGTCAGTTGCGCTTCGTCGCGGCGCGCGGCCGGGTCTTCGGCGAGCAGGGCGCGCAGGATGCCGACGTGGCAGAGGTCAAGGCGCACTTCGTCGAAACCGGCCAGGGCCAGCGAGGCGAGCGCCAGTTCCTGGATCTCGGCGTCGGCTTCCAGGCCGGCGTGGCCATAGATCTCGCAGCCGATCTGGACCGGCTCGCGGGTGGCGTGCAGGCCCGAGGGGCGGGTGTGCAGCACGCTGCCGGCGTAGCACAGGCGGGTGACGGTGTCGCGGTTGAGCAGGTGGGCGTCGATGCGCGCCACCTGGGTGGTCATGTCGGCGCGCAGGCCCAGCAGGCGGCCGGAAATCTGGTCCACCACCTTGAAGGTGCGCAGCTCGGTGTCCTGCCCTGCCCCGGCCAGCAGCGACTCAACGTACTCGAGCAGCGGCGGCATCACCAGTTCATAGCCGTACAGGCGGAAGGTATCGAGCATCTTGCGGCGCAGATCCTCGATCTTGCGCGCCTCGGACGGCAAGACATCGGCGATATTTTCAGGCAGGAGCCAGTTCGGCATGGGCAGACAGCTAAGGAATTGTTTTCAAGAGCAACAGAACAAGCGCACAGACGTGCGGGCGCACGGTGCGAGCGCCGAATCGGCAATTTTACCCGAAAATGGGGAGACGTAGGACGGGGATGTTGGTTTGACAGCTCCGACGGGTTGCCAGAGTGCCATGTTGCAACAGTTGTATAGACGGATAACGTAGGGTGGTCGGCTTCGCCGACCGCGCGTTCAAGGACAGTATGCAGACCACGGAGCGGGCCGGGATACGTGGTTTGAACGCGCGGACGGCATAGCCAGCTAGGCGCCCCCGTCCACCCTACTTGGCGCCCGGCTGCCTGAAGTACTTGAAGAACTCCGAATTCGGATCCACCACCATCACGTCGCCGCGGTTCTTGAAGGTCGCGCGGTAGGCTTCCAGCGAGCGGTAGTACCTGGCGAATTCCGGGTTCTTGCCGAAGGATTCCGCATAGATCGCGGTCGCCTTCGCGTCACCGTCACCCTTGATCTTCTCGGCCTCGCGGAAGGCTTCGGCGATGATCACGGTGCGCTGGCGGTCTGCATCGGCGCGGATCTGTTCGGATTCGGCGGCGCCGGTCGAACGCAGTTCGTTGGCCACGCGCACGCGCTCGGCCTTCATGCGTTCGTACACCGAGTTATTGATCTGCTCGATGTAGTCGACGCGCTTGAGGCGCACGTCCACCACGCCGACGCCGATCTCCTTGGCTTCGGCCACGACCTTTTCCTTCACCGCATTCATGACGGCGCCGCGCTCGCCCGAGATCACTTCGCGCACGGTGCGCTTGGTGATTTCGTCGTTCAGGGCCGCCTTGATGATCTGCGACATGCGGTCGCGGGCGCGGCTTTCGTCGCCGCTGAAGGAGACGAAATACAGGCGCGGGTCGACGATGCGCCACTTGACGAAGGCATCCACCAGGATGTTCTTCTTCTCCGCCGTGATGAAGCGGTCGGCGTCGGGCGTATCGAGCGTGAGGATGCGCTTGTCCAGGTAGATCACGTTCTGGAACGGCGGCGGCAGCTTGAAGTGCAGGCCCGGCTCGGTGATCACGTCACGCACCTGGCCCAGGGCGAACACGATGGCGAAGCGGCGCTGGTCCACGACGAAGACGGTGGACGACAGCAGCATCAGGGCAATGAAGCCCGCCACAAATAAAGTTACGAGGCGGTTCATTAACGGCTCTCCCGATCACGTGAGGAATCGCGGCTGCGGCTGTCGCGATTGCGCACCGCATCCATGGCTTGCATGACGTCCGCCGGGGCGCCCGACTGCGGCACCGCCGGCACCTGCTGCGGGCCCGAACGGCTGCCCACGCCGTCGTTGCCGGCGTTCTGCTGCAGCAACTTGTCCAGCGGCAGGTAGATCATCGGATTGCCCGCGCGCGAATCCACCATCACCTTGCTGGTGCTGGAGAAGATCTGCTGCATGGTGTCGATGTACATGCGGTCGCGGGTGACTTGCGGGGCCTTCGCATAGGCGGCCACCACCTGGTCGAAGCGCGAGGCGTTGCCTAGCGCGTTCTCCACCACCATCGAGCGGTAGGCTTCGGCGTCCTGCTGCAGGCGGAAGGCCTGGCCGCGCGCCTGGGGGATCACCTGGTTGGCGTAGGCTTCGCCCTCGTTGCGGGCGCGGGCGCGGTCCTGGCCGGCCTTGACGGCGTCGTCGAAGGCTTCCTGCACCTGCTCCGGCGGCTGCACCGCCTGCATGGTCACGTTGGTGATCAGGGCGCCCAGGGCGTAGCGGTCGACGATCTGCTGCATCATCTGGTGCACGTCGGCGGCCACTTTCTCGCGGCCCTCGTAGAGCACGAAGTCCATCTTGCTCTTGCCCACCACTTCGCGGATGGCCGTTTCGGCGATCTGGCGCACGCTGTCGTCCTGGTCGCGGTTGTTGAACAGCCACTGGACCGGGTCTTTCAGGGTGTACTGGACCGCGAACTGGATGTCGATGATGTTCTCGTCATCCGTCAGCATCAGGGCTTCCTGCGGCTGTTTGTTGCGCACATTGGCACGGTAGCCGATCTCGGCGGTACGGATCTGCGAGACGTTGACGGTCTCGTGGGCCTGGATCGGATACGGCCAGCGCCAGTTGAAACCGGCGCCGGTCTTGTGGCTGAGCTTGCCGAAGGTGGTCACGACGCCGACCTGGCCTTCCTGGACGATGAAGGCGCCGCTCGCCAGCCAGATCAGGCCGACGATGACGGCCACGACGCCGGCGGTGATGCCGGCGCCGCTCGAGCCGCGGTAGGGACCGCCGCCGTCGCCGCCGCCATTGTTGCCATTGCCGCGCGCGCCGAACAGGCGGTTGAGGCGCGCATTGAAGTCGCGCCAGAGTTGATCGAGGTCCGGCGGGCCTTCACCCGGCCGGCGGCCCTCCTGGGCCTTGTGGTCACCCTGGGGTTTATGCCCCCAGCGTGGGTCGTTGAGCGACAGTTTGATGCCGCAACGCTTGAGTAAAGAAACGAGCATAGGCTAGTGGGGCCCGAATTGGGTGGAAGTTGGCATATTGTCGGCAGAACCGCCCAAGGAGCCGCCACCCGGCAGCTCGTCTTCGGCGAAGCCAGTGGCTTCGTCCTGCCCTTCGTTCGTATTGTTGTTGCCTCGCGCGGCCTTCGCTGCCTCGACGATGGCGTCGCGCAGCAAGTCCAGACCAGCGCCGCTATGGGCACTGATGAAAACGCGGCTGATCTTATCATACTCATCACGCTCGATCCCGGGCTCCAGCCCGGCCGCATCGATCTTGTTCCAGACCAGGATCTGGGGAACGTGATCGGCGCCGATCTCGCGCAGCACTTCGTTGACCTGCTCGATCTGCTCCATGCGTACCGGCGAATTGCCGTCGACCACGTGCAGCAGCAGGTCGGCGTGGATGGTCTCCTCCAGGGTGGCGCGGAACGCCGCCACCAGCTGGTGCGGCAGCTCGCGCACGAAGCCGACTGTGTCGGAGATCACCACCGACCCCACCTCGTCGCCCAGATACAGGCGGCGGCTGGTGGTGTCCAGGGTTGCGAACAGCTGGTTCGCAACATACACGCCGGCCTTGGTCAGCGTGTTGAACAGCGTCGACTTGCCGGCATTGGTATAGCCGACCAGCGAGACGGAAAAGGTCTGGTTGCGGCCGCGCTGGCGGCGCTGGGTCTCGTGCTGCTTGCGCAGCTTGGTCAGACGGGTGCGCAGCATCTTGACGCGCTCGCCGATGAGCCGGCGGTCGGTCTCGAGCTGGGTTTCACCGGGACCGCGCAGGCCGATACCGCCCTTCTGGCGTTCCAGGTGGGTCCAGCCGCGGATCAGGCGGGTGGCCAGGTGCTGCAGCTGCGCCAGCTCCACCTGCAGCTTGCCCTCGTGGCTCTGGGCGCGCTGGGCGAAGATGTCGAGGATCAGGCTGGTACGGTCGACCACCCGCACTTCCAGCCGGCGCTCGAGGTTGCGCTGCTGTGCCGGAGAAAGTGCGTGGTTGAAGATGACGATGTCGACCCCGTCCACCTTGCAGGCCATCTTGATTTCGTCGGCCTTGCCGCTGCCGACGAAATGGGCGGGATCGGGACTGCTGCGCTTGGCCGTGATCGTGGTGATCGGATCGGCGCCGGCGGAGCGCGCAAGCAGGGACAGCTCTTCCAGGCTGGCGGAAAAATCGCCAGTACCGAAGTCGATGCCGACCAGCGCTGCGCGCATGGAGGTGTTGCCGGGGGCGTCAGCCATCGGCCTTACTCGGCTTCGGAGTCGAGGTTAAGGTTGACGGCGCGAGCCGGGACGACGGTGGAAATGGCATGCTTGTAGACCATCTGGGTCACGGTATTACGAAGCAGGACGACGTACTGGTCGAAGGACTCGATATGGCCTTGCAGTTTGATGCCGTTGACCAGGTAGATGGAGACGGGGACGTGCTCCTTGCGCAAAGCGTTCAGGAATGGGTCTTGTAACAGTTGCCCTTTGTTGCTCATAACAGCTCCGTAATGTTGTTGTAGTTAAAAGTTTGTGGCGATTTGCCGATTTTCAAGTGCCTGGGCCACATTCCGCTGTGGCGAATGAAAGCCCTAAGCTACTGTAACCTGTTTCGCCAATTTTTGTCGTACTGCTACGCTTAACTCTGCTCCTTGGCAAATGGATTCTTCCCGGACTTGAACTCGATGCGCACCGGGGTGCCGACCAGGTTGAATGTGTCGCGGAAATGCTTTTCCAGGTAGCGCTTATAAGGGTCGCTGACGGCTTCCAGCGCATTGCCGTGAATGACGATGATGGGCGGGTTCTGGCCGCCCTGGTGAGCGTAGCGCATCTTCGGACGGACACTGCCCTTGCGCTTCGGCTCCTGCTTCTCGATCGCTTCCTGCAGCGCGCGCGTCAGGCGCGGGGTCGACAGGTTGGCGGTGGCGGCGGCGTAGGCCGAGTCCACCGACTTCATCAGCTGGCTGATGCCGGTGCCCTTCAGGGCCGAGACGAAGTGGGTCTTGGCGAACGACAGGAAATCCAGCTTGCGGTCGAGGTCCATCTTCACCTGGTCGCGCTGGTCCGACTGCAGGCCGTCCCATTTGTTGACGGCGACCACGAGCGCCCTGCCCGACTCCAGGATGAAGCCGGCGATGTGGGCGTCCTGCTCGGAAATATCCTGTTGAGCATCCAGGAGCAGGATGATCACGTTGGCGTCCGAGATCGACTGCATCGTCTTGATGACCGAGAACTTTTCGATGGCCTCGAAGATCTTGCCGCGGCGGCGGATGCCGGCGGTGTCGATCAGCGTGTACTTCTTGCCGTCGCGCTCGAAGGGCACTTCGATCGAGTCGCGGGTGGTGCCCGGCATGTCGAAGGCGATCACGCGCTGCTCGCCGACCAGGGTGTTGATCAGGGTCGACTTGCCCACGTTCGGGCGGCCGACGATGGCGATCTTGATGCCGTGGTCCGGGTGCTCCGGCTCGTTTTCCTCGTCCGGACGGTTTTCAAAAGCGAAGTCGAGCGCCTCGTTGACCAGGTCGTGCACGCCGTCGCCGTGGGCGGCCGAGATCACGTAGGGATCGCCCATGCCGAGTTCGTAGAAATCGGCGGTGACCGAGGTGTACTTCATGCCCTCGGACTTGTTGACCACGAGCATGACCTTGCGGCCCGTCTTGCGCAGGTAATCGGTGATGGTCTTGTCGTGCGGGGTCAGGCCCTGGCGGCCGTCGACGATGAACACGACGACGTCGGCTTCCGCCACCGCCTGGCGCGTCTGCTGCGCCATTTCGTGCATGATCCCCTCCTTGGCCACCGGTTCGAAACCGCCGGTGTCGATGACCAGGAAGGGGCGCTCGCCGATCCGGCCCTCGCCATAGTGGCGGTCGCGGGTGAGACCTGGGAGGTCGGCCACCAGCGCGTCGCGCGAACGGGTCAGGCGATTGAACAGGGTCGATTTCCCGACGTTGGGGCGACCTACGAGTGCGATTACCGGCTTCATGTATTTATTCTATTCGACCGCGATGGCGGTCACAGTTCCATTTTGTGTTTGAAAAATCAGGTGCGATCCGGCCACCACGGGGGTGCCGATGATCTGGCTGCCGTCGGTGGCGGCGCGCGCCAGGAAAGAGCCGTCTTCGCGCGACAGGAAGTGCACATAGCCCTGGTAGTCGCCGACGGCCACGGCGCGGCCGTAGGACACCGGGGTCGACAGGCGGCGGAAGGCCAGCTTGTCGTTCTTCCAGGCGTTCGCGCCCGTATCGCGGTTATAGGCGTACAGCGCGCCGTTCACGTCCGGGGCGAAGACGTAGAGCTGGTCGACGGCCACGCCGACGCTCGAGGACAGGTCGCGGGTCCAGCGCTGCGAGCCGCTCGCCGCTTCGAAGCAGCCCACGCGGCCCTGGTAGGACACGGCGCAGACGTCGGATTCGAACAGCACCGGGTTGCCGCCGATGTCGGTCACGCGCTCCAGTTCGGTGGCGCCGCGCGAGACACCCACTTCCAGGTCCCAGCGCGGCGCGCCGGTGGCCAGGATCAGGGCCGAGAGCTTGCCGGCCGGCTGGGCGACGATCACGTCGGTCCCCGTCGTCACCATGCCCGGCGCGGTGCGCAGGGTCAGCGGCGGCGAGGTGCGCTGGGTGGTCCACTTGGTCTGGCCGGTCTTGGCGTCGATGCCGACGATGCGGTTGTCCAGGCTGCGTGCGACGACGATGCCTTGTGCCACCACCGGCGAGGACAGCAGCTCGCTCGAGAGCTGGGCGTCCCACAGCTTCTTGCCGTCCATGTCGAAGGCCAGCAGCTTGCCCTTGTCGCCGCCGACGACGATCAGGTTGCCGTCGGTGCCGACGCCGCTGGAGAGCTCGGTGCCCGCCTTGATGCGCCACATCAGCTTGCCGGTGGCCGCTTCGACGCGGGCGATGTCGCCGCCGTTGCTGGCGACCACCACGGTGTTGCCGGCCAGCGCAGGCGAGAAGGTGAAGGCCCCGGCCTTGCCGATATCGAGCTTCCACGCGGTGCGCACGGCCATCGTGCCCTTCAGCTCGACGAGCGGGGCCGGCTGGTCGCCCTTCTCCTTGGACGAGAAAGGATTGAGCTTGCTGAGCGAGGACAGCTGCGGAACGCTCGAGCAGCCCGTCACCAGGGCCAGTACACCAACACCAACAAGTTTGCTGCTAATACGCATATTCTTTAACCTTGTTCCTGGACTGTAAAGGACGCAAAGCCCGCGCATACCTCAGCCGGCATGCGCGGGCCTTCAATCATGGGAGTTACGCGGCCGCTTTCGCTTCGCCGGCCTTCGCGTCTTTGTCCGCCGGCACGCTGCCGCCGATGGCTTCGAGCTTGACCTGGACCAGCTGGCGGCCCGGGTTTTCCTTCGCCATCGCGGCGTAGGCGGCGGTGTAGGCCTGGTGTGCTTCGGCCAGCTTGTTCTGCGCCACCAGCACGTCGCCCTTGCGGTCCGACACTTCGGCCGAGAAGGTCGCCGGATACTGCTCGTTCAGCAGCTTCATGGCCGCGTCATAGGACTTCTCGTCCAGCAGGACGCCGGCCAGGCGCAGCTTCGCGATGGCCTTGTACTCGTCGTTGCCGTGGTCGGCGGCCCACTGCAGCTGGGCCTTGGCGGTCTTCAGGTCGTTTGCCTCGAAGGCGGTCTTGGCGGCGCCCAGGGCGGCCATCTGCGCGTAGGCGGTGCCTTCGTACTTCTTCTGGATGTCGCCGGCGATGCGCTGGGCCTTGGCGTTGTCGTTCGCGGTCACGGCATTCTGCAGCTCGTCGTACAGCGCCGAGGCCTCGACGGCCTGGGTGCGCTTGTGCGAATTCCAGTAGTTGTAGCCGGCGTAGGAACCCAGCGCGATGATCAGCACCCACATGATGAGGTTGCCGAAGCGGGCCCAAAAGGCCTTGAAAGTCGCTATCTGTTCCTGTTCTTCGAGATCGTATGCCATGTTCTGCTCTGTTGTTCTGGTTGTGGGTGGATCGGTTGGGTACTGCTTACGGACGGTGGTGGTGGCCGTGTTCCGCGCAGTTCTCGTCGTCGCAGTCGTGATCGCCGCCGCCGATGATCTGGTCGACCACGTGGTCCACGAGCTCCTCGAAGGCGACGCTGGTCTGCTGCTGCTCGCCCGCTTCGCCGCGCATGGACTTCACCGCCGCCTGGCCCTTGGCCATCTCGTCTTCGCCGATGATGACGGCGAAGGCGGCGCCGCTGCCGTCGGCCTTCTTCATCTGGCTCTTGAAGCTGCCCGCGCCGGCCGGCGTTGCGCAATGTAACACAACATCCAGGCCGGCATCCCGCAGGCGCTCGGCCATGATGAAGGCCTGCAGCTGGGCCGCTTCGCCCTGGTGGACCATGTAGACGTCGCACTGCGCCGGGGCCTGCTGTTCGCCGAGGCCCTTCATCAGCTCGATGATGCGCTCCATGCCCATCGCGAAGCCGACCGCCGGCGTCGGCTTGCCGCCGAACTGCTCGATCAGCGGATCGTAGCGGCCGCCCGCGCAGATGGTGCCCTGCGAGCCCAGCTCGTCGGTGACCCATTCGAACACGGTGCGGTTGTAGTAGTCCAGGCCGCGCACCAGGCGCGGGTTGATGGTGTACTGCACGGCGTTGCGGTCGAGGATGTTCTTCAGGCCTTCTAGGTGTGCCAGCGATTCCTCGCCCAGGTAGTCCAGCAGCTTGGGCGCGCCGCCCACCATGTCCTGCATGGCAGGATTCTTGGTGTCGAGGATGCGCAGCGGATTGCTGTGCAGGCGGCGCTTGGCTTCCGCGTCGAGGATGTCCTCGTGCTTTTCCAGGTAGGCGATCAGGTCGGCGCGGTGGCGCAGGCGCTCGTCGGCGTTACCGATGGAGTTCAGTTCCAGGCGCACGTTCTGCAGGCCCAGGTCGTCCCACAGGCGGCGGCACAGCATGATCAGCTCGGCGTCGATGTCCGGGCCCGAGAAGCCCACGGCTTCGGCGCCGAACTGGAAGAACTGGCGGTAGCGGCCGCGCTGCGGACGCTCGTGGCGGAACATCGGGCCCTTGTACCACAGGCGCTTGGGGCCGTCGTAGACGAGGTTATGCTCGATGACGGCGCGCACGGCGCCGGCCGTGCCTTCCGGGCGCAGGGTCAGCTGGTCGCCGTTCATCGAATCCTCGAAGGAGTACATCTCCTTCTCGACGACGTCGGTGACGGCGCCGATGGCGCGCACGAACAGGGACGTATCCTCGACGATCGGGGTGACGATCTTCTGGTAGCCGTAGCTCTTGAGGATGGTCTCGGCGGTGTTCTCGAACAGCTCCCACATCGGTGCGTCTTGCGGGAGGATGTCGTTCATGCCTTTGACGGCGACGATTTTTTCTGGTTTGGACATGGCTATCTTTCTGTAGGGTGGTCGGCTCTGCCGACCGCGCGTTCAACTCACGGATGCGCTGTGGCAAAGCATGCCGGAGTTGAACGCGCGGAGTAAATTGGTCCAGTGGACCAATTTACGAGCCGTCCACCCAACGGTTCTATTCTGTCACCGCCTCGCGGCTGTAGTTCTTCTGTACGTAGTTCAGCACGATGGTCTTGAACTCCTCCACAATGCGCTCGCCGCGCAGGGTGGCGAATTTCTGGCCGTCGACGAAGACCGGCGCCGCCGGCGATTCGCCCGTGCCCGGCAGGCTGATGCCGATGTTCGCGTGCTTCGATTCGCCCGGGCCGTTGACGATGCAGCCCATGACGGCCACGTTCATCGCCTCCACGCCCGGATAGGTCTTTTTCCACTCCGGCATCTGCTCGCGCAGGAAGGTCTGGATATTGTCCGCCAGTTCCTGGAACACGGTCGAGGTCGTGCGGCCGCAGCCCGGGCAGGCGATCACCATCGGCGTGAACTTGCGCAGGCCCATGGTCTGCAGGATCTCCTGGCCGACCACGACTTCCTTCGAGCGGTCGCCGCCCGGCTCGGGGGTCAGCGAGATGCGGATGGTGTCGCCGATGCCTTCCTGCAGCAGCACCGACAGCGCCGCGGTCGAGGCGACGATGCCCTTGCTGCCCATGCCGGCCTCGGTCAGGCCCAGGTGCAGCGGGTAGTCGCAGCGGCGGGCCAGTTCGCGGTAGACCGCGATCAGGTCCTGCACGCCCGAGACCTTGCAGGAGAGGATGATCCTGTCGCGCGCCAGGCCCACTTCTTCGGCGCGCACGGCATTCTCGATCGCCGAGGTGATCAAGGCCTCGTACATCACGGCCTGGGCGCTCCACGGGTTCGCACGCGATGCGTTCTCGTCCATGATGCGGGCCAGCAGGGATTGATCCAGCGAACCCCAATTGACGCCGATGCGCACCGGCTTGTCGTATTTCGCCGCGATCTCGATCATCTGGGCGAACTGGGTGTCGCGCTTGGCGCCCTGCCCCACATTGCCCGGATTGATGCGGTATTTCGAGAGCGCCTGGGCGCATTCCGGATAGTCGCGCAGCAGCAGGTGGCCGTTGTAATGGAAGTCGCCCACCAGCGGCACGTCGATCTCCATGCGGTCGAGTTGCTCGCGGATGGCCGGCACGGCGGCGGCCGCTTCCGGGGTGTTCACGGTGATGCGGACGATTTCCGAACCGGCGCGCGCCAGTTCCTTGACCTGGATCGCGGTGCCGATCACGTCGGCCGTGTCCGTATTCGTCATCGACTGGACGACGACCGGCGCATCGCCGCCGACCCAGACCTTGCGCTGGCCGTGCGAGACCAGCACTTTCCGGCTGGCGCGGCGCGCCAGCGGGCCGGACGGTATGGGCTCTCCGATGCAGGATTGGTTCATGTTCGGTTCCATTGCTTACTTCAGGGAGACTTGCGCGAACTTCTTGCCCGGCGCTTCCTGCAGGCCGACAGCGGCGCCACGCAGGGTTGCCGTCACGCCGCCCGGATTCCCGACGGTCAGGGTGACCGGGCCGGCGAGGTCGATGGTCTCGGTGGAACCGGCCTTGACCTCGCGCCACAGCAGCGCCTTGCCGCCGCCGACCGGACGCACGCCGATCCAGGAGTCCTCGCGCACGTTCAGCACCAGCGTATTGCCGCCGGCGCCTGCGGGCGCTGCGGCGGCCGCTGCGGCCGGCACAGCTGCAGCTGCCGGCGCGGCGGACGGCGTCGCGGCGGGCGTGGTGACCGGGGCGGTTGCGGGCGCGGCGCCCGGCGGGGTCGCAGGCGCGACCGTCGTCGTGCCGGGTGCAGCCGGGGCAGTACCTTCGCTTGCCGGCGCCGGCACCGAGATCAGCGGAACGGACGGGCTCTGCAGCGTGTCAGGCGGCGTCGGCGCGGCGCCGTTCGGCGTCACCACCGGCGCTTCGAGCACGGTGCCGTCGGTCGCGCCTTGCGACGCAGGTTGCTGGCTGCCCGGGATCAGGCCGAAGTGCCACAGCGCGGCGCCGGCGGCGACCACGACCACCACGCCGGCGATCAGGCCGACCGGCACCTTGGTGCGCTTGCCGCCCACCGGGAAACGGCTTTCCGAGAACGAGGTCGGACGCTGTTCGCGGCGCACATTGCTGGCGCCCGCCTGCGCTTCGGCCGGCATGTTCATCTCGATCATGGCCACCAGTGGGGCGGCGTCGATCTTCAGGAGCTTGGCGTAGGCGCGCACGAAGCCGCGCGTCACGGCCGGGCTCGGCAGCGACGCGTAGTCGCCCGCTTCCAGCGCCACCACCTGGCGCGGCGCCAGCTTCAGCTGGTCCGCCACCTGCTCCACGCTCCAGCCCATCGCTTCGCGCTGGGATTGCAGGGTCTTGCCGGGGATGCCCGTGTCCTTGCCCGGGGTTGCCGGCTGGTCTGCATGCTCGTTCATGTTCCTCGTCTCACTCGTCAAAAGCGCCGCGCTCGAAAGCCGCATACTCGGGCGAACCGGGGAAGCGGCGCCGCAGCTGGGCTGCCAGGCTTGCTTCATGGGTCCGCTCACCCAGCTTGCGCTGCACGCGCAGCGCCAGCCACAGCGTGTCGGCCGACAGCGTGTCGAGTTTCGCTGTCTCGATCAGGCGGTTGATGAAAAAACCGGCGCGCGGGTAGGCGCGCCGCTCGAAATAGATCCGCGCCAGGCCGGCGTTGGTCGCCTGCAGGTCGGGGTTGTAGCGCAAGGCCTCGAGCAGGTAGCGCTCGGCGGCATCGAAATTCCGGTTGCGGATGCTGCACACGCCGGCGTTCACCAGCGCGCTCACCGGGGTCTGGTAGCTGCGGTTGCCCAGCGCGCGTTCGAACCAGGGCATGGCTTGGGTCGGCTTGTTCAGCGACTGGCACAGGAAGGTGCCGTAGTTGTTCGCCAGGTCCGGGTTGTTCGGCTGCAGGCGCAGGGCGTGCTGGTAATTGTCGTCGGCCAGCGGCAGCTGGCCCATCGCGGTATAGATCAGGGCGCGCAGGCCGTAGGCCTCGGCGTCGTCGGGATCGATGGCGATCGCCTGCTTGACCTCGTCGAGCGCCGTCTCGTACTGGGCATTCTGGTAGTAGCCGACCGCCAGCTGCAGGCGGATCGCGGCGCGCTTCTCGATCGCGGTCTGGTCGGACGCGGTCCTCAGCTCGCCACTGCCGCTCCCGCCATTGCTAGCGCATCCGCCCAGCAATGCCAAGGCGGTGATGAATGCCGCACAGCCGGCGAGGCGGCCCATCAGGAAGGGATCTCCACGATGCGCCCGAAGTCGGCGCCAAACTTCTTCTGGTATTCGGCCATCTTCTCCATGCGCTCGGCCACGCGGGTACGGTCCTTGACCTCCCCCGCCAGCTGGCCGCAGGCGGCGTCGATGTCGTCGCCGCGCGTCTTGCGCACGGTGGTCACGATGCCGGCGTTCATGAGGACTTCGGCGAAGGCCTTGATGCGCGGGTTCTTCGAGCGGGTCAGGCCCGATTCCGGGAAGGGATTGAACGGGATCAGGTTGAACTTGCAGTTCACGCCGACCACCGGGTCGTTCACCAGCGCGATCAGTTCGCGTGCGTGCTCGTCGGAATCGTTGAAGCCGTCGAGCATGCAGTATTCGAAGGTGATGAAGTCGCGCGGGGCGAATTCGAGGTAGCGCTTGCAGGCGGCCAGCAGCTCGCGCAGCGGGTATTTCTTGTTCAGCGGGACGAGGATGTCGCGCAGGGCGTCGTTCGACGCGTGCAGCGACACGGCCAGGGCCACGGGCACGTCCTGGGACAGCTTGTCGATGTTCGGGACCACGCCCGAGGTCGACAGGGTCACGCGGCGGCGCGACAGGCCGTAGGCGTTGTCGTCCAGCATCAGTTTGAGGGCGGTGACGGTCGGCTCGTAGTTCAGCAGCGGCTCGCCCATGCCCATCATGACCACGTTGGTGATCTGGCGCTCGCCTTTCGGGCCGGGCTCGATGCCCTTGGTACGGCGCAGCTCGAACTCGGCCATCCACAGCTGGCCGATGATTTCGGCCACGGTGAGGTTGCGGTTGAAGCCCTGCTTGCCGGTCGAGCAGAAGCGGCAGTTGACGGCGCAGCCGGCCTGGGTCGAGATGCACAGGGTGCCGCGGTTCTCTTCCGGGATGAACACGGTTTCCACGGCATTGCCGTTGCCGACGTCGACCAGCCACTTGCGGGTGCCGTCGCTCGAGGTATGGTCGCTGATGATGCCCGGCGCACGGATCTCGGCGCGGGTCTTGAGTTTTTCGCGCAGCGACTTGGCGAGATCCGTCATGTCGTCGAAGTTGCTCGCTCCGAACTGGTGGATCCAGCGCTGCAGTTGCTTGGCACGGAACGGCTTCTCACCCAGCTCGGCGCAGTAGGCGATGAGTTGCGCCGGATCGAAGTCCAGCAGGTTGGTGAGCGTCGTCATGGTGAAATCCTTTTGTTTCCGAAGCCGGCCGCGCCAGTCTTGAGACTGTGGGCGAGCGGCTTACTCATTTAAATTAGTCCGGGGGAAATCAACCGGGGCGCGCCCCGGACTGCGCTCCCCCTTACTAATTAACGCGAGTAGACGTTCAGTGCCGGGAAGAAGTAAGCGATTTCCACGGCAGCGGTTTCGGCAGCGTCCGAACCGTGCACGGCGTTGGCGTCGATCGAATCGGCGAAGTCGGCGCGGATGGTGCCGGCGTCAGCTTTCTTCGGATCGGTTGCGCCCATCAGGTCGCGGTTCTTCAGGATGGCGCCTTCGCCTTCGAGCACCTGGATCATGACCGGACCCGAGATCATGAAGTTGACCAGGTCCTTGAAGAACGGACGCGCAGCGTGCACGGCGTAGAAGCCTTCGGCTTCGGCTTGCGACAGCTGGGTCATGCGGGCAGCAACGATCTTCAGGCCAGCGCCTTCGAAGCGGCTATAGATTTGGCCGATCACGTTTTTTGCAACTGCGTCCGGTTTGATGATCGACAGGGTGCGTTCGATTGCCATGTAAAAACTCCAATAAAAAGAAAGGTTTGGATCAAGAACTTAAGTAGAATTTTGGAACTCAATCAACCTTTAATTTTACCATATATCCCTCATATAGCCGATATTGCGGTACTGGCAAGGAAAGTGCTAGAGTTGCGGCGAGAATTCGTCCTGAATCAGGCCTGATTTAAGCGGCGACTAAGTTTGCGGCCCTATTTTTGACAGTGACGCTCATCCACTAACCGGAGGCACCATGTTCCCTAATTCACAACCACGCAGTACCATCGACCTGACCAAGGCTGGCCGGGGCCAGGTCGCACGCAACAACGTCCTGCGCAACACCTACTGGCTGCTGGCGCTGTCGATGATCCCGACCGTGCTGGGCGCCTATATCGGTGTGACCATGCAACTGCCGGTACTGTCCGGCGCCCTTGGCTTCGTCCTCTTCCTCGCCATCGCATTCGGCTTCATGTTCGCGATCGAGAAGACCAAGAACTCGGGCCTCGGCGTGGCCTTCCTGCTCGGCTTTACCTTCTTCATGGGTCTGATGCTGACCCCGCTGCTGCGCCACACCCTCGGCTACAGCAATGGCGGCACCCTGATCATGACCGCCTTCGGCGGCACGGCCTGCGTGTTCGCGGTCATGGCCAGCATCGCTACCACGACCAAGCGCGATTTCTCGGGCATGGGTAGCTGGCTGATGGCTGGTGTGGTTGTGATCATCCTGGCCGCCGTCGCCAACATCTTCCTGCAGATGTCGGCGCTGTCGATCGTGATCTCGATCCTGGCAATCGGCATCTTCTCGGCCTTCATCCTGTTCGACGTGCAGCGCATCGTCAACGGCGGCGAAACCAACTACATCAGCGCCACGCTGGCGATCTACCTGGACGTGTACAACATCTTCACCAGCCTGCTGCGCCTGCTGGGCATCGCGGGCGGCAGCGACGACTAAGCGAACCCTGCTGCAAAAAAAAGCCGACCCGCGAGGTCGGCTTTTTTACGCCCCCAATCCCGGTGTCAGGTCTGACATTTGGACACAAGCTCTACCGTACTTGCGGCTGTGCGGCTGAGGCCGTGTCCGAATGTCAGACCTGACACCCAGGGTTGCAAGCTCTACCGTACTTGCGGCTGTGCGGCTGAGGCCGTGTCCGAATGTCAGACCTGAGGTGGTCCGGATATTCTGGACAAGTTATTTAGGCACAGGGAATGCGGCCTCGACGGCGGCAGGCGTTTGATAGCCCAGGGTTTGATGTAGCCGCTGCTTATTGTAGTACGTCTCGATATAGTCACGAACCACAGCCTTGCCTTCGTCCCTCGATGCAAACAAGCGCTCGTGCATCGCCTCGTTCTTCAAGTTCGAGAAGAA
>NZ_JANUHA010000026.1 GCF_024753255.1 Massilia agri
CAGGGCGAGCCCACACTGAACGGTGACAGCGCCTAACTCATGGGCGTGACCGCCGGGCGCGGCACGAAGAGCGGCGTCTCGCCGCTGTCGACGGCCTGCAGGGCCTGCAGCGCCATCGCATAGGCGCCGTTGTAGGACTTGGCCGCGGCGATGAAGCGGCCGTTGTGGCAGAACTTCGCGTCAGGCACGCCGGTGACCGCCGCCAGATCCGCGTCGCGCAGCCCTGCCCAGCTTTCCGGCAGGTCGGCGCGCGCATCGAAGGTGTCGACGGTCGCCGGCACCGTGTGCAGCATGTGACGGTCTTCCGAGCGGCTGTAGCTGATCACGAACAGCACCTTCGGCATTTCCTTGCGCACCACCGAGGTCCAGGGCAGCGCCGCGTTCTTCAGGAACAGCAGGCGGCCGTTTTCCAGCACCTCGGCCTGGCGCACCTGCGACAGGGCCAGCGTCGCGCCGACGCGGTACTTGACGGCGTTGGCCATCACGTCGGTAAGAAAAGCCATCACCTTGCGGAACTGGGCCAGGCGAAAGGCTTCTGCTTCAAGCCCGTAGCCGAGGCGTTCCTCGTCCATCCAGTTCGGGTTATAGCCCGACACCACCGCCGACAGGCCGTAGCCGCCCGGCGCATTCTTGGCGGCGCCGACGTCCGACAGATCCAGGTATTGCACGATGTCGCCATCGATGGCGTAGGCCATCTGCTGGGCCGTCTCCTCGTCGAGCTGCTGGCCGGTGTGCTGGAGGGCGAGCGCGGCCACGCAGCGCGCGCCGTATTCGCGCCAGACCAGGCCGGCGCTGGCATAGGGCACGCCTGACATGCGGGCGCCGTCGAAGCCTTTCTGGTGATGGTCGAAGCGGCCCGTGGCCGGGTCCCAGATGCCGCCGACGTCGACGGCGAAGTCGCCCGACTCGATGATGGCCGGGTCGCGGGTGCGGACGATCTCCGCTTCAGGGAACAGGATGTGCAGGACGGCCACCGCCCATGCGTCGTCGGCGTGGAACTTGCCGTTGTGGGTCACGATGACCATGAATACTCCAGGATGCGCAGTGCGAAGGGTGGCATCATACTCCGATCACGATGATGCCTGTAGGGTGTTCGGCTCTGCCGAACGCGCGTTCAACCCGCGTGAGAATGGACGATACGCCTCATCTCGCCGTGCATTTGAACGCGCGGTCGGCGAAGCCGACCACCCTACGAAAGTCGTTCGCGGTGGCTGTAGAGCACGTGCCGCCCGCCGCGCA
This sequence comes from Massilia agri, assembly GCF_024753255.1. Taxonomy (GTDB): domain Bacteria; phylum Pseudomonadota; class Gammaproteobacteria; order Burkholderiales; family Burkholderiaceae_D; genus Telluria; species Telluria agri. The sequence goes on from NZ_JANUHA010000026.1 coordinate 1,240, forward strand.
CGAAACCGGCCAGCGTGAGGCCGGCCTGCTGCGCCAGCTGCACCGCCAGCGCGGTCGGCGCCGAGATCGCACCCAGCAGCGGGATGCCTGCGCGCGCGGCTTTCTGCACCATCTCGAAGCTGGCGCGGCTGGTCACTACCGCGAAGCCGGCGGCCGTGTCGATACCGTCGCGCGCCAGAGCGCCCACCAGCTTGTCGAGCGCGTTGTGGCGGCCCACGTCTTCGCGCACGCAGCGCAGCTCTCCGTCGCGGCCGGCCCAGCCGGCCGCGTGCACGGCGCCGGTCGCGTGGTGCAGTTCCTGGCGCGCGGCCATCGCCGCCATGGCCCGGTGCAGGGCGTCCGCGTCGAAGCGCACCGCCGGTCCATCGCGTGGCGGATCGAAGGACTCATCCTCGAAACAGGCCAGGCTCTCGACGCCGCACAGGCCGCAACCGGTGCGGCCCGTGCGGGCGCGCCGCGTTTCCTTCAGCCGCATCATGGCGCCGCCGGCAATCCGCATCTCGATCGCGATGCCATGGGCGCCCTCTTCCACCTCGAGCCCGTAGATATCGCGCGCGCTGCGCACGATGCGCTCGCCCAGCGAGAAGCCGATCGCAAAGTCTTCCAGGTCCAGGGGAGACGCCAGCATCACCGCATGGCTGATGCCGTTGTACACCAGGGCCACCGGCACTTCCTCGGCCACCAGCTCCGCGCCGTCTTCGCACACGCCCTCGCGCCAGCGCGCGGCCGGCAGGCGGCTCGCGCCCGCCGGCGCGAAGAAGCCCTCGCCCGCGTTCATGACAGCCTCCCGCCGCGCTCGAGGATGACGTCGATCGCCTTGGCCGCCGGCACCTTGCTCTCCTTCGCGTGGTGCCACAGCGGGATCAGGGCATTCAGTTCCGGATAGTAGCCGGCGATACAGCCCTCCGGCACGTCGTAGGGCACCACCGCCAGGCCGTCGACACGGCGCTCGACGCCATCCATGGCCGCGGTGCGCAGCGATACCAGTTCGCCCTCGCGCAGTGCGTAGCGCGCCACGTCCGCGCGCGCCATGAACAGCACCATGCGGCTGCCCTGCACACCGCGGAAGTGGTCGTCGTAGTTGTAGATGGTGGTGTTGAACTGGCCGTCGCTGCGCACGGTGAAGAGGCGCAGCGTTTGCGGGCCGCCGCGCAGGTCCGGATTGCCCTGCAGGGCCTCGGGCGCCGTGAAGTGGGCCTTGCCGGATTCGGTCTTCCAGACCCGGTGCGCGGCGCCCAGCGGCCGGCGAAAGCCGCCTGGCGTCCACATGCGCGCATTGAAGTCGTGGAAGATGTCGGGGTAGGTCTCGGCGATGGCCTCGCGCACCAGGGAATAATCGCCCACCCAGCGGTCCCAGTCCACGTTCGGGTTTGGGTCGAGGGTGGCCTTGGCCAGGCCCGCCACGATGGCCGGCTCGGACAGCAGCGTGGACGCCACGGGTTCGGCGCGCCCGCGCGAGCCGTGCATGCAGCCGGTGCTGTCCTCGACCGTCACGTCCTGCTCTCCGCCGGCCTGGCGGTCGATCTCGATCCGGCCCAGGCAAGGCAGCAGGTAAGACGCCTTGCCGTGGATGACGTGGTTACGATTGAGCTTGGTGGCGATCTGCACGGTAAGGGGAATCTCGCGCCAGGCCTTCTCCATCAGGCCGCGTTCCGGCACCGCGCGCACGAAGTTGCCGCCCAGGCCGATGAAGGCGTCCACCTTGCCGGCCAGGATGGCCTCGCAGGCCTCGACCGTGTTCATGCCGGCCTTGCGCGGCGGCTCGAAGCCGTATTGTTCCTTGAGCTTGTCGAGCGGCGCCAGCTCGGGCTTCTCGGTGATGCCGACGGTGCGCTGGCCCTGCACATTGGAGTGCCCGCGCACCGGACACACGCCGGCGCCCGGCTTGCCGATGTTTCCGCGCAGGAGCAGCAGGTTGACGATCATCGTCACGTTCTGCACCCCGTTGCGGTGCTGGGTCAGGCCCATGCCGTAGATGCCCATCACGGCGCCCGCCTCGCAGTAGGCCTCGGCCGCGGCCTCGAGGTCGGCGCGCCGCAGGCCGGATTCGCGCTCGATGTCAATCCAGCCGCAGGCGCGCACCGACTGCTCGAACTCCGCGAACCCGTGCGTGTGCTCCTGGATGAAGGCGACGTCGAGCACGCGCTGCGCGCCGGCGCGCTGGGCCGCGTCGTCGCGGTCGAAGACGGCCTTGCACAGGCCCATGATGGCCGCCGTGTCGCCGCCCGGCTTGACCTGGTGGTACTGGGTGCTGATCGGGGTCTCATGCCCGGTCAGCATTTCGACCGGGGACTGCGGATTCGTGAAGCTGACCAGGCCACGCTCGCGCAAGGGGTTGAAGGTAATGATCGGCACGCCGCGCCTACGCGCTTCCTGCAGCTGGTGCAACATGCGCGGGCTGTTCACGCCGACGTTCTGGCCGAAGAAGAAGATGCAGTCGGTTTCCTCGAAATCGTGCAGCACCACGGTGCCGACCGGCACGCCGATGGTCTTCTGCAGCCCGACCGAGGTGCTTTCGTGGCACATGTTCGAGCTGTCCGGCAGGTTGTTGTTGCCGTACATGCGGGCGAACAGGGAATACATATAGGAGGTCTCGAGCGAGGCGCGGCCCGAGGCGTAGAACACCACCTGTTCCCTGGCCATGCCGCGCAAGGTGGCGCCGATCTCGGCGAACGCCGTCTCCCAGCTCACCTCGCGGTAGGTGTCGCTGGCGGCGTCCCAGCGCAGCGGCACGGTCAGGCGGCCCTGGTCTTCCAGCGTGTGGTCGTCCCAGGCTTCGAGCTCGGTGACGGTGTGCCGCTCGAAGAAGTCGGCGCCGATGGTCTTGCTGGTGGTTTCCCAGGCGGTGGCCTTGGCGCCGCTCTCGCAGAACTCGAAGGGATGCGGATTGGCAGGCTTGGCCCAGGCGCAGCTGACGCAGGCATAGCCATCCGGCTTGTTCTGCTTCAGCAGCAGGCGACTGTCCTTGATCGGCACGCGCTGGTCCAGCAGGATCGTCGACACCTTGGCCAGCGAACCCCAGCCGCCCGCCGGCATGGTCGCGCGGCCGATCTTCACGTCCTTACCCGAATGATTGCTCATGTCTGCTCCTTGCGCGTCGATGGCCTACCGTAGCCGCCTCATGTCCAACGCTCGGTGCGCCGCCGAACAATGGGAGGCAATCGCCGGGTCAAGTGGGGTACAAGATTTCTCTCAGCGTCATGGAAAATTCTTGCAGGAATATTAATCTTTGCAGCTTTCGATGCGGCGCAAAGGGAGAGGTTGTTGCCTTCTTGTCCATGTCCCGCTGGCTGGGTAGATTGGTCATGCGAACTCATGCGTATCGCATGGGCGCCTTTTTCGGGAGCACACGATGAACCGCATCTTGCCCACCCTTGTCCACGCCGCGCAGCGCCTGGCGGCCGCCTTCACCCTCCCCACATCAAGCGTCCAGCCGCCGCGGCGCCGCCTCTTCCTGTCCGGCGCCATGCTGGCCGCCGCGATCGCCTTCACCAGCCAGCCGGCCGGCGCACAAAGCTGGCAGAACGAACACTGGCTTGGTGCCTGGGGCACCGCGCCGGCCGGTCCGCCGCCGGACACGAGCCTGCAGACCTTCACCGACCAGACGCTGCGCCTCATTGTCCACACCAGCATCGGCGGCAACCGGGTGCGCATCCGGGTGTCGAATGAACTGGGCAGCACGCCCCTGACGATCGGCGCCGCCCGCATCGGCCTGCGCGCGGCCGGCTCGGACGTAGCAGCCGGCACCGACCGCGCCCTCACCTTCGGGGGCCGCAGCTTCGTCACCATCCCGCCTGGCGCCCCGGCGCTGTCCGACCCGGTGGAGCTGAACGTCCCGCCACTATCCGACCTGGCCGTGAGCCTCTACCTGCCGGGCACCGTGCAGGCAACGACCGTGCACCAGCTGGCGCTGCAGACCAACTACGTCTCCCTGCCCGGCAACTTCACGGCCGCGCCGACGCTGCCCGTGCAGCGCACCATCCAGGTCTGGCCCTTCCTCACCGAAGTCGACGTCGATTCGCTAGGGCCCACCATCGTCACCCTGGGCGATTCGATCACGGACGGCACCCGCAGCACGCTAGACACCAACAACCGCTGGCCCGACTGGCTGGCGCGCCGCCTGCAGACCGAGCGCGACCCGGTCCTCGGCATCAACGCGCGCTTCGGCGTGGTCAACCGCGGCATCAGCGGCAACCGCCTGCTGGGCAATTCGCCGAACACCCTGGCGGGGCGCAGCGCGCAGGAGCGTTTCGACCGCGACGTGCTGGCGACCGCCGGCGTGCGCTACCTGGTGATCCTGATCGGGATTAACGACATCGGCAACAGCTCGGCCACGAACCCGGTCACGGCGGAAGACCTGATCGCCGGCTACCGCCAGCTGATCCTGCGCGCCCGCGCCAAGGGCATCAGCGTGATCGGCGCCACCCTGACGCCGTTCGAAGGAGCGGGCTACTACTCGCCCGAGAAGGAGGTCGTGCGCCAGGCCGTGAACAACTGGATCCGCAACAACGACGAGTTCGACGCCGTGATCGACTTCGACCGCGCCACCCGCGACCCGGCGCATCCGACGCGCTTGCTGCCGGCGTATGACAGCGGAGACCATTTGCATCCGAACGATCTCGGCTACCAGGCGATGGGGAATGCGGTGCCCTTGTCCTTGTTCAGAAGCGCGGCCAAGGCAGCCGCGCCCGTCAAGTAGGGGTGCACCGGTCCAGTGGACCGGTGCACGGCTCCGCCGAACGCGCGTTCAACCACATGGTGAACAATCGCGTAGCAGCCATTCACAGTGGAGTTGAACGCGCGGTCGGCGAAGCCGGCCACCCTACAAAACCCGGCAGCGCCCGTGAATGAAAAAACCGCCGGGCTAGGCCGGCGGTTCAAAATCAGGAATTCGTGCCCGTGCGCGACGTCGTCGGCAGCGGCCTGCCCGGCTTCCACGTGCGCGACAGCGACTGCGCCTCCTCGATCTGTTCCTGCGTCATCTGGCGCGAGATCGCGGCGCGCTGCTCGACCGCATTGTGGTTGCCGCTGGCGGCGGCCAGGTTCCACAGCATATAGGCCAGCACCATGTCCTGCGGCATGCCGGCCTGGTGGTAGCGGTACATCAGGCCGAGCGCGTGCTGGGCCTCGGCGTGCCCCTGCTCGGCCGCCCTGCGGAACCAGGCCACGGCGTGGCGCTGGTCTTGCGGGACGGCGTTGCCGGTGTAGTACATGGCGCCGACCACGTACTGCGCGTCGGACTTGCCCTGCAGGGCGGCCTTGTGGTGCCAGGCGAAGGCCTGCTTGTAGTCGCGCGCGACGCCGCGGCCCATGTAATACATCAGGCCCAGCAAATGCTGGGCATCCGCATGGCCGGCCTTGGCGAGCGGGACGATCTCTCTCAGTGCTGTCGCGTAGTTGCGCGCGTTATAGGCGCTGGCACCTTCCGCGAAGCCCGCATGCGCACCGGCCTGCAGGCCCAGTGCGAACGCGAACGCTACGAATAGTTTTTTCATGTCTCGTGCAGGGAATTCAGGATCTCTACGAACCCTTGTCCTCGTAAGGACTCACCTTGTTCTTGTTGTGCTGCGTGTTCTTGTTCTGGTCTTTACTTCCAGCTCACCTTGCCGAGGCCGTCGACGCTGACCTTGCGGTTGACCGGCTTGCCGTGCACCGTCACCGAGCCGAGGCCCGACAGCGTCAGGTTGGCGCTTTCCTTGGCGGTGATGGTCGCATTGCCCAGTCCCGACAGCTCGAGGGTCACGTTCTCGGCCGAGAAGGCCTGGGCATCGAGCCCGCCCAGTCCGCCGAGTTCGGCCTTGAGCTGGCGGCTGCGGCCGGACAGGGTCACGTAGCCGGCGCCGCGCAGGTTCAGTTCGACGCTCTCGCTGTTGATGCCATTGACGCGCATGCTGCCGACGCCGCCCAGGTTGGCGCTCAGGACCCTGTAATTACATGATACATTCATTGAGCCGGCCCCATCGAGGTTGAGCTCGAGTTCGTCGCCCGAGAAGCCGCTGACCACGGTGCCGCCCACGCTCTCCGAGGTCACCTCGCGCAGGTTCGGCAGGGTCAGCTCCGCGTGCAGCCCCATGCTGCGTCCGAGGTTGATGCTCACGCCACGGGTCTCGGTGCCGATATTGAGGGTGTCGCCACTCTGCATCGTGGTGGTCTTGCCCAGCAGGCGGGGATCCCCGGTGAGCACCAGCATCGGCGTCGCGCCCTGGCGAATCTTCATGTCCACTACCCCGTCCAGCTTGACGCGCACCACCCGCGCGTCGATCGGCCGGGTCTCGGTCGCCGTTTCCGGAGCCGCCTGGGCGACGCCGATGCAGGCGAGCAGCGAGGCGCACAGGGCCATGAAGACGAGGCCCGGCTTGGAAAGGTTTGTCATTAGATTCTCCGAATACATGTTCTTTGGTTTGGCGACGGTCGGGGGCGCGTAGCCCTGGCCTATCTTGGCATGTTGCAACTATATCGATTTTGTCATCACATACCTACCTGTCTGCGATGAACTGCACAAATCGCGGTCCAGGGTGACGTATGCGTGGACGGATGCTTGTTGCGCAATATCGACACAACAATAGATTTATCGCAAAAAATCGCGAATATGCATGCGAAAAAAGATTACTTATTGGCATGCCACTACGCTAAGATGCAGCGCACGATGGCCACCGCCGTCTGTACAAACCCATGGAGACAAATGGGTAACAATTCACTTCGCAGTCCCGTTCTGCGTTCATTTTCGAGGTCACCCATGCGCATGCGCCAATTACCTGTTTTGCTGGCCGGGCTCACCTTTTCGCTGTCGGCGTTCGCCGCATCAAGCGACCAGTGGACCCTGCCGATCAACGTCAAGAAGCTCGACAACGGCCTGACCGTCATCGTCACCGAAGACCACAGTTCGCCGACGGTCGGCGTGTCGGTCGTCTACCACGTGGGCATGCGCCTGGAACCGAAGAACCGCACCGGCTTCGCCCACCTGTTCGAGCACCTGATGTTCCAGGGAACCCCGAACGCCAAGAAAGGCGTGTTCGACACCACCATCACCGCAGGCGGCGGCCGCAACAATGGCTCGACCCGTCCCGACTACACCAACTACATCGAGACCGCGCCGGTGTCGGCGCTGGAACCGATCCTGTGGCTGGAAGCGGACCGCATGAAGACCCTCGACTTCAACCCGGCCACGCTGAAGAACCAGCAGGACGTGGTGAAGGAAGAGATCCGCGTGAACGTGAAGAACCAGCCCTATGGCGGCTTCTACTGGATCGATATCGGCCAGCACGCCTTCCAGAAATGGGAAAACAACCATGACGGCTACGGCAGCTTCGAAGACCTCGAGAACGCCAGCCTGGACGACGTGCGCGCCTTCCACCGCGACTACTACGGCCCGAACAACGCGGTGCTGGCGATCGCCGGCGACATCACCCCGCAACAGGGCTTCGCGCTGGCGCAGAAGTACTTCGGCTCGATCAAGGCCCGCCCGACCCCGAAACCGACCGACTTCAGCGAAGGCCTCAACACCGCCGAGAAGCGCGTGGTGCAGAGCGACGCCCTGGCCCAGGTGCCGGCCATCGCCGCGGCCTGGAAGGTGCCGCCGCGCGGCCACCGCGACCAGGCCGCCATGGCCGTGGTCGGTGAACTGCTGGGCGGCGGCGACGCTTCCCTGTTCTACCAGGGCCTGGTGAAAGGCCGCGAGATCGCGCTGAACGTCGACACCCTGTTCGGTCTGACCGGTCCCTTCGAATACGACGGCCCGACCGTGATGACCGTGTTCGCGCTGTACAAGCCGAACAGCAGCGCCGACGCCATGCTCAAGGCCATGGACGAGGAGATCGCCAAGGTCGCCAAGGACGGCGTCGACGATGCGACCCTGAAGCGCGTGAAGACCCGCATCCTGGCCGACTGGAACAACCAGCTGGAGAGCTTCATCAACCGCGCCGACACCCTGGCGAAGATGCAGGTGCTGTGGGGCGACGCCAACGTGGTCAACAAGATCCCGGGCTGGATCGAAGCCGTGACCTCGGAAGACATCCAGCGCGCGGTGCGCACCTACCTGGTGCCGAGCAACCGCACCGTCATCGACCGCAAGCCGGCCGCGATGCTCGCGACCCCGACCGCCGCAGCCGCCCCGGCCGCCGCAAAACAATAAGGAGCACATCATGAAGAAACTGATGCTCGCAATCGCCGTCACGGCCGCCTTCGCGCCGATGGCTTATGCCGCCCCCGCTGCGAAAGAGCTGCCCATGCCCGCCTATGGCAAGGACAAGCCGATCCCGGTACCGAAGATCACCAAGAGCACCCTGAAAAACGGCCTGACCGTCTGGGTCGTGCCGCGCAAGGGCCTGCCGCGCGTGGATTACGTGCTGGCCGTGCGCGGCGCCGGCTTCGCGGCCGACGCGCCGGCGACGCCGGCCTTCGCCAACATGCTGGCGGGCCTGCTCAACGAAGGCACCGAGAAGCGCGACTCGCGCGCGATCGCCGAAGCGGCCCAGGGCATGGGCGGCTCGGTCGCCGCCAGCGCCACCTCGGACGGCATCATCGTCTCGGCCAACGCCCTGCTCTCGCACTCGGCCCCGATGATGCAGCTGCTGGCCGAAGTCGCGCGCACGCCCTCCTTCCCGGAAAGCGAAGTCAAGCTGGCCAAGGCCAATGCGCTGCAGTCGCTGCGCGTGTCCGAGACCCAGCCGGGCTTCCGCGCGGAGCGCGCGATCAACCGCGCCGTCTACGGCGAGCACCCGTACAGCCGCACCACCCCGACGGTGGAAGCGATCAACGCCGTGAGCCAGGACATGCTGCGCAGCGAGCACGCCAAGCGCATGCGTCCTGACCACGCCCTCCTGGTGATCACCGGCCCGGTCAAGGAGCTTGATGCGCTCAAGCTCGCCGAGCAGGCCTTCGGCGACTGGAAGGTCAGCGGCCCGTCGATCGCCGACACCGCGCCGGCGCCAAGCGCGGCCAAGCCTGCGCGCATCCTGCTGCAGCGCGACGGCAGCGTGCAGTCGACCCTGCGCCTGGGCAGCCCCGGCATCGCCGCCAGCGCCCAGGACCAGATCCCGTTGCGCCTGGCCAGCACCATCCTCGGCGGCGGCTTCTCGAGCCGCGTGAATATCAACCTGCGCGAGGCCAAGGGCTACACCTACGGCGCCTCGGCCGGTGCGCGCCTGAACCGCGCGGGCGGCTCGATCATCGGCGGCGCCGACGTGCGCAACGAGGTGACCGGCGCGGCGCTGAACGAGTTCTTCAGCGAGTACAAGCGCATCGGCAGCGAACTGGTGCCGGCCAAGGAAATGGAGATGAACAAGCGTTATGTGGCCGGCGGCTACATGATCAGCAACCAGCTCCAGCGCGCCGTCGCCGGCACCCTGGCCTCCAACTGGCTGGTCGGCCTGCCCGCCGAGTTCCTCGGCGAGTACGTGCCGCGCATCCAGAAGGTCACGCCGGAACAGGTGCGCGATGTGTCGAAGAAGTACTACGCGCCGGAGAACCAGTCGATCGTGGTCGTGGGCGACCAGAAGGCGGTGGGCGAGCAGCTCAAGGCCTTCGGTGAGTTTACGGTGACGGACAAGTAATCCAACGCCAGGCGCCCTGCAAAACCCCGCATTTCTGCGGGGTTTTGTTTTTCTTGGGCTCCGTCACGCATACACTTGATGGTTTTCAAATCACGTTCAACCTGAGCCGGAAACAATTTCCTCCTAATTGCAAGGAGGACGCATATACCGCTATCCGAAAGCCAGTTCCCTGGAAGGCAGCAAACCTGTACGCGATGGAGAATGCGTCGCGCTGGTTCAACACTATGCCCATGTGCCCCATACTACCCAATGGCGTGCCGGCGCCCAGGTGCTCGATGCACCCATTGGCCTGATGCCTGGCACCGCTATCGCAACCTTCGTGAATGGCCGCTACCCGCAAGTCGGGAAAGGTACGCGGCATGCGGGATTCTTCCTGCACTATGGGCCGTTCGGCAGCGACGGCAAACCGAAAGGCATCTGGATCATGGAACAATTTACCTACCCTCCAACCAGGACCGTGCAGGCACGCTACATCGGGCGGAAAGGCAAGAATTCCGATGGCTCATGGTCGAGCCCGAGCAACAATGCCGATGCCTTCTTCGTGATCGAGTAAGCCGTGCGCAAATCAGTCACTCTAGTACTGCTCGCGCTTGCCGCTCACGCACCGGCAAAGGAGCAGAAGATCGCCTGCCCGGAAGAACTGGAAGCGGCGGCGGTGCGCATCACCGAACCGCCAAAGGGATGGAGCGGCCTGGTTCCCGCGCGCTTCCGGCTCCAGGCAGCCGGCATCACCCTCGGTCCGCTTGAACAGCATGCCGCGCAGTTGGGCGAGACCGAAAAGCTGGGCGGCAAGCGCTTCAAGGTCAGCTATCCTTTCATGAAGGATTCAAGCGAAGAGAAGTGGCTGACCTGCCGCTATGGGGTGAACGAAGGGCTGGTGCTGGGGAGGCGGTTGCCGGACGACACCCGGACGTGCGAGATGCTCTACACGCCCGATGGACACGGTCTGTTCGACATCGACATCACGTGCAAATAGTAGTCGCAACTCGCAGGATGGGCGGGGTACGCTCGGGCAGTACCCGGAATTCCCCGTCCACGCGGTTGACGCACGGTTGTGAGCCACGAAGCGGGCCAGGAAGCGTGATTTGAACGCGTGGGCAGAATCTGCCCACCCTACAAGGGCATCAGTCGGCCGACAGCTTCATCAAGACCAGGCCACTCACGATCAGCACCGCCGCGATGACCCGCATTGCGCTGGCCTGCTCGCCCAGCACAGTGATCCCGACGAGGAATGCCCCGACCGCGCCGATGCCGGTCCAGATCGTATAAGCAGTACCAAGGGGAATCGTGCGCATCGCCGCGGACAGCAGCACGAAGCTGACCACCATGCCGGCCAGCGTGACGAGGGTGGGCACGAGCCGCGTGAAGCCTGCCGACTGCTTCATCGCCACCGCCCACACCACTTCGAAGATACCCGCAACAAACAACATCAACCAAGCCATTGACCGGCTCTCCTTTCGAAAAGCCGGGCCGTCCCGGTCATTGTTCCCACTGCGGGGCAGGTCGTTCCTGCTAAACGTGATTCTAGCCGAATCAGCCTTTCAGCGCTTTCTCCAGGTCGTCCAGCTCGGCCGGCTTGACCAGGTGGGCGTCGAAGCCCGCTTCCTGGGCGCGGCGGCGGTCTTCGGGGGAACCATAGCCGGTGTGCGCCACCAGGCGGATGCCGGCCAGGGCCGGATTCTTCTTGATGCGGCGCGCGACCTCGTAGCCGTCCACGCCGGGCAGGCCGATGTCGAGCACGATCACCTGCGGCCTGTGGCGCAGCACCAGCTCTTCGATTTCGGAGGCATCCGAGGTGGTGCAGGTCTCGTAGCCCATCTCGGCCAGCAGGAAGCCCATCATTTCCATGGCGTCGACGTTGTCGTCCACCAGCAGCACGCGCATGCCGCTGCCGTCGCTCCCGGGCTGGGTGCAGTGCGGCTGCTCGCCCTGCGCGGAAGCGATGCGCAGCAGCGGCAGGTCCATGGTGAAGGTGCTGCCCAGGCCGATGCCGGGGCTGCTGGCCTCCAGGCGGCCGCCGTGCAGTTCCAGCAGGTGCGAGACCAGCGACAGGCCGATGCCCAGGCCTTCCGGCGCGCGGTCCGGCGGCACCTCGACCTGGGTGAACATGCCGAAGATGCGCGGCAGGTTGTCCTCGGCGATGCCGATGCCGTTGTCGCGCACGGCGATGCGTACGCGGCCCTCGTTCGCCAGGCTGACGGAGAGATTGATTTTCCCGCCCTTCGGCGTGAACTTGGCGGCGTTGTGCAGCAGGTTGCCGATCGACTGGGCCAGGCGCACCGGGTCGCCCGAGACCCACACCTCTTCCTCCGGCAGCTGCACCTCGAGCTGGTGCTCGCGCGCGGCGATCAGGGGACTGGCGGTCTCGATCGCCTGGTTGATCACGGCGCCCAGGTCCACGTCCTCGGTGCGCAGCACGATCTTGCCCTCCGAGATGCGGGCCACGTCGAGCAGGTCGTCGACCAGGTGCGCCAGGTGGTCGACCTGGCGCGTGATGACTTCGCGGGCGCGCGCCTGGCGTTCGCCCCCGCCGGGACCGTCGCCCGTGGCGCCGAGCAGCGCGGCGGCGTTGCGGATCGGGCTGAGCGGGTTGCGCAGCTCGTGCGCCAGCGTGGCCAGGAACTGGTTCTTGTTGCGGTCGGCCGCACGCAGCAGCGCTTCCATCTCCTTGCGCGCCGTGATGTCGCTGGTCACGCGCGCCACGCGGTAGACCGCGCCGCGCGTGTCGCGCACCGGGAACAGGCGGTCGCGCACCCAGCGCGTGCCGCCGTTCGGGGCGCTGATGCGGAACTCGTCGTCGTAGTGCGGCGCGTCCGTGAGGCGGCTCCAGCGCTCCCTGACGCGCTCGCGGTCGTCCGGATGCACGGCATCCAGCCAGCCGCCCGGCTCCTGGCGCAGCGACTCCACGCTCCTGCCCCAGATGTCGGCGTAGGCCGGGCTGACGTAGACCAGGCTGCCCTCGGGCACGGAGAACATCCAGAACACGTCGTCGATGTTGTCGGTGAGCTGGCGGAAGCGCTCTTCGCTGTCGCGCAGCTGGACCTGGGTTTGGCGCATGCGCAGCAGCGCGTTGACGTTGGCGATCAGCTCGTCGGCCTCGATCGGCGCGGCCAGGTAGTTGTCGGCGCCGCCCTCCAGGCCGCGGATCTTGTCGGCGCGCCCGGTCAGTGCGGCCGAGGTCTGCAGCACCAGCACCATGCTGCTGTCGGGGCTGGACTTGATGCGGCGGCACACCTCGATGCCGTTGATGTCCGGGAGCTTCACGTCGAGCAGCACCAGCGCCGGCGACAGGCGCCTGACCATGTCCAGCGCGTCGGTGCCGTTGGTCGCCTCCACCACTTCGTAGCCGGCGCCCTGCAGGATGCGGTTCTTGGCGTAGCGAGCGCCGTCGTTGTCGTCAACGTTGAGGATCAGGGTCGATTGCGGTTTCATGATTCGTTTCCGTCTTGATCAGGCGCCGGGAAGCGTCGCGGCAGGACCAGCGTGAAGGTGGAGCCGGCGCCTGGCGTGCTCACCACTTCCACCCGACCATGCAGCAGGTCTGCCAGCTTGCGGCACAGCGGCAGGCCGAGGCCCGTGCCCTTGCTGCGCCGCTGCAGCGGATGCTCGATCTGGCTGAACTCTTCGAAAATCAGTTGCAGGTTCTCCGGGCTGATGCCGATCCCGGTGTCGGCGACCGCGAACGCGATCGTGTCGTCCGCCGCATTGTGGGTGGCGCTGACCGTCACGCTACCACGCTCGGTGAACTTCAGGGCATTCGAAATGAAGTTGCGCAGGATCTGGGAGATCTTGCCCTCGTCCGTATCGAAGGCCTCCACCACCTCGGTGGGCGCGAAGACCAGTTCCACCCGCCCCTCGTCCACCAGCGGGCGCAGCATGCCCTTGAGGGCACGGAACAGGTTCTCGACGACCACCGGGGCCAGCTGCACCTCGACCTTGCCGGCCTCGATCTTGGCCAGGTCGAGCAGGTCGTTGACCAGCTCCGACAGGTCGTTGGCGGCCTTGGCGATGAACTGTACCTGGCGCTCCTGCTCGACCGTCAGGTCGCCGTCCATGCGGTCCAGCAGCAGCTGGGCCAGGGCGCGGATCGAGGACAGGGGTGTGCGCAGCTCGTGGCTGGTGTTCGACAGGAAGCGCGACTTCATCTCGTCCGCCTTGCGCAGGCGCTCGGCCTTGTCCTCGATCTCGGCGTACAGGGCGACGATGCCGCGGTTGGTGTCTTCCAGTTCGCGCGTCAGCGACAGCAGGTCTTCCTGGCGCTCGCGCAGCTCGGCCATGGTCGCCACCAGCTCCTGGTTCTGCAGCTGCAGCTCGTGCAGGGTGTTGGCGACCGGGCTGGACGCCAGGCGTTCGCTGATGTCGGCCAGCTGCGAAGTCTGCACAATGATCTGGGGCGGCAGGGCCTTGCGCATGGTGATGGCGGTGGCGATGCCCTCCTCCGGCTCGACGTCGCAGGAATCCATCAAGCGGTTCGCCGTGATCAGGGCCAGTTCGGGCAGCGAGCGGGTGATGCCTTCCTGCAGCCCGGCAGGGGCAGATGCCTTTCGCGGTCCGGCGCCTGGATTGATGGTCACTTCCAGGTGCTGGTAGGCGCCGAGCCTGACCAGGGAAAAGGCGGCGCGTCCGCCCGAACCCCGGTGGCAGGCCACGCGCGCCACTTCCGACACGGCGGTGGCGATGCGCACCTGGTCCTGCTGCGAAAAGCCGAGCAGTTCCGACAGCTGGCGGGCGCGCTGGCGCACCAGCACCACGTCCTGGTCGTTGTCCAGGGCCACGCTCAGGATGCGCTGACCGTTCATGCGTTTCCTTTCAGGCGGCGCACCACCAGCACCATGGCGTCGTCGCGGCGGCGGATGAAGTCGCGCATCAGCATGGCCGCGATCAGCACCGTGCTGCGCCCGGCCAGGCCGGGGTAGCGGGCCAGGTCCCATTGGGTCTGGATGCCGTCCGAATGCATGATGCACAGGGCGCCTGGCGCGAAGGGCAGCGCGAATTCCTGCACCTTGCGGATATTGTGGCCGACGATGCCGTTGTGCGAGACCAGCGGACGGCGGCCGTCGCCGATGACACAGCCGGCGATATTGCCCACGCCCGCGAAGCGCAGCTCATCCGACTCGAAATCGACGCGCGCGGTGGCCAGGGCCGCCCCACGGGTCGGGCGCAGCGCCTCGTGGGCGGCCTCCATCAACTGCCCCGCCTCGGCGCTCTTGTCGCGCCCGAGCGTCTTGACGGCCGCGGCGGCCGCGCGCGCGGCCTCGGGGCCGTGTCCCAGGCCGTCCGCGGCCAGCAGCGTGGCGCCGCGCGCGTCGCAGCGCACCGCCCAGCCGTCGCCGCACTCGTCCTCGCCGGCCATCGGCGTCCACAGGGCGCCGATCTCGACCCCGCACGGTTCCGGCGCCGGGACGTCGCGCCACAGGCGCATGAAGAAGGCGGCGCCCTGGCCCGGCTGGGTATAGACGTCGAACTCGTCGGACAGACGGCGCAGCGCGCCCAGGCCGTTGCCGGAGGTACCGGTGGTGGACATGCCGTCGACCAGGCAGGCGTCGACGTCGACGATGCCGGGGCCGTTGTCGAGCGCCAGCACGTCGACCCCGATGCCGGCCGCGGACTGCGCCGGTCCGATATGGATCTCGCCCTCGCCCGCATGCTTGAGGATGTTGGTCCCGGCTTCGGTGACGATCAGGGCCAGCTGCCCGGCGCGGATCTCGTTGAAGCCGAGTTCGTCGGCCAGGCGCTGGCCGGCGCGCCGCGCGGCGGCGATGTCGCTGGCATGGGTGATGGCGAACACCTGCTGCCGCGTCAGGGAACTGATCAGCGCTTCCATTTGACTACCAATACGGCAGTGCCCTCTCCCGGACGGCTGTCGATCTCGAATTCGTCGACCAGGCGCTTCGAACCGCCCAGTCCCAGGCCCAATCCGCCCCCGGTGGTGAAACCGTCGCGCAGCGCGCTGTCGAGGTCCACGATGCCGGGGCCGGCGTCGACGAACAGTAGGCCCACGCCGTTGCGGATGCCGTCCGCCAGGGTGTCGAGGTGAACCTCGCCGCCGCCGCCATACTTGAGGGTATTACGGGCCAGCTCGCTGGCGGCCGTGACCAGCTTGGTCTGGTCGACCAGGGACAAGGCAATGGCCACCGCGCGTTCGCGCACCTGCTTGCGCAGGCCTACGACGTCCTCGTCCGAGCGCAGGCGCAGGGTCACGCGTGCGGTGCGATGCTGGCGGTGGCGCTCCAGCAGGGGGGTCTCGAACAGGACTGCATTGGATTGCGCGTCCATCATCAATGGAAGTTCTTTCCGAGCAGGGTCATGCCCTTCTCGACGTTCAGGGCGGTCTTCACGCCGTGCAGGGTCAGGCCCAGCTCGACGAGGGTGATCGCCACCGCGGGCTGCATGCCCACCACCACCGTGCGGGCGTCGAGCACGCGCGCCATGGCGGCGGTGTTGCTGATCATGCGGCCGATGAAGGAGTCGACCAGGTCGAGCGCCGAGATGTCGATCAGGACGCCCTTGGCGCCGTCGGCCACGATGCGCTCGGTCAGGTCGTCCTGCAGCTGCATGGCGAGGCGGTCGTGCATGTCGACCTGGATCGTCACCAGGAGCAGGTCGCCCATGCGCAGGATAGGGATGCGTTCCATGTGCGGGGCGTCCTTATGCCTTGCTGATGACCGAGGTGCCGGTGCGCTCGAGCGCGACCACGAAGGCGTCCGCCAGGGTCGCCTTGGTGGTGACGTCTTCCAGGTTCACGCCGAGGTGCACGATGGTCTGGGCGATCTGCGGGCGGATGCCGGAGATGATGCAGTCGGCGCCCATCAGGCGCGCCGCGGCGATGGTCTTCATCAGGTGCTGGGCCACCAGGGTGTCCACGGTCGGCACGCCGGTAATGTCGATGATGGCGATCGAGGCGCCGGTGTCGACGATCTTCTGCAGGATGTTTTCCATCACCACCTGGGTGCGGGCCGAGTCCAGGGTGCCGATCAGCGGCAGCGCCAGGATGCCGTTCCACAGCTTGACCACCGGCGTGGACAGCTCGAGCAGCTCCTGCTGCTGGCGCACGATGATCTGGTCCTTGGTCTTCTGGAACACCTCGATGGTGTACAGGCCCAGCTTGTCGAGCAGGGTGCTGATGGTCCAGGAAGCCGCACCGGCCGTTTCCGGTTCGCCCTCGAAGGCCTGGCGCAGGTGCGAGAACAGCGTCTGCTTCAGGGAGAACACGAAGGTCGCGGTCTCGCTCGGGGTCGAGCCCGACTTGGCGCGGCTGGACGAGATCTCCGCCAGCAGGTCGCGCACCTCGTCCCAGGAACGGTGATCGATGTTCTCCAGTTCGCCGGAGCGGGCCGCAGCGGCAAACGCACCCAGGAACTGCTGGGTATGAATGCGCAGCTGCTCGCGCGAGGCGGCATTGCCGCGCACCGTCAATGCCTCCAGCTGGCCCAACCACTCGCTGGCGATCACCGCCTGCTGGTCCTGGAGCATCTGGCTGACACGGTTCGCGTAATCCTTGGTGGTCATCGGTGTTATCCCTTGTTTTGGTGGTTGGTCATCGCCTCGCGGCCGGGTGCGGACCGCCGCGACGGCAAATTCTGCAAAATGACCAACTATATCATTTCTGCCATGGGGGATAGAACACCGTTGAGTAGCATCCGGAAATAGCTATTTCAACCTCGACAACACACCGGATAGCCGCCCGGCAGGCGCCCGCTCCCGGTGCGCCAGCTCCACCAGCAGCGGCAGCAGGAGCAGGGTCAGCGCCGTCGAGGACAGGATGCCGCCGATGACGACGGTCGCCAGCGGCCTTTGCACCTCGGCCCCGGTCCCGGTGGCCAGCGCCATCGGCACGAAGCCGAGCGAGGCGACCAGGGCCGTCATCAGGACCGGCCGCAATCGCCCCAGCGCGCCCTCCTCGATCGCCCGCGCCAAGGGCAATCCCTCCTCGCGCAGCTTGCGGATGAAGGAGAGCATCACCAGGCCGTTGAGCACCGCCACCCCGGACAGGGCGATGAAGCCGACGGCGGCCGAGATCGACAACGGGATCCCGCGCAGCCAGAGCGCGAACACGCCGCCGCTCAGGGCGAAGGGAATGCCGGAAAAGACCAGCAGCCCGTCCTTGACGCCGTTGAAGACCAGGTAGAGCAGCATGAACACCAGCGCCAGCGCCGCCGGCACCACCACCTGCAGGCGCCGGGCGGCAGCCTCCAGGTGTTCGAACTGGCCGCCCCAGCCGATCCAGTAGCCCGGCGCCGTCCTGACCTGCGCAGCCACCCTGTTCTGCGCCTCGGCCACGAAAGAGCCGATGTCGCGCCCGCGCACATTCGCCGTCACCACCACGCGGCGCTTGCCGCCCTCGCGGCTGAACTGGTTCGGGCCCGGCGCCACCTCGAAGGCGGCGATTTCGCCGAGGGTGATAAAGCGCCGGGCTTCCCCCTGTCCGGCCGGCAGCGGCACCGGCAGCCGCTGCAGGAAATCGATATCGCCGCGCCGCGGGTCCGGCAGGCGCACCACGATGCCGAAGCGGCGGTCGCCCTCGAACAGGGTGCCCGCCTCGCGTCCGGCGGTGGCGGTCGCGACCAGGTCCTGCACGTCGCCGATGTTCAGGCCCATGCGCGCCGCCCGTTCGCGGTCAACCCGTACCTGCAGCATCGGCAGGCCGGTGGTCTGCTCGACGTTCACCTCGCTCGCGCCCGGCACGCCCCGGAGCACGTCCGCCACCTTGGCCGCAGCCGTGTTCAGCGTATCCAGGTCGTCGCCGAAGACCTTCACGGCCACGTCGCTGCGCACGCCGGAAATCAGTTCGTTCACGCGCAGCTGGATCGGCTGGCTGAACTCGTAGCTGTTGCCCGGCAGGCGCTCGAGGGTTTCGCGGATCGCCGCCAGGAGCCCGGCGCGGGTCTTCTTCGGCGTCGGCCAGTCGCGCTCCGGGCGCAGCATGATGATGCCGTCGGCGACGTTCGGCGGCATCGGGTCGGAGGCGATTTCGGCGGTGCCGATGCGGGCGAACACGCGCTCGATCTCGGGGAAGCGCCGTACCAGTTCAAGCTCGATCTGCTGCTGCATCCTGACGGACTGCGACAGGCTGGTGCCGGGCACGCGCATGGTCAGCACGGCGATGTCGCCCTCGTCCAGGGTCGGCACGAATTCGGTGCCGAGGCGGCTGGCGAGCAGGGTCGAGACGGCCAGCACGATGCCGGCGAAGGCCAGCGCCACCGGCTTGTTGGCCATCGCGTAGCGCAGGGCCGGCTCGTAGGCGCGCCGCGCCGCGTGCATCAGGCGGTTCTCCTTCTCCTCCACCCTGTCGCCGATGAACAGGGCCACCGCCGCCGGCACGAAGGTGAGCGACAGGATCATCGCGCCCAGCAGCGCCGTGACGACCGTGATCGCCATCGGGTGGAACATCTTGCCTTCGATGCCGGTCAGGGCGAAGATCGGCAGGTAGACGATCATGATGATGAGCTGCCCGAACACCAGCGGCCGGCGCGCCTCGCGTGCGGCCTCGAAGACTTCCGCAAAGCGCTCCTGCAGGCTCAGGGTCCGGCCCAGCCGCGCCCGGGCATGCGACAGCCGGCGCACGCAGTTCTCGACGATGACGACGGCGCCGTCGACGATGATGCCGAAGTCGAGCGCGCCGAGGCTCAGCAGGTTGGCGCTGACCCGGTTCACCACCATGCCCGAGAAGGTGAACAGCATGGCCAGCGGGATCACCATCGCCGTGATCAGGGCGGCGCGGATGTTCCCCAGGAAGGCGAACAGCACGGCCACCACCAGCACCGCGCCCTCGAGCAGGTTGTTGCGCACCGTGGCGATCGCCTTTTCCACCAGCACGGTGCGGTCGTAGACCGTGACCGCCTTCACGCCCGGCGGCAGGCTGCGATTGATCTCGACCATGCGGCGGTCGACGGCGCGCGACACCTCCCGGCTGTTCTCGCCCATCAGCATGAAGACCGTGCCCAGCACCACCTCCTGGCCGTTCTCGGTTGCCGCGCCGGTGCGCAGCTCGCGCCCCAGCGAGACGGTGGCGACGTCGCGGATGCGCACCGGCATGCCGCGGATGGTCGCCACCACGATGTTGGCGATGTCCTCGCTGGACGCCACCTGGCCGGGGGCGCGCACGAGGTACTGCTCCCCTGCCCGCTCGATGTAGCCGGCGCCGACGTTGCCGTTGTTCTTCTCGATGGCGCCCACGATGTCGCCCAGGTCCAGGCCGTAGGCGGACAGGGTCGCCATCTCGGGCGCGACCAGGTATTCCTTGTCGAAGCCGCCGATCGAGTTGATCTCGGTGACGCCGGGCACGCTGCGCAGCTGCGGCTTGATGATCCAGTCCTGGATCTCCCGCAGGTCAGTTGGTGAGTAGGGCGAGCCGTCGGGCTTCTTCGCGCCGGGGACGGTTTCCACGGTCCAGGAATAGATTTCGGACAGGCCCGTGGCGATCGGCCCCATGGTCGGGACCACGCCATTCGGCAGCTGTTCGCGCGCGTCCTGCAGGCGCTGGCCTACCTGCTGGCGCGCGAAGTGGATGTCGGTGCCCTCCTCGAACACGACGGTGACCTGGGACAGGCCATAGCGCGACAGCGAGCGGAAGCTCTCCAGCCGCGGCAGGCCGGCCAGCTGGGCCTCGACCGGGTAGGTAATGCGCTGCTCGGCTTCCAGGGGCGAGTAGCCCGGCGCCGCCGTGTTGATCTGCACCTGCACATTGGTGACGTCGGGGACGGCGTCGATCGGCAGGCGGCCGTAGTTGTAGATGCCCAGCAGGGCCATCGCCACGACGAAGGCCATGACGAGCCAGCGCTGCGCGATCGCGGCCTGGATGATGCGGTTGAACATGACGTCTCCTTCAGTCGTGGTGGCCGGCTTCGCCCTTGCCCTGCTCGGCCTTGACGTCGAAGGAGCCCGATGCGGCATAGCGTTCGCCCGGCTTCAGGCCGGACACGATCTCGACGAAGCGGTCGTCCGAGCGCCCGGTGCCGACCGGCTGCGCAACAAAACCCTCCGGCACGCGCTTGTAGACCACCTGCCTTCCGTCGACCGTCTGCAGCGCCTCGCGCGCCACCGCCACCGGCACCCGGGCCGAGCCGGTGACGATGTCGACGTTCACCGCAAGGCCGGGGCGCCAGGCCAGGTGCGGATTGGCCAGCACCACGCGCGCCTTGGCCGAGCGCGATTCCTCGCCGATCAGGGCGCTGACAAAACTCACCTTGCCCGGCGCCGTCGTGTTCGAAGCGATCGAGCGGATCACGGCATCGGTGCCGACGCGGACGATCTCGAGGTCGCGGCTGGGCACGACGACATCGGCCCAGACCTGGGACAGGTCGCTGACCGTGAACACGCGGGTGTCGGCGCCGACCATCTCGCCGAGCACGATGTGCTTCTCGACCACCATCCCGTCGAAGGGCGAACGCACCTGCAGCCGGTTCGACGCGCCCGCCGCGCCCCCGGCGCCGAGCGCCTGCAGCGACTGGCGGGCCGCCTGCACGTTGACTTCGGCTTCCTGCAGTTCCTGTTCCGCTTTCAGGTAATCCTGGCGTGCACCGATCTTCTCTTCCCACAGCGTCTTTTCAAGGATGTAGCTCTTCCTCGCCAGTTCGCGCCGCTGTTCCGCCGTCGCCAGTGCCGCGCGCCGTGCGGCCACGTCGCTGCTTGCGATTACTGCCAGCAGGTCGCCCTTTCTCACCACCTGGCCCAGGTTGGCCTCGACCTTCTCGACCGCGCCTTGCGCGCGCGGGGTGACGTGGGCGGTGCGGTCCTCGTTGAGGGCGATCTGGCCCGGCATGCGGATGAAGGAATCGATCTGGCGCGCTCCAACGCTCAAGACCGTGATGCCGCTGTTGACGACCTGCTCCTCGCTGAAGCGCACGAGGCCGTTCCCGGCATGAGCGCCCTGCTTTTCTTCCTGGTGGCCGGCTTCCTCATGATGTTCGGCCACGGCCGGGGAACGGTCCTCGAGAATGACGTAGCCGCTGAATGCGATCGCACAGGCCAGCATGGCGCCGATGATCTTCGTTTGCTGCTTGTTCATGGTTTCTCCTGGGGCGCCGGGCCGACGAGCCGTTCGATGTCGGCCAGCGCGCGGTAGCTTTCCGCTACCGCCTTGAGGTATTGGTGACGCGACTGGACCAGCGTGCGCTGGGCGTCGAGCACGTCGATGAGGCCGAACTTGCCGAGTTCATAGCCACGGTTGGCGGCCGCGTACGCCTGCTCGGCGCCGGGCAGGACCTCGCTCTCGACCAGCGCCGCCTCGTCGCTTGCCGCGGCCAGGTTGCCATGCGCCTGGCTTAGTGCGGCATGCAGGCGGACGCGTTCGGCATCGAGTTCGTCGCGCGCCTTGTCCACGCGGCGCAGCGACTCCAGCACCGCGCCGCTGTTGCGGTTGAATAGCGGCAGCGGCACCGACACGCCGAGCACGGCGCGCCGTTCCTCGCCCGGACGCTCGTTCGAGGATTCGCGCTGGGCGCCGACGATCAGGGTCACATCCGGTACGCGGCGCGACTCCTCGATCCGCACCAGCGCGCTGCGGTGGGCGACGCCTGCCACGGCGCGGCGCAGGTCCGGCGCGTCTGCCAGGCGCGCCTCCAGCTCGGCCAGCGGCGGGACGGCGGGCGGGTCGATGGCGCCAGTCTGCGCGAGGGCCAGGGTGGACGGATCGCCGCCCCACAGGGCCGCGAGCCGGATCCGGGCCGCGGCCAGCTCGCGCGTCGCCTGGATCGCCTCGATCTGCAGGGCCGACTGGGCCACTTTGGCGCGCGTCGCTTCCAGCGGCGAGGCCTTGCCGGTATCGGCCCGGCGCACGGCGGCCTGCGTCGCACGTTCCGCCAGTGCCACCAGCTCCTGCGACAGGCGCTGCCGCTCGCCGGCGGCGGCGACCTCGTAATACGCGGCGACCGTGTCGGCCCGCACCTGGGCGCGCAGCGCATCGAGGGCGGCCAGGGCCAGCGCGCGCTCCTGCCTGGCGGCGCCGACGCGGGCGGCGCGCTTGCCGCCCAGTTCGAATGGGATGCCGAGCTGCGCGGTGGTGGTCCGGTTGTTGCGCTCGCGTCCTTCGCGCAGCAGCTCCAGTTCGGGATTGGGCAGCGCACCGGCCTGCCGGATGGCGCCTTCCTGCGCCAGCGCCTCGCTGCTGGCTGCGCGCAGGCCCGGGTTGGCCGCCAGCGCCCTGTCGATGGCGGCGGGCAGCGTCAATGGCGCCTCGAGCGCGGAGGCGCTGCCTGCGAGCGCGCATGCCGCCATGGCAAGGCGGATGATGTGGTTCTTCATGATGGTCCGATTCCGTTGAAACGATGTCGACGGCGGGACGATGCGCGCTGCTGCGCGCGCGTGCTGAACGGTCCCGCCCCTTCAGGCGCGGGATGGCCGCTTGGGCGGTGGAGGCAGGTCGGGAATGTAGGAAGTGTAGTGCGGCGTGTCGAAGGCGGTGTCCGCGACGCGCTCCGGCGCCGGCAGCACGGCCGGGGACGCGAGCAGCGCCCCACCACAGAAGTGGTGGCAGCAGTCACAGCCCTCATCAATCGCCAGGGCGTCCCCGTCGTCGTCGTTGCATTGCTGCTGCGCCTGGAGGCAGACGTGCTGGGTGCGCGCCTTCTCGTCAGGGGCGCAGCAGGCGCCGGACGCCGCCCAGACGAGCTGCAGCGGCATCAGGACCAGCAGGAGTAGGACCAGCAGGCGTTTCATCGGTTGGCGGCAAGGACGGACTTGTTCATATATGATCGCTATTTAAAACCCTGTAGTCGCTACAGGGTCAAGTGCCATCAAGCGAAGCGAGGGAGCGATGAAAATAGGCGAACTGGCCGGGCGCACTCACTGCCCGGTGGAGACGATCCGCTATTACGAACGGATCGGCCTGCTGGCGCCGCCGCAACGGGCCACCAACAACTATCGCAGCTACGGCGAGCGCCATGCGGAGCGGCTGCAGTTCATCCGCCACTGCCGGGCGCTCGATATGGGCCTCGAGGAGATCCGCCTGCTGCTCGATGCGCGGGACCAGCCGGACGGCGACTGCACCGACGTCAACGCCCTGCTCGACCGGCACATCGAGCAGGTCGCCGGCAAGATCGCGGAACTGACGGCGCTGGAGCGCCAGCTCAAGCAGCTGCGCGGCTGCTGCGTGGCGACGCAAGCCCCCCAGGCCTGCGGCATCCTGCACGCGCTGTCCGAGCACGAGCCCATGCAATAAGCGCCACCAGGCCGGAGAGCAGGAGCGTCGCGCGGCCGGGCTCGGGGACGGCCGAGATGCTCATGGCGAAATGATACGCCGTTCCGGATATCCAGCCGGCGCGTTCGCCGCCCATTTCCAGGTTGAAGTAGACCTCGCCAATGTCGCTGCCATCGAAGGTCCAGGACTGCGCGACCCAGGTTTGCGTGCCCGGGAAACCGCCGGGCAGCCAGCTGACGCGCTGGTAGCCGGACATCCCGATGCCGTAATAGGTGCCGGTGCTCACGCCGTGCTGGAAGAACTCGGTCGCGCCACCCCAGGGAAGGGCCGATCCGAACTGGCCGGAGCTGACCGCCCAACCCGTGATGTCGCGGAAGGTCTGGCTGATGCCGTTCACGGTGAGCACCACCGAGCCGCTGCCGGAGGCATAGAAGGATGTGGCGGGATCGTAGCCCTGCATGGCGGCGCGCGCGAAGGTGGAGGTGGCGACCAGTTCGTAGTCGAAGCTACCTTCCGGCAGCCCGAGTTCGCGTTGCGCGACGGTGGAGGCCTGCATGGTGCCCGTGCTGCGGGTGACGATCGAGATGCTGTCCTGGGCCTGGGCCGTGAACGAGGCAGCAAGCAAGAGCGTGGCGGCAATTCTGGCGATCATGGGGGACCTCGGCATTGGCTGGCGTTGCGTCCAGTGTAGCCGGGGCGCTCGAGCAGGCTGAGCCGCGTGTATGGCGTGCGCGACTCGACAGCAGCAGTATTGGCCCTTGGTTCAAGAGTCCGGCACCAGCCGGGTCTCGACAACCCGCCCGGTTTGCCTGTCGGTGACGAAGACCAGCAAATGCGCGCGGCGCGCTGCGTTTGTGCCCGCGGCCGGTTCGACCAGGTAGGCGGGAAACTCGTCGTAGTCGGCATAGCGCGTCGGTTCACCCAGCAGGCTCTTCACCTCGGCCGCCGTCATCGCGCCGGGTGGATGCTTGTCGAGCAGCGATGCGAGCATGCAGCCGCGCCCCGTCCGATCCGCGTGCGACCAGCGTTCCCGGTCGAAGTCGCAATCACCCCAGTTGATAAAGAGCGCCACCGACGTGTCTCCACCGCACGCCTGCAGGCACATCAGCAAACAGCCCAGGGAAATCAGGGAACGCATGGATCGCCCATCGAGGATCGGGATAGCAGTTTCGATTCTCGCGGTGTGTCGCCCCTATTACTTGTGCTGCCTCAATCGTGCGAATGGGTTCGAGGCGGGCTGGTCCCGGGCGGGCCCGGCTGATAATATACCCCCCTACCCTATATTTCGAGGAACGCCTGTGCATACCGCACGAGAAAAAACCAAGCTGCTGGCGCGCGTACGCCGGATCCGCGGCCAGGTCGAAGCCATCGAGCGCGCGCTTGAAGCCGAGAGCGGCTGCGCCGAAGTCCTGCACCTGGTCGCCGCCGTCCGCGGCGCGACCAACGGCCTGATGGCCGAGCTGATCGAAGACCACATCCGCGAGCACGTCGTCGGCGAAGAGCACAGCAAGGCCGAACGCGACGCCGCGACCGACGAGCTGGTCGACGTCGTGCGCGCCTACCTGAAGTAAGGCGGCGCATGGCAGTCGAATCCCCCTGCATCGCCCTCTGCCGCTTCGACGGCAAGACCGGCTTTTGCACCGGGTGCCTGCGCACCCTGCCGGAAGCCCGGGAATGGAAGAAGATGACCGACCACCGGCGTCACCAGGTCATCGGGGAGCGGCCCCGCCGCGAGAAGAAACTGGCCCAGCACGCAAGGGCCGAGAAGGAAAGACAATGAAGGAACTGCAGCACCAGCAAGGTAAGCACCAGGGCCCCCTCGCCGCCTACCGGCACGAACACGTGTTCGACGCAGGCAAGCACGCCGCCGAGCGCGGCACCCGCCTGGTCATGTGGATCACCCTGGCGATGATGGTCGTCGAGATCACGACCGGCTGGTGGTTCAACTCGATGGCCCTGCTGGCGGACGGCTGGCATATGAGCTCGCACGCGCTGGCCATCGGCCTCAGCGCCTTCGCCTACGCCGCCGCGCGCAAGTACGCCCGCGACCCGCGCTTCGCCTTCGGCACCTGGAAGATCGAGATCCTGGCCGGCTACACCAGCGCCGTGTCCCTGCTGGGAATCGCCGCGCTGATGGCGGTCGGCTCCATCGAAAGACTGTTCTCGCCGCAGCCGATCCACTACCGCGACGCGATGATCATCGCCGTCATCGGCCTGGTCGTGAACGTCGCCTGCGCCCTCATCCTCGGGCATGCGCATGATCACGGGCACGATCATGGGCATGGGCACCATCACCACGACGACCATCATCATCACCACGACCTGAACCTCAAGGCCGCCTACGTGCACGTGATCGCGGACGCCGCGACGTCGGCACTCGCGATCGCCGCGCTGGCCGGCGGCTGGCTGTATGGCTGGGCGTGGCTCGATCCGGTGATGGGCATCGTCGGCGCGGTGCTGGTGGCGGTGTGGGCCAGGAACCTGATCCGGGACACCGGCAAGGTCCTGCTCGACCGGGAAATGGATGCGCCGGTTGTGGAGGAGATCCGCGAAGTCGTCGAAGCCGAGGGCAATGACGCGAAGGTGGTCGACCTGCACGTCTGGCGCGTCGGCCAGCACGCCTATGCCTGCGCGCTCAGCGTCGTCACCGGCAATCGATCGCTATCCGCCAGCGCGCTGCGCGAGCAGCTCGGCATCCACGAAGAGATCGTCCACTCGACGATCGAGGTCCATTACCTGTCCTGGTCACGCCGCCCCTGACGACGGCGCCTGCAGCAGCGGCGCCCGGGTTTGCAGGAAAGTCCACAAGGCCTCGCCGATCGGGCCATGCACGCGATCGGCGCGGCGCGCGGCCACCAGCGCCTCGGTGCTCCCGGCCAGGTAGCGCCCGGCAAGCGACACCAGCCGGCCGTCGACCAGCTCTTCCTCGATCAGGAAGTCCGGCAGATGCCCCCAGGCCAGGCCCTGCAGGATGACCTCCTTCTTCATCTGGTGATCGGCCGCCGTGCACTGGTGCGCGCCCTCGACCAGGTAGTAATCGCGTGCGGCGCCATGGCGCGCGCTGTCCCGGATTACGCACTGGGTAAAGGGCCGCATGTCGCCGGGGCGGATCGTGCGCTTCACGGCGAAGGGAAGAAAACCCGGTGCGGCGACCGGCAGCATGCGCACCTTGCACAGGTCGAGCCATTCCAGCCTGGCGTCGCCCTTGTCGACGCCGTGCAGCATCAGGTCGGCCTTGCCGTCCAGCAGGCGCTCCGATGGCCCCGTCACCGACTCGAAATGCAGATGCAGGCGGGTGCGCGGATGGCTTGAAAAGAAGCTGCTGAGCAGGGCCAGTGCCGGCGTCCGCGGACACAGGTCGCCGATCACCACGTGCAGGTCGGTCTCTTCGCCCGCGACAAGTTGGGCCGCATGCTGGCGCAGCACGTCCATCTCCCGCAGCAGCGACTGCGCATGCCGGTGGAAGGAGCTGCCGGCCGGCGTCGTGCGGACCCGGTATCCGCTGCGGTCCAGCAACTGCACGCCCAGCTGCCGCTCCAGCTTGCCGACTGCCGCGAAGACGGCCGGGTGGGATCGGTGCAGGGCCTGGGCCGCGGCCTGGAAACCGCCAGCGCGGACGACGGCATCGAAACATTGCAGGTCGTGGAAGGTAAACGGCGACATGTCAGCTTTCATGACAAAGAATGTCCGATCTTTGTAATGTCTTTTTCACCATCGCGCAACTAGGATGTGCTTCCCTACCTCGGAACAGCAAGCAAAGGAGAAGACATGCAGGAACAGCACACCCAATTCGCGACCATGGGCGACGGCACGCGCATCGCCTATCGCCTGGACGGACCGGGGCACCTGCCCGTCCTGGTCCTGTCGAATTCGATCGGCACCACGATGCAGATGTGGCAGCGGCAGGTGCCGCAGCTGACGGACCATTTCCGGGTGCTGCGCTATGACATGCGTGGGCACGGCAGCTCGGACGCGCCCGCGGGCGCCTACTCCCTGGACCGGCTCGGACGCGACGTGCTCGAACTGCTGGACCTTCTGGAGGTGGACAAGGCACATTTCCTCGGCCTGTCGCTGGGCGGCTACGTGGGCCAGTGGCTGGGCGTGCAAGCCGCGGACCGCATCGACCGCCTCATCCTGAGCAATACCTCGCCCTGGCTGGGCCCGGCCGCACAGTGGGATGCGCGGATCGCCGACGCCCTGGGCGCGCCCGACATGCGCGAGATCGCGGAAGGCTTCCTTGCCAACTGGTTCCCCGCCTCCATGCGCGCAGCCGGGGATCCGGCGGTCGAGGAATTCCGCGGCATGCTGCTCGAGACCGATCCCCGCGGCCTGGCCGGCGCGTTCGCAGCGGTGCGCGATGCCGATCTGCGCAGGACCAACACCTTGATCACCCGGCCTACCCTGGTCATCGCCGGGCGCGACGATACCGTGACCCTGGCCAGCCACGGCGAGCAGATCGCGGCGGCGATTCCTGGCGCCCGCCTGCTGGTGCTGCCCACGGTCCACCTCAGCAATGTCGAACTGCCGGAGCGGTTCATGCAGGCGGTGCTGGAGTTTCTCGTTCACTGAGCGGCAGGCTGCACGCGGCCGGCTCTTCCCGCAGGGACTGCTCCCTAGCGCAGTGGCGGCACCAATTCGATTTCATCTATACCGCCATTGCGCTTATCGGTAATGAAAACCAGCATGCGCTCCTTGCCGTATTTACTGTCGACCGTCGGCGGTCCAATGAAATACGCCAGGTTCTCGTCGTACTCGTAGTAGCCGGTGGGTTTGCCCAACAGCTTCTTGACTTCAGGCGCCGTCAAACTCCCGGGCGGGTGTTGTTCGAAGAAGGATCCCAGCATCTGCCCTCGCTCGACCGTGGTGGTCGCCGCCCACTTTTCGGGGGTGAACTCCCTGCTGCCCAGGACGGGCACCTGCTCCTCGACGGACGTGCGCGTACAGGCAGAGGCGAGTGAAAGCAGGAGCAGAAGGGTTGCCAGGTAACGCATGGGGCTATGCCACCATGACTCCGGATCGGCAACCTTCATCATCGGTCCGCTCAGGATGCGGGCCGCAGCATGGCTTCAACGACGCGCCCGCTGCGCCGGTCGATCCGAAACACCAGCAGTTGCTCCCCGACCGGGCGGCCATTCGGCCCTGACTGCGCCACCAGATAGGCCGGGTCCTCGAGGTCGGCGTAGGTGTTGGGCTCGCCCAGCCACAACTTGAGCTCGACGATGTTCATCCCTGCGGGCGGATGCTTGTCGAGGAAGGACGCCATCATGCAGCCGCGCCCGATCCGGTCGGCCTGCGCCCAGCGGTCGCGATCGAAGTCACAGGAACCCCATTCGACATGCAAGGCAACCGAGCTTCCACCGCCGCAGGCGTGCAGCAAGAGCGTCAGGCAGACAACAGGGATCAGGGAACGCATGCCTTGCCTCTCGAACAAAGGACATCAGCCTACGATTCTCTAACCTTGCCTTCCGGACATATTGTGACGGCTCAAAGCGCAGGCGCTGCCCATAAAAAAACCGCCAGGCTCACGCACTGGCGGTTTTCATGGGGAGCGGCGAACCGCTCAGGCTTGACGCAGAATTACTGCGCCGCGCCTTCCACCGGATCGGCAGCCTTCATCGACAGCTTCAGGCGGCCGCGCTCGTCGGTCTCGAGGACCTTCACGCGCACTTGCTGGCCTTCCTTCAGGTAGTCGGCGACGGCATTCACACGCTCGTTGGCGATCTGCGAGATGTGCAGCAGGCCGTCCTTGCCCGGCATGACTTGCACGATCGCGCCGAAGTCCAGCAGCTTGAGCACGGTGCCGTCGTAGGTCTTGCCCACTTCGACCGATGCGGTCAGCTCTTCGATGCGGCGCTTGGCTTCCTGGCCGGCGGCGGCGTCGACCGACGCGATCGTCACGATGCCTTCGTCGGTGATGTCGATCTGGGTGCCGGTTTCTTCGGTCAGCGCGCGGATGACGGCGCCGCCCTTGCCGATCACGTCACGGATCTTTTCCGGGTTGATGCGGATGGTGATCAGGCGCGGGGCGAAGTCCGACAGTTCGGTCTTCACGCTCGGCACGGCCTTCTGCATCTCGCCCAGGATGTGCTGGCGGGCTTCCTTGGCTTGCGCCAGCGCCACCTGCATGATTTCCTTGGTGATGCCCTGGATCTTGATGTCCATCTGCAGGGCGGTGATGCCGGCCGGGGTACCGGCGACCTTGAAGTCCATGTCGCCCAGGTGGTCTTCGTCACCCAGGATGTCGGTCAGGACCGCGAACTTGCCGCCTTCCTTGATCAGGCCCATGGCGATGCCGGCGACGTGCGCCTTCATCGGCACGCCGGCGTCCATCAGCGCCAGGCAGCCCCCGCAGACCGACGCCATCGACGAGGAGCCGTTCGACTCGGTGATTTCCGAGACCAGGCGCACCGAGTAGCTGAACTCTTCCGGGGTCGGCAGCGCGGCGACCAGGGCGCGCTTGGCCAGGCGGCCGTGGCCGACTTCGCGGCGCTTCGGGGTGCCCACGCGACCGGTTTCGCCGGTGGCGAACGGAGGCATGTTGTAGTGCATCATGAAGTCGTCGGTGTACTCGCCCATCAGCGCGTCGATCTTCTGGCTGTCGCGCGCGGTGCCGAGGGTGGCGACCACGAGGGCCTGGGTCTCGCCGCGGGTGAACAGGGCCGAGCCGTGGGTACGCGGCAGCACGCCGGTGCGGATCGCGATCGGACGCACGGTGCGGGTGTCGCGGCCATCGATGCGCGGCTCGCCGTTCAGGATCTGCGAACGCACGACCTTGGCTTCCATGTCGAACAAAATGTTGCCGACTTCGGCCGCATCGGCGTCGACGCCCTGGGTCGCCAGGCCGGCCATCACTTCGGCCGAGATCGACTTCAGCTTCTGCTGGCGCGCCGATTTCTCGCGGGTCTGGTAGGCGTCACGGATCTTCTCGGCAGCCAGGTCGCTCACGCGGGCGATCAGTTCTTCGTTCTTCGGCGCCGGGCTCCACTCGACTTCCGGCTTGCCGCCTTCGGCCACCAGGTCGTGGATCGCGTCGATGACGGCCTTCATCTGGTCGTGGCCGAAGACGACCGCGCCCAGCATGACTTCTTCCGACAGTTGCTGCGCTTCCGATTCCACCATCAGCACGGCGGTCTCGGTGCCTGCCACGACCAGGTCCATCTGCGAGGTCTTGAGCTGGGTGGTGGTCGGGTTCAGGATGTACTGGCCGTTCGCGTAGCCGACGCGCGCCGCGCCGATCGGGCCATTGAACGGGATGCCGGCGATGCACAGCGCAGCCGAGGCGCCGATCATCGACGGGATGTCCGGGTCGATCTCGGGGTTGACCGACAGGACGTGGATGATGACCTGGACTTCGTTCAGGTAGCCTTCCGGGAACAGCGGGCGGATCGGACGGTCGATCAGGCGCGAGGTCAGGGTTTCTTTTTCCGAAGGACGGCCTTCGCGCTTGAAGAAGCCGCCCGGGATCTTACCGGCTGCGTACGTTTTCTCCATGTAGTCGACGGTCAGCGGGAAGAAATCCTGGCCCGGCTTGGCGTCCTTCTTGGCGACCACGGTGGCCAGGATGACGGTGTCTTCGACCGACACGACGACGGCGCCGCTTGCCTGGCGCGCGATTTCACCCGTCTCCAGGGTGACCGTGTGTTGACCGTACTGGAAGGTTTTCGTAACTTTGTTAAACATGGGTAATCCCTTTCATTTTGCCGACAGATTTTCAGGAGCTGTCGTTCACCTCACCACGAAGAGTGTGTGAAAAAACCGCCGGGGCAAGGCGCCGAGTCGAAGACAGTACGCTAGTACGGCGAGACGAGGCAACGCAGCCATGGCGGAATTTTTCACGCACTCGGACGGAACATTTCCGTCATTACTGCGAAACAACTAACAAATCAGAAACAAAAAATGCCCGCGACAGGTATCTGGCGCAGGCATTTCGTGACTAAATCGTCTTGACCAACGATTACTTACGCAGGCCGAGCTTGGCGATCAGGTCGCGGTAACGGTTCGCGTCTTTGCGCTTCAGGTAAGCCAGCAGGCTCTTACGACGGTTAACCATCATGATCAGGCCACGACGCGAGTGGTGATCTTTCTGGTGTGCCTTGAAGTGGCCGTTCAGCTCGTTGATGCGTGCGGTCAGCAGTGCAACCTGGACTTCCGGCGAACCGGTATCGTTCTGGCCACGTGCGTTGTCCGCGATGATCGCGGCTTTGTTGATGTTTTCTACGGTCATGATGTTACCTTTCACATGCGGTGCATGAGTCGAAACCCAGCGCACCGTGATTGTTTAAATACCTGTCCAAATCGGACAGACCCGCCAGTATAGGGGAAAACCCGGCGTGCGGCCACTGTTTGCATCGCCTGGATGGTGCATCATGGGGTTTTCGGGCTTTATGAGGGCCAAACCATGGATAAATTGATCAGAATTACAACACTCGCTGCTCTTCTCCTGCTCGGCGGCTGCGCCGGGATTCTCCGCCAGGCGCCCACCATCGGCGACTCGGCCGAAGTGGTCCAGCAGAAGATGGGGGCCCCCACGGCCATCTACGGCGCCGGCCACGAGCGCATCTTCGAATACGCGACCGGGCCGATGGGCCAGCAGACATACCTGGCGCGCATCGGCGCCGACGGGCGGCTGGTCTCCTACGAGCAGGTGCTGACCAGCGAGAAGTTCGCCACCATCAAGATCGATTCGGCGAACAAGGAAGAAGTTCTGCGCACCGTGGGCCGTCCTGCCGAGACTTCGCGCGTGGCGCTGCGCAACTACGACGTCTGGTCCTACCGCTACAAGGAAGCCGGGGTGTGGAATTCGCTCATGCACGTGCACTTCGACCAGCAGGGCGTGGTGCGGCAGATGATGAACGGGCCCGATCCGATGTACGAGCCGAAGGAGCGCGTCGGCTGGTAGCCTGACGAGCACCAGCTGGCCGGCGCGCGGCGCTGCGCCTACCGCATCGTGCCGATCGCGGTCACGCCATCGGCTGGCGGATGATGGTTTTCCAGCGGGACGGGTCGCCGCGGCGGATATCGCTCAGGTAGATCTCGTGGTGCTTGCCCGCCAGGGCGCCGCGCTCCTCGATGAAGGCGTGGACGCGCGCGATCGTCGGCCCCTCCTCGCTGAACGGCCCGACGTGCAGGACCTGGGCGCAACGCCCCTCGTGGAAGGTTTCCAGGCGCAGCGCATCGAGCGCCGGCAAGCCCTTCTTTGTGCGTACCTGTTCGATCGCCGCGTGGACAAGGGACTCCTCCACGAGGTCGGGCTGGTTGATCATCATCGTCCACTTCCACTGCGTACGGTCGTTGGAAATGAAGGATGAGAGGTCATCGGCCCACCACAGGCCCTCGAGCGGCATGACGGCGTAGTCGATGGCGTCCGCACCTTTTTTCAGCATGAACTTGGCCGTGTACGACACCGAGAAGAGCGCTTCCACCGCCTGGACATAGGCCGGCGAGGTATTCGGGTCGCCCTCCCCGTCGATCATCAGGAAGCGCAGCGGCGGCACATCCACCTGCACCACCTGCTTCGCGCCGGGCTGGTACAGTGCTTGCGCTCCCGCCTGAAATCGATCTTCGCCACGTCCACCCTAGCGGCGCACGCCGCCGGTATCGTCCTCGTCATCGTCCAGCGGAATGATGCTGACCGGCTTGCCCTTGGCCGCGCGATACGCGAACACGGCGTAGCCGGACAGGCCGTAGATCACGAAGATCGGCCACAGCACCTTGGGCGGGTCGATCGCCACCAGCGCGAAGCCGAGCGCGATCAGGAACACCACGATGAAGGGCACCGACTTGCGGAAGTTGATGTCCTTG
This sequence comes from Massilia agri, assembly GCF_024753255.1. Lineage (GTDB taxonomy): Bacteria > Pseudomonadota > Gammaproteobacteria > Burkholderiales > Burkholderiaceae_D > Telluria > Telluria agri. Next base: position 34,729 of record NZ_JANUHA010000026.1, read on the forward strand.
AAGCTGTAGAAGGGCACGTTCGAGACCATGGTGAGACCCGCGAACACGGCGATCGCCCAGCTCACCCAATCGACCTGGCGCGAGCTGACGTTGATGTCCGGGTCCGTCATCATCATGATGAAGCCGACCACCAGGGCGGCGGCGGCGGGGCTCGGCAAGCCCTGGAAGAAGCGCTTGTCGACCACCTGGATATTGGTGTTGAAGCGGGCCAGGCGCAGCGCGGCGCCGGCGCAGTAGATGAAGGCCGCGATCCAGCCGAGTTTACCCAGGCCGCGCAGCGACCATTCATAGATCACCAAGGCCGGGGCGGCGCCGAAGGAGACCATGTCGGACAGCGAGTCATACTGGGCGCCGAATTCGGACTGGGTGTTGGTCAGGCGGGCGATGCGTCCGTCCAGGCCGTCGAGAACCATGGCGATGAACACGGCCCAGCAGGCGTGCTCGAAGCGCTGGTTCATCGCCATCACGATCGCATAGAAGCCGCAGAACAGCGCGCCGGTGGTGAAGGCGTTGGGCAGCAGGTAGATGCCGCGCCCGCGCTCGCCTTCCAAGCGGTCTTCCGCCCTCCTCCCGAAGCGTTTCAAACGGGAAAAACGGGGCGATTTCGGCGCTGCGCCTGGCGTCCTGCGTCGTGGAAAGGTTGGCATAGGGGTCCGTGTCAGTAATACAGTTAGCTGCATTATAGAGGCGCGGACCCCTCGTTAGCGAATCGCTACTGTTGCGTGAACATTATTTGAAGCGAACCTTGCCGACCAGACGCATCTGCAAGGTGGTTTCGCCCGGCTCGAAGCTCGGCTCCGGGACCTCGTCGGCCATCTCGCGCTTGGCGCTCATGCGCATCATCTGCGGCGCGGCCGCGGCCTGGGCGTCGCCCGCATAGTTGCCGGAGCCCTCGAAGTCGACGGTGTCGAGCACGGCTTCCTGAGGCTGGCGGCCCATGGCGCGGGCGATCGAGACGATGCGCTCGTTCAGGTTGCGGTAGGTCGCGGCGATGCGCTGGTCGTCCAGGCGCTTTTCCAGTTCCGGGCTCAGGCCGAAGTTCACGCCGTTGATCTGCAAGACTTTCTGCGCGGCAGCAGCGGTCTTCGGCAGCGCGGCCAGGTTCTTCGTCTTGACTTCCAGGTACTGGCCGACGCGCCAGGCGATCGGCACCGGTTTCGCGGGAGCGCGGGTGGCCGGCTGCGGCATCGGCGGCACTTCAGGGTAGACCGGATAGGTGTAGTAGCCCATGGTCTTCAGCTCGGCTTGCGGGTCGGCGCGGCGCACGATGTCCGTGCCTTCCTTCATCTTGCGGTTCACACGCGCCGCGGCGGCGGCCTTGTCCTTGTCGTGCTCCTCGACGGCAAACATCATGGTCGCCTGGTCGTTGGCGTGCTTGACCTCACCGAAGGCGGGGACCACGACCAGGGTGCCGGTAGTGGCCGGGGCGGCGGCCTGGGTCTGGGCCTGGACCTGCGCCTGGAAGGCCAGCACCAACGCTGCGGCGACGAGGGATTTCGAAAGTTTCATTGTTGTTCTCCAGTATGTATGACGAATGTCGGCGTCACTTATACGATACCGGGCCTGGGACATCTATCGTGATTTTGTAATGAACAGTTGCAAAACACCAAGTGGCGTAACAGCTGTCTTGAATTGTCTCGGCGCGATTGCAATTGATTACAAGGCAGGGCTCGGCAGCTCGAAGCCCGGCAGGGCGCGTATCCGGTCGATCGCGAAATCGATGAAGAGGCGCGCGCGCAAGGGCTGGAAGCGGCGCGAGGGATACAGCAGATACAAATCCTGGGGGCTGGCCGACCAGTCCGGCAGCACGCGGACCAGCTCGCCGCTATCCAGCAAGTCACGCACCAGCCACTCGGGACATACGCCGATGCCACTGCCAAGCATCAGTGCTTCGCGTATCGCCAGCGCATTGTTCACGCGGTAGCGGCTCGAAGTCGGCACCTGCAGCTCTTCGCCCTCGCGGAACAGCGCGAGGGCGTTTCCCGGCGTCCAGGCGAACCGTACGAAGTCGTGCCCGGACAGATCCTGGGGCGTCGCCGGCGTCCCTCTCGCCGAGAGGTAGCCGCTTGACGCAACCAGCATGCGCGGGATCGTCGCGAGGCGCCGGCCGACGGCATCCGGCGGCAGCGCACCGCCGAGGCGGAAGGCAATGTCGACGCCCTCTTCCACGAGGTCGACGAAGCGGTCGTTGAGGATCAGTTCGATCTCGATCGCCGGATGCGCCGCCAGGAATTGCTGGACGATCGCATTCAGACGGTATTGCCCCAGCGCGACCGGCGCATTGACGCGCAGGACGCCGGAGGGCTTGCCGCTCATGCCCTGCACCGCGCTGACGGCGGCATCGTACTGTTCGAGCACCAGCCTGGCGTCGCGGTAGAACTGCTGCCCCTGCTCGGTCGGCGACAGGCCGCGCGTGCTGCGCTCGAAGAGGCGCACGCCCAGGTCGTCCTCGAGCTGGGCCAGCAGCTTGCTCACGGTCGGCTGGGTCGTGCCCGCTTCCCGCGCGGCCGCGGACAGGCTGCCCAGTTCCAGGGTGCGCACAAAGAGGCGCATGGCGCGCAGGGTATCCATCATTCATTCCAATTCGGAATATCAGACCTTCCATCCTACCATCTTCATTTCGATTTTCGAATGACCTATCGTGGAACCACTTTAACGATGGAGAACACGATGACGACCCTACGCACTTCGATCGCCCTGCTTGGCCTGACGCTTGCACTCGGCAGCGATGCTTCTGCCGGCAACTGGACCACCTCCTGGTACGCGGCCCCGCAGCCCGGTTGGGACCAGCATTTCATCCTGCCGATGAACGTCCCGGCCCTGCTGGAAAAGCAGACCATACAGGAATCCCTGCGCCTGAGCACCGGAGGCGAGCGCGTCAGGCTGGTCTTCTCGAACCGCTATGGCCGCGACACGCTCGCGCTCGGCGAAGTCCGCGTGGGACTGGCCGGGCAGGAAGCGCAGCCGCAGGTCGTGCGCTTTTCGGGCAAGACCGCCTCCACGATCGCGCCCGGCGGCAGCCTTGTGAGCGATCCGGTTCCACTTTCCGTCCCGGCGCTGGCGCGCCTGGACGTGAGCACCTGGCTGCCCGCACGCACCCCGGTCACGAGTTTTCACTGGGGCGGACAGCAGACTTTCCGTCTGAGCGATGGCAAGAATTCTCCGCAGCGGGCCGAAGGCCGCCTCTTCCTGAGCGCCGTGCAGGTCGATGCCGGACCGGACGCGCGTACCGTGGTCGCCCTGGGCGACTCGATCACGGACGGCAATGGCTCGACCCCGGACGCGGATCGCCGCTGGCCCGACTTCCTGGCCCAGCGCCTCGCACCGCATGGTGTCGCCGTCGCCAATGCCGGCATCTCCGGAGGCCGCCTGCTCAGGGACGGCATGGGCGAGAGCGCGCTGGCGCGCTTCGAGCAGGATGTCCTGAGCCAGCCGGGCGTCTCGGACGTCATCGTCCTGCTCGGCATCAACGACATCGGCTGGCCCGGCAGCCCCTTCGCGCCTGGTGAACAGGCCGTGACGCTGGACGAACTGCGCGCCGGTTACCGGAAGCTGGCCAGGGCGGCCCATGCGCGCGGCCTGCGCATCACGGTCGGCACCCTGCCGCCCTTCGAAGGCGCACTCGAAGGCACGCCCTTCGCCGGCCACTACAGCCCCGCCAAGGAAAGCTTGCGCCTGCAGCTGAACGACTGGCTGCGCGGCGCGGGCCTGTTCGATGCGGTCGTCGACTTCGACGCGGTGCTGCGCGATCCCGAGCGGCCGCAGCGCATGCGCCCCGCATTCGATTCGGGCGACCATCTGCACCCGGGCGATGCCGGCTACCGCGCCATGGCCGAGGCCATCGACATCGCTCCCATGCTGCCGAAGGTGCGGCCATGAACGCGACGCTGTTCGACTCCTTCAGGCTGGGCGAGCTGGCCCTGCCGAACCGCATCGTCATGCCGCCGATGACGCGCGCACGCGCCGGCGCCGCAGGCGTGCCGACTGCGCTCATGGCCGAGTACTACCGCCAGCGCGCGACAGCAGGCCTGATCATCACGGAAGGCACCCAGATCAGCCCCGAGGGCCAGGGTTATGCCTGGACACCCGGCATCCACACACCGGAACAGCTGCGCGGCTGGCGGCAGGTCACCACGGCGGTGCACGCAGCCGGCGGCAGGATCTTCGCCCAGCTCTGGCACGCCGGCCGGCTGTCACACGTCTCGCTGCAGCCGGGTGGCGCCGCACCGCTCGCACCTTCGGCGCTCCTTGCCGAGGGCGTGCAGGTCTTCATCGATCCGGACAGGCTGGGCGCGGAGGCGGCGCAAGGGCGCAAGGTCCGGCACTCGGCGCCACGCGCGCTCGAGACCGGCGAGATCGAAGACATCGTCGGCCAGTTCGCCCAGGCCGCGCGCAATGCCATCGCGGCCGGCTTCGACGGGGTCGAACTGCACGGCGCGAACGGCTACCTGATCGAACAGTTCATCGATTCCGGCAGCAACCAGCGGAGGGACCGCTACGGCGGCTCGCTCGCCAATCGCCTGCGCTTCCTGCAGGAGGTGGCGCAGGCAGTCGTCGCGGCGATCGGCCCGGAGCGCGCCGGCGTGCGCCTGTCGCCGCTGACTTCACTGCAGGGCGCGGTAGACGACACGCCGCAGGCCACCTACCTTGCCGCCGCCCGGCTGCTGGACGATATCGGGGTCGCCTACCTCCATATCGCGGAAGCGGACTGGGACGACGCGCCGCCCATGCCGCCCGCGTTCAAGGAAGCCCTGCGGCTGGTCTATGGGGGCGCGATGATCTACTCCGGCCACTACGACCGCGCGCGTGCGGAAGAAGCGCTCGCACGCGGATGGGCCGACCTGGTCGGCTTCGGCCGCCCCTTCATCGCCAATCCCGACCTGCCGCGCCGCCTGCAGTCCGGCGCCAGCCTGCAGGAGGGTGACCCGGCCACCTATTTCGGCGGCGGTGCGCGCGGCTATATCGACTATCCGGCGCCATGAAAAAAAGCGGCAAGCGCCTGCACAGCGCTTGCCGCCCTTCGGGTAGAAACAGGAAGCTTAGTTCTTCGACTGGTCCACCAGCTTGTTCTTCGCAATCCACGGCATCATCGCGCGCAGCTTGGCGCCGACTTCCTCGATCTGGTGTTCCGAGGTCAGGCGGCGGCGCGAGATCAGGGTCGGGGCGCCGGCCTTGTTCTCGAGGATGAAGCTCTTCGCGTACTCACCGGTCTGGATGTCCTTCAGGCACTGGCGCATCGCGTCCTTGGTCGCCGAGGTGACGACTTTCGGGCCGGTGACGTACTCGCCATACTCGGCGTTGTTCGAGATCGAGTAGTTCATGTTGGCGATGCCGCCTTCGTAGATCAGGTCGACGATCAGCTTCAGCTCGTGCAGGCACTCGAAGTAGGCCATCTCCGGCGCGTAGCCCGCTTCCACCAGGGTCTCGAAGCCGGCCTTGATCAGTTCGACGGTACCGCCGCACAGCACGGCCTGTTCGCCGAACAGGTCGGTCTCGGTCTCTTCGCGGAAGTTGGTCTCGATGATGCCGGCGCGGCCGCCGCCGTTGGCCATGGCGTAGGACAGCGCGATGTCGCGCGCCGAGCCCGATTTGTCCTGGTAGACGGCGACCAGGTGCGGCACGCCGCCACCCTGGCGGTAGGTGCCGCGCACGGTGTGGCCCGGGGCTTTCGGCGCGATCATGATGACGTCGAGGTCGGCGCGCGGCACGACCTGGCCGTAGTGAACGTTGAAGCCGTGGGCGAAGGCCAGCGCGGCGCCCTGCTTGGCGTTCGGTTCGACGTTGTTCTTGTAGACCTCGGCGATGTTCTCGTCCGGCAGCAGGATCATGATGACGTCGGCGGCTTTCACAGCCTCGTCGACTTCGGCGACTTTCAGGCCGGCCGCTTCGACCTTGTTCCAGGAAGCGCCGCCGCGGCGCAGGCCGACGGTGACGTTCACGCCCGATTCGGAGAGGTTCTGGGCGTGGGCGTGGCCTTGCGAGCCGTAGCCGATGATGGCGACGTTCTTGCCTTTGATGAGGGAGAGGTCGCAGTCTTTGTCGTAGAAAACTTTCATGTTCATTCCTTAATAATTTTTAAATGTGTGAATACGTGCAGTCGTTGAGCTACGACGTCAGACTTTGAGGATGCGTTCGCCGCGGCCGATGCCGGAGCCGCCGGTACGGACGGTCTCGAGGATGGAGGCGCGGTCGATGGCGTCGATGAAGGCGTCCAGCTTGCTCTTGGCGCCGGTCAGCTCGATCGTGTAGGTCTTCTCGGTCACGTCGATGATGCGGCCGCGGAAGATGTCGGCGGTGCGCTTCATCTCTTCGCGTTCCTTGCCGACCGCCCGCACCTTGATGAGCATGAGTTCGCGCTCGATGTGCTGGCCTTCGGTGAGGTCGACCACCTTCACCACCTCGATCAGGCGGTTCAGGTGCTTGGTGATCTGCTCGATGATGTCGTCCGAGCCGCTGGTGACGATGGTCATGCGCGACAGGGTCGCGTCTTCGGTCGGCGCCACGGTCAGGGTTTCGATGTTGTAGCCGCGCGCCGAGAACAGGCCGACCACGCGCGACAGCGCGCCGGCTTCGTTCTCGAGGAGGACGGAAATGATGTGTCGCATTACAGGTCCTCCGAGCCGAGCAGCATTTCAGACAGGCCGGAACCCGCCTTGACCATCGGCCAGACGTTCTCGCTCTGGTCGGTGATGAAGTTCATGAACACCAGCCTGTCCTTCATGGCGAAGGCTTCGCGCAGCGAACCCTCGACATCGTTCGGATTCTCGATGCGCATGCCGACGTGGCCATAGGCCTCGGCCAGCTTCTCGAAGTCCGGCAGCGAATCCATATAGGACTCGGAATAGCGCGAACCGTAGTCGATCTGCTGCCACTGGCGGACCATGCCGAGGAAGCGGTTGTTCAGCAGGATGATCTTCGGCGTCAGGTGGTACTGCTTGCAGGTCGCGAGCTCCTGGATGCACATCTGGATCGAGCCTTCGCCGGTGACGCAGGCGACCGTCGCGCCTGGGTTCGCCATCTGCACGCCCATCGCGTAGGGCAGGCCGACGCCCATGGTGCCCAGACCGCCCGAATTGATCCAGCGGCGCGGCTTGTCGAAGCCGTAGTACTGGGCAGCCCACATCTGGTGCTGGCCGACGTCCGAGGTGATGAAGGCGTCGCCGTCGGTCACCTTGTGCAGCAGCTCGATGACGCTCTGCGGCTTGATGACCTCGTTCGAACGCGGATAGGCCAGGCAGTCGCGGCCGCGCCATTCGGCGATCTGCTTCCACCACGCCTGCAGCGCATGCGTCTGCGGCTGCGCCGTCGATGCGTCCAGCTGCGACAGCAGCTCGACCAGCACGTCCTTGACGTTGCCGACGATGGGAATGTCGACCTTCACGCGCTTCGAGATCGACGAGGGGTCGATGTCGATGTGGATGATCTTGCGCGGGTTGGAGGCGAAGTGCTTCGGGTTGCCGATCACGCGGTCGTCGAAACGGGCGCCGATGGCGATCAGGACGTCGCAGTTCTGCATCGCCATGTTCGCTTCGTAGGTCCCGTGCATGCCCGGCATGCCGACGAAATGCGGGCTCGAGGAGCGCGAGGCGCCCAGGCCCATCAGGGTATTCGTCACCGGGAAGCCGGTCTTCTCGACCAGGCGGTTCAGCTCATTCGAGGCATTGGCCAGGATCACGCCGCCGCCCGCATAGATCATCGGACGTTCGGCGCCCTGCAGCAGCTGCACGGCCTTGCGGATCTGGCCCGCATGGCCCTTGTCCACCGGCTTGTACGAACGCATCTCGATCTCGCGAGGGTAGTCGTACACGCACTTGTGCATGCTGATGTCCTTCGGGATGTCGACCAGCACGGGACCGGGACGGCCGGTGCGGGCGATGTAGAAGGCTTTCTTGATGGTCGATGCCAGGTCCTTGACGTCCTTGACCAGGAAGTTGTGCTTGACCACCGGGCGGGTGATGCCGACGGTATCGCATTCCTGGAAGGCATCCTGGCCGATCGCATGGCTCGGCACCTGGCCGGTAATGACGACCATGGGGATCGAGTCCATATAGGCCGTGGAAAGGCCGGTGACGGCATTGGTCACGCCCGGACCGGAGGTCACGAGGGCAACGCCGACGGTGTTGGAGCTGCGGGAATAGGCGTCTGCGGCATGCACCGCGGCCTGTTCGTGGCGGACGAGAACGTGCTGGAACTTGTCCTGCTTGAAGATCGCGTCGTAGATGTAGAGGACTGCCCCGCCGGGATAACCGAAGACGTGCTTGACGCCCTCTTCCGCGAGACAACGCACCACAATTTCAGCACCCGTGATGGGGGCTGATGTTTCGTTACTCATGTTCATTCCTTTCAAGACCCAATGGGAGTTTGATCGGATGCCCGTTCCTAACGAGGTGCGACTGACGCAACAACCCTCATGCTTCCCTTCTCTCTGCGTGGCACGTCCGTGGTTCAGGTCGCCGTAGGGACCTTACGCACGAGCGCTGGGCGCAACTCGTTCGGCTTGAGTGTTTGTTGGCGGTGGGACGCATCTCTCGCGCTTGTGGCGCGGGTCGGAGCAAACTGCCTACAAATGAAAGCGCGTCAATCCGGAATGGGCGTGTGGGCCTGGACCGGATGACTTGGGAGCTTCGGGGGTGCAAAGCGTTGGAACACATTACTGCGTTGCACCATTTTGGTCAAGCCTTCAACATGAAAATTTATTGACGGTCCAAAATGGTGCGTTGACGGCCTCGGCACTGCCTTCCTTGGCATGTTCTACAGGCAAGCGCACGCCCTGAAACGGCCGCGCTGCGCGATTTGGATGCGCGTGCCATGGTTTTTTGCTAGCATTCGTCAGTTTTCCTCACGGCATTCGCATCACACGCCCTTTCAACCACGCATGGCCACAGACAAAGAACTCAACGACTTCCTCGAGAATGTCGAACGGCGTGCGTTCAAGCAGGCGGTGTATGCGGTCCGCAAGGACGAGGCGGCCCTCGACATCGTCCAGGATGCGATGATCAAGCTGGCCGAGAAATACGGCGACAAACCCGCCGCCGAGCTGCCGATGCTGTTCCAGCGCATCCTGCAGACCACCATCCTCGATTACTTCCGCCGCGAAAAAGTCCGCAATACCTGGATCAGCCTGTTCTCGGGCTTCAGCCGGCCGGACGGGGACGACGAGGAGTTTGATATACTTTCCTCGTACGAAGCGGAGGAAGGGACGGCCGCTGCGGAGTCGAGCGCAGACCAGTATGAACGGGCCCAAACCTTGCGGCTGATCGAACAAGAGGTAGAAAAACTCCCGGCGCGTCAACGGGAAGCCTTCCTCATGCGTTACTGGCAGGATATGGACGTGGCCGAGACGGCCGAAGCGATGGGCTGTTCCGAGGGTAGCGTCAAAACACATTGCTCACGTGCAACTCACACCCTCGCCGAGGCGCTGAAGGCCAAGGGAATCAAGCTATGAACACGGACGACATCAACCTCGCGTACAAGATACGCCATGCCCTGAACGAGAACCTCGACGCACTGCCGGCTTCGACGACCGACCGGCTGGCGGCGGCGCGCGCGGCCGCCCTGGCGCGCAAGAAGGCCGATGCGGCGCCCGCCAGGCCGGGCAAGCGTCCGCTGTTCGATTTCAACGCTTTGTTCACCGGCCCAGCGCTGGCGCGCCTGGGCGTGGCAATCCCGATGCTGGCCCTGGTCATCGGCATGGGCGGCGTCTACCAGTACGAGCAACAGCAGCGCATCGCCGCCCTGGCCGATATCGACGCGGCCGTGCTGGCCGACGAGCTGCCGCTGACCGCGTACCTCGACCATGGTTTCAACGCCTACGTGGAGTCGCAGCAGCGCAAGCAATGACGAAGCCCGCTCAGAAGCCCCGTATCGCCGTTGTTGCAACTGCGGCAGCGGTCTTGATTGCCGGGGCCGCGACCTGGGCGGTCTACAACCGGTCCGCATCGACGGCGCCCGGCGCCTCCAGTGCCAATACGGCGGACACCACGGCGGTCGGCGCCAAGCCGGTCGCCAAGACCCTGGACAAGCCCCTGTGGCGCGAACTGTCGCGCAACCAGCAGGCGGCGCTCGCTCCCCTGAAGCCCGAATGGGACCAGCTGGAAGGCATGCGCAAGCGCCGCTGGCTCGAGCTGTCCGCGCGCTTCGCCTCCATGAGCCCCGCCGAGCAGAAGCGCGTGCACGACCGCATGCGCGAATGGATGCGCCTCACGCCCGAGCAGCGCAACCTCGCCCGCGAAAACTTCAACAAGACCCGCAGGCTCGATCCGGGCAGGAAGGCCGCGACCTGGGAAAGCTACAAGCAGCTGTCCGAAGCCGAAAAGCGCAAGCTGGCCCGCTCCGGCAAGCAGCCGCAGGGCGTGCCCTCGATGCCGCATTCGCCGATGATCGACACGCCCGTGACCTGCCCGCCGGGCGCGATGCGGCGCGGGACGTCCTGCATCATGCCGACGCCGGCGCCCGCCACGGCGGCAAACCCGGCCCCGGCCGTACCGGCCACGGCGCCGGCGGCTGTTCCGGCAAGCCCTTCAACTGCCGTTCCTCCCGCACAGAATGCATCCAATGCAAGCAGCCCAAGCAACGCCAGCGCCAGCAACGCCAGCAACTGAGCCAATCAGGGTGGAGACGCCGAGCGTGCGGCGGCGCCTGATGGCCATGGTGTACGAGGCCTTCTGCCTGTTCGCCGTGTGCGCCTTTGCGATCGGGCTGTACATGCTGCTGACCCTGAACAGCCAGCATCCGGTGGCGAAGATCGGCATGAACCTGTGGCTGGTGGCCGTGGCCGGCGCCTATTTCATGTGGTGCTGGATCGACAGCGGCCATACGCTGGCCATGAAGACCTGGCGCATGAAGGTCGTCAAGGTGGGCCATGCGAAGGTGCCGTTCAGGACGGCGCTGCTGCGCTATGTGCTGGCCTGGGGCTGGTTCGCGCCGGCGATGATGGTGTGCTGGGCATTCGGCCTGCACAAACCGGGCCAGATCGCCATCGCGCTGGCGGTGGGCATCGTGCCATGGGCGATGACGGCGCTGTTCGACCGCGACCGCCAGTTCCTGCATGACCGCCTGGCCGGCACCCGGCTCATCGCCCTGCCCAAGCGCAAGCGCTAGACGCACCGAGGCTTGCCGCGCGGCATTCGAACGCGGCACTACCCAAAACCACGGAATAATCGGCAGCTTCCAACCATCTTGAAGAAAGGTGAGCCATGAAGCTTTCGAACACCCGCGTCGTCATCATGGGCGCATCGAGCGGCATCGGCGCCGCGACCGCCGTCGCTTTTGCCCGCCAGGGCGCCCGGCTGGTGCTGGGCGCGCGCGGCAAGGCGGGCCTGGAAGACGTCGTGCACCGTTGCCGCCAGGCCGGCGGCGAGGCCGAGGCAATCGTCGTGGACGCGATCGACGCCGACGCGGTCGCGGCATTCGCACGCGAGGCCCGCACCATCCTGGGCCGCATCGACCTCTGGTTCAGCAATGTCGGCGCCGGCGTGGTCGGCAAGTACGCCGAAGTGCCGATTGCCGACCACCGCCGCGTGATCGAGACCAATCTCCTCACCCACATGAACGACGCCCACGCGGTGCTGCCGATCTTCCTCGAGCAGGACCACGGCATCTGGGTCAACATGATCTCGAGCGGCGGCTTCGTCGCCGCGCCTTACGCGGCAGCCTACTCGGCCAGCAAGTACGGCCTGCGCGGCTTCAGCGAGGCCCTGCGCGCCGAACTGGGCAAGCGGCCCAACATCCACGTCTGCGACGTCTACCCTACTTTCGTGGATACGCCAGGGTTCAGCCACGGGGCCAACTACACCGGCGCGAAGCTGTCCTATCCGCCCGGGGTGCTGTCGCCGGAAAAGGTGGCGGATGCCGTCGTCGACCTGGCGCGCCGTCCCCGCCCGACGACGGCGGTGGGCGCGCCGGCGACCCTGTTCAGGCTGAGTAACTTCGCGGCGCCGAACCTGATCGCGTCCGCCATGAATACCTACCTGGACAGGTGGGCGAAGCGGGCCGACCGCGTACCGGACACGCGCGGGGCGCTATACGAGCCGCCACGCGGCGCGAGCGGAATCCATAGCGGAGAGCGCAGGCCCGCGCAGCCGCAGAACAAGGCGCTGATTGTCGGCGCCGTGGCGCTCGGGGCCGCCGTGGGGATGGGGCTGTTGCGGAGGCGCTCCGGCTAGAAGCGCTCGTAGTCGAGCAGGTAGCGCCACTGGCCTGCCTGCAGGCCCGCCATCGGCACGCGGCCGATGCGGATGCGCCGCATGTCGACGATCTCCAGCCCGACTTCCCGGCACATGTGGTCGATCAGGCCGGGCTTGACGCCCTTGAGGGCGAAGCGCAGGCGGTGTTCGCTCTGCCAGCTGACCTTCATCGGAGGGATCGGCTTGCCGTTGAAGTTCAGGCCGTGGTTCAGCAGCGCCAGGCCGCCTTCCTTGATGGCGCCGCTGACGTCGACGATGAATTCCTGCTCGACGCGATCGCCCTCTTCCACCAGCTTGCGCGCCACGCGGAAGTCCTGGGTGAAGACCACCAGCCCGCTCGCATCGGTTTCCAGCGGGTTGGTCAAGGTCAGCTTCGCAAGGTGCCGCTTGAGGAAGCGCGGCTGGCCGTGGCCCTGCGCCAGCGATTCCGGCGTGAGGCAGGCGAGCGCGGATTCACCGCGCGCACCGACGCCGGAGTTCATCCCGGCCGGCTTGTGCAGCAGGATGGTGACCGGCGGCGCCTCTTCCGACGATGCCCCGGGCAGCAAGCGCACATCCTGCGAGGGCAGGACGCGGCTGGCGGGATCTTCGACCACCTGGCCGTCGACGCTGATGCCGCCGCCGGCGATGTAGCGCTCCGCCTCGGCGCGCGAGCAGCCCAGCTGCGCGGCGACGCGCTTGGCCAGGCGGATGGCTTCGTCAGTCATCAGGCCCGCCAGTCAGCGAAGAAGGCGGTGAACACCTCGACGGTGCGGGCAACGTCGGCGGCGCTCACGTCCAGGTGGGTCACGAGGCGGGTGCGCGGGCCGATTGAGGCGCGGATCTGCGCACGGGCCAGGGCCTGGCGCAGCGGTTCGCAGGCCGCAAGGGGGATGTCCAGCCAGAAGATGTTGGTCTGCGGCGTGCCGACCTTGAGCTGCCCGATCTGCGACAGGCCGCGCGCCAGCTCGGCGGCATTGGCGTGGTCGTCGGCGAGGCGCTCGACGTTGTTCTCCAGCGCGTACTGCGCAGCCGCCGCCAGCACGCCGGCCTGGCGCATGCCGCCGCCCAGCATCTTGCGCCAGCGCTTGCCCTGCTCGATGAAGGCTTTCGGGCCCAGCAGGACCGAGCCGACCGGAGCGCCCAGGCCCTTGGACAGGCAGACCGAGACGGTGTCGAAGCCTTGCACCGCTTCGCGGAGCGTGACACCGTTCTTGACGGCCGCATTGGCGATGCGGGCGCCGTCCAGGTGGGTGGCCAAGCCCTTCGCATGGGCCAGGTCGGTCGCCGCCTTGACGTAGTCCTGCGGCAGCACGCGCCCGCCGATGGTGTTTTCCAGCGCCAGCAGGCGGGTGCGCGCGAAGTGCATGTCGTCGGGCTTGATGTAGGCCTCGATGTCGCTCAAGGCAATGCTGCCGTCCGCCTGGTTGACGATCGGCTGCGGCTGGATCGAACCCAGCACCGCGGCGCCGCCGCCTTCGTACTTGTAGGTGTGGGCTTCCTGGCCGACCAGGTACTCGTCGCCGCGACCGCAGTGGGTCATCAGCGCGATCAGGTTGGTCTGGGTGCCCGAAGGGGCGAACATGCCGGCCTCATAGCCGAACAGCTCGGCGGCATAGTCCTGCAGGCGGTTGACCGAAGGGTCGTCGGCGTAGACGTCGTCACCGACTTCGGCGGCGGCCATCGCGGCGCGCATCGCCTCGGACGGCTGGGTGACGGTGTCGCTGCGCAGGTCGATCCAATTGTTCGTGTCGCTCATCTCGTTCTCAGTCCGCTTAGTTTGCTTCAACAGGGGTATAGAAGCGCTGCTTCATTTCGTCGAGGCCCAGCTCGGCCATCACTTCCTGCAGGCGCTCGGCCGGACGGCGGCGCGGCAGGTTCTTGTAGGTGGCGACGATGAGTTCGTTCTTCATCGAATGCTCCCAGCCCACCAGTTCCGTCACGGTCACCTGGTAGCCGTGCGCCTCGAGCTGCAGGCAGCGCATCACATTGGTGATCTGGCTGCCGAACTCGCGGGTGTGGATCGGGTGGCGCCAGATCTCGGTCAGCGCGCTGCGGCCCAGGTCCCTGCCCTTGTTCTTGCGCAGCACGCTCGCCACTTCCGCCTGGCAGCACGGGACCAGCACCATGTGCCTGGCCTTCTTCTTCAGTGCGAAATCGATGGCGTCGTCGGTGGCCGTGTTACAGGCGTGCAGCGCGGTGACGATGTCGACCGTCTCGGGCAGCTTGCTTGACGTGGTCGATTCCGCGACCGACAGCGGCAGGAAGGACATGCCGCTGAAGCCCAGGCGCGCGGCCAGCTCGGTCGATTTGCTGACCAGCTCTTCGCGCGTCTCGATGCCGTAGATGTGGGAGCCGTCCTCCAGGCCCTTGAAGAACAGGTCGTAGAGGATGAAGCCGAGATAGGACTTGCCGGCGCCGTGGTCCACCAGCGATACGGTCTGCTTCTCTTCCCGCACGCTGTCGAGCAGCGGCTCGATGAAGTTGTACAGGTGGTAGACCTGCTTGAGCTTGCGGCGGCTGTCCTGGTTCAGCTTGCCGTCGCGCGTGAGGATGTGCAGTTCCTTCAGCAGCTCGATGGATTGGCCGGGGCGGACTTCTTCCGGCAGGGTGGTGGCCGCTGCCGGCTTGGTGGTGTTCTTAGCGTGCTTCATCGATCCATGCTGCCTGAATGGCTTCCAGTACCCGTTCGCCGCCGCGCGTACGGTCGTCGCTGAAGTCCTCGAGACCGACGACCCAGTTGTGCAGGTCGACGAAGCGCACGGTGGCGGGGTCGACGTCCGGGTACTTCTCGTACAGTGCCTCGGCGATGGCCGAGACGTCAGTCCACCTCATGGCAGGCCTCCCTGGCTCAGTGGTTCTTCTCTGCTGCGTGGTTGATGGTGTACTTCGGGATCTCGACGACGAGGTCTTCATCGGCAATGATCGCCTGGCAGGACAGGCGCGAGTTCGGCTCCAGGCCCCAGGCCTTGTCCAGCATGTCCTCTTCCTTTTCTTCCTGCTCGTTCAGCGAGTCGAAGCCTTCGCGCACGATCACATGGCAGGTGGTGCAGGCGCAGACGCGGTCGCAGGCGTGTTCGATCTCGATGTCGTTTTCCAGCAGGACGTCGCAGATCGACTTGCCGGCCGGGGATTCCAGCACGGCGCCGTCAGGGCAGAAGACTGGGTGGGGGAGGATGACGATTTGTGGCACTTGATAACCTCAGTTGTATGTTTTTTGTTGGGTGGACCGGGCCACGAAAGGCGGCTCTGCCGTCCGCGCGTCCAACTCACGGTCGATCCGTGGCGGCGCATACCCAAGTTGAACGCGCGGTCGGCGAAGCCGACCACCCTACTAGACCTCGTCCAGCGACTTGCCGGCCAGCGCCTTGCGCACGCTCTTGTCCATGCGGCGCGCCGCGAATTCCTCGGTGCCCTTGGCCAGCGCCTGCACCGCCGCGTGCAGCCCGTCCTGGCGCTGCCCCGCTTCGAGCGACGCGTCGTTCGAGCGATGGATGGCGTCACGCACGCCATGCACCAGCTTCGCGACTTCGTCCTGCTCCGCATCGCTCAGCAGCTCGGCATCCGCATCCAGCGCCGACTGCGTCGCCAGCAGGATGCGCTCGGCCTCGACCTGCTCTTCGCGCAGTGCGCGCATCTGCATGTCGCCCTGGGCCGAGGTGTAGGAATCCTGCAGCATGCGCGCCACTTCGTCGTCGCCCAGGCCGTAGGACGGCTTGACGGTGATCGACGCCTCCACGCCCGAACGGGTTTCGCGCGCCGAGACCGACAGCAGGCCGTCGGCGTCGACCTGGTAGGTCACGCGGATGCGCGCCGCGCCGGCCGCCATCGGCGGGATGCCGCGCAGCTCGAAGCGCGCCAGCGAGCGGCAGTCGGAGACCAGTTCGCGCTCACCCTGCACCACGTGCACGGCCAGGGCCGTCTGGCCATCCTTGAAGGTGGTGAATTCCTGCGCACGGGCGCAGGGAATCGTCGAATTGCGCGGGATGATCTTCTCGACCAGGCCGCCCATGGTCTCGATGCCGAGCGACAGCGGGGTCACGTCGAGCAGCAGCCAGTCGTCGCCTTCGGCGCGGTTACCGGCCAGCAGGTTCGCCTGGATGGCCGCGCCCAGCGCCACCACCTTGTCCGGGTCGATGTTCGCGTGCGGGATGGTGTGGAAGAAGTCGCCCACCGCGCGGCGCACGTGCGGCATGCGGGTGGCGCCGCCGACCATGACCACGCCGTCGACGTCCTCGACTGAAACGTCGGCGTCGCGCATGGCCTTGCGGATCGCATTCATGGTCTTGGCAACCAGGTGCTTGGTGATCTCGGCGAAGGTCTGCGCCGTGATCGTCACCTGCACGATTTCGCCCGACTTCAGGATCGCCTCGATCGTCGTTTCTTCATTGGTCGACAGCAGTTCCTTGGCCTGGCGCGCCTTGACCATCAGGGTGGCGGTGTCGACTTCGGACAGCGGCGCCAGCTTGGCCTGCTCGACGATCCAGCAGAACAGGCGGTGGTCGAAGTCGTCGCCGCCCAGGGCCGAGTCGCCGCCGGTGGACAGCACTTCGAACACACCCTTGGAGAGCTTCAGGATCGAGATGTCGAAGGTGCCGCCGCCGAGGTCATAGACCGCATAGATGCCTTCCTTGCCATGGTCGAGGCCGTAGGCGATGGCGGCGGCGGTCGGTTCGGACAGCAGGCGCAGCACGTTCAGGCCGGCCAGCTGGGCCGCGTCCTTGGTCGCCTGGCGCTGGGCGTCGTCGAAATAGGCCGGCACGGTGATGACGGCGCCGACCAGTTCGTCGCCGAGCGAATCCTCGGCGCGCTGGCGCAAGGTGGCGAGGATCTGGGCGGAGGTCTCGACCGGGCTCTTCACGCCGGCCACGGTGTTGATCTGCACCATGCCGGGGCCATCGACGAAATCGTAGGGCAGGTTCTCGGCGTGGGCGATGTCGGCCAAAGCCCGGCCCATGAAGCGCTTGACCGAGACGACCGTGTTCTTCGGGTCGGTGGTCTGGTGCGCCTGCGCCTTGTAGCCGATGTTGGCATTGCCGTTGGGGAGGTAGCGCACGACCGACGGCAGCAGCGGACGGCCGTCCTCGTCGCTCAGCACTTCCGGGCTGCCGCTGCGGACAGTGGCAACCAGCGAGTTGGTGGTGCCCAGGTCGATGCCGACCGCCAGGCGGTGCTGGTGCGGGGCGGTGGACATGCCGGGTTCGGCGATTTGGAGTAGTGCCATGGTCGTGTTACCTGTTTATTTTTCTTTGCTGCGATGTGGCCGGGGGGGGGGGGGGGGGGGGGGGGGGGGGGGGGGGGGGGGGGGGGGGGGGG
>NZ_JANUHA010000027.1 GCF_024753255.1 Massilia agri
AATAGCCGCTTTCATAAGGCTGGGCTGTCTCACGGCGCCACTTTGTCAGGCTTGCGAGACAAGACCGAACATGTCTACAAGAGCGAAATACCTATGAGCCGAATATTGGTGGAGATTCGACTCTTTGAGGTAAATCGGGCCCGATGTGAGTACAGTCGCTGGCACCAGGTAGTAGTCGCAAATGGCCTCTGACGGTACGAACCGTCCGACGATGCAGAAGTCAACACCCTTATCCGGTGCAATGCGCCAATTACGCAGACCGCGGCGTGGCGTACGTGGAGGGACCACGTCGACCTTCACGACGAGGCTGCCGTTGAGTGTTATGACGAAAGGTTCATAGGTATGTTCGACTGCTGCTCCAGCGGCGTCAGCCAGCTCGATGACTTTCACTAGTAGCTCCTCTCGCATACGCGCTAGTACTCGCTTAGTTTCGACGAATGCGTAAGACCTCGTCCGCGGTAGGCCGGCCGCTTCGTACGCCTTGATCAGTGATCCGAAGGAACGAACGAGCAGTTGCGGATCTGGCATTGCTGGGTCGGCAGCGATTATTGACGCTGTGACCTTGCCATGGCGAGCTTGGCAATCTCGCAGCAGGTTGAGCAACTCCTCGTGTCCATACCGTCTTTGCCGCCGCGCGCGCTCTTCCTGCACTTCTAAGAACATTTCTGCATCGATGATTGGTGCGACCGCCCCGGCATTTACTATCCATTTGTCCTGACTGTTTCGGGTTCTTGGCGTTGAGAGCCTACAGGACCGACGGTTGTAGGCTAGGGAGCCGCAATACTTAACGTTCGTTAGGATCGAATTAATCATGACCTGGGTCCATGGACGACCAAGTTCGCTGGGCAAATGCTCGTTGTTTAGCAGGCGGGCGAGTCCCGCTTCGCTCATCCCGTCCTCGAGGTATAGCCGGTAGATTCTACGAATAGTTCCGACCTCGTTATCGGGTCCCCAAATTAAAACAACGCGATCGGTAAGAGTGATCTTGCCTTCGCCATGCTCTAGAATCGCTCGCGGCGCCCCACAAGCCTTAACCGCCAAGCGCCTGAAGCCATACCCAGCCAAGCCACCTTGCTTGAACCCCATTTCAATGAACCGTGACTGAGCAATAAAGACCTTTTCGGATAGTTCACGGCTGTACTCGGCTGCCATGATCCGCTTTATGCTCTTGAGAAGAGCAGCGTAGGGGCCTGTGTCATCTGAGAATTTCTCGCCGCAGTAGACGACTTTAATACCGGCACGTCGGCATTTGTGTTCGTAGTAAGCCGCTTCATCGATGTCTTGGAAGCGGCCCCACCTACTCACGTCAAACACGATGATGTGTGTGAAGTCTGGTTGCGGAGATTGAACGGCTTGCATTAAGGATAGTAGGCCAGATCTACGCTTGATATCCAAACCGCTTTTTCCATCATCGACGTATTCGCGAACGATGGGCATACAGTTGGCCGCAGCATACTGATGGATCATGGCTCGCTGATGATCTGTCGAGTAGTCTTGGCTCTCTGTAGACATCCGAACGTACATCACGGCACAAGCTCTTACCATCATAGATGTCCTTGATCCACCTCAAATAGTAGTCCAGCAAACGAGATATTCTGTGCTAACCCTCATCGAAAGGAAAAATATGACCGACATGACACTAGCAATAGCACTTGAGTTGGAGCGGCTTCACGGCGTGCATTGGGCAATAGGGTATTTGTGCGACCGTGGAATCTCTATGGAGGTAATAGACGAACTGTTAGGCCGCCAAAATTTACCTATAACGACAATCGGAGAGAATGTTAGCTATATCAAATCCACCTTTAGCGCGTCTAACACCAGTTCAAGCGGTGTCACATAGGTAGCACCCTTCTCGTCAACTGCGAATATCAACCCGATCGGAGCTCCAGTTTCGTGCTCAACAACCATAGATCCACTGTCTCCACGTTGAGCGAAATTTGTTAGTACTTCTATCTGATCGTTAAAGCGAGCACTTCCGGTCGGGTAACGAACCCGGATATCGTCAAGATCAACGCATTTGACGAAACCGGTAGTCAAGCCCGTTCTACTGCCAAGCTTTGCAACCCTAGTTTGCTGACGTACACGGATGATTGGTTTATCTGGCCGATACTCGAATGGTGTTCCATGATCTTTAAGTTGAACACCTGGGGCTATTGAAGCGACTGCCGCGTCCACAAAATTTATGCTGCCGTCGCGCTTCAACGGCGCACTTTTAACTAGTTTTCCAACCACCGAATCTGCCAAACGTCCTCCCATCTCGTAACTAGGATGCAAAACGGCTGCTCGCAAACGAGCACCTCCTGTTGGTCCTAGCACGTGATCATTAGAAAGAAGCAGTTTCTCTCTGGTTTTTCTATCCTGCACCACACAGGCAAGAGTTCCTGAACCAGAATCTTGGTGGGAAATTGAGCAACCTATATATACACTCCGCGCAGCAGGAGTAATGATGCCGGTCTCCCTCACGTCTATTTCATCATCGTCAAATTTTCTGATTATTTGACGCTCATGATTATCTAAATCATCTAGTGAAGTAACCCGGATTGCAACTTTATAAGTATTTGTTTCTACTGCAATCCCTAAAGCAATTGAGCTCCTACGCATGCTAAATGGCCGAGATTTTCTCAACACAGTTGAATTGTCATTCAATTCAAAAGTTAAAACTTTCTTTGCCAATCTTGCCTGCTCATAGTCCATGATTCAAACCTCGCCGGATGTCGCATGTCGTAGGAGTGAGAATATCTAAGTTTATGGCAGGTTACTCATTAAAACCTTGCCTTCAGGCTTAAACTCGATCTTCGTCCAAGGAGACTGAATAAAATATGTTGAGTCAAGGCTCCGCTTGCCATCTGAATCAACAATAGTGGCGCGCAATGCAACGCCGCCAGCATATGCAACTTGGTCGTTGAAGAGCAAACGCTTTTTTGTCATAGAGTTTGCGCTAGAGCGGAGTACAGCGATGCGGAGTTGCTTACGCTTATCAACAAGCATCGCGTTGTAAATCCTTTCATTCTTTGCAGCAGCTACTAGCGGGGACAAACCGCTAGTAGCGTCAACCGTATTTAATGCCGTTTGAAACGACTCGACAACAGTTTCTAATTTGGCACTTTCAGCAAGGATAGCATCTGCTTTCTCAAGAATTGAAGATTTCTCAGCGTTATTTTTTTTCGTTAGCGTTTTGACTGCTTTCTCATCGCCTCGTAACTTTTTCAATTTTTCTCGCGAAATGCGCACTTCAGCTAATTTGGCCCGGAGGGCGCCTGAGCCTTTCATAAGACCGTCAACATTGCTCTCTAAGACAGAATGTGCTTCGTCAACAAAAACTATATCTCTAGTCTTGCAGTCTGCTTGGGTAGATAGTTCGGACTCAACCTCTGCAAGAGTAACTAGATCTGTCGCCTTCTCGCTCACAGTTATTTCTGATTTAAAAAGTGTGGCTATTCCCGCTACACCCTTAATAACAGCCCCGGCGGCATCTAAAGCGAACAAAGCCGATGACAACCCAGCCCCAACAGCGCCTTTCGTTTTTCCGGTGCGAATTGCGTCGTAAGAATCATCCAAGTTCGCTTTTGTTTCAGTTAACTGGGTTTCCATCCAATTCCAATAATTTACAAACGCAGTATGACGAGAGACAGCATCTGCAACGTCTGCGTTTGTAACGAAAACTTGATCTTTTCCAATGTCCGAACAAAGTTTGACGATGAGCTGCTGTAAAGCACTTCTAGTAGAAGCATACAACGCCATATCGATGTTATTACCTCCAGAAACCTGGCCACTAAGACCTTTAATCTCTTTTCCGATCTCAGTAGAAAATGCAGAAAGCTTGGCACTTCTTAATTCGCCCTGGGCTTTTAGGACTGCAGCTTCCGCATTCATCACTGCAGCCTGTGCTTGCAATTCTGCAACTTTAGTTGCCTGTTCAGGTGAGAGCTTTGGTTCGTCAGCTGCCGCAGGCATGACAATCAAAGTGCAGCAAACTACTGTGGTCATCAGTTTCATGAAGATCCCCTGTAAATATCAATTTGTAATTACAATTTACACATCATCAGGTCTAACTGTCACCATTTTTGCAAAAAAACAACTTATTACTTTTGGAGTATGGGTCGGTTAGGTAAGGCAAATTTGTCAAAAACGACCGTTTTTGCACATGTCCAACATGAACTAAAGGGAGGTGTTCAAAAAATACCTATTTGACTTTTGAACATGTCCATATGTATGATCTGGGTTAATGAACAGTAATACCGCTGATAAACAATGGCAAAGGTAAGAACATGGCAGTTTTTGGATACGGTCGGGTCAGCACAAAGGAACAAATGGCAGAGAACCAGCGCTTGGAGATCGAGGCAGCCGGCTACGATATCGACTACTGGCATGCGGATGAAGGAGTATCGGGCAAAATCTCAGCGTTGCGACGGCCGCAGTTCTCCAAGATGCTTGGCCACATTCGTGACGGCGAAACCTTAGTGGTTACGAAGCTCGACCGACTGGGCCGCGATGCGCAAGACGTCGGCACGACGATCAAGATGCTGGCCACCCGGGGTATTGAGGTGATCGTACTGCAACTAGGGAAGCTCGACCTGACAAGCGCCGCAGGTAAGTTGATGCTAACCATGTTGGCAGCTGTTGCTGAGATGGAGCGTGACTTATTGGTTGAGCGCACACAGTCCGGTCTTATGCGCGCGAAAGCAGAGGGCAAGACACTCGGGCGTCCGGTTAGCACTACAGCCGATCAACGCGAGGCCATAATAAAACGGTATCAGGGCGGTGCGGGTGAATCAATCAGTGCTTTAGCGCGCACCTACGGGATCTCAAGGGCAAGCGTGATGCGCATCGTGAAGCCGGCTACTGAAGCTTTCGTTGCTTGAGGCCTGTAGCTGATACAAACCTTAGCTGACTTGACTTAGTTTGTATCAAACAGTTCAGGATACACCGTGTGCCAAGGTCGTGAATTGAAAGAGCTTAGAGTTAGCGCAGTTAGGTTAGCACAGTGGTTAGTGCGCAAACCAGTGTTTACGTGGCTTCATACGATCTCAGGACCACGACCGACCATCATTATCTAGAGCATAATAGTCTTTCCTCAGATGATCTTCGCCTGTTAGTCCCATCGCTTTTTCGCGAGTTTAATGAGGAGCCGCTCCTCTTTAGACTTTGGACACCAGTACTCACGCAGATGCCATCGCAGCCGGTCGAGAAAGCCTAGCCCTGGCTCTGGCGCAGGAGGGGTAGGTAATCGAGGCATACGACCATGCCAGCCCCTGTACCCCTTACATTGCTCCTCAAATTCTTCAAAGCTATCGGGAATTTTCATCGTGCGATCTTAGAGTTCAAAGTTAGGTGCCACAGCTTAAACGTTGCGGATTAGCTCGAGGAGATGGCCCTGCTGGCCGGGCAGCATGCCTACCCACGTGCTCGAATGCCCTGGCGAAGGGCAGGCGGTTGGCGCCGATAATGCGGGGGCAGGCGAATTATAAGGTTCCATAGTTTCCTTTTTTGTCATGCATTTGTGCGCGGGACGGTTTCACTGCAGGCCGATATCGACGAGTTTGGGACGGGCGATCACCCCACTATCCCGATGCTGTAGGGCAAGAGCAATCGATCAGGTCACTAGCCTTATCGTCGATTCGTCCGTGATCACCGGCCACACAGCTTCAATCTGCTCGAGCAGCGCGGCCCGGAGCTTCAGGGCAGAAGTAGGGCAGTGTATCGGCGATGGCGATCTCGTGTAGGTCGACCATGAGGCCATTGATTTCGTTTTTGATGATGTTCATGTTGCTTGCCTTTCGGTTATCACGTTGTAGGAAACGCATGCACATAGATTTCCTGACGCTGCAGCCACCGGCCGAGGCGCATGTAGTTGTTGTCGCGGCTCTGCTTGTATCCGGCACGGTGCGCCGCGGCGAGCTGTGTCCAGTACAACCTTAGCTCAGGGTGCGCCCCGGTCTGCGCCTTGGCATCCTCGACGTCGTCGGCGTCCCAGCCGTACAGGTTGGCGATGTAGGCGAAATCACGGAGGAATTGTTTAGACGCTAACATCGGCCCAATCCCTTCCGATCCCGTCCGGGATCTGGACGTCCACAACCAGCCCTTTCTTTGCTAACCGGCGTGCTAACCCGAACGCAGCCGCCTGCCCGGTAAAGCTGGCGTCGTTGTCGCCGGCGATCAGCACGCGCTCCACGCCCTGCGGCGGCACCCAAGCTTCCAGCAGTACCGCATTGGTCGCGGCCCAAACCGGCATGCCGAAGCGAATAGAGGCCGCCAGAGCCGTTTCGATACCCTCGCTTATGCCGAGAGTCGCCCCGCCTCCACCCAGCCTTACAGCGGCCGTACTCAAGGGCTTGCCGGCCATGATCTTCTTCGGCTGCGGCACCGGCGCCTTCTCGCCGTCGTCAGTCAAGTAGGTGCGGTGGATCGACGCGCCGGTGCCGTGCGGGTACTGCAGACGGGCGAGCATTGCCGGAAAGCGACCCAGATCGACGCCGGCCTCGTCGGTGTACCGCAGCTCAGGGTGGAAGCGGAGGCCAAGCGGAACCGTCTCGATGCCCAGGCGCCGGCTTAGGTACCGCCACACTGGGTCGCCATGCACGACCGCCCTGCTGGTCTTCCACACCTGGTTCAGCGCGCGAAGCTTACTGGTTTGGGTACGCTCTGGTGCGATCGACCCAGGCTGGACCGTCTCGACGATCTGGTCGACCTGCTTGGCGGCCTCGCTGAACGACCACCCCATCACTTTCTGCAGCAGCTGGAAGCCGTCGCCCGACCCGCAATGCGAGCAGATCCACGTCCCCCGGCCGGCCTTGTCGTCGAACCGGTACCGGTCCTTGCCGGCGCAGATCGGGCAAGGGCCATGCTTCTTACCGAGGAAAGCCGGGTCGACGCCTAGCTGCTGGAGGATGCCGGGCCAGCGGCCGACCGCTTCGTCGGCGGTCCGAGTCTTAACCCCCTGCATGGCGCGCTCCCTTTCCTTTCGCTGCCTTGATCTGCAGGTGCTTCACAAAGCCGAGCACCGCCTCGCCGGGCGCCGCCGGAGCGTCCCGCAAACCCCGAGGCCAGACGCCGAAGTAGTCCCGGTATCGATGTGCCACCCATCCCGGCTGCCGCCCCTTCTCTTGCGCGAGTCCGAGCAGCTGCGAATAGAACTCCTGCCTGTCTATCTTCGACGCCTTGGGTTTCTTCTTTAGCGGCACCAAGTCGCCGGCGCGGGTCTGTACGTCCGATCGGCGCTCCGGCGCAAACCCGCATACCGGGCACTTGTGCACGATCTTGACGTAGCTGCAGGACGGGCAGGCCTTCGGCAGTTGCTTCTCTCGCTCCTTTTGGCCGCCCTTCGCATCCTTGGGCGAGCCGTCGTCGAGCTCGAGCGGAAACTCGTCGGTCGGGAAGCCGAGGCGCACCACTGACCCGGAATGGTCGAGGATCAGTGCGCGGTCCTTGCTGGCGTGCGGGCGCAGCACCCGCCCAGCCATCTGGATGTAGCGGATCAGGGAGCGCGTCGGGCGTGCCAGGATCAGCGTGCGGCACGCCGGGAAGTCCCAGCCCTCGGCGAGGATGCCCACGTTCGACAGGATCATGGTCTCGCCAGTCTCCATGCGGTGCAGGATCTTGCGGCGCTCTTCCGTGTCGGTATAGCAGTCGATGTGGTCGGCGCTGATCCCGGCCCCCTGGAAGCGCTCGACGATGTGCTTGCTGTGGGCGATGTTCGCTGCAAAGCAGACCGTCGGCGTGCCAGCGGCCAGGCGCAGCCAGTGCGTCACGATGTCGCCCACCAGCTCCGGTTTGTTGACCGCGCGTGCGACGTCGGCGTCGGTGTAGTCCATCTCTCCGGATGGGTTGCGCGCCTGCTTGATGCCGGTCATGTCCGGCTCGCTCGGCGCGTACACATCGCAGTCGACCAAGTAGCCGGCCTCGATCAGGTCCGGGATGGTCGCCGCCACCGTCATATGCTGGAACAGCGCCCCGCCCAGCTCGTCGTAGTGCTTGCCCAGGCCTCGGGCGTATGGCGTGGCCGACAGGCCAATCACCGGTACACCTTTGGCGGCAGCGATCACCGCGCGGTACTCCTTCGAGCCGGCCACCGTGTGCGCCTCGTCGATGATGATCAGATCGACGTCGGGAAGGCCGCGCCGGACCACCGTCTGGATGCTGGCCACCAGCACGCTTTCGTACACCCGGGCAGTGTTCTCGCCTTGGATGATCCCGTGCGCAATACCGGCTTTGGTGAAGCGGCGCGCCGTCTGCTCGACTAGGTGCACGCGGTTGCATAGGAAGATAACGCGCTTATGCTTCGCTCGGGCGCCGCGGACCAGTGCCATGCCGATCTCGGTTTTACCGCTGCCGGTCGGGCTGCAGAGCATTTCGCGGGTGATCCCTCCAGCCAGGGCACGACGGAGGTTTTGGACCGCGGCGGATTGATAAGGCCGGAGGATGAGAGGGCCGGAACCGGCGCCCGCCTGGCTGGGCGGGTTTTCTGGGTTAACTCTTCTCTTTTGAGATGCATCCCAGGGGCTAGCGTGCTCTTCTGAGACCCGTGTCAATAAAGAGCACGTTGCTAGCACGCCGCTAGCGACTTGCATGTCTGTCATGTCCTAGCCTCCTGCTGACGGTGCGCTGGCGCGGCGTCGGTCAGAAACCCAGCCCCGATCAGTCGATCGAGATCCAGCCCGGTGACGAAGAGCTTCCGCTCGAGGAACGGGACGTCGTAAGGCACCACGCCGTTGTTCTGACTGGCGAACAGCCACAGCAGCATGAGGTGTCCCTTCGAGACGTCCGGCAGGGAGCAAAATGCGTAGTCGTCCAGGATGGCTCGGTGCAGCTTGATCCAAGGCGGGTTTCGCTTGGCGTAGTGCTGGAAAGTGTTCCAGTTCTTCACGGAGAGTTGGCGGGCCGTCATGCGCCGCCCCCGGGCTCGGTCGGCGAGGCCGCCGCCTTCTTCAAGTCGTGGCGACGGCCAAGCAATACATAGCGCGCCACGCCCTTATGCAGCAGCCCATCGGGGCCGATTACGTCCTCCCTGAGCGTGTAAATATTCCACTGCTCTTTGAGATTGAAGATTCTTGTGGCGAATCGGAGATACCCGGCCGCAGTTCCTTCGTAGGTGTTGAGACCGCGATCACCCCGGTATTCCAATGCGCGGCGGAGGGTTTCTAGTTGAGTGCGCCCGTCAGCTGCGCGAAGTTCAACACCGGCTTCGCGTAGCTCTCGACACACGGCCGTGATATTCTCAGTTCCGCAGTCGACCACCTTTTGTGTGGACGGTGCAGGCCCCCCAGCCTGATTCTGATAAGCGCTCCCCTGGCCAGGAGCGTTTTCGTTTGGCGCGTGCGTCGTCATCATCAAACACCGCGCTCGATGAAAGCTCGGATGTCCTCGACGCGCCAGACCGTCGTGCGCGGCCCAATTTTAACTGGAGATGGAAAGCGGCCGGACTTTACGCCGGCCCACCACGTCGACTTGCAGACCGGCACGACGGCCGGGACGGGCGGGTGTGCGCTGTTGTCACCGATGATTTGAGGGAGTCGGAGAAAACCGGTTTCTGGAAGGTGATGCATTTTGATTACTCCTGTGTACTAAGGTCCAAACTTGGACCGACAGGGCAATCTTGGTATTTCCGATCATTCGTGAACAGCCGGTGTGCTGCTTCACTGTAAGTTATGCCGGCTTACATTACACTTTGCCGACGAATATGGCGTTCTGCCCGCAGCTGCTACGGTGTACCAGTAGACTGTTTTTTCTTCCAATCTGCAATCCATGACCTGGCAGTCCTAAATGTAACTGGAACTAGTTTCCCTGCGATGGCTTCGGCAGCGCTATCCATGCTTTTGTAATTCCGCATGTTTTTGTCGCACCAAGAAAAGACGTCTGCCTTCATCTTTCTATTTTCACTGTGTCTGGCATCGAGGCCAGCTAGCGAAAACTTATTCAATTCCAAGCCTTGTTCCATAGACCTTCCAGCGATGGTTCCTTGCAGTACGCCGAGCCATCGCTTTGCCTCGCAAGTATATGACCAGGCCTCGAGACTATTCTTTTCAGCCTTGAACGCTTGGATGGCGAAAGCGCAGGCTGTCATGCCGACAGCAATTTGCGTGAGTGCCTCCTTAAAGCCAGGAGTCAGTGGCTTTCCCTCCCATTCTGTCATATTTTCAGCAATCTCTATTTGGTCGATCTGAAATTCTCCACTGGTGTTTTCTTCATTCCAGAGAGGCGTGAATATGTCATCCATAAACTCATTTTTTTCTCCGAAACTCCATAAATCCCATATGTCGCAAAGAGCTGATATCACTGCGCCACATTCAGTAACAGGCGTGCGCATACCTATTGGAACGGTGTCGCCTGAATGTCTTGCTTCACTATCCAAGAGTTCCGTCATCACTGGTTCGAGATTTTGCATAATTTACCTACGTTAATTATTGGCTTTAATAGCTCGTAGTTGATCAAGATAATCCGCCCATTGCTGCATCATTTCCCGCCGTGCCGGCAGATGAGCAGTACGGTTGTAGGCCCGGCCGTTGGCATCGCGAACGGCATGCGCGAGCTGGTGCTCGATCAGGTCAGGACGCACGCCCATTACCTCGTCTAGGATGGTGCGCGCCATTGCTCGGAAACCGTGGCCGCTCATTTCTTCCTTTGCGATGCCCATGCGACGCAATGCCGCCAGAATCGCGTTGTCGCTCATTGGCCGGGTCGATGTGCGCGCGCTCGGGAACACATAGCGCCCGGCGCCGGTCAACGGCTGGATCTCGCGAAGAATTGCCGTGGCCTGGGCCGATAGGGGCACGATGTGGTCGATACCCAGCTTCATCCGGGCTCCGGGGATGCGCCACTCTGCTGCATCAAGGTCGATCTCGGCCCACTCCGCGCCGCGCAGTTCACCGGGTCGAACGAACACCAGCGGCGCCAGGCGTAGGGCGCATGACACAACGGCTGAGCCTTGGTATTTAGCGATCGCACGTAGGATCTGCGCGGCCTGTGCCGGCTCGGTAACGGCTGCGAAGTGTTCGCCTTTAACCGGGGGAAGGGCGCCTCGTAGGTCACCTGTTGGATCGCGGACAGCGCGGCCGGTCGCAACGGCGTATCGGAACACCTGTCCGCAGTTGCCCAATGCACGATGGGCTGTTTCGAGAGCGCCGCGGGCCTCGATCTTGCGCAAGACCTGCAGCAGGTCCGGTGCCGTAATATCACCAACAGGCTTAGAGCCGATGTGCGGAAAAATGTCTCGCTCGAGCCGGCGGATGATCCGGCTGCCGTGCGCTTCTACCCAATTGGGCGAGTGCTTTTCGTACCACTCTCTCGACACCAGCTCGAAGCTGTTGGCGACTTGCTCTAGCCGCATCGACTTGCTGGCTTTGCGGCTGTGGCTTGGGTCGATGCCATCGACCAACAGCTTGCGTGCGTTGTCGCGCCGCTCTCGCGCATCTTTCAAGGTCACATCAGGGTAGGTGCCTAAGGAAAGGAGCTTCTCTTTCCCCTCGAAACGGTACTTGAAGCGCCACCACTTACCCCCACCAGGGGTAACAAGTAGGAACAGGCCACGCTCATCGAAGAGCTTCGCCGGCTTGTCGCCGGGCTTAGTGTTGCGAATCGTCGTGTCGGTCAGCGGCATGATGGGGGTAACAGTTTTTAGGGTAATCCAGTTACCCCGCGAGTTACCCCCGCTAGAGTCTGGATGTTGTTGGACTATGTTACCCCAACTTACACGACTCCCCATAGTAAAAAACCCGCACGAAGGCGGGTTCTTGGACGCGGTCAAACCGCGTTGGAGTGTTTGTTGGTGGAGGCGGCGGGAATCGAACCCGCGTCCGCAAGCACTCTACAGACAGTTCTACATACTTAGCACTATCAATTAATTTAACCTGGACAACGGGGATGTGCACCCTTTGGACAGGCGAGTCACCTATTATTTAACAGTCGACCAAGTGACCCGGCCTACTGCGAGCCCCTGTAAATGAGTCCACGAGCCTTGCGGCACACCCCAGGGGCGAGGTGTTGTGGACCTAGCAGCAATTAAGCTGCGAGTGCGTACGAGTTATCGTTTGCAGTTATTGATTTCTGGATGTATTTACGAGGTAACCAGTCCTCGGTATGCCCTGCGCTGCTTTGCAACCCACGTCGAAACCAGGTCGCCCCCAACGAGAGAACCTTCATTGTACTCCAATTTGTCGCCGCGCGCAGCCTGACTGCTGAAACCACCTGTGATGTCAAGTGGTCAAAGAATAGTCGCACAGCATATGAAAATTGCAATATCATGGCCCGGCTTCACGGTCTTCTTCAGATTCTTCGACAAGGAAATGGGAATGGTCTGTATCGTCTGTGGTAACACCAAGATGGCTGGGCTCGCGTCATGGCATGCGACCTGTCCGGCGTGTCATTACGAAAGCGCGGATCTGTCCGTCGCTATCAACCAGCACACCGGTCTCGAACTCAACGAAGCCGAACGCGAAGCCGGGCTGAAGGCGCTGCGCCTCGAGAACTTCCGCGCCATTGTCCAGTTCGCCAAGCGGCACGTGCGGCCGGGAAGGCGCACCCTGCTCGACGTGGGCAGCGCCCACGGCTGGTTCCTGGAAAGTGCGCGCGACGATTTCGACGTGCTCGGGGTCGAGCCGGATGCGGTAGTCGGTTCACGTGCCGCGGCGCGTGGCCTGCCGGTGCGGGCCGGCTTCTTCCCCGACGTGTTGCGCGAGGACGAGCGCTTCGACGTCATCGTCTTCAACGACGTCATCGAACACATCCCGGATATCCGCAGCGCCCTCGACGACTGCAGGCAGCGCCTGAATCCGGAGGGCATCCTGATCCTCAACCTGCCCAGCAGCCGCGGTTTCTTCTACCGCCTGTCCAAGGTCATCGCCCGCTTCGGCTGGCGCACGCCCTTCGAGCGCCTGTGGCAGAAAGACCTGCCGTCGCCGCACGTGCACTATTTCAGCCCGGACAACCTGTCGAAGCTGGTTGCCGGACGCGGCTTCGATCTGGTCGACAGCGCCGAGCTGCCGGCCCTGCGCGCCAAGGGCCTGCGCGAGCGCCTGAGCTGTGTCGGCAAGGTGCCGCTGCTGTCGCTGTGGGTGCAGTACATCGCGATCATATGCGCGATCCCCGTGCTCAAGATCTTCCCGAGCGACATCATCGTCTGCATCTTCCGTAAAAAAACCGCAGGCTGAACAAGCGCCTGCGGTTTCCAGTAGGGACGAAAGGGATCAGCGGTTGCGGTTGGCGATCTCGTTACCGATCATGCCGCCGCCGATGATGCCGGCGACCGTCGCCAGTTTCTTGCCGTTGCCGCCGCCGATCTGGTTGCCGATCAGGCCGCCGATCACGGCGCCGGTACCGATGCCGACATAGTTCGGCTGGGCCGGTGCGGGAGCCGGAGCCTGCTGCGGGTAGTAGCGCGGTTCGGCCGGCTTCGCGTGCACCACGCGGGTCTTCTCGACCACCTTCACGACCGGCTTTTCCTTGATGACTTCCTTGATCACCACCGGCGCCGGCTGCGGTGCGGGCTGGGCGTAGGCGACCGGCTGGGCTGCGATCGGCGCGGTACCGGCGGCCAGCTGGGTGGCCAGTTGCGGCGTCACCGGGGTGGCGGCCAGTGCGCTTGGCGCCACCGGCGCGGCCTGCACGGCGGCTGCCGGCACCATCACCACCTGGCCTTGCGCATTCGTCATCGGCACCATGCCGGCGTAGGGCGAGGCGGCGAGGGCGGCCTGCGCTTCCGGGGCGCTCTTCGAGGTCGGCAGCAGGCCGGTAATGGCGGCGGCGCCGGTCAGGCTGACGATGACGACTGAGGCGGCGGCTGCGGCCATCAGGGGGTGGATGCGGGTGGTGGTGCGTGCGGTGGTTTCCATGTTCTGCTCCGTTTGACGTTGTGTTGTCGTGCAGGAGTAGATTAATGGCGAGCCCGTCCCAATCCTAGACGGAAGGCTGTATCAGTCGTAAAGAGATGTAAGCGGCCCGGCTGGGGCAGGGCCGCTCCAGGGAATTCAGGCCGCGCGTTCGGCTTCGCGTGCCGCTTCCACCACGCTGCGCAGGGTCTGCAGCAGGTCGGTCGGGGTGTCGAGCAGGTAGTCGGCGCCCCAGGTCGACGGTTCGATGGCGCCGCAATAGCCCCAGTTGCAGGCCACCGTCACCATGCCCGCAGCGACGCCGGCTTCGACGTCGCGCTTGTCGTCGCCCACGTACCAGCAGTGGGTCGGATCGATGCCGAGGCGGCGCGCACCTTCCAGCAGCGGGGCCGGATGCGGCTTGGAGAAGCCGGTGGTGTCGCCCGACACCACGCAGCCCGCGTGCGACAGGCCGATCTGCGGGATCAGCGGGTCGGTGAAGCGGGCCGGCTTGTTGGTGACGATGCCCCAGGCCATGCCGGCCTGCTCGATGCCGAGCAGGAGTTCGGTCACGCCGCCGAACAGTGAGCTGTGCACGGCCATGGTCTCCTGGTAGCGGTCGAACCACTGCAGGCGCAGCTCTTCATACCCATCGTCGCCCGGCGCCAGGCCGAAGGCGGCGCCGATCATGCCGCGTGCGCCGGCGGAGGCGGTGGGGCGCAGCACCGAGTATGGGGTCGGCGGCAGGCCGCGCTCGGTGCGCAGCCAGTTGACGGCGGCCGCGAGGTCGGGCGCGGTGTCGGCCAGCGTGCCATCGAGGTCGAACAGGATGGCACGCGGTGCCGGCAGGACGGTCGGGAGAGTCATGAGTGAATGAGATGCGGTCGGGCGGAGGTTAAAGCGGTTTGCTGCACGCCACCATGTAGTTCACATCGGTGTCGTTGTTGAGCGAGTAGATCCTGGTCAGCGGATTGTAGGTCAGGCCCTTCATGCCGTCGACCTGCAGGCCGGCGAGGCGCGCGAATTGCGACAGTTCGGCCGGGGTGATGAATTTTGCATAATCGTGTGTCCCGCGCGGCAGCATGCGCAGCACGTACTCCGCGCCGATGACGGCGAACAGATAGGACTTCGGATTGCGGTTCAGGGTCGAGAAGAACACGTGGCCGCCCGGTTTCACGAGCGTGGCCGCGGCTTGCACGATCGCGGCCGGGTCCGGCACGTGCTCGAGCATTTCCATGCAGGTGACCACGTCGAACTGGCCGGGTTCGGCCGCCGCCATCTCTTCGGCCGCGATGTGCTTGTAGCGCACCTCGACGCCCGATTCCAGGCTGTGCAGGTCGGCCACTTTCAGGGCCTTCTTGGACAGGTCGATGCCGGTCACCTTGGCGCCCTTGCGCGCCATCGCCTCGGACAGCACGCCGCCGCCGCAGCCGATGTCGATCACGTTCTTGCCCAGCAGCGGGGCGCGCGCGTTGATCCACTCCAGGCGCAGCGGGTTGATTTCATGCAGCGGACGAAATTCCGACGTCGGGTCCCACCAGCGGTGGGCCAGTTCGCTGAATTTCTGGATTTCTAACGGGTCTGCGTTCGTAGTCGTAGTCATAGCTTGGATAATACTGGAAATGCGCCTGCTGACGGAGTGCCGCACGGAAAATATGTCCGCAGCTGTGACAGCAGCCGGCCAGGGGGGCTGCGGCACACGAAAAAAAACCCCGCCGCGGCGGGGTTGGATGGCAATCCCGAAGGATTACTTGTTGACGGTACGGGTACCGACGACTTCGATTTCGACGCGGCGGTTCTTCGCGCGGCCGCTTGACGTTTTGTTGTCGGCTTCCGGCTGCTTCTCACCCTTGCCTTCGGTGTAGATGCGGTTTTCTTCGACGCCCTTGCCCTTCAGGTAGGTCTTGACGGCTTCGGCGCGGCGGATCGACAGCTTCTGGTTGTAGGCATCGGTGCCGATCGAGTCGGTGTGGCCGACGGCGATGATGACTTCCAAGTTCATGTCGCCCAGCTTCGAGGTCAGGTCGTCGAGCGCTGCCTTGCCGGCCGGCTTCAGGACGGCCTTGTCGAAATCGAAGAAAGCGTCAGCCGAGTAGGACACTTTTTCCGAGGTCGGGACCGGCGCCGGAGCCGGGGCAGGTGCCGGTTCTGCAACCGGAGCCGGGGCAGGGGCCGGCGGTGGCGGCGGAGCGACGCACTTGCCGTTTTCCAGTTTCTCAGGCTCGACGCACAGCGGCGCGTCGCAGCCCGGGACCGCGTCGGCCGGGGTCCAGTAGCCGGTACGCCAGCACAGGCCGAAAGGATTGCGGGCGATCACGCCGCGGCTGTCCTGCACATAGGCGCTGTACGGGGTGCGCGCCTTGATGTCGGTGGCCAGCGGTGCATACGGCGCATCGCTCTGGGCAAATGCATTGCCTGCGAACGCGGCCGAAGCTGCGAGCATGAGGGTTGCCAGTTTATTCATGTTCTTTTTTCCTTTCGGGTAAATGCCTTGCGAAACTCAGCGGTGGGCGTTGTGGTCAAGAGAATAACATGCCTCGGGAAGGGGCCAGTTTCGCATTGTGAAACAAACAATTAATTTCCTGTCCATTTTGCCACATGCACCAAAAACGCACGACTGCACCTAAATCAAACACAAAGCATATTTTACTAATGTTGTTTTGTTGCAACGTTACCTCAAGCGGACTGGGCTGACATCGACAATGCTGGAACCGTCCCCACCACAAAGGGGCTTTGCCGAGGAATTGTGCTGCCACTAACGCCCCCATGGTAGAATCATCCGTTGCAGTCAAAGGGAACCTCGAAAACCTACTGCGCGTTGCATTGTCGGCTTGCGATGCTCGCTGTACTCCTCGTACAGCTGCGCTTCTCGGCCGACACTGCTGCCGCTCGCGACGGTTTTCGAGATTCCCTCAATAACCATTAGCCTGAAAGCAGTCGACCCGCCCAATGGATCAATTCGCAAAAGAAACAGTTCCCATTTCCCTAGAAGAAGAAATGCGCAAGAGCTACCTCGATTACGCGATGAGCGTGATCGTGGGCCGTGCTCTGCCGGACGTGCGCGACGGCCTGAAGCCGGTGCACCGCCGCGTGCTGTACTCCATGCACGAGAGCAATACGACGCATAGCCGTCCGTACGTCAAGTGCGCACGCGTGGTCGGCGACACCATGGGTAAATACCACCCGCACGGCGACGCTTCGATCTACGACACCCTGGTCCGCATGGCCCAGGACTTCTCGCTGCGCTACACCCTGGTCGACGGGCAGGGCAATTTCGGCTCGATCGACGGCGACTCCGCCGCGGCAATGCGTTACACCGAGTGCCGCCTCGACAAGATCTCGAGCGAGCTGCTGGCCGACATCGACAAGGACACCGTCGACTTCCAGCCGAACTATGACGGCAAGGAAAAAGAACCGACCGTCCTGCCGACCCGTATCCCCAACCTGTTGATCAACGGTTCCTCGGGTATCGCGGTCGGCATGGCCACCAACATCCCGCCGCACAACCTGTCGGAAGTGATCAACGGCGCCCAGCACCTGCTGAAGAACCCGGAGTGCACGATCGACGAGCTGATCGAGCTGATCCCGGCGCCGGACTTCCCGACCGCCGGCATCATCTACGGCGTCTCGGGCGTGCGCGACGGTTACCGCACCGGCCGCGGCCGCGTGGTAATGCGCGCCAAGACCCACTTCGAGGAATACGGCAAGGACGGCGGCCGCATTGCGATCATCGTCGACGAGTTGCCCTACCAGGTCAACAAGAAGTCGCTGCTCGAGCGCATCGCCGAGAACGTGCGCGACAAGAAGCTGGAAGGCATCAGCGACATCCGCGACGAGTCCGACAAGTCGGGCATGCGCGTGGTCATCGAACTGAAGCGCGGTGAAGTGCCGGAAGTGGTGCTGAACAACCTGTACAAGCAGACCCAGCTGCAAGACACCTTCGGCATGAACATGGTGGCCCTGGTCAACGGCCAGCCGAAGCTGCTGAACCTCAAGCAGATGCTCGAGTGCTTCCTGTCGCACCGCCGCGAAGTGGTCACCCGCCGCACCGTGTTCGAGCTGCGCAAGGCGCGCGAGCGCGGCCACATGCTGGAAGGCCTGGCCGTCGCCCTGGCGAACATCGACGACTTCATCGCGATCATCAAGGCCGCGCCGACGCCGCCGATCGCGAAGATGGAACTGATGCAGCGCGCCTGGGACTCGTCCCTGGTGCGCGAAATGCTGAACCGTACCGAGCTGGCCGGCGCCGGTGGCATCGAAGCCTTCCGTCCCGAGCACCTGCCGAAGCACTACGGCATGCAGCAGGACGGCCTGTACAAGCTGTCCGACGAGCAGGCCCAGGAAATCCTGCAGATGCGCCTGCAGCGCCTGACCGGCCTGGAGCAGGACAAGATCGTCAACGAGTACAAGGAAGTGATGGACCACATCGCCGACCTGCTCGACATCCTGGCCAAGCCGGAGCGCGTGACGACGATCATCAGCGACGAGATGGCGCACATCAAGTCGGAGTACACGGAGAACGGCAAGGACCAGCGCCGCTCGGCCATCGAGCACAACGCCAGCGACCTGGAAACCGAAGACCTGATCACCCCGCAGGACATGGTGGTCACGCTGTCGCACTCGGGCTACATGAAGTCGCAGCCGATCTCCGAATACCGCGCCCAGAAGCGCGGCGGACGCGGCAAGCAGGCGGCGGCGACGAAGGACGAAGACTGGATCGACCAGCTCTTCATCGCCAACACCCACGACTACATCCTGTGCTTCTCGAACCGCGGCCGGATGTACTGGCTGAAGGTGTGGGAAGTGCCGCAGGGCTCGCGCAACTCGCGTGGCAAGCCGATCGTCAACATGTTCCCGCTGCAGGACGGCGAGAAGATCACCGTGATCCTGCCGCTGTCGGGCGAGAACCGGACCTTCCCGGAAGACCACTACGTGTTCATGGCGACCTCGCTGGGCACCGTCAAGAAGACCCCGCTGAAGGACTTCAGCAACCCGCGCAAGGCCGGCATCATCGCGGTCGACCTCGACGAGGGCGACGTGCTGGTGGGCGCCGCGCTGACCGACGGCCAGCACGACGTGATGCTGTTCTCGGACGGCGGCAAGGCGGTGCGCTTCGACGAGAACGACGTGCGTCCGATGGGCCGTACCGCGCGCGGCGTGCGCGGCATGAACCTGGAAGAGGGCCAGAACGTGATCGCCCTGCTGGTGGCCGAGAACGAGCAGCAGTCGGTGCTCACGGCAACCGAGAACGGCTTCGGCAAGCGTACCCCGATCACGGAGTACACCCGCCACGGCCGCGGCACCAAGGGCATGATCGCGATCCAGCAGTCGGAACGCAACGGCAAGGTGGTGGCCGCGACCCTGGTCGATGCGACTGACGAGATCATGCTGATCACCACCGGCGGCGTCCTGATCCGCACCCGCGTGGCCGAGATCCGCGAGATGGGCCGCGCGACCCAGGGCGTGACCCTGATCGCGGTCGAAGACGGCACCAAGCTGTCGGGCCTGCAGCGCATCGTCGAGACCGATCTCGAAGAGGTCGAGCTCGAACAGGCGCCGGAGTAAACAAGCTTCAGACGGGCCGCATCGACGCGGCCCGTTTTTTTCGTACCGTACCGGCCTATCGGCCTGCAGGAAGACCATGAAAAAATTCGTCCTCGCCCTGAGCGCCGCCGCGACCTTCGCGGCCTTCCCCTCGTTTGCCTTGGCTGCGCAGGGCGCCGAGCAGCAAACCACCGTCGCCGTGAAAGCCATGTTCGACGCCATGCAGATCCGCAAGAACATGGTGGCGATGTATTCGGAGATGCAGAAGGCTATGCCGGGCATGATGCGCCAGCAGGTCGCCAGCATGATCCAGGCCGATACGAGCATGAACGACGAGCAGAAGAAGGAAGCGCTGGCGAAGTTCGAAGAGAAGCTGCCTGGCCTGTCGCAATCGATCGCCGCGATCTTCAACGACGAGACAATGATCGACGATATGATCAACGAAATGGTGCCGCTGTACGCGAACAACTACACGGTCGCCGAGATCAAGCAGCTGACCGCTTTTTACCAGAGCCCGGTCGGCCGCAAGATGATGACCCTGACGCCGAAGCTGGCGGCCGAAGGCATGGCCATCGGCCAGCGCGTCATGAATCCGCGCCTCGGCAAGCTGATGCAGGACAGCATGCAGCAGATGCAGCAGGAAGTGAAGAAACAGTAAGAACGAAAGGACCGCATGACGACCCAGGTTTACAACTTCTCGGCCGGCCCGGCCGTCCTCCCGAAGGAAGTGCTGCAGCAGGCGGCCAGCGAGATGCTGGACTGGCACGGCAGCGGCATGTCGGTCATGGAGATGAGCCACCGCGGTCCGGAATTCATCTCGATCTACAGGCAGGCGGAAGCCGACCTGCGCGAGCTGCTGGCGGTCCCGGCCAATTACAAGATCCTGTTCATGCAGGGTGGGGGCCTCGGCCAGAACGCCATCATCCCGATGAACCTGGTGGGCTGCTGCGCCCAGCCGGCGACGATCGACTTCGTCCACACGGGTTCGTGGTCGGGCAAGTCGATCAAGGAAGCGAAGCGCTACGCCCATGTCAACGTGGCGGCCAGCAGCGAGGCGAGCGGCTTCACCGGGGTGCCGCCCCAGGCGTCGTGGAATCTCAGCCCGGGCGCGGCCTACCTGCACATCTGCACCAACGAGACCATCGACGGCGTCGAGTACAACTTCGTGCCCGAGATCGATCCGAAGGTGCCCATCGTGGCCGACATGTCCTCGCACATCCTGTCGCGGAGAATCGACGTGTCGAAGTACGGCGTGATCTTCGCCGGCGCCCAGAAGAACATCGGCCCGGCGGGCCTGACGCTCGTGATCGTGCGCGACGACCTCCTGGAAGACGCGCTGCCGATCTGCCCCTCGGCCTTCAACTTCAAGACCGTGGCCGAGCACGAGTCCATGTTCAATACGCCGCCGACCTACGCGATCTATATCGCGGGGCTGGTGTTCGCCCACCTGAAGAGGCTGGGCGGGGTAGCGGCCATGGAGAAAATCAATATCGAAAAAGCGCGCCTCTTGTATGCGGCGCTGGATGCGGACGACTTCTACCAGAATCGCGTCTCGCACGAATTCCGCTCGCGCATGAACGTGCCGTTCTACCTGCGCGACGAATCCCTGAACGAGAAATTCCTGGCCGGCGCGAAGGCGCGCGGGCTGCTGCAACTGAAGGGCCACAAGTCCGTCGGCGGCATGCGGGCATCCATCTACAACGCGATGCCGCTCGAGGGCGTACAGGCCCTCGTCGATTATTTGAACGAATTCGCGGGGCGTTAAGCCCGCAGTGTCCGTTGTTCGTAGGGTGGGCGTTTGTGATTCAGTCCACTGGACTGAATCACTCCGCCCACGCGTTCAACGCACGCGTGAATAGCCCGCGACATAGATAACGACCGAACGATGAACGACAAACTCCTCCCCCTGCGCGAACAGATCGATGCGATCGACGCGCAAATCCTTGATCTGCTGAGCAGGCGCGGCAAGGTCGCCCAGCAGGTCGGCCACGTCAAGGCCGAGACCAACGCCCCCGTCTTCCGCCCCGAGCGCGAAGCCCAGGTGCTGCGCGGCGTGGCCGAACGCAATCCGGGTCCCCTGAAGGACCGCGACGTCCAGACCATCTTCCGCGAGATCATGTCCTCCTGCCGCGCGCTGGAAAAGCGCGTGACGGTCGCCTACCTCGGACCGTCCGGCACCTTCAGCGAGCAGGCCGTCTACCAGCAGTTCGGCAGCGCCATCGAGACGCTGCCCTGCGTGTCGATCGACGAGGTGTTCCGTGCGACGGAGGCCGGCACCGCCGACTTCGGCGTGGTCCCGGTCGAGAACTCGTCCGAGGGCGCGATCAACCGCACCCTCGACCTGCTGCTCGCCACCACCACCGTGATCAGCGGCGAGATCTCGATCCCGGTCCACCACAGCCTGATGAGCAAGACCGGCAGCATGGATGGCGTGACCGTCGTGTGCGCGCATTCGCAGGCCCTGGCGCAGTGCCAGGTCTGGCTCAACCAGCACCATCCCGGCATCGAGCGCCGCGCCGTGGCCTCGAACGCGGAAGCCGCGATCCTGGCCAGCCAGGACCCGACGGTCGCCGCCATCGCCAGCGAGATGGCGGGCGAGCAGTACCAGCTCGGCGTGGTGCAGGCCCACATCCAGGACGACCCGCACAACCGCACCCGTTTCGCCGTGATCGGCAGCCTGGAAACCGGGCCCTCGGGGCGCGACCGCACCGCCATCGTGCTGGCCGTGCCGAACAAGGCAGGCGCCGTCTACAACCTGCTGGCGCCGCTCGCCAGGCACGGCGTGTCGATGACGCGCTTCGAGTCGCGCCCGGCGCGCATCGGCACCTGGGAGTACTACTTCTATGTCGACGTCGAGGGCCACGTGCATGACGCCGCCGTCGCCCGCGCGCTTGCCGAGCTGAAGGACAACGCCGCCTTCTTCAAGGTGCTGGGTTCCTACCCGCAAAGTCTCTGATTCTTTCCACTTCTATTCGAGTACATCATGTCGCAATTCGGTCCAGATTACGTCCGCGCCATCGCCCCCTACCAGGCCGGCAAACCCATCGCTGAAGTCGCCCGCGAGTTCGGCTTGGATGAAGCCAAGATCGTCAAGCTCGCCTCGAACGAAAACCCCTTCGGCGTGCCGGAATCGAGCCGCGCCGCGATGGCGCAGGCCGCCGCCGACCTGGGCCGCTACCCGGATGCCAACGGCTTCGAACTGAAGGCGGCGCTCTCGGCGCGCTACGACGTGCCGGCCGACTGGATCACCCTGGGCAACGGCAGCAACGACATCCTGGAAATCGCCGCCCACGCCTTCGTGCAGAAGGGCGAGTCGGTGGTGTACGCGCAGTATTCCTTCGCCGTGTACGCGCTGGCGACCCAGGGCGTCGGCGGCCGCGCCATCGTCGTCCCGGCCAAGGACTATGGTCATGATCTCGACGCCATGGCCGCCGCCATCCAAAGCGATACCCGCCTGGTCTTTGTGGCCAATCCGAACAACCCGACCGGCACCTTCATCCCGGCCGCGCAAATCGAAGCCTTCCTGCAGAAGGTCCCGGCCAACGTGGTCGTGGTGCTGGACGAGGCCTATAACGAATACCTGGCGCCGGAACACCAGTTCGAATCGAGCCAGTGGGTGCGCAAGTACCCGAACCTGATCGTCTCGCGCACCTTCTCCAAGGCCTACGGCCTTGCCGGCCTGCGCGTCGGCTTCGCCATCGCCCAGCCTTTGGTGACGGACCTGATGAACCGCATCCGCCAGCCTTTCAACGTGAACTCGCTGGCCCAGGCGGCCGCGATCGCCGCGCTGAACGACAAGGAATTCCTGGACAAGGGCGCCCGCAACAACGCCGAGGGCTACCGGCAGATGACCGCGGCATTCGAGGAGCTGGGTCTGCAGTTCGTGCCGTCCTTCGGCAACTTCGTGCTGGTGAAAGTCGGTGACGACGAGCAGGCCGGCGCGCGCGTGAACCTGGCGCTGCTCAAGCAGGGCGTGATCGTGCGCCCGGTCGGCAACTACGGCCTGCCGCAATGGCTGCGCATCTCGATCGGCCTGCCTGACGAGAACGCGACCTTCATCGCGGCCCTCAGGAAGGTCCTGGCTTGATGATCGAGCGGCTCGTCGTTATCGGCGTCGGCCTGATCGGCGGGTCCTTCGCGCTGGCGCTGAAAGCGGCCGGCGCGGTACGCAGCGTGGCCGGCGTCGGGCGCGATCCGCAGGCGATGGCGCGCGCGCTGGAGCTGGGCATCGTCGACGAAGTCTGCACGACGGTGGAAGAGGCGATGCGCGGCGCCGACATGGTGCTGCTTGCCGCGCCGGTGGGCCAGACCGGTCCCATCCTGGCTTCGCTGCTGCCATACCTGGAGCCGCAGACCATCGTCACCGACGCCGGCAGCACCAAGTGCGACGTGGTGCTTGCTGCCCGCGAGGCGCTGGGCGGGAAGCTCGGCCAGTTCGTGCCGGGCCACCCGATCGCGGGCAGCGAATCGAATGGTCCCGAGGCGGCCATGGCCGGCCTCTACCGGGGCAAGAAGACCGTGCTCACGCCGCTGCCGGAAAACGATCCGCTCGCCGTCGAGCAGGTCGCCAAGGCCTGGCGCGAATGCGGTTCGCTCATCCACACCCTGAGCCCGGAAGACCATGACCGCGTGTTCGCCGCCGTCAGCCACCTGCCGCACCTGCTGGCCTATGCGCTGGTGGACGACATCGCCGCCAAGCCTCACGCCAGCCTGCTGTTCCAGTACGCCGCCAGCGGCTTCCGCGATTTCACCCGCATCGCCGGCTCCTCGCCGGAGATGTGGCGCGACATCAGCCTGGCCAACCGGGCGGCCCTGCTTACCGAGCTGGATGCATATCTGGCACAATTGACTACATTGCGCGCGCGGCTCGCCGCCGCCGACGGGCCCGCGCTCGAAGCCGTGTACGCGAACGCGCAGCGCGCGCGCCGTGCCTGGTTGGAGGCCATCGAGGCCGGTTCCCCGCCGCAGACGCAACCCCAGGATACCGAATGACCCAGTCCAAACACTACCCCCAGCACATCGACCTCGAACCCGTGATCCACGTGGAAGGCTCGGTGCGCCTGCCTGGCTCCAAGAGCATCTCGAACCGCACCCTGCTGCTGGCCGCGCTGTCCGAAGGGAGGACCACGATCCACGACCTGCTGGCCTCGGACGACACCATGGTGATGCTGGGCGCGCTGCGCTCGCTCGGCATCCGGTGGGACGAAGTCGACGAGCGCACCGTCGTCGTGCACGGCAACGGCGGCGTGCTGCCGAACCATGAGGCCGACCTCTTCATGGGCAATGCCGGCACCGCGATCCGTCCGCTGACGGCCGCGCTGGCCGTGATCGGCGGCGACTATACGCTGCACGGCGTCTCGCGCATGCACGAGCGCCCGATCGGCGACCTGGTCGACGCGCTGAACGAAGTCGGCGCCCAGATCGAGTACACGGGCGAACAGGGCTTCCCGCCGCTGCGCATCCGCCGCGGCCACATTGCAGCCAACCGTATTTCGGTGCGCGGCAATGTGTCGAGCCAGTTCCTGACGGCGCTCCTGATGTCGGCGCCGCTGATGGCCACCACCCATGCCGTGTCGATCGACGTGGTCGGCGAGCTGATCTCCAAGCCCTATATCGAGATCACCCTGAACCTGATGCGCCGCTTCGGCGTGACGGTCGAGCAGAACGGCTGGTCCTCCTTCACCGTGCAGCCGGGCCAGCGCTACCGGTCCCCGGGCAGCATCCACGTCGAGGGCGACGCCTCCTCGGCGTCCTACTTCCTGGCGGCGGGCGCGATTGCCGGCGGCCCGGTGCGCGTGGAAGGCGTGGGCGAGAACAGCATCCAGGGCGACGTGCGCTTCGCCGATGCGCTCGAGCGCATGGGCGCCATCGTGACCCGCGGCGAGAACTGGATCGAGGCGCGTTCGAACGGCGTGTTGAAAGCCATCGATGCGGACTTCAACCACATTCCCGATGCGGCCATGACTATCGCGGTGGCCGCGCTGTATGCGGACGGCCCGAGCACCCTGCGCAACATCGCCAGCTGGCGCGTGAAGGAGACCGACCGCCTGTCCGCGATGGCGACGGAACTGCGCAAGGTCGGCGCCGAAGTGGAGGAGGGGCCGGACTACATCCGTATCACGCCGCCGGAACAGTTGAAACCGGCTACCATCGACACCTACGACGACCACCGGATGGCGATGTGCTTCTCGCTGGCCTCGCTGGATGGCAAGGCGCGGCGCGGCAACGCCATGCGGATCAACGATCCGAAATGCGTCGCCAAGACCTTCCCGGAATACTTCGAGGCCTTCGCGGGCATCGCCAAGAACGAACTGTTTTAAAAAGAGCAATATGCCAAACAATCCCATCCCCGTGATCGCCATCGACGGCCCGACCGCGTCCGGCAAGGGCACGGTCGCGTCAAAGGTCGCCGAGCGCCTGGGCTTCCACCTGCTCGACTCGGGCGCCCTGTACCGCCTGACGGCGCTGCAGGCGCTGCGCCGCGGCCTTGAGTTGCGCGACGAGCACGGCATCGCCAAGCTGGCCGAGCACCTGCCGGCACGGTTCAATGGCGATGACATCTTCCTGAACAACGAGAACGTCACCGCGGCGATCCGGGCGGAGGAGGTCGGCAATATGGCATCGAAGATCGCCGCCCTGCCGACCGTCCGCCAGGCCCTGTACGGCCTGCAACTGGGCTTCCGCGAGACCCCCGGCCTGGTGGCCGACGGGCGCGATATGGGCACCGTGATCTTTCCCGGCGCGAAACTGAAGGTGTTCTTGACGGCAAGCGTCGAGGCACGGGCTCAGCGGCGATATAAGCAATTGATTGACAAAGGATTTTCTGCTAATATGGACGATCTGCTGAAGGATTTGAAGGAACGAGACGAGCGCGACACCAAGCGCGCGATCGCTCCCCTGGTCCCGGCAGAGGATGCGCACCTGCTCGATACCTCGAACATGACGGCTGCGGAAGCGGTCGAACAGGTGTTGGCGTGGTATGCGCATCCGTGAGTTTTGAAGGGTACTAATACTTTCGCAAATCGTCTTCTCTGCCACTGGCAGTGAAGACTTCCGGCGAAGGCGCAAACCATGCCACTGGCATGATTTGCTCCAAGTCCGATGAGTCGCCGTTGGCTCGAGTCATCGCCGCAGCGACTGCGTTGAGAAACTTGGTCCCGGCCTTCGCCGGGACGACGTGCAGGGGAGAGTGGGCAGAATGACATTCTCACTGCGCGGCGTCCTTGTTGGTGCCTGCAAAAGCAATTCCGCTTTCGCAGGTGTGTTTCAACCTAACCCCAGTTCAGTCCGCACCATTGCCGGCCTGCTGGGCTAACCTGAGTAATAACCTTTATGTCTACTGCAACCAATCAAGATACCGGTATGGAAAGCTTTGCCGCCCTGTTCGAGGAGTCGCTGTCGCGTCAGGACATGCGTTCGGGCGAAGTCATTTCGGCTGAAGTCGTGCGCCTGGATCACAACTTCGTGATCGTCAACGCCGGCCTGAAGTCGGAAGCTTTCATTCCTGTCGACGAATTCAAGAATGACCAGGGCGAACTGGAAGTCCAGATCGGTGACTTCGTTTCCGTGGCCATCGAATCGCTGGAAAACGGTTTCGGCGATACCATCCTGTCGCGCGACAAGGCCAAGCGCCTGGCATC
Organism: Massilia agri; assembly: GCF_024753255.1. Taxonomy (GTDB): domain Bacteria; phylum Pseudomonadota; class Gammaproteobacteria; order Burkholderiales; family Burkholderiaceae_D; genus Telluria; species Telluria agri. The sequence continues at coordinate 26,984 of NZ_JANUHA010000027.1, forward strand.
GTGGCTGGCTCTGGAAAAAGCAATGGAGTCGGGCGAGATCGTCACCGGCACCGTGAACGGCAAGGTCAAAGGCGGCCTGACCGTCCTGACCAACGGCATCCGCGCATTCCTGCCGGGTTCGCTGGTCGACACCCGTCCGGTCAAGGACACCACCCCGTTCGAAGGCAAGACCCTGGAATTCAAGGTCATCAAGCTGGACCGCAAGCGTAACAACGTCGTCCTGTCGCGTCGCGCCGTCATCGAAGCATCGATGGGCGAAGAGCGCGCCAAGCTGATGGAAACCCTGAAAGAAGGCACCGTGGTCACCGGCGTCGTCAAGAACATCACCGACTACGGCGCGTTCGTCGACCTGGGCGGCATCGACGGCCTGCTGCACATCACCGACCTGGCATGGCGTCGTGTGCGTCACCCGTCGGAAGTCCTGTCGGTTGGTCAAGAGATCACCGCCAAGGTCCTCAAGTACGATCAGGAAAAGAACCGCGTCTCGCTGGGCGTCAAGCAACTGGGCGACGATCCGTGGACCGGTCTGTCGCGTCGCTACCCGCAGGGCACCCGTCTGTTCGGCAAGGTCACCAACCTGACCGACTACGGCGCGTTCGTGGAAGTCGAGCAGGGCATCGAAGGCCTGGTGCACGTCTCGGAAATGGACTGGACCAACAAGAACGTGGCTCCGAACAAGGTTGTCCAGCTGGGCGACGAAGTCGAAGTCATGGTCCTGGAAATCGACGAAGAGCGTCGCCGTATCTCGCTGGGCATGAAGCAGTGCAAGGCGAATCCGTGGGACGACTTCGGCATGACCCACAAGAAGGGCGACAAGGTCAAGGGTTCGATCAAGTCGATCACCGACTTCGGCGTGTTCATCGGCCTGCCGGGCAACATCGACGGCCTGGTGCACCTATCGGACCTGTCCTGGACCGAAGCCGGCGAAGAAGCCGTGCGCAAGTTCAAGAAGGGCGACGAGCTGGAAGCCGTCGTGCTGGCAATCGACGTCGAGCGCGAGCGTGTCTCGCTGGGCGTCAAGCAGCTGGAAGGCGACCCGTTCAACAACTTCGCTTCGCTGAACGACAAGGGCACCCTGGTCACCGGCACCGTGAAATCGGTTGAGCCGAAAGGCGCCGTGATCGCGCTGAACGAAGAAGTCGAAGGCTACCTGCGCGCTTCGGAAATCTCGCGCGACCGCGTGGAAGACGCCGGCACCCACCTGAAAGTGGGCGACAAGGTCGAAGCCCTGGTCATCAACATCGATCGCAAGGCTCGCAGCATCCAGCTGTCGATCAAGGCGAAAGACAATGTCGAGACCCAGGAAGCAATGAGCAAGCTGGCAGCCGACAACAGCGCCGCTTCGGGCACCACCAGCCTGGGCGCACTGCTGAAGGCCAAATTCGACAACAAGGGCTAATCACCTTTTCGAGGCGACCAGATGACCAAGTCCGAGCTGATCAACCGCCTGGCTGAGCGTTATTCTCAGCTGGTGGCGAAAGATGCCGAGTTTGCCGTCAAGACCATTCTCGATGCAATGACCAACGCCCTGGCGACGGGCCAGCGCATCGAGATCCGCGGTTTCGGCAGCTTTGCGCTGAACAGCCGGCCCCCGCGCATCGGCCGCAACCCGAAGTCCGGCGACAAGGTGATGGTGCCCGAAAAACGGGTGCCCCACTTCAAGCCGGGCAAGCAGTTGCGCGAGCGGGTGGATGCGATGGTTGGGCAACCAATCATTGAAGACTGAAGTCGTCTGCGCAAGCGGACAAAAACGGCGTCCCCTCGGGGCCGCCGTTTTTTTTTCGTCCATGCATGCTTCAGCGCCACCTCGGCTTTTGCATATATCATGTTGGATATGCGACACTTCGCCTTTGTGCACTCATTTGCCTATCCAACCAGCGGGCACTGCTGATGAAATTTGTTTCGACCATCGCCGGCATCATCCTTTTTGTCCTGTTCTTCGGCTTCGCCCTGAAGAACACCCAGGAAGTCGACCTGCACTTCTTCCTCAACTACGAACTGCGCGGCCCCCTGGTGCTGATGCTGCTGGCCTTCTTCATCGCCGGCGCCGCCCTCGGCATCCTGGCCCTGACCCCGACCGTGTTCCGCCAGCGCCGCCAGACCTCGCAGCACAAGAACACCATCCAGGCCCTGCAGAGCGCCGCCGGCACCGGCAACGCCCAGCCGACGCCGGACGCCGTGAACCCGGCCCGCTGACCCCGCGGCGCCACATACAGAACAAGAACACATGGAATTCGAAATCTGGATGCTGCTCGGCATCCCCTTTTTCTTCGGCCTGGGCTGGATCGCGGCCCGCGTCGACATCAATGAACTGGTCTCCGAATCGCGCTCCCTGCCGCGCGGCTACTTCAAGGGCCTGAACCACCTGCTCAACGACCAGCCGGACAAGGCCATCGACGCCTTCATCGAGATCCTCAAGCTCGACCCGGAATCGGCCGACATGCACTTCGCCCTCGGCAACCTGTTCCGCCGCCGCGGCGAGACCGAGCGCGCCATCCGCGTCCACCAGAACCTGCTGGCGCGTCCCGACCTGCCCGGCGAGCAGAAGGCCCATGCCAGGTACGAGCTCGGCATGGACTACCTGAAGGCGGGCCTGCTGGACCGCGCCGAGGAAACCTTCAACCTGCTGGTCGACACCACCTACGCCGTGCAGGCCCGCAAGGCCCTGCTGGAAATCTACCAACGCGAAAAAGAATGGCGCCGCGCCATCGACGTGGCCGTCGGCCTGCAGGAATCCGGCGCCGGCGCACGCCAGAAGGAAATCGCCCAGTTCTACTGCGAGCTGGCCCAGGACGCTTTGGTGCACCTGCCGCCGGTTGAGGCCATGGCCCTGCTGGACAAGGCCCTGCAGGCCGACCGCTCCAGCGTGCGCGCCACCATCCTCTACGGCGACGCGCAGCTGGCCCAGGGCGACACCGAGGCCGCCCTGATCACCTGGCGCCGCGTCGAGCAGCAGAGCGTGCCGCACGTGGCCCTGGTGGCCGGACGCCTGATGGACGGCTACCGCAAGGTCGGCCGCCCCCAGGAAGGCGTGAACCTGCTGCGCGCCTACCTGGCCGAAGCGTCCTCGATCGACCTGATCGAGGTCGTGTTCAAGGCCGTCATCGAACTCGACGGCGTGGAAGCTGCCAAACAGCTGGTGATCGAAGAGCTGCGCCGCAACCCGACCCTGCTGGGTCTGGATAAATTGCTGGAAGCGCGCCTGATGGACGCCCCGACCCACGTCTGGGAAGAGCTGTCGATGGTGAAGAACCTGGTGCAGCGCTATACCCAGAAGCTGGCCCGCTACCAGTGCAGCCACTGCGGCTTCAAGGCGCGCCAGTTCTACTGGCAATGCCCGGGTTGCAGCCGCTGGGAAACCTATCCGCCGCGCCGTACCGAAGAACTGAATGTGATGAACTGAGCAAGATGAGCAACCTGACCCCGAGCCGCCTGCTGGCGGCAGACAGCTTCCGCCGCGAGGCGGCTCCCAACCTCGCCAGTGTGCGCCTGCTCGTCGTGGGCGACGTGATGCTCGACCGCTATTGGTTCGGCGACGTTTCCCGCATCTCGCCGGAAGCCCCGGTGCCCGTGGTGCGCATCGAGCGCCGCGAAGAACGCCTGGGCGGCGCCGCCAACGTGGCGAGGAATGCCGCCGCCCTCGGCGCCCACACGGGCCTGCTGGGCGTGACCGGCCAGGACGAGGCGGGCGACGAAGTCGAGAAGCTCCTGGCGGAAAGCAAGATCCACAGCTATATGAAGCGCGACGAGGCGAACTCGACCATCATCAAGCTGCGCGTCATCGGCCGCCAGCAGCAGATGGTGCGCATCGACTTCGAGGACGCGCCGAGCGAGACCGTGCTGCGCGACAAGCTGGATCAGTTCAAGGCCCTGCTGCCCGACTACGACGTCGTGATCCTGTCCGACTACAACAAGGGCGCGCTGGTGAACGTGGCCGAGATGGTCAAGGCCGCGCGCGCGGCCGGCAAGATCGTGCTGGTCGACCCGAAGGGCGACGATTTCGCTCCCTATACGGGCGCCAGCATCCTGACCCCGAACCGCTCGGAACTGCAGCGCGTGGTTGGCGGCTGGAAGACGGAAGAGCAACTGACGGAAAAGGCCCAGCGCCTGCGCGCCGAGCTGGGCCTGATGGCCCTCCTGGTGACGCGTTCGGAAGAGGGCATGAGCCTGTACAGCGAGAAGGAAGTGCTGCACGTGCATGCCGACGCGCGCGAGGTGTTCGACGTCTCGGGCGCGGGCGACACCGTGATCGCGACCCTGGCCGCCATGCTGGGCGCGGGCGCGCCGCTCGACGAAGCCCTGGCCACCGCCAACCGCGCGGGCGGCATCGTGGTCGGCAAACTCGGCACGGCGACCGTCACCCGCGAGGAACTGTTCCCCGCTTGAGCTCGCTCAAGCCCGGGCCGTCAACGGCGGCCCGGCTTCTCCGTTAGGGCAAGGATGGCCGGCGCTCGCTGGTCATCGTCCTAAAATCACGGAGAACAAGCACATGATCAAGAAACTGGTATTTGCTGTTGCCGCGCTGGTCGCCTCGACCGGCTTCGCCTTCGCCCAGGTGGACGTTAACAAGGCCGACGCGGCCGCGCTGGACGGCGTCAAGGGCGTGGGGCCGAGCATGTCAAAGATGATCCTGGAAGAGCGCGCCAAGGGCGAGTTCAAGGACTGGGGCGATTTCCAGGACCGCATCAAGGGCATGAAGGGCAAGAAGGCCATGAAGCTGTCCGATGCGGGGCTCGTGGTGAACGGCAAGCCGATGGAGGCTGGCATGGCCAAGCCGGCGAAGGCGGAGAAGGCGGCCGCCAAGAAAGAGGCGAAGGACAAGCCGGCCGAGCAGAAAGCGGCCATGTAATCGACAGCAGGAGGAACCCGCGGAAACGCGGGTTTTGTGTTTCCACGCCTGTTTTGTAGCGAACAGGATACGGTCATTGTTTTATATGTATCGCATCTACCGCTCTGCGTTAATTCGTTGCCTATATGGAATACACTAGCGAGCTTGTACAGGTTCGGTAGGTGGACAATGAAGCGGGATGGAGCGGTTGCGCTGCTGCGCAAGGAGTTGGGGCGGAAAGAGAATGCCCGTTTTGGCCGTCTCTACGGCAAGCGCCGCCCTGTGAAGGCTGCCACTATCAGCCTGGTCCTGCTGGCCTGCCTGGCGGCAGCCGTGATCCTGGTCTGGAGCCTGCTTCACGCACGCGCGCTGGAACTGGCCAACGCCAGGATCGCTGCCTCGAATACCTCGCTGACCCTGGCCACCCAGGCCAACTCCTCCTTCAACGTGGCCGATACCGTGCTGGTGTCCCTGGTCGACAAGATCGAGGCGGAAGGCTGGTCCGAGCTGAACGTCGACCGCCTGCGCACCCTGATGGCCAAGCAGATGGCTCATCTGCCGGCGCTGCAGGGCCTGTTCGTCTACGATGACACCGGGCGCTGGATCGCCAATTCCTCGGGACGCAAGTTCGACGGCCGCAACAACTCCGACCGCGCCTATTTCCAGTATCACAAGCATTCGCGCGACCGCGGCGTGCACATCGGCAGCCCGATCATCGGCCGCACCAGCGGCGCCTGGGTGTTGCCGGTGTCGCGCCGTATCGAGCATCCGAACGGCAGCTTCGCCGGCGTGGCGCTGGCCACGATCCGGATCGACTTCTACCGCAAGATCTACGAGCGCCTCGACCTGGGCCCCGACGGCGAGGTCCTGATGACCCTGAACGACGGCACGCTGCTGCTGCGTTCGCCCTTCGACGCGCGCGAACTCGGGCGCAATATCGCATCGAGCCCGGTCTTCCTGCAGCAGGCCAGGCAGGGCTTCGCGACGCGCACCTCCGTGGCCGAGCACGACGGCGAGGCGCATATCGTTAGCCACGCCCGCATCGGCGCCTATCCGGTCGGAATAACGCTGCTGCAGGACCAGGATGCCGTGCTGGCGGGCTGGCGCCATTCGGCCATGTTCGCCGGCACGGCCCTGCTGCTCCTGATCGCGGGCCTGCTGCTGCTCGGCCGCCGCGTGGTGCGCCAGGTGAACCTGCGCGAGCAGCTGGAGGGCGAGCTGCTGTCGACCAAGGCCCATCTCGAGACAGCCAATACGGCCCTCTCGACCATGGCCTACATCGACGGCCTGACGGAACTCTTCAACCGCCGCTACTACGAACTGGCCCTGGCGCGCGAGGCGGGGCGCGCCAGCCGCAATGGCGCCTCGCTCGCCGTGCTGATGCTGGACGTCGACTTCTTCAAGAAATACAACGACCGTTATGGCCACCAGGCTGGCGACTCCACCCTGAAGGCGGTGGCCCAGTCGATCCAGCGCGGCCTGCGCCGCAGCGGGGACCTGGCGGCCCGCTACGGCGGCGAGGAGTTCGTCGTGATCCTGCCCGATACCGACCTCGCCGGCGCGCGCGAAGTCGCGGAAACCATCCGCGTCGCGCTGCAGTCCCGCGCCATCCCGCACGCGGATTCTCCCCTTGGCGTGGTCACCGTCAGCATTGGCATGTGCGCCGCGGTGCCGGCGAGCGCCGAGGGCGGGGCAGACCTGGTGGCCCAGGCTGACGCGGCACTCTATCGCGCCAAGGAGGCGGGCAGGAACTGCAGCGCCAGCTGAGAGCGCCGCAGCGCTCAGGCAGCTAGACGCAGGCGTCCGCTCGCTTCGTGGCCGAGCGCCGCCCCGGCCGGCTGGGAGGCGAGGCGGAACACCGCCACCGAGGCGGCCAGGGTCACCGCCTGTTCGCGCATGGTCTCCGAGGCCGCTGCAGACTCTTCCACCAGGGCGGCGTTCTGCTGCGTGACCGCATCCATCTGGCCGACGGCCTGGCTGATCTGTTCGATCCCGGCGGTCTGTTCGATCGCCGCGGTGCTGATCTCCCCCATGATGCCCGTCACCTTCTCGACGCTGGCGACGATATCGGCCATGGTGCTGCCCGCTTGCGCCACCAGGGCGCTGCCGCCCTGGACCTTGGCCGAGGAGTTGCCGATCAATTCCTTGATCTCCTTGGCAGCAAGGGCCGAACGCTGCGCCAGGTTGCGCACCTCGGTGGCCACGACCGCGAAGCCGCGTCCTTGTTCGCCGGCACGGGCCGCTTCGACGGCCGCGTTGAGCGCCAGGATATTGGTTTGGAAGGCGATGCCGTCAATGACGCCAGTGATCTCGCCGATCTTGTCGGCCGAGCTGCGGATTTCATCCATCGTTGCCACCACCTGGCCGATCACGGCGCCGCCCTGGCGCGCGATACTGGAGGCGTTATGGGCCAGTTCGTTGGCCTGGCGCGCGTGGTCGGCGCTCTGGCGCACGGTCGAGGTCATTTCTTCCATCGAGGAGGCGGTCTCTTCCAGCGCGCTGGCCTGCTGCTCGGTGCGGCTCGAGAGATCCTGGCTACCGGCCGCCACTTCATTGGCCGCGGTCGCGATGGTCTCGGTACCCGCGCGGACCATGCCAACGGTGCGGGCCAGGCTTTCGTTCATGGCCTTCAGGGCGGCGAGCAGCTGGCCGGTCTCGTCGCGGGTGTCGACGTCGATCGTGCTGGTCAGGTCGCCGGCCGCCACGGTGTTGGCCACTTCCAGTGCGCGCCGTACCGGCTTCACGATCGAGCCGGTAATGGCCCAGGCGACGACGCCGGCAAACATGAGGGCGAAGGCGCCGAGCGACCAGGTAAGCAAGCGCGACTGGGTGTAGGCCGTGGCGGCATCGTCTGCAGCCTGGCCGGTCAGGGTCTTCTGGAAGCCGATCAGCTCCTTGGCCGCGCCTTTCAGGCGGCCGAGGATGGGACGCAGCTCATTGGAGAGGAAGGCGCGCGCACTCTCGAGGTCGCCGTCGTTGACGAACTTGACGATCTTGTCCTGGCCTGCGACGTACAGGGCATTTTCCTGCTGCATCTGCGCCAGCAGGGCGCGGCCTTTGGGCCGGTCCAGCGTCCGGTCGAAATAGGCCAGCGTCTTGTCGACGCTGGCGCGGGCCTCCAGTACCCGCTGCACCTGTTGGGCGCGGTCGGCCGGATCGGCGGACAGCATCACGTTGCGCAGGGCGATCGCGATGTCGTTCACGTCGGAGAGCAGCGCCTGCGCCGCTTCGATGCGCGGCATGCGCTCCTCGACGATGGTGTCGCTGCTGGCCTTCATACGGTCGAGCATGATGCTGCCGACGAGGGCCATGAGGACGAGCAGCGCGCCGATGATGCCGAAAGCCACCGCGAGGCGCTTACCGATGGAAAAATTTGCCAATTTCATATTCATGTCTTGTTCAAGGTTGTTGCTGAGATGTGCACAGCCGGCAGCAGGACATTCCTGCCGTGGACAAGCTTGCTGACCGGGAGAGGTGGGATGGACGACTCGTGGAACGGTGGTTGAAGCAGGGCTGGCTACGAAATCAGTCTAGCAAGGCGTGTACCGGCGCGTGGTTGACCTGGATCAAATTTAGGTGATGTAAAGAAACTTTGCGACAGACATGCTACGCGTCGCTTTGCATTTGTGTATTGACTGACATTAAGCAAGCCGCATGAGAAGATGTGCATGTCACATTGCACACCATGACTAGAAAGGTACGCATGCCTCACGCCCGCATCTCTTCCTCACTGCTGGCCGCCTTGCTCGCCACCGCCGCGTCCGCAAGCGCCGCGCCGGCCGCGCCGGACCTGACCCGCCAGCAGCCGCAAATCAAGAAAATCCTCGCCGAAATCTCGCCCAAGCGCATCGAAGGCTACGTCGCCAAGCTGGTGAGCTTCGGCACCCGCCACACGATGTCGGAAACGGAATCCGACACCCGCGGCATCGGCGCGGCGCGTCGCTGGATCAAGGCCGAGCTGGAGCGCTGCGGCGCCGGCAGCAATCTGCAGGTGTCCTTCGACAGCCACATTGCCCCGGTCTCGGCGCGCATCTCGCGTCCGACCGAGATCGTCAACGTGGTCGCCACCCTGCCGGGCAGCCAGGATGCCTCGAAGGACCGCATCTACGTCACCAGCGGCCACTACGATTCGCGCGTGTCCGACGTGATGAACTACACCGCCGACGCCCCCGGCGCCAATGACGACGCCTCGGGCACGGCGGCCGTCATGGAACTGGCGTGCGTGATGTCGAAATACAAGTTCGACGCGACCCTGGTGTTCATGGCCGTGGCCGCGGAAGAGCAGGGGCTGCTGGGCGCCCGCCACTGGGCGACCCAGGCGCGCCAGAAGAATCTGAACATCGCCGGCATGTTCACCAACGACATCATCGGCAGCTCGCGCGCCGACAATGGCAAGGTGGACAACAAGCAGGTGCGCCTGTTCTCGCAAAGCATTCCGGCGACCAAGGAAATGAGCGAGGCCGTGCGCCAGCTGGTGGCGACCGGCGGCGACAGCGATTCGCTCTCGCGCCAGCTGGCCCGCCACACCAAGGAGCAGGGCGAGCGCTACGTGAAGGACTTCAAGGTGTCCGTCATCCACCGCGCCGACCGCTACCTGCGCGGCGGCGACCACATGCCGTTCCTGGAGCAGGGCTATGCCGCGCTGCGCTTCACGGAGCCGGCGGAAGACTTCTCGCACCAGCACCAGGACCTGCGTACCGAAAATGGCAAGGTCTATGGCGACCTGATCGAGTTCAATGATGTTGACTACATCGCCAAGGTGACCCGGGTGAACGCCGCGGCGCTGGCCTCGCTGGCCCTGGCCCCGGCGGCGCCGCAGCAGGTCAAGCTGCGCACCGACAAGCTGACCAACGATTCGACCCTGGTATGGCAGGCGAATCCCGAACCGGACGTGGCCGGTTACCGCATCGTCTGGCGCGAGACCACCGCCGCCAACTGGCAGGGGTCGAAGTGGGTCGGCAACGTCACCGAGGCCACGGTCGACCTGTCGAAGGACAATGTGTTCTTCGGCGTGCAGGCGGTGGACAAGGACGGCAACGTCAGCGTCGCCACCTATCCGATGCCGCAGCGCTGATCCGGCAGCAGCACGGACCGGCCTCGCCTCGAGGCCGGTCCCGTACGCCACCTTGCGGACCGGATTAGAATAGCGGTTTAGAAAATCGCGAAAGAGCAAGGAATGGCTTACAAGACCATCGAAGACACAATCGGCAACACCCCGCTGGTGCGCCTGGTGCGCCTTCCCGGTGCGGATGCGGCCGCCCGCAACAACGTCATCCTCGCCAAGCTCGAGGGCAACAACCCGGCCGGCTCGGTGAAGGACCGCGCCGCCATGTCGATGCTGCGCGGCGCCGAGGAGCGCGGCCAGATCAAGCCGGGCGACACCCTGATCGAAGCCACCAGCGGCAACACCGGCATCGCGCTGGCGATGGCGGCGGCGATCCGCGGCTACAAGATGGTCCTCCTGATGCCGGACAACCTGTCCATCGAGCGCCGCCAGAGCATGGCGGCCTATGGGGCCCAGATCATCCTGACCCCGAAGTCGGGCGGCATGGAGTACGCGCGCGACATGGCCGACCAGATGCAGAAGGACGGCCAGGGCATCATCCTCGACCAGTTTGCCAATGGCGACAATCCGCGCGCCCACTACGAGACCACGGGTCCCGAGATCTGGCGCGACACCGATGGGCGCGTGACGCATTTTGTCAGCGCCATGGGCACCACCGGCACCATCATGGGCGTGTCGCGCTACCTGAAGGAACAGAACGAGTCGGTCCGCATCATCGGCGCCCAGCCGGAGGAAGGTTCCTCGATCCCCGGCATCCGCAAGTGGCCGGAAGCCTACCTGCCGAAGATCTACGAGAAGGCGCGCGTGGACCAGGTCGAACAGGTGAGCCAGGCCGCGGCCGAACAGATGGCGCGCCGGCTGGCGGCGGAGGAGGGCATCTTCTGCGGCATCTCGGCGGCCGGCGCCTGCGAAGTGGCGCTGCGCATCTCGCAGACCGTGGAGAACGCAACCATCGTCTTCATCGTGTGCGACCGGGGCGACCGCTACCTGTCGACCGGGGTATTCCCGGCCTGATCCGCAAGCGGCGTCGCGGGCGGCGAATGCGCAAACGAAAAAGCCATCCCGAGGGATGGCTTTTTTGCTGGTGCGGCGACGCCCGGATCGAAACAATGTCCCGGTAACAACATCACAGACAGCAGGGCGCCGGGCCCTGCGGCGCAGCGAAGGGCGATTACGCCTCTTTCGGTGCGGCGCCTTCTTTCGGCTTGAACTGCTTGTCGCTGATGCGGAACTTGGCGCGGCGGTCGCCCATGAGATAGCGCAGGTCGCGGATCGACAGGTCGCTGACTTCATGCATGCGGATCAGCAGCGAAGCGCCGACCGGCAGGCGGTGGTGGCGGATCTTCGAGATCACCGGCGGCGCCACTTCCAGGGCGCGCGACAGTGCTGCGTCGTTCTTCAGGCGGAGGTTCTCGATCAGGGTGTCGAGCAGGCGATTCGGGTTGTACTGCAGGAGTTCATCGGACTCCGAATCGCTGTTCATGTCGATGCCGACTTGGTTTGTCATGATTCAATATCCTATTTTTGGGTTGGACGGAGCCCCATGCGGCGCCCGGCTCCAGACTGGTAATTTCGTAATTTTCTATTCAATTGTACAACTAATTTCTTATCTGATACTTAATGGTAATAAGAATCAGGGTCTTCCCTTCAGAATTGTTGTCTCATCGCAACAATAGCCGCAATGCAATTCTCTCACAAACTCACGGAAATGGTTATTATTTTTTGGTCAATCAAAAGTGTAGTGTGAACGCGGCTTTGATGCCGCACGGTATGAAAACCGCTGACAGAATAATAAGAAAACAGGGGGTATAAGGGCCGCGCAGATGTTTCTATGGAGAATCTACGGGATAAGGATGCATACACCTGGGGGGTATGCAGAAGAAGTGGTAGCTTTACGACAGGGGAGGACGGGGCAGTCAGTTACAAATCGATACAAACTTTCCCGTCCGGCAATGCTTACTCAGCCCGCGCCGCACCCGCTGCACGGCCGAGTTCGATCACCGACATGGCATAGAAGTAACTGCGGTTGTATTTGGTGATGGCAAAGAAGTTATCGTTGGCGACCCAGTACTCGGTCGCCTCGGCGCCGTTCTGCAGATCGACCAGGCCATAGAGGCGCTCGCTTGGGAGGCTGGTCGCTGTCGTCACGCCTGCCGCGCGCAGTTCCTCGGGGCGCAGGGTGGCGGCCAGGCCGCGCTCCAACAGCGGTTCCCAGGCCTGGTTCGGCGACACGTCGGCGGCGAACACCGGGCTGCCGCGGTGTTCCGGGTTCCAGCCGTGCTGGATCAGGAAGTTGGCCACGCTGCCGATCGCATCCTCGGAAGAATTGCGCAAGTCGATCTGGCCGTCCTTGTCGAAGTCGACGCCGAATTTCAGGATATTCCCGGGCATGAACTGCGGCATGCCGACCGCGCCGGCGAAGGAGCCCAGCAGCGAGAACGGGTCGAGCTTGTGCTCGCGCGCGAACAGCAGGGTGTTGGCCAGTTCGCTGCGGAAGAAGGCCATGCGGCTCGCGCGGTTCGGGGTCTCCGGATAGGCGAAGGCGAGGGTGGCCAGGGTGTCCGGCACCCGGAACTTGCCGGTATCGCGGCCATAGATGGTCTCGATGCCGATGATGCCGACGATGATCTCGGCCGGCACGCCATAGGCTGCCTCGGCGCGCGCCAGGGCCTGGGCGTTCTCGTTCCAGAAGCGCACGCCGGCGCGGATGCGGATCGGCTCGATGAAGCGGTCGCGGTAGGCTTGCCAATTCTTCGGCTTGCCCGGCGGCGCAGGCTTCATGAGCTGCACCGCCGAGTCGATGAAGCGGGCCTGGCCGAACAGCGATTCCAGCTCGCTGCGCTCGAAGCCGTGCTGGGCGACCATCTCCTCGATGAACTCTCGCACCGCCTGCCATTCGAGGAAGTTGCTGTGCTCGCCGTCGTAGTCGATCACGGCCGCCGCCGGGGCGGCCTTGATCACGCGGGTGGACTTGATGGCGATGCGCTTGCCTGGTTTGGCCTTGGCCTTGGTCTTGCCGGCCTTGGCTTTCGAGGCCTTGGTCTTGCTGTGGGCGGGAACATCCTTCGCGCTCGCTGCGGCGCTTCCGATCGGGGAAAACGCCATGGCCAGCGCGGCAAGCAGGGGAACAAACGATTTCATCTAAGCTGTGACAATAGACTCTTCAAGGTGGCGGCCAGCTGCGCGGAAGCCTGCGGCTGGGGCGGCGCATAGCGCCAGGCGCTATAGCGGCGCAAGAACTCGACGGCGGCTTCGCGTGATGGCGGCGCCAGCTGTTGCGAGGCCGCGATCCGGGCCGCGTAGGCGGTGGGCCCTTCGTCCGCTGCGCGTGCCAGGCCCAGGTGGGCGAGGCGCTTGCATAGGACGGAGTATACCGCCTCGATAGGGTCAATTGCCTTGCGGCGATAGAAAATTCTGGCCAGCAGCAACATCAATACGCTAATGCTTGCCAGTCCGGCAAAGCGCCAGTCCGAAAGCAGGGATTGCAGGCTTTGCATCACCCCGGCCTGGCGTTCCGGCGTGTAGTTCAGCACCCACTGGTTCCAGCCGTTGTTGACCGCGCCGATCGCATTGCGCAGCTTGACCAGCAGGGAGTCTTCGCCGGCGCGGAACAGCGACAGTCCGCGCAGCGCATCGATGCCGAAGGGCGCCGGCGGCTGGACCGCGGAGGCCAGGTTGCGGCGCACCCGCTCGGGCGCCACGGCGGCCGTCGGGTCCACGCGCACCCAGCCGCGGCCGTGCATCCAGACCTCGGCCCAGGCATGGGCGTCGGACTGGCGCACCGTGACGAAACCGTCGATGGGATTGGGTTCGCCCCCCTGGTAGCCGGTGACCACGCGCGCCGGAATGCCGGCCGCGCGCATCAGGAACACGAAGGCGCCCGAGTAGTGCTCGCAAAAGCCGGCCCGGGTCCCGTACAGGAACTCGTCGACCGAGTGGCGGCCCAGCAGCGGCGGCTCCAGCGTGTAGCTGTAGGGCTGCTCGCGGAACTGGCGCAGCACGGCATTGACGCGATCCCTCGGATCGGCGAGCTTGCGCAGGGCCAGGCCCGCAGCCAGCGCCCGCGGGTTGTAGCCATAGGGGAGCAGCAGCCACTGGTTCGCTCCCGGCAGGGCGTCGCCGCCGTCGAGCGTGTAGTCCGGGTAGGAGGTCATCGCATAGCGCACGCGCTGTTCCAGGGCGCGGTCGCTGGTCAGCTCGATCTGGTGCGAGACCTGGCTGCGGTAGCCGTCGATCTCGGGCAGGTGGCCGGGCATGTCGAGCGTGAACAGCCAGCGGGTGTCGGAAGGCTCGAGGGTCAGTTCGTAGCGCACCGCTTCGCCGCGCACGCGCAGCGAGATATTGTCGAGGTCGGGCCGCGAACCGCCGCGCGTCCACGCGGTGCCGTCGAATGCGTCCAGCACCAGGCCGCGCCAGTAGAGTTTCGACTTGTCCGGCACGGGGCCGTCGAAGCGCACCCGGAAGGCTGGGTCGTCCGACATGGCCAGGTTCGACATCTGGCCCGGCGCCATGCGTTCCGACAGCCCCGACTTGCCGCTGCCGCTTCCGCCGGAACCCGGCATGCTCCACAGCGGGCCGCCCAGGCGCGGGAAGACGAAGAACATGGCGACTGCGACCGGCGCGGCGAATAGCAGCATCTTGCCGCTCATCGCCAGGCGCGCGCGCAGGGGCGGCACGGCGCCGGTGAACTGGAAGGAGATCTGGGTGGTGAGCAGGGCCAGCACCGCCGCCACTGTCAGGACCGCGGTGCCGATGCCCTGGGCGTAGAAGAAGTTGGTCAGCACCAGGAAGAAGCACAGGAAGATCACGACATACAGATCGCGGCGCGCGTGCATCTCCAGCATCTTGAAGGCGACCAGCAGCACCAGCATGGCCACGCCGGCATCGCGCCCGAGCAGGGTGTGATAGCTGAACTGCACCCCCGCCATCGCGCCGGCCGCGATCGGCAGCAGCACCAGGCTTGACGGCATGCGCTTGCCGCGCAGGGTGATGTAGCCGCGCCAGGCCAGGGTCGCGGCGCACAGCAGCGAGACCCACAGCGGCAGGTGGGCGGTGTGCGGCGCCAGCACCAGCACCGCGCTTCCGAGCAGCAGCAGGGTATCGGCCTTGTCGCGCGGGAGCGGCAGCGCGAACAGCGGCGGCTTGACGGCGTTTTTCATGCCGCCTCCAGGCCGTACAGGGCCAGCGCGCGCAGGCAGGCCGCCTGGTGGGCCGCGCCATTGGCGGCATCGTAGTGCAGCGCGCCCAGGCGGAAGGCGTAGGGCAGGGCGCGCTGTTCGGCGTCCAGCACCCAGCGCGTCATGCGCGACAGGCGCAGTTCCAGGTCGAGATGGGCGGGCAGGGTGGCGAAGTCGAGCACCAGTTCGTCGCCCGTCGCGCCTTCGAAATGCTTGGTCACGAGCTGGCCGCCCAGGCTGGGGTCGAGCCGCGCGATCTGGCGCCAGGCGAGCTGGCGCGGCGAGTCGCCGGCCTGGTAGCTGCGCACGCCGGCGAAGTCGTCGCGATTGTCCAAGGTCGGGCCCGCGCGCCCGCTGCCGCTTGCGCTGCCCGACATCGGCAGCGGCGGCGCGCCTTCTTCGGGACGCGGATAGACCAGGGCGCGCGCGGCCGGACGCCAGTAGCTCCAGGCGCGGTAAAGGCCCAGCGGGAAGCGGGTGGACAGCACCACGCGCGCCGGCTGCAGCCAGCCGCGTTGCGTGGTCGGCACGGCCAGCAGCACCGCCGCGCTGCCGTCAGGCTTGACGTCGACCACATGGCGCGGCTCCTTCACGTCGTCGAAGTCGATCCAGATGCCGTAGCGCGCCAGCTTCGTGCGGTTGCTCAGGTGGAGTTCGAACTGCGCTTCCTGGCCGGCGAAGACCTGGGGCATGCGGCCCTGCTGCAAGGCCAGGTGGGCCAGGTTGCGGTAGGTGAAGACCATGTCGACCAGGGCGCAGGACAGCGCCAGGAAGGTCAGGGCGAAGCCCAGGCCCAGCTGGTAGTTGATCGAACCGATGAGCAGGACCAGCAGCAGCACCGCGAAGCCGATGCCGGCGCGGGTGGGCAGGATGAAGACCCGGCGCTGGCTCAGCACCACCTCGCCCGCGTCCAGGGCACCGCGGCGCGGCAGCCACTTGCCGGTGCTGCGCCTCAGCCAGCCCCGAAAGCCGGCCCGACCCGCGCGCCCCGCGACCGCCATTAGACCGGCACCGATTTCTGCAGCTGCAGGACGAGGTCGCGGCTGGCCACGGCCATGCCCTGCGCCGAGCGCAGGGGACGCAGGCGGTGGGCGCAGACCGGCACCAGCACGGCCTGGATGTCCTCGGGGATGACGTGGTCGCGTCCTTCCAGCGCGGCCCAGGCGCGGCCGGCCTGCAGCAGCGCGAGCGCGGCGCGCGGCGACAGGCCTTCGGCGAACAGGCCGTTCTGGCGCGAGGCCTGGGCCAGCGCCTGCACATAGGTGACCAGCGAGGGCGAGGCGTGGATCTCCTTCAGCGCGCGCTGGGCCTGGGCCAGCTCGGACGGCTGCATTGCCGGCGCCAGGTGCCGCAGCATGGCGCGGCGGTCTTCGCCCATCAGCAGGGCGCGTTCGGCGGCGGCGTCCGGGTAACCCAGCGACAGGCACATCAGGAAACGGTCCAGCTGCGACTCGGGCAGCGGGAAGGTGCCGACCTGGTTGGCCGGGTTCTGGGTCGCGATGACGAAGAAGGGCTCGGGCAGGGCGTGGGTGACGCCCTCGGCGCTGACCTGGCGTTCTTCCATCGCCTCCAGAAGGCCGGACTGGGTCTTGGGCGTGGCGCGGTTGATCTCGTCGGCCAGCAGCACCTGGGTGAAGATCGGGCCGGGGTGGAACACGAAGCCGTTGGTCTCGCGCTCGTAGACCGAGATGCCGGCCACGTCGGCGGGCAGCAGGTCGCTGGTGAACTGGACCCGGTTGAACTTCAGGCCGAGCGAGATCGCCAGCGCGTGGGCGAGGGTGGTCTTGCCCACGCCGGGCAGGTCTTCGAGCAGCAGGTGGCCGCCCGCCAGCAGGCAGGTCAGGGCCAGCCGGACCTGCTGGTCCTTGCCGATGATGACCTGACCCACCTGGCGTGCGGCCGCATGTAATTGGTTGAACATAGATGGGTTCCAGTGATCCGTTCGGTGCGCAGTGCCGAGCAGGCCGGCGCGGCATCATGGTAGATTAGCGCCATTGGCAAGCTTTGTACTCCGTCGGCAACAAGCCTTCGCACCGATTCTATGCGAGATCGGCGACGAGGGTGCGCTATGGATGAGCAGGCACGGAGACCCCAGAACATGAGCACAGCAATCTACAGCCACCCCGACTGCCTGCGGCACGAGATGGGCGACTGGCACCCCGAGTGTCCCGAGCGCCTGCGCGCGATCGACGACCAGCTGATCCTGGCGCGCCTGGATGGCCTGCTCGAGCAGCGCAGCGCGCCGCTGGCCGAGCTCGAGGACGTCCTGCGCAACCACACGCCGGGCGCGGTGGCGCTGGTGCGCGACAACGTGCCGGCCGCCGGCGACTATTATCCGCTCGACGGCGACACCATCCTCTGCCACGACAGCTACCGCGCGGCCCTGCGCGCGGCCGGCGCGGCGGTGGCCGCGACCGACGCCGTGATCGCGGGCGAGGTCGACAACGCCTTCTGCTCGGTGCGCCCGCCCGGCCACCACGCCACGCCCACCGAAGCGATGGGCTTTTGCTTTTTCAATAACGTCGCCATCGCGGCGCGCCATGCGATGGAGGTGCACGGTCTCGAGCGGGTGGCGATCGTCGACTTCGACGTCCACCACGGCAACGGCACCGCCGACGCCTTCCGCAACGATCCCAGGGTGCTGATGGTGAGCCTGTTCCAGCATCCCTTCTATCCCTACTCGGACCCGGAACCGATCACGGCCACCAGCGTCAACGTGCCGGTGCCGGCGCTTGCCGACGGCGACACCGTGCGCAAGCTGGTGACGGACCTCTGGCTGCCGGCCCTGCACGCCCACCAGCCGCAGATGATCTTCGTTTCCGCCGGCTTCGACGGCCACCGCGAGGACGACATGGGCGGCATCGGACTGGTGGAAGCCGACTACGCCTGGATCACGCGCCAGGTCATGGCGGTGGCGAAGCAGTACGCGCACGGCCGCATCGTCAGCTGCCTCGAGGGTGGTTACGCCCTGTCGGCGCTGGGGCGCAGCGTGGTGGCCCACCTGAAAGTGCTGGCCGAGCTCGAATAAGCCCGCGCTTATCGCTTGCCTAGTCACGGAACTCAGCCGGCCGTCTCTCGTCTAACGATTTACAGTACACGGGCTGAACATGCGGCGCTGACAATGAAGAATAAGGGTCCTCGGCCCGCCTTTGCCGGAAGCGCAACAACCGTCACCAACTGAGCTTGGCATTGGAAAGTGAACATGTTGCTGGCGCACCGGATCAGGATTGACGCGAGTGCGGCCGAGCGTGACTATTTCTCGCGCGCGGCCGGTACTGCCCGTCGCGTTTGGAACTGGGCCCTTGGCGAATGGCAGCGCCAGGCCGCGCTGGGTTTGAGACCGAACGCGATGGCGCTCAAGAAGCAATTCAACCGCATCAAATACAGCGATCCCGCCTGGCTCGATGGCGACGGAAAGCCCTGGCTGCGTAGCATCCACCGCGACGCCCATTCGCAGCCTTTCTTGAATCTGGCCAAAGCTTGGTCGCGTTACTTCGACCAGTGCCATGATGGCCGTCCCGCTCGCCCACCTCGATTCAAGAAGAAGGGCCGCTGTGCCGACAGTTTCTATATTGCGAATGACAGGTTCCGTTTGGAGGGAATGAGCGCGGTGCTTCCCAAAGTCGGCAGGGTGAAGCTGCGCGAGGCGCTGCGCTGGCCGGGGAGGATACTCGGCGCGAGCGTGTCGCGCGAAGCTGGGGAATGGTTTCTTGCGATCCAGGTCGATGTGCCGGAGCAAGATGCGCGCCGGTCCCGCACCCGGGATGGGGTCGTCGGCGTTGACCTGGGGGTGACTAGCGCCGCAACCCTGTCGACCGGCGAAAAGATCGCGGCGCCACGCCCATTCGAGGCGGCGCTGCGACGCGTGCACATCCGCAGTCGCCGCCTCTCGCGCAAGCTGCAGATGGCCAAGATGGCGGTCGGAGTCGTGGGCCGGATCCCCAAGAACACCCGGTTGCCGGTATCGAAAAATCGAGGCAAGGTAGCCAACGCGCTATCACGCCAGCAAGCGCGCATCGCGCGGGTGCGCCGCGATTTTATCCACAAAGTGACTACTCGTCTCTGTCGCGAAAACCAAGCGATAGTGATCGAGGACCTGCACGTGAAGGGTATGTTGACCAATGCCCGCCTATCGCGCGTGATCGCCGATATCGGGTTTTACGAGATCCGGCGTCAATTGCAATACAAGGCGCTTCGCTACGGCACCGATCTGGTACTGGCGGACCGCTGGTACCCGTCCAGCAAGTTGTGCTCGAAGTGTGGCACGAAAAACGAAGATCTCGCCCTTGCGGAACGCAACTGGACTTGCGGCGTGTGTGGCACCGAGCACGACCGCGACGTGAACGCGGCGAAAAATCTGCAACGGCTCGCCACCAACGCCCTTGGGGCTGCAACGGCGCTACCCGTGGCGAGCCTGGCGGTAACGCTGGGCACTGCCGCCGGCCTGGCGCCGGCGGGAGGCGGGAAAGTCACGCCTGTCAGGTACGAGCACGGTCAGCAGGACGGTTCGGGGCAGGAAGAGAACGATGCGCATTGTCGTCAACGTTCTCGATAGCAGCTACCACTCGGTGGTCTTCATCCATGACAGCAAAATCAACGGCGACCGGGGCCGGATGCCGAATGGCAGAGCGAGGAGCGCAGCCGCTACCTGAACGAGTACGCGAAGGACCGCAATGCCGCGCGCGCCGCGCTGGCCGCCTTCGATCCGGGCCAGCCCTTGCCCCCCAGCGCCTGCGGCAGCAAGCCTTAGGAAGTGTGCGACACTTGCGCTTTTATCCCGCATCCTGTCGAGCACGCACATGCTGCATGATCCCGCACGCCACGAAACCCTGACACCCCTGGCCTGGAACGAAGAAGCCGCGCGCGCCGCGATCCGCCACATCGTGGCCCGGACCGAGGCCGCGTGCCGGGACGGACGCTACTGGCCGGTCCACCCGCTGGACCGCGAAGGGGAGGATCCCGACCCCATCGAAACGCCGCTGTACCACGGGGCGGCCGGGGTCGCCTGGGCGCTGCAGTACCTGGAGGATTGCGGCGCCGCGACGCTCGCGCAGGACTGGCTGGGTGGCTGGCGAGATCTCCTGGCAGCCAACCGCGCCTGGCTGGCGGCGAATGCGCCCGGCGAACAGGCATCCTGGCTGATGGGCGACACGCCGATCCTGATGATGGCCCTGCCGCGCCACCCCGAACTGGCCGGCGAGCTGGCGCGGCTGGTCGCCGCCAACCGGAGCCACCCGGCGCGCGAACTGATGTGGGGCGCCCCCGGCACGCTGCTGGCCGCGCTCTTCCTGCACGAACGGACCGGAGAAGCGCGCTGGGCCGCTTTGTACCGCGAGACGGCGGCCATCCTATGGGAGCAGCTCGCCTGGTCGGAGCAGCATGGCTGCGCCTACTGGGTCCAGGACCTGTACGGCCGCGAGAGCAGCTACCTGGACGCCGTCCACGGCTTCGTCGCGACCGCGGCGCCCCTCGTCAAGGGCCGCCACCTGCTTGACGCAGCCGATTGGCAGCGCTGGCAGGACTGCATCGCCAACACGGTGCGCAAGAGCGCGACGATCGAAGGCGGACGGGTGAGCTGGCGCCCGCAGCTCTTCGGGACGGAGCGGGAAAACGCCAAGAAGCTGCTGCAGTTCTGCCATGGCGCGCCGGGCTTCGTCATCACCCTGGCGGATTTTCCAGGGGGCGAACTCGACGACCTCCTGGCCGGCGCCGGCGAAGCCACCTGGGCGGCGGGCCCGCTGCGCAAGGGCTCCAACCTGTGCCACGGGACGGCCGGAAACGGCTACGCCTTCCTGGTGCTGTACCGGCGCACGGGTGAGCCGGCCTGGCTCGAGCGCGCACGCGCTTTTGCGATGCACGCCTTGAAGCAGTTCGAGCGCGACGCCGGGGAGTACGGCCAGCTGCGCTATTCCCTGTGGACTGGCGACCTCGGCCTTGCCATCTACCTGTGGGACTGCATCCGCGCCAGGCCGCAATTCCCGACGCTGGACGTGTTCTACGCTTAGAGGTTCTCAGAGCGGCAGGACAGGGAAGCGCTGGAAGAGGCAGGCGACGGCGATCAGTCCGCACAGGGTGCCGAACACGATCCAGCGCGTCAACGCAGTCTTGGGTGCCTGGTGCATGACAGTTCTCCGTGAAATGGGCGAAAAGTCCATTGTCGGGCCATCGGGCGCAGGATGCGTTGCAGAGGATCAACAGACCAGTGCGAGATGGGTCGCTTTGGCCGCCATGCGGCCATGCGGTTTCTTGCAGCGGCGGACGGCAGCGTAAAATAGCGCCTTGAATTGAAGATTACGAAAGCACAGCATGTCCATTCAATGGTTCCCGGGGCACATGAACGCGGCCAAGAAGGAAGCCGCCGAGCAGATGGAGAACACCGACCTGGTGATCGAAGTGCTCGACGCCCGCCTGCCCGAGGCGAGCTGCAACCCCCTGGTCGATGAACTGCGCAAGTTCCGCCAGCGTCCCAGCCTGAAAATCCTGAACAAGATCGACCTGGCCGACCCGGTCGCGACCGCCGCCTGGAAAGCCTACTACGAGGCCCAGGACGGCGTGACCGCCTACCCGATGACGACCAAGAAGCCGGCGGACGTGGCGCGCATCCCCGAGATCTGCCAGTCGCTGGCCCCGCACCGCGGCGTGCCGACCAAGCCGCTGCGCATCATGATCATGGGCATCCCGAACGTCGGAAAGTCGACCTTGATGAACGCGCTGCTGAAGAAACGCGTGGCCAAGGTCGGCGACGAACCGGCCGTGACGAAGACCCAGCAGAAGCTCTACCTCGGCAAGCACATCGTGCTGGTCGACACCCCGGGCATGCTGTGGCCGAAGATCGCCATGGCCAGCGACGGCCTGATGCTGGCGGCCAGCCACGCGGTGGGCTCGAATGCGCTGATCGAGGAGGAGGTGGCCGAGTTCCTGGGCAACCTGCTCCTGGAGCGTTATCCCCACCTGCTCACGGCCCGCTACGGCTTCAAGACCGAGGGGCTGGACGGCATCGCCGTGATCGAGAACGTGGCGGCGCGCCGGGGCTTCCGCGTGCGCGGCGGCGACTTCGACTACGAGAAGGCGGCCCACGTGCTGCTGCACGACTACCGCACCGGGGCGCTGGGCAGGATCAGCCTGGAGACGCCGGAGACCCGCGCGGCGGCCCTGGCGCAGCATGCGGCCGAGATGGCGGAGAAGGCGCGCATCGCCGAAGAGAAGGCGGCCCTGAAGGCCGAGGAAGCGATGCGCGGCAAGCGCGGGACGTGATTTTGTAGGGTGGACGGGGTAAATCCGGGCAATGCCCGGATTTACAAACGTCCGCGCGTTCAATTCACGGATGCAGTGTGGCGGCGCACGCCA
>NZ_JANUHA010000028.1 GCF_024753255.1 Massilia agri
TCAAACGCCCACACTTATCGACTGTTGATTGTTAAAGATCGTTGTTCTGTACTACCTTACTGCACCGTGCGAAGCGTTGTGTTCGTCAGCAGCAGAGAGCGAGATTATGCAGTTGTTTTTGACGTGCGTCAAGCCCTCTCAACCACGGGAATCGCCACAAGTTCCTTTTGGCGGCGCCGCGGCGGCCTGGCCTTGCCGGTCTTGTAAGCATAGGCTCCCAGCGCGGCGCACGGCACAAGACAAGTCAGTACGGCCACGAGGGATGCTTCGACGCCGAACCAGCCGCCCGTCAGCCAGGGGGCGCCCGTCAGTTGCGAGATGAACACGCCCTCCTGGGCCTTCCCCGACACGGACAAGGAGAACAGCGCACCTTGCGTCAGGTTCCAGCCAAAGTGGATGCCGATGCACAGCCATACCCGCCGCGTCACCATATAGGCCACCCCGAGCAGCAGCCCCGCTTCCACGGTGACTGCGACCGCCGCCTGGAAACTCGATTCGGCTCCGCCCATGTGCATCAGACCGAAAATCGATCCCGAGACCGCCAGCGCGGCCCAACTCCCGAACGACTCTTCCAGAGCGCGGAACACGATCGCCCTGAACATGATTTCCTCGAATACCGCGACCATCAAGGCGCCCGGTATCGCCGCGAGCAGCAGCATCGGGCTCCTCGATCCGGCAATGGAGAACACGCCCAGGGCGGCCAGGATGCCGATGGCGAGCGCGAACACGGCTGCGCCCAGTGCCGCACCACCCAGCAATTCAGCGCCGGCCGGCCGCGCCGCCAACTCGACGGGAGCGCGCCGCTCGATCAGGCGCACATAACGCGCGAAGGCGTAGAGGACCAGGGCGGCCATCGCCAGCGCGGAAAGCGCCTTGCCGCCTGGCCCGGAAACATAGGCCTGGCTCAGCTGGGAGGCCAGCATGGCGGGCAGCGCCACCCACGCCAATGCGACCATCATCCGGCAAAGCGGCCGATGCGCCAGCCATGCCGCCGCGCCGGACAAGGTGAGGACCTTACGGTGACTGGCCATCGCTTCACTCGGCCAGGAGGTCGACTGACTGCGGCACATGCGAGAGGATCACTTCCGCATTCGTGGAAGCCAGGCGCTCGTCCAGCTTCAGCCGCAGCGCCCCCTGCGCGTCGGCGGAAACGATAGCCTCGCCGCGGGCCGAGACGATCCGCGCGCTCGCGCCCTGCCCCGGCGCGTAACGCAGTTCGATGCCGGAAAACGTGGGCATCAGGAAGCGCATCATGCCGCCCTGCTCCTTGACCAGGGCATTCGACTGCCTGACCCCTGCCATCAGGGCAGCATAGCCAAACCGGGTGCCTGGCGGCACGATGGGCTCGGCCGCAAACGAGAACCGGGCCTTTTCGCCGGGCGGCATATTGGTGAGCACCTTCGGGTTGTCCCTTGCCCAGGCGGGATCGATCGCCGGATCGAAGCGCCCTTCCCGGTCGACGGTGATGCGCTTGACCTGGGCGCCGCGCACGACCGTGAACACGATGTCCTGCGGGGCGATTGCGGCATTGTTCGGCTGGACTGTGCCGAGCAGCCTGACCTTGTCGCGCGCGGCCGGCGGGGCGGCGTAGAACTTGTCCAGCCGGGTGATCTCCAGCAGGCGTTTGTAATCGATCCATTCGCGGTCGGCGGCCGCGGCCGGACCGCACAGTGAGGCGCAGGCCAAGGTCACGGTCACGGTCACGGCATACAGGATGTTCTTCATGCGTTAGCCACCTCCCGGGGCGCATCGTGGTGCATCGCGCGCAGCTCGCGCAGGGCAAAGCGCCACTCGGGCAGGAAGGCGTCGAATTGCCCGCTTGCCGCCTCCATCCCGGCCAGCCACTCCTCGTCGTCGCGGGCTTCGGCGGCGAGCCGTCCGGCCAGCAGGGTGCCGATGTCCTTCAGATAGATCCAGTGCTCGGGATGCCGGCGGATCTGGGCTTCCATCTCCCGGAATATCGCGGCCGTGAGCGTGGCGATGTCGTTTTCCAGGCTGTCGCTGCGCTCGATTCGCAAGGGCTGCCCGAGCTTCAGGGTCGACGCGATGCCCTGCCCCGGACAGCCGTAGCCGACGATGACGGTCGCCCTGCTCTTCAACGCGAACAGGGCCGTGCCGGCCATGGCGGGAACCAGCCTGCCGAAGAAGGGGACGTACAGCACGTGTCCATTGATGTCGAAGACGTCCGGCATCATCGTCAGCGCCTCGCCCCGCTTCAGGACGCGCAGCGCCTTGAGCACCGCCGTGTCGTCGTTGAACAGGGCGTGAAAGCCGTAGCCGAGGCGCGAGAACAGCGTCTCGAACCCTTCCGAGCTGCGGTTCGCGGAGGGCGGATTGTAGAAAGCGTTGATGGTCTTCTCGTGTCCAATTTCCCGGATCAGCTTCAGGCAGGCGGCCGGAAAGCTGCCGTAGTGCGGCGTCACGAAAATCACCGGCTCCGCGCTCCCCCTGAGCATGTCCAGGGTTTCCCGTCCTTCGACCTGTACGTGCCGGTCCAGGAAGGCGCCGAGCTGCTCCGCACTCAGCGACGCCAGGAAATCCTTCATCAGCGCGAACTTGCGCATCGATGCGCGATAGCGCGCATGCAAGGCACGCGCTTCCCGCTCGGACAGGTCGGGAAAGGCCGCGCGGACCGAGTCGGCAAAACCGGCCAGGCGCTGCCGCCCGTTCCGGCCAGGAATGGCGGCCCGGCCCCGCTCCAGCAGGATCCGGGCGCGCACTCCCCATTCTCTCGTGTGCATGGTGTGACTCCTCAGTGTGAACCGGCCTGGCTCAGGGCCGCGATCCGGGCTTGCGCGAACTGCGCCAGGCGGTTCGCCTGCCCGGGGGACGAACGCCCCCACGCGGCGGCCCAGGCCTCGAGCTGCTTGAGCTGGTTGGCGCGCTCGATGCGGTAGAAGTGAAGGCTGGCCCGGTACAGCTGATGCCAGGACAGGGTGAGGTCCGGCGCCGCCGCCGCCGAGGTCTGCAAATGCTCGACCAGCCAGTGCAGGCAGGCGTGCATGGACGCGCCCTGCGCGCCTTCGCGGCTTGGCGGCCGGTTCCATGCCAGCAGGGCGGCGCCGTCGAATGTCGGGGTGAGGACGGCCGCCACACCGGAAATGCCGAGCAGGGGCTCGAGCATGGAGAAGCGGCAGGGCTTGCCCAGGAATGCAATCGATGCGGTCGTCCCATGCCCCAGCGGCTGAAGTTCGGGGAAGCTGACATACACCGTGCGGGCGCGGCGCGCCGCATCCATCTTGACCTGGGCGACGGCGTTCTGTGTCGGGCACAGCGACAGCGGCCGGCGCGCGAGCGGCATCTCGTCGCCGAGCATGCGCAGCGCGGGGCTCTGGACCAGGACCAGGTGCAGCGCGGGATCGGCGGACAGGCTGCGCAGCAGGCAGATTCCGCTCACGCTGAAGGGCAGCGCGAGCAGGCAGGGGCCGCGCTCGAGCGCCGCGTGCAGCGCCTGCCGGGCCGGCTCGAACCCGTGTGAGGGCGCCGCCCGCAGGCTGCGCCCGCCGCGCAGGAACTGGCGCTGCCGCAGCGCGCCGTGCGCCAGGGGCTGGGCCTGCGCCTCATCCAGGCCGAGCAGGTAAACCATCGCCTGCGTCATCTGGTCTTCCAGCTGGGCGTCGTTCGACACCGCGACCGGACGGCCCGACTGCCCGAACAGGCGCATGAATGTGGCGATCATGATTTCTCCAGGGCTGAACCGGGAGCCAGCGGCAAGGCGCGCGCCGTCCTGACGGCGGCGGCGATGCCGATCAGCGAACGGCGCAATTTATCGAGGAAGAAGACGGTGCCGAGAATCACCATGGCGGGCCACAGCAGCGTGCCGGTGAAGGCGCCGAGCGCGACGGCCAGTTCCCAGCCCTGTCCGGCGGGGACCGCGCGCAGCAGCGCCCAGCCGGCCGCGATCTTGTCCAGGGTGGCGGTCGGCAGCAGGCGCAGTTCGCGCCCCAGGAACAGCGCAAAGTACGCGAAGTAGCCGACGCTGAGCAAGGTGTAGCCGTACAGGATCCCGCTGCGCACGGTCGGCGCCCCGGCCGTGCGCCTGCCGATCGCGGCCGCGACCAGGGAGGAAACCGAGGACTGCACCTGCTTGTGCAGGTTGTGCAGGCCGCTCAGGTCGGACAGCAGCCAGTAGCCATCGAACTTGAACACCGGATTGAGCGTGAACAGCATGGTGAAGGTGATCAGCCACGACAGCTTGAGCGCCATCGCACTGCCGATGGCGAGCGCCCAGGCATCGATCGCGATCAGGAAGATGGACTGGAAATACACGCCTCCGAGGTCGACCACCGCGCGCTGGCGCGGCCGCAGCTGCCAGGCCTTGGTGACGTCCGCGTACCACGCGGGGAAGATGAAATAGAGGCCGAAACCGATGGCGCCGTGCGGGCACCTGAAATACCGGCAGGCGGCGGTGTGGCCCAGCTCATGGACCAGGCCACTGAGCAGGAACAGGCTGACCAGGCCGACGGCTTCCCTGGCCGACCAGGCGCCATGGGCGCTGTGCATGGCCGAAGGCAGCACCGCGATGTGCAGCGCGGCGAACACCGCGAGCAGCGCGACCGCGAGGCCGGGCGTGAACAGCCAGGCCAGCCAGCGGGTCACCCGGCTTGCGAGCCGGGTCGGCAGCAGGGTCACGCTGACGACGAAGGGCATGTGCCGCGGCGGCAGCGGCGTATCGATGTAGAGCACGTCGGGCAGGGTTTGCCTGGCCAGCGCCAGCAGCTGTTCTGCCGCGAGGAACTGGCCGCTCTCGGCTTCGTAGCGCGCTTCCAGCTGCGCGGCATCGAGCGGCTTGCTCAGCAATGCGAGCACCAGCGCGCGGGTCTTGGCCGAAACGAGGAAGTGACTGTCGCCGAGCGCCAGCAGGAAGCGCGGGGATGCGGCGCCCGACTCGAAGCGGGTGAGCGTGATGCCGGCCTTCAGGACGGGGATCGTGGATGTGCTGGGGAGGGACATGAAGATCCTGTGCGGACTCGAACGAGGGGGCGTGACCGCTGGCGGACGCGCCCCCCGGGAGAATGCGATAGCGGGATGGCCCCGCTACGCCTGATCCGGCTGGATCAGTTCTCGATGGTGCAGGTGCACTTCCACTCGGTTTCGGCGCCCGGTGCGGTCGCTTCCATTTCAAAACGTGCTTCCAGGGCTTCGATCGAGAACTCTTCGCTGGTCAGGTCGAAATCTTGCATGTGATACTCCTTGATAGTTGATTGTTTTAATACACATGTTGCCAACATTGCCGAGATCGGACATCCCTTTGTGTGACCGCTTCCGACAACACACTGGACTTCGCGCTAGCAGCCCGCCGCCCGCCGATCCCGCGTCCGCATGGTGTCGGAGCGCCTGATCAAGTGACGTCGGGTTGATGGAAACCAGTCTATTCTCGGTTTTTATTAATGTCAAACAATAATTTTTTGTTGTTTTACGATAATGCGACATGCATAGAGAGGATCGCATCGGGGCCGGGGACGGCCCTGGGCACGCAGGAGGCGGCGCGTAAATACTGCAGGGATCGTACAGCAACAAAATCTCGTGAGACAATCATTTTTTTCTTTGAGACATCTAAAAATGAACGAGAACCAAAG
Source organism: Massilia agri (assembly GCF_024753255.1). Lineage (GTDB taxonomy): Bacteria > Pseudomonadota > Gammaproteobacteria > Burkholderiales > Burkholderiaceae_D > Telluria > Telluria agri. Next base: position 5,580 of record NZ_JANUHA010000028.1, read on the forward strand.
CTCATCTTTCGACCTCGGCCAGCTGTTCCGCCTTTGCCACGTCATCCGATGGCTCCTGTTCGTCTTCCTCACCGTCCAGATCGCTTTCTTCATCCTGTCGTGGGCCATGGCCGGCCCGGTGTCGCTCGGCCCCTTGCAGCTGCATATCAATCCGGACGGCATGACGGACAATGCCGTCGAGCGGCTCGGCAACGTGCAGCGGCTGGTGGGCATCCTGGTCGGCGCGCCCGGCCTGCTGGCGCTGACGCATGGCATCCGTCATCTCAGCGCCACGCTGAGCGCCTTCCAGGCTGGGCAGATCTTCGCCATGAAGACGATCGGCCATCTGCGCACCGCGGCGGGCGCGACGATCGCGGCGGTCGTCCTGTTCAACCTCGAGACGCCATTACGCAATCTGTTGTTCGGCTGGATCGGCGGCGGGGAGTCCCATGCGATCGCCATGGACATCACCTCGCACGAGCTGTTGCTGCTGCTGGTCTGCAGCATGTTCTACCTGGTCGTCGGCGTGATGCACGAAGGCCGGCGCCTGAGCGAAGAAAACGAGGGGTTCGTCTGATGGCCATCATCATCAACCTCGACGTCATGCTTGCCAAACGCAAGATCAAATCGAAGGAACTGGCCAGTTACGTCGGCATCACGGAACAGAACCTGTCCCTGCTCAAGTCCGGCAAGGTCAAGGGCATACGCTTCGCGACGCTCGACAAGATCTGCGAGCGGCTGTCGTGCCAGCCCGGCGACATCCTCGAGTGGCGCGAAGAAGGTCCGGAACCCGACGGCGACGCCGGCGATATCTGAACGCGCCGCCCTACAACAGCCAGTCGATCGGCAGGATGGACAGCAGGCGCACGCCGGCCCGTTGCCATCTGCTGGTGTTCGGATCGGTGTCGTGCCGGGTGACGCTGGCGCCGGAGCGCTCGATCCAGACCAGCTTGCCGTCGTCGCCAAGCCGCACCTCATAGGCCCGCTCCAGCACCTCCTCGTCGAGCGTGCGGCCCAGCGCCTGCGCCATGCCCGGGCTGTCGATCACGAAACCCATTTCGGTGTTCAGGTCGATCGAGCGGCGGTCCAGGTTGAAGGAGCCGATGAAGACAGTGCGCCCGTCCACGCCGAAGGTCTTGGCGTGCAGGCTGGAAGCGGAGCTGCCGAAGCGCCCCTTCCCCGACTCCGGCAGCGCCGCCCCCCAACTGCGGCGCAGCTCGAACAGCGACACGCCGGCTTCGACGAGTCCGCGCCGCCACTTCGCGTACCCCGCATGGACGGCGGCGACGTCGGTCGCTTCCAGGGAATTGGTCAGTATCCGCACGCGCACCCCGCTGCGGGCGAGGTCGGCGAGCGCCTGCGCCGCTTCCTTGCCGGGCACGAAATAGGGTGAGACCAGGTCGACCTCGCGCTTCGGCTCTCCCAGCAGCTTGCGCATGGCGACCGCCATGCGCTCCTGGGGCGCGGCTGCGCCCAGTACTTTCGACGGCGGATCGCTGACCAGGCGGGTGACGCTCCACTCCAGCGGCAGCCGCCGCTGCACCAGCTGCTCCACGAAAGACGAGGTGGCGATCGCCTCCAGGTAGCGCTGCGCCTCGTCCTGCACGCGGAAAGCGGCGGCCCGTTCGGCCAGCGCCTCCGGACGCTCGGCATCCGCGGGGTCTACCAGGGCCGAGACGGGATAGGCGGAGGCGCTGTTCCAGTATTTGTCGAAGTCCTCGGACACGTCGCGCACCACCGGCCCCACCGCCATGACGTCGAGGTCGACGAACAGCATGTCCCCCATGGCGCCGAAATACTCGTTGCCGATGTTGCGGCCGCCGATAATGGTCGCCTGGTTGTCGGCGGTGAAGGACTTGTTGTGCATGCGCCGGTTCAAGCGGCTGAAGTCCGTCAGGTAGCCAAGGCTGCGCCAGCGCCGCATGCCGAACGGATTGAATAGGCGCACCTCGATGTTGGGATGGCGGTCGAGGGCCGCGAGGACGGGATCCAGCCCGCCGGTATTGTTATCGTCCAGCAGCAGCCGGACGCGCACGCCGCGCGCCGCGGCCGTGCGAAGGGCATCCAGCATCAGGGTGCCGGTGAGGTCGTCGCGCCAGATGTAATACTGGACGTCGAGGCTCTGCCTGGCGCTGTGGGCCAGCAGCACGCGGGCCGCGAAGGCGTCCCGGCCGTCGATCAGGGGATGGACACCGGAGCGCCCCGGGTTCGCAGCCGCCAGCGGCGCGATCGCCTGCCCCAGCGGCGTGGCCTCGGTTCCCTGCAGCGCCACGCTGGCGCTGCGCCGGCCAAGCGGCGGCAGCGCACTGCAGCCATACGCCGCGACAGCGACGAGGGCAAACGCCGCCGCTCCCCGCCGCAGCGCCGCCTTCATTTACATGCCTTCGAAGTTGGGCTTGCGCTTCTCGAGGAAGGCCGACATGCCTTCCTTCTGGGCGGGCGTACCGAAGCCGGCGTGGAAGTAGCGGCGCTCGTAGCGCACGCCTTCGTTCAGCGGCATCTGGTAGGCCTGGTTGACGCAATCCTTGATCTGCATGGCGACCGACACCGGCATCTCGGCGATGCCCTGGGCGACCTTGATGGCTTCTTCCATGACGGTGTCCGCCGGATACACGCGCGAGACCAGGCCGGTGCGCTCGGCTTCCGCCGCATCGATCATGCGGGTGGTGAGCAGCATGTCCATGGCCTTCGACTTCGAGATCGCGCGCGGCAGGCGCTGGGTGCCGCCCGCGCCCGGCGTGACGCCGACCTTGATCTCCGGCTGGCCGAATTTCGCGTTGTCGGCGGCGATCAGGAAGTCGCACATCATGGCCAGTTCGCAGCCGCCGCCGAGGCAGTAGCCGGACACCACGCCGACCACCGGCTTGCGAATGTTGAGGATGTGCTCCCAGTTGCGGCCGATGTAGTTGCCCGGGTAGGTGTCGACGCTATAGGTGTAGTTCGCCATGGCCGCGATGTCGGCGCCGGCCGCGAAGGCCTTGTCGCTGCCGGTCAGGATGATGACGTTCACGCCCGGGTCGGCATCGAAGGCGTACAGGGCCTGGCCAAGCTCGTTCATCATATTGTCGTTCAGCGCATTCATCGCCTTCGGGCGGTTCAGGCGGATCACGGCGACCTTGCCGTGGTTTTCGATCAGCAGATCCTGGTATTGCATGCGGTGTCCCCTTGTATGTGAATGGATTGCCGGGATTGTAGCGTCTCGCAGCATACCGAACACAGGTATCATTATTTGTTCAGCAATATTCTGCGTGAGATCATCATTTCCTCCCCTGACGACAACTGGCTAACGAAGCGCATCCCGTCCGACTCGGTGGTGCGCAATCCCGATTTCCGCCGCTTCTGGTTCAGCAGCATCCTGGCCCATTTCGGCGCCCAGATCACCCTGCTGGCCCTGCCGATCTGCGCCGTGCTGATGCTGCATGCCACGCCGGCCCAGATGGGCACGCTGGCCGCCTTCGAGTCCCTGCCCTTCCTCCTGTTCGGGCTCCCCTCGGGCGTGCTGCTGGACCGGAACCGCCGCCTGCCGGTCATGATGTCCAGCGACCTGATGGTCGCGATCGCGCTCGCCACCGTCCCGCTGGCCTGGTGGCTCGATATCCTGAGCATCCCGTGGCTGTACGCGGTCGGCTTCGTGATCGGCACCGGCTACGTGGTGGGCGGCAGCGCGGAACAGGTGTTCCTGACCTTCCTGGTGGGACGCGGCGGGCTGGTCGACGCGCAGTCGAAGTTCGCCGCCACGGAATCGGCGGCCCGGGTGCTCGGCCCCGGCATGGCGGGTGGACTGGTGCAGCTGCTGGGCGCGCCGATCGCCATCCTGTGCAACGTCGCCGGCTTCGTCGTCTCCCTGCTCAACCTGCGCCGCATCAGGGCGCGCGAACCTCAGCCGCCGCCATCCGATGCCCATCCCTTGCGCGACATCCAGGAAGGCCTGGCCTTCGTGTGGCGCCACCCCCTGCTGCGCACCCTGGCCTGGGTCTCGGCCGGCTGGCACCTGCTGTTCTACGGTTATACCGCCCTGCACGTGATCTTCGCCACGCGGGTGCTCGGCATGACGGCGGGGACCATGGGGATGGCGAACATGTTCGGCGGCCTGGGCATCCTCGCGGCCTCGCTGCTGGTCAAGCCGCTCTCGAATCGATTCGGCACCGGCGGCGGCATCCTGGCCGGCCTGTGCGTGTCGGCGCTGGGCTTCGCCCTGGTGCCCGCCATCCCGGCCGCCCTGTTCGGCAGCGCGGGATGGACCCTTGCCGCCTATGCCATGGTGGTGTTCTGGATCGACTGCGGCGCCACGCTGTTCTTCGTGCCCTACAGCGCCCTGCGCCAGCGCGTGACGCCGGACGCCGTGCTCGGACGCATGGTGGCGACGATGCGCGCGCTCACCGTCGCCGCGGCGCCGCTGGGCGCGCTGCTGGCCGGGGGGCTCGGCGAGGGATTCGGCGTGCGCGCGGGCCTGGCCTGCATCGCCGCCGGCGCCGTCGTCCTGTCGCTTGCGACGATCTTCGGCACCCGCCTGCGCCATGTGAAAGACTGAAGGAGCTCCGCCCTGGCTAGCGCGCCACCTGCGTGGCGGCAGGCTTGGGCATGAGCACCCAGATCTGGCCGCGCTGCTTCATCTTGCCGGCCCGGTCGACGGCATCCGGGCCGAAGCCGTAGAAGAAGTCCGCGCGCACCGCCCCGCGGATCGCGCCGCCGGTGTCCTGCGCCATCATCAGGCGCTGCATCGGCACCTCGCTGGCGGCTTCCGTGGTCGCCAGGAAGAGCGGCGCGCCGAGCGGCACGAAGGACGGGTCGATCGCCACCGAGCGGCCCGGCGTCAATGGCACACCCAGCGCCCCCTTGGGACCCAAGGAAGGATCGGGCAGCTTCTCTTCGCGGAAGAAGATATAGCTGGGGTTCACGTTGAACAGCTCCTGGCGGCGGTCCGGATTGGCCGCGATCCAGGCGCGGATGCCCTGCGCCGTCGCTTCCGCGGAAGTCAGGTAGCCCTGGTCCACCAGCCAGCGGCCGATGGCTTTATAGGGATGGCCGTTCTGGTCCGCGTACGCCACGCGCACGGTCTCGCCGCTATCGAGCTGCACCCTGCCCGAGCCCTGCACCTCCAGGAAGAAAGCCTCGACCGGATCGTTCACCCACAGCAGTTCCTTGCCCGCGAAGGGCGCGCGCGCGATCTCGGCCCGGGTGCTGTACGGAACCACGGTCTTGCCGGACAGGCGGCCGCGCAGGCGCATGCCCTTCAGCTGCGGATAGACGCCGCCCAGGTCGACGGTCAAGAGATCGTCCGGCACCCGGTACAGCGGCGTTTGATACGCGCCGCCACGCTTGCGCGCGCCGTACAGCATCGCCTCGTAGTAACCGGTGATGAGGCCCGCATCCGCACCGTCGCTGGCCCGCATCAGGTTCGGCACGAACCAGGTCTCGAAAAAGGCGCGCACCGCGGCCGCGTCAGCCGCATCGATCGTGCGCGCCGCCTCGCAGGCCGCTTTCCAGTCGGCTTTCCTGACGAGGACGCGGCAGGACTGCACGAACGCCGGCCAGGCCTGGCGCAGGTCGTCCTGCTGCCAGCCCGGCAGCTCACTGAAGGCCACGGGCGTCATCAGGGGCACTGGCGCCGGCGGCTGAACAGGAGGCGCTGGCGGCGCAGGCTCCTGAGGCACGTAGACCGGGCCCACCGGCGGCGGCATGCGCGTCGGTTCGGCCGGCTTGGGCGGCTCTTGCTGCGGGGTGGTCGAACAGGCCGCCAAAAAGGCGACGAGGAAGAGCGAAGCGGTTACACTGCGGCGTGTCGGAAACATATGAACTCGAGGACCGGTATGTGGATCTTGATGGTGGAAGCTGGTGTGGCGCTGTTCCTGCTCGTCTTTATCGTCTGGTGGACCATGTTCGCCGGCCGCAAGGACGTGCGCGACGAGCCGGCGCAACAGGACGTCGACAAAGACCGGCAATGATCAGTGCAGCGCGCCCGGCTGCGACAGCACGAACTCGGGAATCGGGACTTCGAAGCGGTGGCCGTCCTCGGCCACGCAGAAGTATTCGCCGTACATCGAGCCCTGCGGCGTGGCGCTCTGGGTGCCGCTGGTGTACTCGAACTGCTGGCCCGGCTGCAGCAGGGGCTGGTGGCCGACGACGCCCAGGCCGCGCACTTCCTGCACCTGGTTGTTGGCGTCGGTGATCACCCAATGACGCGAGATCAGCTGGGCGGCGACGCTGCCGGTATTCCTGATCGTGATGGTGTAGCTGAACACGTACTGGTCGCGGTCGGGGTTGGACTGCTCCGGCAGGTACTGGGTCCTGACGGAGACAGCGAATTCATAGGCGGCCATGGGATTTCCTTGCGTGATCGACAATATTGGCGGGAGCGCCACGTGTGGCGCAAACGACAATCATACCGCGCAGCGCCCTCCAGAGGCGTCCCGCCAGAGCAGCATGGGGCCTCATCGGCGTAAAATAGCGGCTTCCTTTTTACCCGCACGTCACCATGACCACCTACCGCATCGCCCCCAGCATCCTGTCCGCCGATTTCGCCCGCCTGGGCGAGGAAGTGCGCAATGTCGTCGCCGCCGGCGCCGACATCATCCACTTCGACGTGATGGACAACCACTACGTCCCGAACCTCACCATCGGCCCGCTGGTGTGCCAGGCGATCCGTCCGCACGTGGACGTGCCGATCGACGTGCACCTGATGGTCAAGCCGGTCGACCGCATCATCCCGGACTTCGCCAAGGCCGGCGCCAACATCATCACCTTCCACCCGGAAGCCTCGGAGCACGTGGACCGCTCGCTGCAGCTGATCCGCGACCATGGCTGCAAGGCCGGCCTGGTGTTCAACCCGCACACCCCGCTGCACTACCTCGAGCACGTGATGGACAAGATCGACATGATCCTCATCATGTCGGTGAACCCGGGCTTCGGCGGCCAGTCCTTCATCCCGCAGGCGCTCAAGAAGATCGAGCAGGCGCGCCGCATGATCGACGAATCCGGCCGCGACATCATGCTGGAGGTCGATGGCGGCATCAAGGCGGACAACATCGCGGCCGCGGCAGCCGCTGGCGCCGACACCTTCGTCGCCGGCTCCGCCATCTTCGGCAAGCCTGACTACAAGGCCGTGATCGACGCGATGCGCGCCGAACTCGCCACGGTCGGCAAGTAATGCGGGCCGGCGCCGCGGCCATCCGGGCCGCCATCATCGACCTGGACGGCACCATGCTCGACACGGTGCCCGACTTCGAGGCGGCCCTGAACGGCATGCGCGCCGAATTCGGCCTCGCGCCGATCACCCAGGAGATCATCAAGCCGCTGGTCGGCAAGGGCTCCGAAAAGCTGGTGCGCGACGCGCTGCTGCTCGACTGGGATGCGGCGCGCGTCGACGCCGTGTTCGACCAAGCGCTGGCCGGCTACCAGCACCACTACCTCGCCGTCAATGGCGAGCGCAGCACGGTGTACCCGGAGGTGGTCGAAGGCCTGCGGGCCATGCGCGACGCCGGCCTGCGCCTCGTCTGCGTGACCAACAAGCCGATCGCCTTCGCCGAGCCCCTGCTCGAACAGAAAGGCCTGGCGCCGTATTTCGAGCGCGTGTTCGGCGGCGATTCCTTCGCGAAGAAGAAGCCCGATCCGATGCCCCTGCTGGGCGCCTGCGCCGCGCTGGACCTGCCGCCATCCTGCGTGGTGGCCATCGGCGACTCGTCCAACGATGCCGAGGCCGCGCGTGCCGCCAGTTGTTTTGTGCTCACCGTGCCATATGGTTATAACCACGGACGCCCTATACAAGAAATTAATTCTGATGGTATAGTGAGTTCGCTGCTTGAAGCAGCGGCGCTCATATCTGCGCATAACGACACCGCAAAATAAGTCATCTATACATGTTTTTCACCAAAAAACACACTGTCAACCAGACCGGCGCCCTTGAGGCCTGGCTGTGGCGACGCTGGCAATCCTGGGCTAACTAAGCCGCGTTGATTGCTGCCGGTCGCGTTTGCGCAACTAAGCCGGCAGGTTTTTTGAAGTGAACCACCGCCCTTCCCTCCCATGGGCGGTCTGGAGAAAAGCATGACCGAACTCGAATTCAAATCGCTGGCCAACCAGGGCTACAACCGCATTCCTTTGATCGCGGAAGCCTTCGCCGACCTCGAAACGCCGCTGACGCTCTACCTCAAGCTGGCCCAGTCCCAGCAGTCCGGCAGGAACACCTTCCTGCTGGAGTCGGTGGTCGGCGGCGAGCGCTTCGGACGCTATTCCTTCATCGGCCTGCCGGCATCGACCCTGATCCGCTCGAGCGGCAACCATCTCGAGGTCGTGAAGAACGGCGAAGTCGTCGAGACCTTCGAAGGCAACCCGCTCACATTCATCGAACAGTACCAGTCGCGCTTCAAAGTGGCGCTGCGCCCCGGCATGCCGCGCTTCTGCGGCGGCCTGGCCGGCTACTTCGGCTACGACACGGTGCGCCACATCGAGCGCAAGCTGGCGGACTCCTGCCCGCCCGACCAGCTCGGCCTGCCGGACATCCAGCTGATGCTGACCGAAGAGCTGGCCGTGATCGACAACCTGTCGGGCAAGCTCTACCTGATCGTCTACGCCGACCCGTCGCAGCCGGAGTCCTATGCCAGGGCCCGCCAACGCCTGAAAGACCTGCGCGTGATGCTGCGCCGGAGCGTCGATGCGCCGGTGACCTCGAGCTCGGTGCGTACCGAGGCGGTGCGCGAATTCAGCAAGGAAGACTACCTGAAGGCGGTCGCGAAGGCCCACGAATACGTGATGGCCGGCGACCTGATGCAGGTGCAGATCGGCCAGCGTATCCGCAAGCCCTATGTGGATTCGCCGCTGTCGCTGTACCGCTCGCTGCGTTCGCTGAACCCCTCGCCGTACATGTACTACTACAACTTCGGCGACATGCAGATCGTCGGCGCCTCGCCGGAGATCCTGGTGCGCAACGAAGCCTTGCAAGGTGTCGGCAATGAGGGCGGCAAGAAGGTCACGCTGCGCCCGATCGCCGGCACCCGCCCGCGCGGCGCGACGCCGGAACGCGATGCCGAGCTGGCGGCCGAGCTGCTGGCCGATCCGAAGGAGATCGCCGAGCACGTGATGCTGATCGACCTGGCGCGCAACGACATCGGGCGCATCGCCGACACCGGCAGCGTCAAGGTCACCGACCGCATGGTCATCGAAAAATACTCGCACGTGCAGCACATCGTCTCCAACGTCGAGGGCAAGCTGAAGGACGGCATGTCGAACCTCGACGTGCTGCGCGCCACCTTCCCGGCCGGCACCCTCACCGGTGCGCCGAAGGTGCGCGCGATGGAAGTGATCGATGAGCTGGAGCCGGTCAAGCGCGGCATCTATGGCGGCGCCTGCGGCTACCTGTCCTTTGGCGGCGAGATGGACGTGGCGATCGCGATCCGTACCGGCGTGATCAAGGACGGCAACCTCTACGTGCAGGCCGCGGCCGGCATCGTCGCCGACTCCATTCCCGAGATGGAATGGCAGGAAACCGAAAACAAGGCGCGCGCCGTGCTGCGCGCGGCCGAACAGGTGCAAGACGGCCTGGATGGGGAGTTCTGACATGCTGCTCATGATCGACAACTACGATTCCTTCACCTACAACATCGTCCAGTACCTGGGCGAGCTGGGCGAAGACGTGCGCACCGTGCGCAACGACGAGATCACCCTTGGCGACATCGAGAAGATGGCGCCCGAGCGCATCTGCATCTCGCCGGGACCGAAGGCGCCCAAGGATGCCGGCATCTCGCTCGACATCCTGCGTGAATTCAAGGGCAAGCTGCCGATCCTTGGCGTGTGCCTGGGCCACCAGGCCATCGGCGAAGCCTTCGGCGGAAAGGTCATCCGCGCCAAGCAGGTCATGCATGGCAAGACCTCGCTGATCGCCCACACCGGCGAGGGCGTGTTCAAGGGACTGCCCAGTCCCTTCACCGTGATCCGCTACCACTCGCTGGCGATCGAGCGGGCTTCGCTGCCGGACTGCCTGGAAGTGACGGCATGGACCGACGACGGCGAAATCATGGGCGTGCGCCACAAGGAATACGACATCGAGGGTGTGCAGTTCCATCCCGAGTCGATCCTGTCGGAACACGGCCACGCGCTGTTCAAGAACTTCCTCGCGCGCTGATGCGCTCTTGCGCTCGCGCCGTTTGAACGCGGCGCCGCGCCCGCGCAGTAAAGCACAACTACGTCTAGCCAACTGGAACCGCCATGCCGATCACCCCACAAGAAGCCCTGCTGCGTTGTATCGAACACCGTGAGATCTTCCACGACGAGATGCTTCACCTGTTCCGCCAGATCATGTCGGGCGAGATGTCGCCGACCATGGTCGCGGCCCTGACCATGGGCCTGCGCGTGAAGAAGGAAACCATCGGCGAGATCACCGCCGCCGCGCAGGTGATGCGCGAATTCTCGACCAAGGTGCCGATGGCCGACACCACCCACCTGCTCGACATCGTCGGCACGGGCGGCGACGGCGCCAACACCTTCAATATTTCCAGCGCCTCGATGTTCGTGGCGGCGGCAGCCGGCGCCCGCGTGGCCAAGCATGGCGGGCGCAGCGTGTCCTCGTCCAGCGGCAGCGCCGACCTGATCGAATCGCTCGGCGCCCAGATCGACCTGAAGCCCGAGCAGATCGCCCAGTCGATCGCCCAGACCGGCATCGGCTTCATGTTCGCGCCCAACCACCATGCGGCCATGAAGCACGTGGCGCCGGTGCGCCGCGAGCTGGGCGTGCGCAGCATCTTCAACATCCTGGGGCCGCTGACCAATCCGGCCGGGGCGCCGAACATCCTGATGGGCGTGTTCCACCCCGACCTGGTCGGCATCCAGGTGCGCGTGCTGCAGCGCCTCGGCGCCCAGCATGCGATGGTGGTGTGGGGCCGCGACAATATGGACGAGGTCTCGCTCGGCGCCGGCACCCTGGTGGGTGAACTGGTGAACGGCGAGATCCGCGAATACGAGATCCATCCGGAAGACTTCGGCCTGGCGATGATCTCGAGCCGCAACCTGAAGGTAGCCAACACGGCCGAGTCGAAGGAGCGCGTGCTGGAAGCGCTGCGCGGCGAGCCGGGACCGGCCTGCGACATCGTGGCGCTCAATGCCGGCACCGCCCTGTATGCGGCCGGCGTGGCGTCCTCGATCGAGGAAGGTTTGGCGAAGGCGCGTGCGACGATCGCGTCCGGCGCGGCCCTGGCCAAACTCGAGCAGTTCGTCACCGTCACGCGCCAGCTCGGCGGGCACTCTTCCTGATAGGGGCGCAGCATGTTCGGCATCCATGACCTTCCGCTCTTCATCATTTCCGGACTGCTGCTGAACATCATGCCGGGTCCTGACTCTCTCCTGATCATGACCCGCAGCGCCACCCAGGGCTGGCGCGCCGGCGTCGCCGCCTCGCTCGGCATCGGCGCCGGGACGATGGTGCACATCTTCGCGGCCGCGCTCGGGCTGTCGGCGGTGCTGTCGACGTCGGCCACGGCCTTCACGGTGGTGAAGCTGGTCGGCGCGGCCTACATCCTCTATATGGCGGTGGGCCTGCTGCGCAGCCGCAAGGCCGCTGGTGAGACGAAGGCCCCGGCGCTGGCTGCCCTGCCCTACCGGAAGATCTTCGCCCAGGGGTTTCTTACCAATGTGCTCAATCCGAAGGTTGCGCTGTTCTTCCTGGCCTTCGTGCCGCAGTTCATCGCGCTCGACGCGCCGAGCAAGGCCATGGCCTTCATCGTCCTGGGCTGCATCTTCAATGTCAACGGCATGCTGTGGTGCTGCGGACTCGCGCTCACTACGGCCAAGGCCAGCGAGCGCATCAAGCTCAACCCTTCCGTCTCGCTGTGGCTCAAGCGCGCCACCGGCGGCCTGTTCGTCTGGCTTGGCGTGAAGCTCGCACTGTCCAAGCAAACCTGAGTTTTTCTTATGTCCGACATCCTCAACAAGATCCTGGCCGTGAAGGCCGACGAAGTGGCCGCCGCGAAGAAGCAGCGCGACCTGTATTCCCTGCGCCGCGAGGTCGAAAGCGACCTGGAAGCACGCCAGGACATCCGCGGTTTCGAACGGAGCCTGCGCGAAAGAATCGCCGCCGGCCACGCCGGCATCATCGCGGAAGTGAAAAAGGCCTCGCCTTCAAAAGGCGTGCTGCGCCCCGACTTCCAGCCGGCCGCCATCGCCCAAAGCTATGCCGGGCATGGCGCGGCCTGCCTGTCGGTGCTGACCGACGTGCAGTTCTTCCAGGGCTCCGTGGACTACCTGCGCCAGGCGCGCGCGGCATGCAGCCTGCCGGTGATCCGCAAGGATTTCATTGTCGACCCTTACCAGGTGTATGAGGCGCGCGCGATGGGCGCGGATGCGATCCTGCTGATCGTGTCGGCGCTGGACCACGGCCTGATGGCGGATCTCGAAGCCTGCGCGCATGACCTCGGCATGGACGTGCTGGTCGAGGTGCATGACGGCGAGGAACTGACGGCGGCCCTGAAGCTGAAGACCCCGCTGGTGGGCATCAACAACCGCAACCTGCGCACCTTCGAGGTCTCGCTCGACACGACCCTCGGCCTGCTGCCGCGCATCCCGCAGGATCGCCTGGTGGTGACGGAGTCGGGGATCATGGGGCCGGCGGACGTGAAGCGCATGCGCGACGCGAACGTGCACGCCTTCCTGGTCGGCGAAGCCTTCATGCGCGCGCCCGAGCCTGGTGTCGAGCTGGAGCGCCTGTTCGGCTGACAGCCTTTTCCGCGCAGCTTGCGGAACTCCGGATGAGCAGAAGCGTCGAAGTTGAGCGCCCTTGATGCGCCAACCTGCGACGCTCACTCATCCGCCATGAACACTTTTCTTCGCAGTAAAGCGTTCTTCGCGACGCTGCTGGCACTCCTGTCCGGCTGCGCCAGCCCGCCCCCACCCGTACCGGTCGAAGAGCGCAGCACCATTTCGGTGGACCCGCCCCCGGCCCCCACACCAGCGCACGTCCCGGCACCTTCGCTCACGCTCGACGCCTACAAGACACACGTGGCCCGCCACATCGTCGAGCGCAACGCGGACCGTACTTTCAGCGGCCGCCTGCCGCCGATGCTGCCGGCGATTGTGGTGGTGAACATTACCGTAGACAAGGAAGGCCAGCTGACCGATGTGCGGGTGCAGCGCTCGCGCGACCCGGATGCGTCGCGCGTGGCCATGGCCTCGATGATGCGCAGCGGGCCGCTGCCCCGGCCCGAGGGACTGGTGGCGGCGAATACGGAGGCGGTGACCTTCTCAGAAACCTTCCTGTTCGACCGCGACTACCGCTTCCAGCTGCGCACGCTAGCCGGGCCGCAGGACTGAACTTCAGCGGCCGAGGACGTTCAGGACAGCCAGGCTCATGGCCTGCGCCGCGGTCTTGATCGACGGCTCCGGCACCGGCGCGTAGAAGGGCGAATGGTTGAAGGCGATCGGCTTGCCGCCGGGGCGCTCGGCCTCTTGCACCGCCTTCGGATCGTAGACGCCGGTGAAGAAGAACATCGAGGGGATGCCTTCGTTCACGAAGAGCGAAAAATCTTCGCTGGCCGTCATCGCCGGCATGCGCTGGGCGTTGCCGGCGCCGAATGCATCCTTGAACACGGCCTCGGTCTTCTTCACCAGCGCTTCGCTGTTGACGATGGCCGCGCCGCCAGAAATCAGCTGCACGTCGGGCGCCGGTGCCCCCGCCATGGCGGCAGAGGCATTGGCCACGCGGCGCACGCCCTCCAGCAGCTTGGCGCGCACGGCCGGGCTATAGGAACGGATGGTGCCGCGCACCTGCACATTGTCCGGGATGATGTTGCCGACCGTGCCGCCGTTGATGGCGCCGATGGTCACCACGCCGAATTCCTTCGGATCCTTCTCGCGGCTGACGACGGTCTGCACGTCGACCACGAAGCGCGCAGCGATGGTGATCGGGTCGAGCGATTTATCGGGCGCCGAGCCGTGGCCGCCGCGGCCCTTGAAGACGATCTCGATGGAATCCGAATTGGACGAGACCGGGCCGTCGTTGAAGCCGACCGTGCCGTGGGCCAGCGGCCAGGAATGCAGGGCGAAAGCGTAATCCGGCTTCGGGAAGCGCTTGAACAGGCCGTCGTCCAGCATGGCCTTGGCGCCGGAGACGATCTCTTCGGCCGGCTGGGCGATGAAGACCAGGGTACCCTTCCACTTCGATTTCATTTCCACCAGCGTGCGCGCGGTGCCGAGCCAGCCGGCCATGTGGATGTCGTGGCCGCAGCTGTGGGTGACGAAGCTTTCGGCGCCATTGCTGACCGCCTTGGCGCGGCTGGCGTAGGGCAAGCCGGTCTTCTCTTCCATCGGCAGGCCGTCCATCTCGGTGCGCACCAGCACCGTGGGGCCGGCGCCGTTCTTCAGGACGGCGACGATGCCCGTCTTGCCGACTTTTTCAGTCACCTCGAACCCGAGCTTGCGCATTTCGCCAGCCAGCTTGCCGGCGGTGCGCACTTCCTGGAAGGCGATTTCGGGATGGGCGTGCAGGTCCTTGTAGACCGTGTCGAGCCAGGGGTACATGCCGTTCACCCGCGTCGTGACGTCGGATTTCAGGGGTGCGGATAGTTGGGCGGAGGCGGATGCGGCGATAAGCGAGAGGGCAGCGGCGAGCAGGGTGGATTTCAAGTGTGCCTCGGTGCGGAATCGGTTTAAAAAAACGGCGGCAATGCCGCCGTTGTGGTCAGACAGCGCTCGGACGCTTCAGCGCGGTCGACTTTTTCCCGGCGACGGCCTGGGACAGGGTGATGCACGGCACGCGATCACCCTGCAGGGTCACCTCGAATTCCATCAGCTCGTCGCGGCGGAAAGCGTGGACCTTGACCTTGTCGCCGACACGGTAGCGGCACAGCAGGGTGTCGACATTCGAAGGATTGCCGATCACGCGCAGGCCGTCGATCGCGATCACCACGTCGTGCGCCGACAGGCCGGCGCGGTGGGCTGCGCCGCCTTCGTGCACCTGGGTCAGCTTGGCGCCCAGCGCATCGCGGCCGATGCCGGCGTCCAGCGAAGGCTTGCCGCCCTTGCGCTCGTCCACCAGCTTGACGCCAAAAGCCGCATACAGCTTGGCCAGCGGCAAGTCCTCGGTGCCACGCACCCAGCGGTCGAACTGGCTGCGCAGGCGGGTGCCTGCCACTTCGTCGAAGATGGCTTCGACTTCGGCATCAAGCACGCCACGTCCGGCGCCCTTGTAGAAATCGCGGCCGAAGCGTTCCCACAGCGCCAGCATCACGTCGTCGAGCGACTTCGCCCCACTCGTCTTGGCGCGGATGGTCAGGTCGAAGGCCAGGCCGATCAGCGAACCCTTGGTGTAGTAGCTGATGATGGCGTTCGGCGAGTTCTCGTCCTGGCGGTAGTACTTGCTCCAGGCGTCGAAGCTCGATTCGGCCACGCTCTGCTTGGTGCGGCCGCTGCCGCGCAGCACGCCGCCGATGGTCTTGGACAGCAGCTTGAAATAGGTCGCCTCGCCGATGATCCCGGCGCGCACCAGCATCAGGTCGTCGTAGTAGCTGGTGAAGCCCTCGAACAGCCACAGGAGCGGCGTGTAGTTCTCGACCTGCAGGTCGTAGGGCGCGAACACGGCCGGCTTGATGCGCTTGACGTTCCAGGTGTGGAAGTACTCGTGGCTGCACAGGCCGAGGAAGCGCAGGTAGCCTTCGCCGGGCTCGGCGCTCTTCGGGCTGGCCGTGCTCGGCAGGTCGGCGCGCGCGCAGATCAGGGCGGTGGAGGCGCGGTGTTCCAGGCCGCCGTAGCCGTCGCCGACGGCCATGGTCATGAACACGTAGCGCTCCATCGGCGCTTTTTTCGTCTGCGGTTCGAAGAAGGCGATCTGGGTTTCGCAGATGGCTTTCAGGTCGGCCTGCAGGCGCGCCATGTCCAGGTTCGGCACGCGGCCGGTGATGACGATGTCGTGCGGGATGCCGTGGGCCTTGAAGGTGGCCAGCTCGAAGTCGCCCATCTCGACCGGGTGGTCGATCAGCTCGTCGTAGTTCGCGGCGATATACGTGCCGAAGCCATAGCGCTTGGCGCCCAGTTCTTTCATCGCGGTGGCCACGCGCCAGGTCTTGGCGACGGGATCGCCGGGACGCTGGATGTCGACCTGCTGCGACAATGCCTCCTGGCCGACGACGCGCAGGAACACGCTGGTGCCGTTGAAGAAGCCATGGGTCTGGTCGAGGTGGGCGGCGCGCACCGACAGGTCCCAGGCATAGACCTCGTAGTGCAGGGTCAGGGGGCCGCTCGTGCGGGCGGCGCGCCAGGAATGCTTGTCCAGCTTGGAAAGCGCCACGTCCGTCCCGCCGCTTTCGGCGCGGATGCGCACGATGTTGCGGGCGAACTCGCGGATCATGTAGCTGCCCGGGATCCATGCCGGGAGGGCGAAGACCTGTCCCTCAGGGTCGGGCGCCGCAACCGTGACCGTGACGTTGAACAGGTGAGCCGCCAGGTCCTTGGGAACGATCGTGTACTGGATGGCTGGCTGCGCAGTGCGCTTTTTTTCGGAAGGTTTTTTCATTTTGTAGGGACGTGCGGCCGGAATATGCTCCCTAGTGTAATCGGATTCGATCACGACTGGAAACATTGACATGCATATGTCAAGCAGGCAGGTCCGAAGGTGTGTCGATATCGCGCAGGATGCCCGGATCCGGAACAAGGATTTCCGTGACGGAATGCGCTTGCAGGAGGCGGCGCGCGCCCTGGTCGCCACCCAGGCCCAGGAGCGCTTCACGGTGGCAGGCTCCGAAGGCGACGGGGTTGCCGCGCCGGCCTTCATGCACCGGCACGGCGATGCCGGCTCCGTTCAGGACCGCGTCGCGCAGTGCGGCGAGGGTGGAATCCGCGACAAAGGGCATGTCGCCCAGCGCCACCAGCCAGCCCTCTGACACCGGCGCATGCCGCAGCGCATGCACGAGCGAAGCGCCCATGCCGGTGTCGGCGTCAGGACACACGGTGACCTCGCAGCCGAGCGCTCCCAGGATGTCCCCTACCCCGCCATCGCTTGGTGCGACGACCGCGATCACGCGCGGCAGGCAGGAAAGAAGATGGCGGGCGCTGGCCGCGACGACAGGTTCGCCGCCGGGCAGCGTTTGCAGGAGCTTGTTGCGCGCCCCCGCGGGATCGAAGCGGCGGCCCCGCCCCGCAGCCAGCAGAATGCCGGTCAGGGCCGCCATGGCTTACGCCGACGCCAGGTCGAAAGGCAGCTTGCGCAGGCGCTTGCCGGTCAGGCGGAACACAGCGTTGGCAAAGGCCGGCGCCAGCGGCGGCAGGCCCGGTTCGCCGATGCCGGTGGGCGGATCGTTCGACGGCACGATGTGCACCTCGACCTGCGGCATCTCGTGGTGGCGCGCCACCACGTAGTCGCCGAAGTTCTGCTGCTCCACCACGCCATCCTTGAGCGTGATGGCGGCGCCCGGCAGGGTCATGCCCAGACCCATCAGCGCCGCGCCCTGGATCTGCGCCTCGATCGAGAGCGGATTCACCGGCTGGTTACAGTGCACGCCGGCGACCGCGCGGTGCAGCTTCGGTACGCCGTCGACCAGCGAGGCCTCGACCACGTAGGCGACCACCGAGCCGAAGGACTCGTGCACCGCCACGCCCCAGGCGTGTCCCTTGGCCAGCGCCTTCTTGCCGTAGCCGGACTTGCTGACCGCCAGGTCCAGGGCCGCGCGGTGGCGCGCATGCTTCTCGCCCATCAGCTTCTTGCGGTAGGCCACCGGGTCGACCTTGGCGACGTGGGCCGCCTCGTCGATCAGGGTTTCCATCACGTAGGCGGTATGGGTCGAGCCGACCGAACGCCACCACAGCACCGGCACGTTCTGCTTCACGCCCTCGACGGCGAGGTTCATCGGCAGCGCATACGGCTCGCCCATGCCCTCGATGGTGGTGCCGTCGACGCCGTTCTTGACCATCATCGGCTCGAACAGGGTGCCCGCCATGATCGACTGGCCGACCACCTTGTGGTCCCAGGCCACGATCTCGCCCTTCGCATCGATGCCGATGTCGGCGCGGTGCACATAGGAGGGACGGTAGTAGCCGCCGCGGATATCGTCCTCGCGGCTCCACACGACCTTCACGGGACCGGCGTGGCCGGCGGCTCGATAGGCCTTGGCGATGCGCACGGCGTCGCCGATCCAGTCCGACGACGGCACCGCGCGCCGGCCGAAGCCGCCGCCGGCCATCATGGTGTTGATCGTGACCTGCTCGGGTTTCAGGCCCAGCAGCGTAGCTGCCACCTGCTGGTCCACGGTCTGGAACTGGGTGCCGGCCCAGATCGTGCATGCATCGCCCTTCAGGTCGACCACGCAGTTGAGCGGCTCCATCGGCGCATGCGCCAGGTAGGGGAATTCATACACGGCCGAGATGCGGTGCGGCGCGCCGGCCAGTGTCGAGACGTCGGCCCGGCGCGCGACAGCGCCGCCCGGCGCCTTGGCCAGCTCGCGGTAGCGCGCCAGCTGGGCCTCGCTGCTCACCTTCTCGACCTCACCCGTATTCCACTCGGCGTTCAGGGCGTCGCGGCCCTGCTTGGCCGGCCAGTAGCCCTTTGCGAACACGGCCACGCCACGCGCGCCGCGGTCCAGGTCCACTTCCAGCACGGCGAGCACGCCTTTCACTGCGCGCGCGGCTGCGGCATCGAACTTCGCCACCTTGGCGCCGAACACCGGCGGGCGCGCCACCACGACGGTGACGGTATTTTCCGGCTTGAAGTCGATGCCGAACTGCTGGCGGCCGCTCGACTTGGCGCGCGCATCGATGCGGCGCATCGGTTTGCCGATGTAGCGGAAGGCTTTCGGCTCCTTGAGCACGACGGTGGCCGGCACCGGCTGCTTCATCGCAGCGTCGGCCAGCGAGCCGTAGCTGGCCTTCTGGCCGGCCGGGCCGAATACGACGCCCTTCTCGGTCCGGCACTGGCCTGGCGCCACCTTCCACTGCTCGGCGGCGGCCGCCACCAGCATGGCGCGGGCGCGGGCGCCGATCTCGCGGTACTGGTTGAAGCCGCGCGCGATGCTGCCCGAACCGCCGGTGATCTGGATGCCGAAGGCCGGGTCTTTATAGATGTCGCCGGCCGGCGCCAGCTCGCCGCGCATCTGCGACCAGTCGGCGTCGAGTTCCTCGGCGATCAGCATCGGCAGCGAGGTGTGCACGCCCTGCCCGAATTCCAGGCGGTTGACGATCACGGTGACGGTATTGTCCGGCGCAATGCGCAGGAAAGCGTTGGGGGCGTAGACCTTGGCCTCCTGGGCCTGGGCGAAGCGGTTGGCGCCAGGGACGACGAAGCCCAGCACCAGGCCGCTGGTGGCCAGCGCGCCGGTCTTCAGGAAGCCGCGGCGCGACAGGCCGCTGCCGATGGCGCGGGCGGCTGCCGCGCGGTCGATCCAGTCGATGTGCATGGCTTCTCCTTCAGGCCAGGGTCTTGGCGGCATCCTTGATGGCCGCGCGGATCCGTTGATAGGTGCCGCAGCGGCAGATATTGCCGCTCATCGCATTGTCGATGTCGGCGTCGCTCGGACGCTTGTTGGTGCGCAGCAGGACGACGGCGCTCATCACCTGGCCGCTCTGGCAGTAGCCGCATTGCGGCACGTCGTGCTTGACCCAGGCGTCCTGCACCGCCTTGCCGACGCTGTCGTTTTCCATCGCTTCGATGGTGGTGATCTTCATCCCCTGCGCGCTTGAAATCGGCGTGATGCAGGAGCGGATCGGATTGCCGTCCAGGTGCACGGTGCAGGCGCCGCACAGGGCCGCGCCGCAACCGAACTTGGTGCCGGTCATGTTGAGGTTGTCGCGCAGCGCCCAGAGGATGGGCGTGGAAGGATCGGCGTCGACCTGCAGGTCGCGCCCGTTGATGTTCAAGGTCACCATGTGCTACCCCTAGTGTGGACTACGTCACGTTCTTGTTTTTGTAGGGTGGTCGGCTCTGCCGACCGCGCGTTCAACTCACGGATGCGCAGTGGTGACGCATTCTTTAGCTGAACGCGCGGACGGCGAAGCCGTCCACCCTACTTGAGACTTTGCAGCTTGGCTTCCAGCGTCTTCAGGTCGACCGCGCCGGGAATGCGCGAGCCGTCGGTGAAGAAGATCGCCGGCGTGCCCTGGATCTTGAGTTTCTGGCCGAGGGCGACGATCTTGTCGTTCGGCGTTTCGCAGGCGGCCGGCGCGCTCGGCGGCAGCTTGCCGTTGATCATCCAGTCGTCCCAGGCCTTCACGCGGTCCGGCGCGCACCAGATGTTCTTCGACTTCGTGAAGGAATCCTCGGAGAGGATGTTGTACATGAAGGTGTAGATGGTGACGTTGTCCAGTTCCTTCAGCGTGGTCTGGCGCAGGCGCTTGCAGTAGCCGCAGTTCGGGTCTTCGAACACGGCGATGGTGCGCTTGCCGTCGCCCTTGACCTGCTTGAGGGCCATCTCCAGCGGCAGTTCCGAGAACTTGATCTTGTTGATTTCGTCAATGCGGGCGCGGGTCAGGTCGGTCGAGGTCTTGGTGTCGTAGACGTGGCCGATGAACAGGTAGTCGCCCTTCTTGTCGGTGTACAGGATGTCGCCGGCCACGCGCACCTCGTACAGGCCGCCGTAGGGCGTTTCGCGGACCGATTCGATCTTGGCGCCGCCCAGCTTCGGTTCGAGCGCCTTCTTGATGGTGGCTTCGGTGTTCTGCGCCTCGACGCAGGATGCGAGCAGGCCCGTCGCCAGCAGGACGGCGACCTTGGTTTTCAACATGGTGTGTTCCTTGAGGGTTACTTGCCCATCGCGTGCGCCATCAGGCGACGCTTAACCATAGGCAATTTATCGAGCAAGTTTAATCCGAAATTGCGGACAACGCGTACGGGTTCGAGGTTGGCGCCGAACAAACGTTCGAGACCATCGGTTGCCCATTGCATGAGCAGCACGTCTTCCTTGCGCTTGCGGGCATAGCGCGCCAGCACCCGCTCGTCGGCGATGCCGCGCCGGTCTTCGCGCTCGCGCAGCACTTGCAGCAGGTCGTGGATGTCGCCGAAGCCCAGGTTCATGCCGTGGCCGGCCAGCGGATGCACGGCGTGGGCGGCGTCGCCCACCAGGGCCACGCGCGGCGCCACCAGGGAGTGCGGACGCACCAGCGCCAGCGGCACGGCCTTGACGGCGTCCGGCTGCAGGGGGCGCAGGGCGCCCAGCTTTTCGTCGGCGTACTCGCCGAGACGGATCGCCAGTTCGCCGAGCGACTCGTCCATGAGGGTGTCGGCCAGGGTTTCGGGCGCCGACCAGACCAGCGAAACCTGCTTGCCCGGCAGCGGCAGCAGCGCGATGATGCCGTCGGCGCAGGTGAACCACTGGTAGGCCACGCCGTGGTGCGGCTTCTCGCAGGCGAAATTGGTGACGATGGCGCGCTGGTGGTACATGCGGTAGTCGACCCCGATGTCGCACTGGCCGCGCACCCAGGATTCGCGCCCGTCCGCCCCGACTACCAGCTCGCAGGCGATCTTCCTGCCGTCTTCGAGCACGATGCCCGCCCCCGCTTCGCTGCACGTGAGGTCCACCGCGCAGCCGGAGACGATCTGCACGTTCGCCGCGAACTTCAGGGCCGCGTCCAGGGCGCCGTTCAGGTTGCTGTCCTCGACGATCCAGGCCAGGGTGCCGACGTGGGCGCCGAAGGCGTCGAAGCCGAGGTTGCCGCCCTGCTGGCCGTCGCCATGGATGTCCATCGCGTCGACCGCCTGCACCCGCGCCAGGTCGAGCGCGCCCCAGACCTTGAGCCCGGCCAGCAGGTCGTGCGCCGTGTGGTTCAGGGCATAGACCCGCACGTCCCAGGGCTTTTCCGCGGCCGAGGCCGTGGGAGCCTCCGGCGCCGGGCGCGAGGGCGGCACCAGCAGGGTGACGCTGTACCCCGACTGGGCGAAACCGAGGGCGGCGGTCTTGGCGATGGCGCCATTGCCGACGATGCAGACGTCGCTGCGGTGCTGGGCGGTGGTGGTAGTCATGAAACACATTATAGCGAGATGCCAACAGCGCGCTCGGGCGTTGTGGGGCCGCGCGCGGGGGGCCGTGGGAACAGGATTCCGCCAGGGGCTTGCGCAGATGAAAATCGCTGGCTATAATCATGCCTCTCTTGGCCTGGTAGCTCAGTTGGTAGAGCAGAGGATTGAAAATCCTTGTGTCGGTGGTTCGATTCCGCCCCGGGCCACCAAGAATTCGCAAACGCCACCTTTGGGTGGCGTTTTTGTTTTCAGTCCCCGCCTGTCAGAGCGTTGAGACATTTGTTGCCCCCTGAAGGACTCCAAGTGTCAGCTTTTCCGACGCAACTCCATCCGCCTACCTGCCCCGTTATGATGCAGCGCCGCAGCAGCAGGAGCAGTCACACCTTCGCCACTTTTTTACTCTATCCACCGTATTGCAGCATTTCTTCGTGGAATCCTCATCGTATTGACACTGCGCCCGTTTCTGCACATTCATGGTGCAAAATATAATTGTTTGTCCAGCTTTTGTCGGATAGTTTTACATTCATCTGTATTTCTTTTGTAAGAGGTCAACATTTCTTCGCTAAATCAAGTACCTAGAGAGCTGGCACGTTAAATGCCTAACAGATGTATCGGCTGGAGACATGTAGCCGCTAAGCTCGGGCGGTTCGCCACAAGCGCCCCTGCCCCACTGCCCAACTCTATGGAGCGTACTCGATGATAAAGAAAGCACTAGCTGCACTGGTAATGTCGGGAATGATGGCGTCGGCCCAGGCCGGCTTCCTTGTCAAGGAAGGTTTCGACGATGTGAGCACCCTCGCCGGCAAGGGATGGGTGATGAACAACGCCAGCACGCCACCTGGGTCGATCGGCTGGTTCCAGGGCGACGAGTCCCAGTTCCGCGCATTGAGCGGTGCGCCCAACAGCTATATCGCCGCGAATTTCAACAGCGCCGAGATGGGCGGGAGCCTCGACAACTGGCTGATCACCCCCGAGTTCTCCCTCGCCGAAGGTGTCATCGTCTCGTTCTGGATGCGCGCTGCCGCGGCCGACGGCTACAGCGACCAGGTCTCATTCGGCTTCAGCGACGGCAGCACCGACCTCTCGGCATTCGTCATGATGGCGCCGACGACCGTCTCTACCGACGGCTGGGTGCACTACCAGGCGCGCATCGAGAAAGGCGCCATCTCCGGCAACGCCCGCTTCGCCCTGCAATACACGGGTGAAGCGGACCTCTCCAACTACATCGGCCTGGACCGCTTCGCGGTCAGCGAGATTCCGGAACCGTCGAGCATGCTGATCCTGGGCGCCGGCGCCATGGGCCTGGTCGCGGCGCGCCGCCGCAAGCGCGGCTGACCGAGTCGCGCCGTTTCGCCATCCGGAGCGCGCCTTGACCCGCGCGCCTCACCGAACCCGATACCAGGAGAATCCCATGTCCCAGAAACACCCTTCCGGCCAGCGCCTGCTGTGCGCCGCCGGCATCACCCTGGCCCTGCTGGGCCTGAGCATGCAGGGCGCCAGCGCCCAGGATGCGGCCCCGCAGGCCGCGGAATCGCTGACCGTCGTCAAGGATCCGGAAACCGGCAAGCTGCGCGCGCCGACCGCCGCCGAAGCGGCGGCGCTGCAGGCGCAGGCCGCCTCGGCCAGGAGCATGATGCGCGTGGCGCCCCAGAAGCCGCTGAGCAAGGTCCACCGCAGCGGCCTGCGCGGCTTTCGCGTGACCGACGAGATGATGTCCCAGTCCGTCGCGGTGCGCAAAGCCGACGGTAGCATCGAACGCCAGTGCTTCGACTCGCATGGCGCCGGCGCCGAAGCCGTCGCCAAAGGTCACGTTCACACCAACCAGGCCGTCACGGAGTAACCATGCAGATGAAACCAATTTCGCGCACCGCTGCCCGCTCGCTGATCGCTGCCGCCGCGGCCCTGACCTGCCTGGCTGCCGAAGCCGCCACCATCAAGATCCAGAGCCGCGACCCGGCCGGCTACGGCTTCAACGACCCGACCCCGGTCAAGCCGGTCGGCGGCAATATGGGCACCACGCTCGGCGAACAGCGCATGAACGTGTACCGCTACGTCGCCGACGTCTGGGGCCGCAACCTGCAGAGCGACGTCGAGATCACGGTCTCGGCCGGCTGGGAAAACCTGGCCTGCACATCGACCAGCGCCACCCTTGGCAGTGCCGGCGCCTGGAACATCTGGATCCTCACCGAGCCCGGCCAGCCGGACACCCTCTACCCGCAGGCGCTCGCCAACAAGCTGCTCGGCGAGAACCTGTCCGAAG
This sequence comes from Massilia agri, assembly GCF_024753255.1. Taxonomy (GTDB): domain Bacteria; phylum Pseudomonadota; class Gammaproteobacteria; order Burkholderiales; family Burkholderiaceae_D; genus Telluria; species Telluria agri. The sequence goes on from NZ_JANUHA010000028.1 coordinate 29,735, forward strand.
GCCAACCGGACGACGGCAGCGGCTACGGCAACGTCGACATCAAGACTCAGTTCAATGCCCGCCTCGGCCAGCCTGGCTGCCTCGACGGCAGCCCCTTCTACCTGGGCCTGGACGGCAACAATGGCGACGAAGTCGACTTCGCAGCCACCCTGATGCACGAACTCGGCCACGGCCTGGGCTTCTCGGTACTCGGCGTCAACACTGGAACCGGCGGCTACTACTACGGCTACCCGAGCATCTGGGAACGCTTCATGTACGACAACACGGCCAAGAAGACCTGGCTCGAGATGACCCCGGCAGAGCGCAAGGCGTCGGCGATCAATCCCCTGCAACTGGCCTGGAATGGCCCCAATGTGCGGGCCGCCGCCGGCATGCTGGCCCCGATGCCGGTGGTGAAGTCGACCAGCCCGGCCGGCGCCGTTCCGCTGATCGACTACAGCCCGTCGGTCTTCGGCCCGGCCGCACCGAGCAACGGCAAGCTTGGCGCGCTGGCGCTGATCGCCAACCAGGCCGGCGAACTCGGCCATGGCTGCTCGCCGTTCAACGCGGCGAATGCGGCGGCGGCAAAAGGCCGGGTACCGATCATCAGCCGCGGTGGCTGCAATTTCACCCAGAAGGTCAAGAATGCGCAGGATGCGGGCGCGGTCGGCGTGATCCTGGCGAACAACGTGGCCGGCTCCTTCGCTCCCGGCGGGGCGGATTCCTCGATCCGGATTCCGTCGGTCGGCGTCACCCAGGCCGACGGCGAACAGCTGAAAGCGGCCGTGAACGCAGCCAAGCCCTTCGGCTCACGCGCCCAGCCGGGCCAGGTGACCGCATCGTTCTCGGTCGACCCGAGCCGCCGCGCCGGCGCCGACCTGGCGGGCCGTCCGCTGCTGTACACGCCGAATCCGCTGGTCGGCGGTTCATCTGTCTCGCACTTCGACGTGACGGCGGTCCCGAACCTGCTGATGGAGCCGAGCATCAACGACGACCTGACGCTGGAAGTCGTCCCGCCGAAGGACCTGACCCTGCCGCTGCTGAAGGACCTGGGCTGGTAAGCACTGCCTGGACCGCGGCGCCCTGGGCGCCGCGGTCCAGGGCGGGGCGGGCGGCCCAGGCTGCCCGCCTTCCGGCTCATTCGCCGGCCTGCGCCTCGCCGCCCGGCAGTTCTTCGTCGAGCGCGACGGCAAACTTGCCCATCAGCTTCACGAAGACCTCGATTTCTTCCCTGCTCCAATCCCTGAAGACCACATCGGCCATGCGCTCGCGCGCGGCATCGATGCGATCGGTCATGTCCTTCCCCGCGGGGGAAATCACCGCCTCGCGCACGCGGCGGTCCTGGGGATTTTCCCGGCGTTCCACCAGGCCCAGACTCTCGAGCTTGGCGACCTGGCGGCTGACCGTGGTGTAGTCGCGACCTGAACGTTCCGCCAGGTCGACCACGCCGATCGGTCCGAGCCGTTCGATGGTGACGAGGACGGAAAACAGCGCCCGGTCAAGGCGTACACCCGCCGCCTCGATCAGCTTCTCGTCGTTGCGGGGCCGGTTCAGGGCGCTCGCGATCCTGATCAGGGAAACGTGCAGCGCCCTCATCTTTTGCGAAATATGTGTATCTTGCACATTTTTTTCAAATGTCATAGCATGGCTCCAGTTAGGTGTATTTTACACATAAAGGAGCTGATATGCATGACCGTACGACAAGCGACGTCCTGATTTGCGGCGCCGGCGCCGCTGGCCTCACCCTCGCCATCGAACTTGCGCGCCGCGACGTGGCGTTCCGGATCATCGACAGGATGGAAACGCCCTTCGCCGGCTCGCGCGGCAAGGGCATCCAGCCGCGGACGCAGGAAGTGTTCGAGGACATGGGCATCCTCGACCGCGTCGTGGCCGCCGGTGGTCTCTATCCACGCCAGCGCCGCTACCAGGCCGACGGCAGCTACGTCGAGGCCGACATGGCGCAGGCGCAGCCGCCGACGCCGGCCGAGCCTTACCACCTTCCGCTGATGATCCCGCAGTTCCTGACCGAGCGCATCATGCGCGACCGGCTGGGCGAGCTCGGGCACGAAGTGGAGTTCGGACGCACGCTGCTGGACTTCGAGCAAGGCCCGGACGGCGTCAGCGCGCATCTTGCCGGCATGGACGGCGAGGAGACCGTTCAGGTGCGCTACCTGGTCGGCGCCGATGGCGGCCGCAGCCTGGTGAGAAAGGCGCTGGGCGTGGACTTTCCGGGCAAGACGCTGGGCGTGCATGCCTTGGTGGCGGACGTTCTGCTAAGCGGACTCGACCGCGATGCCTGGCACCAGTTCAACGATGGCGACATGGAGCGGATGGTGGCGATCTGTCCCCTGGCCGGGACCGAGCTGTTCCAGATCCAGGCGCCGGTTCCGCGCGACGCGCCGGCGGACCTCTCGGCCGCGGGCCTGAATGCCCTCATCGCCGCGCGCACGGGGCGTGCCGACATCCGCGTGCAGTCGGTGTCCTGGGCCTCGGAATACCAGATGAACGCGCGGCTGGCCGAGCGCTACCGCGTGGAGCGAGCCTTCCTCGTCGGCGACGCCGCCCACGTGCATCCGCCGACCGGGGGGCAAGGACTGAATACCAGCGTGCAGGATGCCGTCAACCTGGGCTGGAAGCTCGCGGCCGCGCTGGGCGGGGCGGCGGACGCGCTGCTCGACAGCTACGAGGCCGAGCGCCGCCCGGTGGCCGAAGCCGTGCTCGGGCTGTCGACCCGCCTGCTCGATGCCCAGAAACAGGGCGGGATGCGACGCGGGCGCGAGGTGTCCCAGCTCGATATCGGCTACCCCGATTCGCCGCTCGCGAAAGAGCTGCCCGAACGCCGGGCCGGTATCCGGGCGGGAGACCGTGCGCCGGATGCGCCGGTGTACGGGGCCGCCGGCCAGCCCTCGCGCCTGTTCCACCTGTTCCAGGGGACGCACTGGACGCTGCTCGCCTACGAGGCCAGCTTCGCGCCGCCCGCGCCAAGACCGCGCTTGCGTATCCACCATATCGGCCCCGACGGCGACGTCGCCGACGCATGGGGGCATGTGCGCGAGGCCTATGGCCTGGCGCCGGGCGAGTGCGTACTGGTCCGTCCGGACGGCTATGTCGGCGCGACCTTCGACGCGGACCGGGCTGGGGAACTCGCCCCCTACCTGGCGCACGTGGGCCTGCTTCCATTCAGCCGGGAACAGCGCGGCTGCGCCCTGACTGCCGGAGCAGAACATGCCTGCTAGGGATCGCCAGCAAGCGGGGAGAGGCAAGCCCGGCACCCTGGACTGGCGCATGATCCTGCCGGTCTTCGCCGTCGTCAGCCTGGTCGCCGCCGGCATGTCCTGCGTGATGCCCGTGCTCCCATTTCTTGTCAGAGACATGGGCGGTTCCCCGACTGTCATCGGCATCGTCATCGCCGTGGAAGCGCTCAGCCAGTTCTGCTCCGCGCCCCTGCTCGGCCAGCTCGCCGACCGCTTCGGCCGCAAGCGCATCCTGCTTGCCAGCCAGATTCTTGCGGCGGCGAGCCTGCTGCTGCTCTCCAGCGCACCGAACATCGCCGTCATCCTGTTCGCCCGTCTGCTATTCGGGTTGAGCGCAGGTAATCTGGCGGCCGCGGCGGCCTACGTCACCGAGCATTCGGATGCCCGGGACCGGCGCCAGGCCATCGGCATCGTGATGGGCGGCGTCGGCCTGGGCGGCATCGTCGGCGCGGGTCTGGCGGGGCAGTTGTCCGGCGCCTCGCTCACGAGGCCGGTCCACGCCGCCCTGCTGTCGACGCTGCTGGCCGCCGTACTGACCTTCGTGCTGCTGCGAGACAGCCGCCCGGCGCCCCACCTTGACACCGGCGCCGGGACCGGAACGGCAGGTGGAAAGATCTCCTTGCGCGCCCTCCTGGATACGCCTGCGGTCCGCCTGCTGATCGGCGTGATGCTGTGCCACTTCTTCGCCTACGGCATGGTGATCTCGCAGCTGCCGGTCTTTCTTGCCGATACTTTCGTCTGGAACGGCCATCCCTTCGGACCGAAGGAGCTCAGCTACCTCATGATGGCCGACGGCGTGGTCAATGTCCTCGTCCAGATTCTGGTGCTGGGCTGGCTGAGCAGGCGCTTCACCGAGCGCACGCTGATCGTGCTGATCTTCGCCGTGTCGGGCGCCGGTTTCCTGGCCGCCGGGCTCGCCACCTCGATTCCCGTGCTTGCCTTCGCGGTTGTCTGCGTCGGCGCCGCCGACGCCCTTGCCAAGCCCACCTACCTGGCCGCCCTGTCGGTGCATGTGCCGGCGCAGCGGCAAGGTGTCGTCATGGGCAGCGTCCAGGCCCTGATCGCCGTCGCGGATGCCGCTTCGCCCGTCGTGGGCGGATTCATCCTCGGGTACGCGCTGTACGGCGTCTGGATCGGCGTTGCCTTGGCTGTCGCGCTGACCGGAGCCGTGGTGACGCTGGCCCGGCTGCAGGTAGACAAGGCGGGATACCTCACGAAACCCGGAGCAGGCTAGCGTGCACCCGGCCTGGCCTCATCCTGGCGGGCGACGCCAGCCGTCTTACTTGCGCAGGGACGCCGACTGGTCGCGCGCCGCACGGAACTCCGATTCGGCAGCCCAGTTCGGCCACTTGCCGGAGTTGGCCAGGTCGCTGCCCAGCGCGTACAGCAGCTCCAGGTCGCGCGCCATGCCGGTGAAGGACCAGCCTGGATCGAAATTGTCCGAGGGCTGGTGGTAGTTCTTCTCCGTGTAGGCCTCTTCCGAAGCCTTGCCCGCCTTGACGCCGCCCTGGACCCAGTCGTTACCCGAACCGAAAGAGATGGCCGGCACACCGCGCTTGGCAAAGGGGAAGTGGTCGGAGCGGAAGAAATAACCCGCTTCCGGCTTCGGGTCCGGCGAATAGCGCATGTTCCACCCCTTGGCCTTGGCGACCAGCTGGTCGAGCAGTTCCAGCTTGGCGCTGCCCGAGATGGTGAAGTTGTTTGCCGGGCCGTAGGGGCTGAGGGCGTCCAGATTGATCACCGCCACGGTCGAGGCCAGCGGATACAGCGGGTTCGACGCGTAATACTCCGAGCCGAGCAGGCCCTTTTCTTCGGCCGTCACCGCCAGGAACACGACGCTGCGCGCCGGCGCCGGTGCCTTGCCGTAGGCGCGCGCCAGTTCCAGCATGGCGGCGATGCCGGTGGCGTTGTCCACCGCGCCGTTATAGATCTTGTCGCCCTTCGCATCCGGCTGGCCCACGCCCAGGTGGTCCCAGTGGCCGCTGTAGATCACCACCTGGTCCGGCTGCTTGCTGCCCGGGCGGATGGCGACCACGTTCTTCGACTTGATGACCTGGGCATCGACCGCGTAGTCGGCCGACAGGGTCACGCCTTTCAGTTCGACCGGCTTGAAGTCGCGCGTTTGCGCCTGTTTCTTGAGCGCGTCGAAGTCGAACCCGGCGCTCTTGAAGATGCCGGCGGCGAGGTCGCGCTGGATCCAGGCTTCCATCGGCGCATGCGACTTGAGCGGCTCCTTGCGCACCACGTCGTACATCACGTTGGTATTCGAATTCTTCACCGTCGCCCAGCCGTAGGAAGCCGGCGCGGTCTCGTGCACGATGATGGTGCCCAGCGCTCCGCGGCGTGCCATTTCCTCGTACTTGTAGGTCCAGCGCCCGTAATAGGTCATCGCCTTGCCGCCGAACTCGCCCTGCCCGGTCTCGAAGTCCGGGTCGTTGATCAGGACCACGGCCAGCTTGCCCTTCAGGTCCACGCCCTTGAAATCGTCCCATTTGCGCTCCGGCGCGGTGACGCCGTAGCCGACGAAGACCAGTGGCGCATTCTTGAAGGAGACCTGCTTCATGCCGCTCATCGAGGCGCGCACCGCCATGTCGTCGCCCTGCTTCAGGCTGCGCGTCTTGCCGGCCTCAACCAGGCTCAGCGCAACCGGGCCCTTGATCTCGAAGCGCCCGAGGGGCACGTCCTGGGTCCAGGCGCGCTTGCCACCCGCCAGGTCGCCGCCCGGCTGCAGGCCGGCCGCCTTGAACTGCTGGACCAGATAATCGACCGTTCTGGTTTCGCCGGCGCTGTTCGGGCTGCGGCCTTCGAATTCGTCCGAGGACAAGGTCTTGACATCCTGGGCCAGGCGCTTCGGATCGAAGCGCGGCCCGTCGGCGGCCTGCGCGGTGGTCACGGCAAGGCCCATCAGAACTAGCGTAGCGTATTTCACACAGTCTCCATGTCGTAGCGAAGAGGGATAGAGGGCGTTCAGTCCGCTGCCGGGTAGGTGTAGGTCGATCCGACGCCAAGCGGGATGTCCAGCGCCCAGAAGCCGAGCAGGAACGCGGTCCAGCATACCAGCATCGCCACCGAATACGGCAGCATCAGGGCGATGAGCGTGCCGATGCCGGTCGACTGCACGTATTTTTGGCAGAACACGATAATCAGCGGGAAGTAAGGCAGCAGCGGCGTGATGATGTTGGTCGAGGAGTCGCCGACGCGGTAGGCAGCCTGGGTCATGTCGGGCGAGACGCCGAGTTCCATCAGCATGGGCACCATGACTGCGCCGATCAGGGCCCATTTCGCGGAGGCCGAACCGACGAACAGGTTGACCGTCGCCGTGAGGAGCACGATGCCGGCCAGGGTGACGCCCATCGGGAAGGCCATCTCCTTGAGCCACAGGGCGCCCTTGATCGCCAGCAGCGCGCCCAGGTTCGACTGCCCGAAGGCGAAGATGAACTGCGCGCAGAAGAAGGCCATGACGACGTAATAGCCCATGCCGCTCATGGCATGGCTCATCCCCTTGACGATGTCGCGGTGGTTCCTTGCAGTGCCGGCGACATAGCCGTACACCACGCCCGGGATCAGGAAGAAGATGAAGATCAGCGGGACGATCGACTGCATCAGGGGTGCGGACGCATGGGTGATCTCACGGGTGTCCGGCGCACGCCATGCCGAGCTTTCCGGCACGATCGACAGCACCAGCAGCGCCAGGCTGGCGACCATCGCGATGCCGGCCCAGCGCAGGCCCTTGCGCTCGAGAGGCTGCAGTTCGTCCATCTTGGGCAAGACCGCCGGATCGGCATCGACGACCGCGGTTTTCTTCAGGCGCGGTTCGATGATCCTGTCGGTCAGGAACCAGCCGACGGAGATCACCAGGAACAGCGATGCCGTCGTGAAGTAGTAATTGTTCAGGGGATTGATGACGACCGAGGCGGCGGCCGGGTCGGACGAGAGCCGCGCCGCCACCTGGGTCAGGCCGGCCAGCAGCGGATCGAGGCTGGAAGGCAGGAAGAAGGTGGCCGAGAAGCCGCCGGACACGCCGAAGAAGGCAGCCGAGATGCCGGCCAGCGGATGGCGTCCGGCCGCATAGAAGATCACGGCTCCCAGCGGAATCACCAGCACATAGCCGGCGTCGACGGCCACATGGCTCAGCACGCCGACGCCGACCAGCACCGGGGTGAGCAGGCGCCTGGGGGTGACCGACAGGATCTTGCGCAGGCCAGCGTTGATGAAGCCGGTGTACTCCGCCACGCCGAGGCCCAGCATCGCCACCAGCACCACGCCCAGCGGCGGGAAGGTGACGAAGGTATTGACCATGCGCGATGCAAAGTCCGTCAGGGCGGTAGGCGAGAGCAGGTTCTTGATCTGGATGGCCTGGCCGGAACGCGGATCGATCTCGGTAAACACCATGCCCGACATCGCCCACGAGGCCAGCCAGACCACGGCCAGCAGCAGGGCGAACAGGATCGCCGGATCGGGCAGCTTGTTGCCGACCACTTCGACCGCGTTCAGGATGCGATTGAGTCCGCCGGCTTTCCCGGCAGGCATCTGCGTTTGCGTCTTTTCAGCCATGACATACCCTTGTCGAAGAACAAACGATGAGAGTAGCACAGCAACTCGGCAATAAAGGGAACTTTGCCGATGGCCGTGCCGAGGCCACGGCAGGGACCGGGCCGGCCGGCGGATGCGATAATAGGGCTTCGCCAACACCGCGGAGACTGTCATGCCCCACATCGCCGGTATCGACCATGTCCAGGTCGCCATCCCCCCGGGCGCCGACGAGGCGGCGCGCGCCTTCTACGGCGGCGTGCTGGGCCTGGCCGAGGTAGCGAAGCCGGCGCCGCTGAACGCCTCGGGAGGCGTGTGGTACACCGCCGGCGCCTCCCAGCTGCACATTGGTGGGCAGGCCGGCTTCGTGCCGGCCAAGAAGGCGCATCCGGCCTTTCTCATCGAGGACTTCGACGCCTATTGCGCACTGTTGCGGGAACGCGGCGTCGAGGTGCGCGAAGAGGCCCAGGTCTACAGGCGCCGCCGCGCGGGAATCGAAGACCCCTTCGGTAACCGCGTCGAACTGATCGAGACTGTGCGGGTCTGAAACAGGGCTGCGCAAGAAATATACTAGCCTTGCGAAACTCTGAGGTGCGTCTCCCAGGACTGGATTCGCTCATCCAGTTGATGCTTCTGCTTCTGGCTGTGCGTCTGCTTTTTCACGCACTATTTGACGTAACTTTAGCATCGCGTTGACACGTCCGACCGCGCTCGCAAAAGTCAATGTTGCGCCCAACAAGAATAGTGCAAACGCTCCAAACCCAATGCGTTGCTGGCCTACCACTTTCCGAACGAATTTGACCACATCGTCCGTACGAGCGGCATCACACAAAATCGAAACCTCCTGAGGCTCGAAACCAGATTCCTTGGCGAGGACGTCAGAAGAAGCACCACATTTGCTGAACAAGAAGCCCGGACTATCACCGAGCGGTCTGGCACCGTTCTCGTCAAGGAAAAACCAGTTGCCGGTTGCCTTAAACTGTAACAAAGCACGATCTAAACTTGCGCCCATGCCTGCTGCAAACGTCGCCAGAAAGAAAACAATTGCCATCGCAAACGGCATAAGAACCCATTTCCGATTGAAACTGTCGGCCGCTTGCGTCAACCCGGGTTTGGCTACATCGAAATATGCGCCGCATGCGACGATTGCAGCCGCATCCTGGTCATGACGACGCATCCAGTCGATGATTGGCGGTATCTGAAGCGGAGTACGAACAGGAATATGGGTACAGAAGCGGAACTTAAGCATCTCCATCTGATCTTCATGGTAACGCTCCACCGCCGAGTCTGGCCTGCATTGCCGACTGACGAACAATCTCCAAAGTCGGTACCAGAATACGTGCAAGGAACGAGTTCGCCAGTAAACGAGGGCGACCACAACTGTCAGCAGAATGACAAAGCCTGTAGGTCCGACCAGTAAATCGCGGACAGTGGTGAACGTCTCGAGATCGACCATAAAACTCCTTTTAATTCATTGTTAAGCAGCGCCCCTTTTGAGAGGTGTGCATCTATATGAATAAGGAGTCTACCGTAGAAAATGCACCGATATTGCCTACTAGAAATTACTATTGATAATTTCTCAAAGCCGCGGTACTTCCTTGCTGTGCTTGTGGATTCAGCATGGGGCAGCTTGCACAATCGCGATTCTGAACGATACTGAAATCCCATCCAGGCTTTGCAGGAGACGGCGATGAGCGAGCAACAGAATGTCGACCTGGTGCGCCAGGCCTATGCGGCGTTTGCCAACCACGATCTGGAGCACGTCCTGGCGTGCATGGCGCCCGGCATCACCTGGGAAATCCCGGCCGTGCCGAAGCTCTGCTTCACCGGCAGGCGCCAGGGACGCGAGCAGGTGGCCGATTACTTTCGGATGAACAGCGAACTGCAAGAAACTCGCGAACTCACGCCCCGTGAGTTCATCGCCCAGGCCGACAAGGTCGTGGTCCTCGGCCATGGCGCCTGGACGGCGCGTGACACGGGCCGCGAGTTCGAAAGCGACTGGGTACACGTGTTCACGGTCGCCGACGGACAGATCATGGCATTCCGCGAATTCCTCGACGTTCACGTCGCGGTCGAGGCCTACGGATGCTTCCCGCTTGCCGAGGCGACGGCCACGCCGGCGCCCCACTGAGCAAGCTGCCAGCTGCCTGCCACCAATGAAAAACGCCACCTTCCGGTAGCGTTTTCCGGGTACGGCGTAGCGCCCCCGCTTACCAGAAGATCACGCGATCCTTCGGGTCCAGGTACATCTTGTCGCCCGGCTTGACGTCGAAGGCTTCGTAGAAGCCGGGGTGGTTGCGCAGGCTGCCGTTGACGCGGAATTCCGACGGCGAGTGCGGGTCGACCTTGACCTGCGAGATCAGCGCGGCGTCGCGCGCCTTGCCCTTGCGCGCCTGCGACAGGCCCATGAACAGGCGCTGCTCGGCGGTGAAGCCGTCGATCACCGGGCCGGGCTTGCCCTCCAGGTAGATCTTGTAAGCGCGGCTGGCCATGATGGCGCCGGCATTGTCGGCGATGTTCTCGCCCAGGGTCAGCTCGCCGTTCAGGTGGTAGCCCGGCAGCGGGCTGTAGCCGGCGTATTGGTCCACCAGCACCTTGCCGCGCGCCGCGAACTGCTTGGCATCCTCTTCGGTCCACCAGTTGCGCAGGTTGCCGTCGCCGTCGTACTGCGAACCCTTGTCGTCGAAGGCGTGACTGATCTCGTGGCCGATCGAGATGCCGACCGAACCGTAGTTCACCGCCGGCTCGGCGTTCGCGTCATACAGCGGGTACTGCAGGCGCGCCGCCGGGAACACGACCTCGTTCAGGGTCGGGCTGTAGTAGGCGTTGACGGTCTGCGGCGACATGCCCCAGACGCTGCGGTCGACCGGCTTGCCGAGGCGGTTCACCATGTAGTCGTGGCCGAACTCGCGCGCGCGGATCACGTTGCCGACCAGGTCGCCGCGCACGATCTTCAGCCTGGAATAGTCGCGCCATTTGTCCGGGTAGCCGATCTTGACGTTGATCTTGGCCAGCTTGGCATGCGCCTGCTTCTTGGTCTCCGGCGACATCCACTCGAGCTGGTCGATGCCTTCACCGAAGGCGGTGATGAAGTTCTTCGCCATGTCCAGCACCTGCTGCTTGCGCTCCGGCGGGAAGTGCTGGGTCACGTAGGCCTTGCCCACGACTTCGCTCAGGGTGCGGTTCACTTCGGCGATCGCGCGCTTTTCCAGCGGACGGTTTTCCTTCTGGCCCGACAGCACGGCGCCGCGGAAGGCGAAGCTTTCGTCGACGAAGGCCTGCGACAGGTAAGGCGCATAGCTGCTGAGCATGCGGAATTCGAAATAGGACTTCCAGGTGTCGACCGGGGTGGCCGCGATCAGCTTGTCCAGGCCTTCGAGGTAGGACGGCTGGCTGACGATCACGGAGGTAACCTTGCCGGCGCCCGTGCCCTTCAGGTAGGCGTCCCAGTCGAAGCCAGGCGCCAGGGCGCGCAGCTCGGCCAGGGTCTTCTTGTTGTAGCGTTTGACCGGGTCGCGGTTCTCGACCTTGGTCCACTGGATGCGGGCGATGTCGGTTTCCAGCGCTACGATTCTCTCTGCCTTGGCAGCCGCGTCCTGGTGGCCGCCAAGGGCCAGCATCTTTTCGACGTGGGTCTGGTACTTGGCGCGGATGTCCTTCAAGCGCGCGTCCTTGTCGTTCAGGTAGTAGTCGCGGTCGGGCATGCCGAGGCCGGATTGCGAGATGCCGACCACGTAGCGCGTCGAATCACGGTTGTCCTGGCCCACGCCCATGCCGACCGGGCCGTCGACGCCGATGCGGTCGAGGCGCGCCATCAGGGTTGCAATGCCGCGCTTGTCCTTCAGCGCCTGGATGCGCGCCAGTTCTGCCTTCAAAGGCGCCAGGCCGAGCTGGTCACGGCGCGCCTGGTCGACGTAGCTGGTGTAGAGGTCGCCGATCTTCTGGGCTTCCGAGCCGGCTTTCGCATTCTTCTGGGCGGCGGCGTCGGCGATGATGGCGCTGATCTGCTGCTCGACGCGCTCCTGGGCGATGTTGAAGGCGCCCCAGCTGGAACGGTCCGACGGAATCTCAACGTCCTTCAGCCACTTGCCCTGGGTGTAGCGGAAGAAATCGTCCTGGGGGCGGACTTCGCGGTCCATCGATGCGATTTCGATGCCGGAAGCCGAGCCGGCGACGGCGGACGATGGCGCCGTGGTGGCGGCAGCGCCGCCGTGCGCAAAGGCAGGTGCGGCAACGACGAACAACCCCGCAATCACACTGCTGCACAGGCTACGCTTCATCTCATTCTCCATTGTTGATGTTAGGAATCAAATGATCCTAATCCAACTGGAAGCGCCATGCCAAGGCCAGATTTGTACAGTTGTTGTTACATACGCTCGTCAATACGCATATGCATTTCAACGGCCGCGCATTACATGCCGTGCACTACCTGGAGCTTGACCTTCTTGCCCTGGCGGTAGGTGTACAGCGTCATTGCGGCGTCCCGCAGGTCGCCCTTCGCATCGAAGGCGATGGAACCCGTCACGCCCTCGTGGCGTACGGCGGCCAGCGCCGGCAGGAAGCGCGCGGGCTGCGCCGAGCCCGCCTTTTGCATCGCCTGCGCGAACACCATCACCGCATCGTAGGCATAGGGCGCATAGGTCTCCACCGGCATGCCGTAGCGCTGGCGATAGCGTTCGAGGAAAGCGGCGTAGCCGGCTTCGCGCGGCCCTTCGACGCCGCCGGCCACGGCGCACACCACCTTGCCGTCGCCCAGCGCATCGCCTGCCAGCAGCGGCAACTTTTCCGAGCACACGCCGTCCCCCGACACCATGGCCGCCTGCAGGCCCAGCGTCTTCATCTGCTTGAGCATGGGGCCGGCCACCGCGTCCATGCCGCCGTAGAAGATCACGTCCGGCCGCTTGCCGCGGATCTGGGTCAGGATGGCGCTGAAATCGGTCGCCTTGTCGTGGGTGAACTGGCGGCTGACGATGGCGGCGCCGCCGCGCTTGCGCACCTCCTTCAGGAACTCATCGGCCAGGCCCTGGCCGAAGGCGGTGCGGTCGTCGATGACAGCGATGCGTTTCGCCTTCAGGGCCACGAGGGCATGGCCGGCCAGGGTGCGGCCGATCAGGCTGTCGTCGGCCACCACCCTGAACGCCGTCCTGTAGCCCTGGCGGGTGTAGACCGGCGTGGTCGCCGCCGGCGAAATCTGGGGCACGCCCGCGCTCGCATAGATCTTCGATGCCGGCACCGTGGGGCCGGAATTCAGGTGGCCGACCACCGCGGCCACGCGCGCATCGACCAGTTTCTGGGCCACCGCCGTGCCGGTCTTCGGGTCGCTGGCGTCGTCCTCCGCCATCAGGCGCCAGCGCACCTTTTGCCCGTCCAGCACGATGCCCTTGGCGTTCAGTTCGTCGATGGCCATGCGGGCGCCGTTCTCGATGTCCTTGCCCTGGTGGGCGCCGGGACCGGACAGGGGCGAGGCGGTGCCGATGATGACGTCGCGCTGGGCGCTCGCGGGTGCGGCCGGCAGGGTGAGGAGGAGTGCGGACAACAGTGCGATCGAGCGCATGGCAGCCTTTCTCGAAGGGATGGCTTCGATTGTACTGCCGGGAAAGATGGACAGCCAGCGGCAAGCGTGCGGCCTGCCGTGGCGAAGAAATGGCGCGGCGGGCCGGCGCCGGCCCGCCGCGCAGTGCTTGGGGTCTCAGTGCAGGACCTCGGGCAGGCGTTTGATGATCACCGCCTCGAGGTATTCGGCTGGCGCCACCAGCGAGGCGTCGCCGGCCACGTTGAAGCGCTGGAGCATGGCGGCGATATCGGCCTCCAGGGCCTGCTGTCCGTCGGGGTCGAGCGCGGCGAAGGCCTTGTGCAGGGGGCCGTAGTAGTCGCGGAAGACCTGGATCCAGTGCGCCGGCGAGGCATAGCGGAAGTTGAAGATCCGGCGTGTGCAGCGGATGCTGGCGGCGTCCGCGCCGAAGAGCTGGCGCAGGTAGTCTTCATTGCCCCACAGCGAAGGCGGTGACAGGCCGGCGGGAGGCGCCACGTAGCGGCCCAGGGTCTTGAACAGCTGGCCGATCATGCCCTCCGCCGTCCAGTTGGCGAGGCCGATCCGCCCGCCGGGACGCAGCACCCGCATCATCTCGCGCGCGCAGCGCTGCTGGTCGGGGGCGAACATGACCCCGAAGGTGGACAGGGCGACGTCGAAGCTGGCGTCTCCGAAGGGCAGCGCCTCGGCATCGGCCTCGCGGAAGTCGATCTGCAGGCCTTCGGCCGCCGCCCGTGCGCGCCCCTTCTCGAGCAGCCCGGGAACGTAGTCGGTGGAGGTGACGCGCGCGAAGCGGTGCGCGGCGGCCAGGCTGGCATTGCCGTTGCCGGCCGCGATGTCGATGACGCGCTCGCCGGCGCGGATGTCGGCCGCCTCGGCCAGCGACTCTCCGACGATCTGCAGGGTGACGCCGACGACGGCGAAGTCGCCGCTGGCCCAGGTGGCCTGCTGGCGCTGCTTGATGGCCGCATAATCCGGCCCGACGGCATCCGGCTGGCGCGGCGCCGGGGTGGAAGGAACAGGTTGACTCATCGTAGCTCTCCTTCGAAAAAGCCAGGGAAGCTCGGTTAGACATGCGGGGCGTGCAAAAGATCACGTACGGCTTCAACCCGCGCACGGTAGCCGGCGTTGGTGCGCCGGGCTTCGGGAAGCGGGGCTATACTGGGCCAACACCTGATCGAGCTGCACATGGCCACCGCCATGGGCCGGAGGCCTGCTGTTTGTGCAGGTATTTCCGCCCGTCATGAGCCTTGTTGCACGCGATCGCCAACAACTCACAACCGACAGGGGGTAGCATGCCAACAACCTGGATTATTGCGGCCAATGCGGGCCGTGCACGATTCTTCTCCGAGTCCGACGCCAACGAGCCCTTGCAGGAAATGCAGGACATGGTCAACTCCGCCGCGCAGCTGCGCACCATGGATACCGAGACCGACCGGCTAGGCCCGACCTCGGCCGCCGGCAGCGCGCACAATATCGGAAGCAATGGCGGCGCCGGCTTTGCGCACAATGCCCAGGCGGGCGCGCCGAACAAGCAATACCAGCCTGCCCAGACGCCGCAGCAGCATGCGACCGACCTGTTCGCCAAGGACGTGGCGGAATTCCTCCTCAAGTCGCACCAGGAAGGCCGCTACCAGCAGCTGATGCTGGCCGCCTCGCCGGAATTCCTGGGCGTGCTGCGCACCAAGCTCAACCCGCAGGTCCAGCAGCTGATCAAGACCGAGGTCAACAAGGACTACACGCACTCGAGCGCCCAGCAGCTGCGCGAGCAACTGTACGCGCAGCAGACCAGGCCGCACTAAGGCATCGCTGCATCAGGCACGCCAGGCAGGACGCCTGGCG
>NZ_JANUHA010000029.1 GCF_024753255.1 Massilia agri
CTTCGCCGACCGCGCGTTCAAACATGTGTCGCGTCGAGGCACACTCGGTTTGAACGCGTGGGCGGGAAGACCCGCCCACCCTACAAATGCCCGGTCTCTGCCGGCGGCGTGACCCAGTTGTCGTTCCGCCCGTCGAGATACCGCACCGGCGCGGCCAGCAGCTCCTCCGGCGGCACATCATCCAGGCACACCACCGCCACCGCGTAAAACGCGCCCAGCGCCGCCGACTCTCCGGTCGAGAACACATTCACCCCGCAGTTTCCGCAAAAGTAATGCGCGTCGCGCCGCGTGTGGTAGCGGTATTCGCGCAGGCTGTCCGCGCCGCCGCGCAGGCGGAAGCGGCTCGATGGCACCTGCGCCGCCCAGAAGCGCATCTTGCTGCAAATCGTGCAATTACACTTGATGGTGCCCGCGGCGAGGTCGATGTCGACCTCGAACTGAACGCTGCCGCAATGGCAGCTGCCGTCGCGGGTTTTCATCAGCGCTGCTCATGACCGATCGCGTCGCAGAATTCCTCCAGCAGCCGCTCGCCCTCGGGCCAGGGGCCGTGCCCGGATTCGCCGTTGATGTGGCCCGCGTCGCCGATCTTCACCAGGCGGCTGCCCCAGCCGGAGGCGAAGGCTTCGGCGCGCTCGTTCGAGACATAGGGGTCGTCCGTGCTGGCGACGACCAGGCTGGGGAAGGGCAGGGGCGCGAGCGGGATCGGGGCGAAGCCGTTCACCGGCACCGGGTAGCTGGGCGCCTCGACGTCGCTGGGCGCCACCAGGAAGGCGCCGGCGACTCTCAAGGGCGAGCCGCTGGCGGCCCAATGCGCCACCAGCATGCAGCCCAGGCTGTGCGCGACCAGGATCGGCGCGCCCTTGCATGCGGCGATGGCGGCATCCAGTTCGGCCACCCATTCGTCGCGCTCGGGGCAGTTCCAGTCGCGGTGCTCGGCCTTGGTCCACTTCGGGTAGCGCCCCTGCCAGTGGCTTTGCCAATGGTCGGGGCCGGAGTTCCACAGGCCTGCCAGGATCAGTACGTCGCACTTCATCACGCCTCCGCCGTTGGAAAAAGATCAACGACGATTGTACGTGAAAGCGCTGTGGCCTTCAGGCGCCCAGGGTTTCGCGGCCTGTCACGGCGGCCTGGCTGCGTGGACGCAGGCCCGGCAGCCGGGCGAACAGGGCGCGCCAGGCCGGCAGGCGGCGCTCGGTCACGCCGCCCAGCAGGATGGTGGCCGCGAGGATGGCAAGCAGCAGGGCGAAGAGGTCGGCGCCGGAGTCGCGCCGGTGCGGTACGAAAGCGAGCCAGCAGCGGATCACCAGCATGTGCGAGAGGTAGAGGGTGAAGGTGTGGGAGGCCAGCAGGCGGATCGGTCTGTCAAGGCGCAGCAGGCTGCCGAAGCGCGCATCGCGGGCGCAGGCGACGTTGGCGAGCACGATGGCGCACACCAGGTAGTCGGCCAGGAAGCGGTCGGCGCTGCCCAGCGGGAGTGCGGCGAAGGGCCAGGCCGCGCTGCCCGCGGCGCGCAGCGGCGCTTCGAGGCCCAGGCCGACGTAGAGGCCGAAGGCCAGCAGGCTGGCGGCCCAGCCGAGGCGGGCCAGGGCAGGCGGAAACGGGGGCCGGCCGCCTGCCTGATACAGCCAGGCGCCGGCCAGCCAGACCGGCAGCAGCAGCCACATCTTGTAGCCCATGAGGGCCAGCGCCGCGGCGATGAGGAGCATGCGGCGCTTGCCGCGCAGGTAGCAGGCCAGTCCGAACAGCAGGTAGTACCAGGCTTCGTAGCACAGCGACCAGTAGGAATCATGAAGGGCGGCGCTTCGGTCAGCGCCCAGCTCTGGCCCAGGAAAAGCAGGTGGAAGGGGATGTAGAGCTGCGGCTTGTCGAGGGTGTAGCCGGCGGTGGGGACGGGGACGTCGAGGAGGCGGAAGACGGCGCCGGCGGCGAAGGCCAGCAGCAGGACCGGCAGCGCCACCGAATACAGGCGCGCGAGCCTGGACAGCGCGTAGGAGCGGCCGTCCGGGCGGCGCTGCGCCGTGCTGGCGGCGATCACGAAGCCGGACAGCACGAAGAACACGATCACGGCCTCGCGCCCCATCTCGCCGGCCACGCCCCAGGCGCCAGGGGCCACCGCGCCGGTATAGGCGAAATGCGCGGCCACCACGGCCGCCGCGCTCAGCACGCGGACGAGGTCGAGGTAGAGCGAAAACGCTGGCGTGAGCGCGGGTGGCGGGGAGGACATGCGGGTCGAGAGCTGGACAATGGCGCGATGATACATGAGCATTGATACAGCGCGCTTGCCCGGAACCGCCCGGCTCAGAGCTCGGTGCGCAGCGCGAACAGCTCCGGGAACAACACCACGTCCAGCATCTTGCGCAGGTAGCTGGCACCCGACGTCCCTCCGGTTCCCTGCTTGAAGCCGATGATGCGCTCCACCGTGCTCACGTGGCGGAAGCGCCAGAAGCGGAAGGCGGTTTCCAGGTCGACCAGCTTCTCGGCCAGTTCGTACAGGGCCCAGTGGTGCTCGGTATCCTTGTAGACGCCCAGCCAGGCCGCCTTCACGCTCTCGTCGCATCTGGTCGGCTGCGTCCAGTCGGCCTGCAGGCGCTCGGGGGCTACGGGGAAGCCGCTGCGCGCCAGCAGCATCACGGCCTCGTCGTAGACGGACGGCGCGTGCAGCTCGCGCTCGAGGATGGCGTGGTGTTCCGGCGACTTCTCGTGCACTTTCAGCAGGTTCGGGTTCTTGTTCCCGAGGATGAACTCGAGCTCGCGGTACTGGAAGCTCTGGAAGCCCGAGGAGGCGCCGAGGTAGGGGCGGATCGCCGTGTATTCGGGCGGCGTCATGGTCGCCAGCACGTCCCACGCATGCACCAGCTGGTCCATGATGCGGGCCACGCGCGCCAGCATCTTGAAGGCCGGCGGCAGGTTGTCTTCGCGGATGTGGCGGCGCACCGCCTGCAGCTCGTGCAGCATCAGCTTGATCCAGAGCTCGCTGGTCTGGTGCTGGATGATGAAGAGCATCTCGTTGTGATTCGGCGAGAGCGGATGCTGGGCCGTGAGAATCTGGTCGAGCCCCAGGTAGTCGCCGTAGCTCATCGACTCCTTGAAATCGAGCTTGGCGCCGTGCCACTCGGCCTTGCCGGCTTTGTCGTTCATCGTCTCTCTCCTCAGGTCACGGCGCTGCGTTCGAGCCGGGTGTCGTAGGACTCGCGGTCGAGGATGTCCTTCAGGATCGCCACCGCGTCCCACACGTCGGCATAGCTCGTATACAGGGGAGTGAAGCCGAAGCGCATGATCTCCGGCTCGCGGTAGTCGCCGATCACGCCGCGGGCGATCAGGGCCGCCATCACGGCGTAGCCATGCGGATGGGTGAAGCTGGCCTGGCTGCCGCGGCGGGCGTGCTCGCGCGGGGTCACGAGGCCGAGCGGGTGCTGCGCGCAGGTCGATTCGACCAGCGCGATGAACAGGTCGGTCAGGGCCAGCGACTTTGCGCGGATCGCGGCCATCGTGGTCGCTTCGAAGACTTCCAGGCCGCACTCGACCAGGGCCAGCGACAGCACCGGCTGGGTGCCGCACAGGGCGCGGCCGATGCCGTCCACGGCCGTGAAGCCGTGAGACATGGCGAAGGGCGCGGCATGGCTCCACCAGCCCGTGAGCGGGTGGGCAAAGGCGGCCTGGTGCCGCTGCGGCACCCAGATGAAGGCCGGGGCGCCGGGTCCGCCGTTCAGGTATTTATAGGTGCAGCCGACCGCGAAGTCGGCATTTGCCCCGTGCAGGTCGACCGGCACCGCGCCGGCCGAGTGGGCCAGGTCCCAGACCGCCAGCGCGCCGTTCGCATGGGCATGGCGGGTCAGCTGCGCCATGTCGTGCTGGTAGCCGGTGCGGTAATTCACGTGGGTGAGCATCAACACCGCGCAGTCGGCATCCACCGCGGCGGGGATCTCGTCCACGGAATCGACCAGGCGCACCGAATAGCCCTGCCGCAGCCACTGGGTCAGGCCTTCCGCCATATAGATATCGGTCGGGAAGTTGCTGCGCTCGGTGACGATGGTGCGGCGGGCGGCGTTCGGCCCCGTGGACTGGATCTGAAGGGCGGCGGCCAGCGCCTTGAACAGGTTGAGCGAGGTGGTGTCGGTGACGACGACTTCGCCGGCCCGGGCGCCGATCAAGGGGGCAAGGCGGTCGCCCAGGCGCTTGGGCAGTTCGAACCAGCCGGCCGTGTTCCAGCTCTTGATCAGATCGGTGCCCCATTCGCGGCTGACCACGTCCTGGGCGCGGGCCAGCGCCGCCTTGGGGCGGGCGCCGAGCGAGTTGCCGTCGAGGTAGATCACGCCCTCGGGCAGGTCGAAACGCTCGCGCAGGGAGCGCAGGGGATCCTGCTGGTCGCGCGCGACGCAGTCGGCGCGGGTGATGCTGGTGCTCATGGACTTCCCTTGATAATTGAGGCTTGAAGCTTTTTTGTCAGCTTCGCAGTGTAGCAAGTTCCGGGACGGGCCGCCTGTTTTGTTGACTTGCCGATAACTTCAGGGATGGTGAAAAATATTTTAAAAATTTTTCTCAAGAACCCTAAAGTTCCCAAAAGTCCTGCCGTTACCCAGTTCAGAAGCGTGGTAAAGGGTCTTGAAAAATATTTTTCGAAAACCCTCAAGTTCTCTCCGAGTGTGCCGTTACAGGAGGAGAGAGGGCAGCAAAAGATTGAAAAATATTTTGCGAAAACCCTAAAGTTCTCCTAAAGCTTGACGTAAACCGTATCAAGCGCACGACAGAAGCAGCGTCGGGCGTCCACAATTTGGCTGGTTTTCCGGCACCTCCCCAAGCCCCTTTTCATAGGGGCGCCAGAGTGATCCAGAAGGGTTTGTCAGACAAACTCCTACGGGTCATGTCCGTCATTCGCGGACGAAAAATACAGACTTCGTCCAATTCCGCAAAAGTTGCCCCACGGCGAGAATCTATCTCAACGGCAACACACATTCCCTGCTTCAACACGGATACGGAGAGAAAAATGACGATGAACGACATGATGGCTGAAATCCGCGACGCGAACCTGAGCTACCTGATGCTGGCCCAGCAGATGATCCGCGCCGATAAAGTCACCGCGATCTTCCGTCTCGGTATCTCGGCCGACATCGCCGACCTGATCGAAGGCATGAGCAATGCCCAGATCCTGAAGCTGGCAGGCGGCAACATGATGCTGGCCCGTTTCCGCTTCGACGACACCGCCATCCTGTCGATGCTGACCAGCCACACCAAGGAGCGCAGCCTGGCCCAGTCGCACGCCGCCATCCTGATGGCCGGCCAGCCTGTTGAAGAGATCGTATAAAATCCGCTTCAGCGGTCCCGCCGGGGCTGCATCAGTAATACCTAGCGGGAGCAGCACATGAGCAAGAAAAGCGTCGTTTCGGAAGCCCAGGAAATCCAGCTTGCGATCGAACTGATCAACCTGGGGGCGCGCCTCCAGCTGCTCGAGACCGAAGTGTCGCTGTCCCGCGAGCGCCTGCTCAAGCTGTACAAGGAGCTCAAGGGCGTCTCTCCGCCCAAGGGCATGCTGCCGTTCTCGACCGACTGGTTCCTGACCTGGCAGCCGAACATCCACTCCTCGCTCTTCATCAACATCCACAACTTCCTGGTCGAACACGCCGGCGCCACCGGCATCCAGGCGGTGATGAAGGCCTACAAGCTCTACCTCGAACAGATGCCGCCCGAGCCGGGCGAAGAGCCGCTGCTGTCCCTGACGCGCGCCTGGACCCTGGTGCGCTTCTTCCAGAGCGGCATGCTGGTGCTGGCGCCCTGTCAGAAATGCCAGGGCAAGTTCATCGTGAATTCCCTGGACCTGAACGCCGACTACCTGTGCGGCCTGTGCCACATGCCTTCGCGCGCGGGCAAGACCCGCAAGGCCAAGGAGGCGGCGGCCAACCAGGGTGAGTGAGCGGGCCGGTTTGAAACCCGCCGTCGCGGCGCTGCTGCTGCAGGCCGCCGCCATCCCCCTGACCCTTGCCGCGACCTGGCTGCTGGCCCGCGCCGGCGTGCCCATGTCCTATTCAGGCGTCGCCCTGATCCAGGGCGTGATTGCCGCCGGCCTCACCTGGTGGCGCGGCCTGGCCAGCTGGTGGCGCCTCATCCAGCTGCTGTTTCCACTTGCCCTGTACGCCTCCGCCCAGCTGGACGTCCCGCCGGGCGCCTACCTGGCCCTGTTCCTCTTCCTGCTGCTCCTCTACTGGTCGACCTACCGCACCCAGGTGCCGTACTACCCCTCGAACCGCCGGGTCTGGGATGCGGTAGCCAGCCTCCTGCCGCCGGAGGGGCGGGCGAGGGTGATCGACATCGGCAGCGGCCTGGGCGGCTTCACGCTCGACATGGCGCGCCGCCGGCCCGGCATCGAGGCCAGCGGCATTGAGCTGGCGCCGCTGCCCTGGTTCATCAGCAGCCTGCGCGCGCGCATCGCAGGGAGCACGGCGCGCTTCATCCGCGGCGACTACGACAGGCTGAACTTTGCCGACTACGAGCTGGTCTTCGCCTACCTGTCCCCGGCCGCGATGGGCGCGCTGTGGCGCAAGGCCTCGCGCGAGATGCGGCCCGGGACACTGCTAGTCAGTTACGAATTCGTCATTGACGATCGTTTACCGAACCGTACCGTGTACCCCACAAAGGGCGGTCCAGCCCTCCATATCTGGCACTTTTAGGCGACAAACCGGGGCTTTTTACTTGCCCGTTAACGGTTCTCCCGCTAGAGTGGTTCCCTGCGTCAACTTTGCCCGAAATCACTTTTTTCGAATCGTTTTGTTTGAGCCAGCCGGACGAACCATTCCCGGCCTTTCTGGAGCGGTATTCCCTTGTTAGTCATTATTGGTTACATCGTCGTCTGCGCCTGCGTGTTCGGCGGCTTCGCCCTGGCCGGCGGCCACATGGCATCCCTGTGGCAGCCGATCGAACTCCTGATGATCGGCGGCGCGGCCGTCGGCGCTTTCTTCGTCGGTAACACCATGAAGTCGGTCAAGGCGACCATGAAGGCGCTGCCGACCGTGTTCAAGGGTTCGCACTACACGCGCGACATGTACATGGAGCTGATGGCCCTGCAGTTCGACGTGCTCTCCAAGGTCCGCAAGGAGGGCCTGATGTCGATCGAGGGCGACATCGAGAATCCGGAAGCCTCGCCGCTGTTCTCGAAATACCCGGCCGTGCTGGCCGACCACCACATCATCGAATTCATGACCGACTACCTGCGCCTGATGGTCTCGGGGAATATGGACGCGATGCAGATCGAGAACCTGATGGACAACGAGATCGAGACCCACCATCACGAGGGGGCGATCCCTGCGCACTGCATCTCCAAGCTGGGCGACGGCCTGCCGGCCTTCGGTATCGTGGCGGCGGTGATGGGCGTGGTCCACACCATGGAATCGGTGGGCCTGCCGCCGGCGGAACTCGGCATCCTGATCGCGAAGGCGCTGGTCGGCACCTTCCTGGGTATTCTCCTGGCCTACGCATTCGTCACTCCGCTGGCGAGCGTGCTCGAACAGAAGCTGGAAGAATCGACCAAGATGTTCCAGTGCGTGAAGGTCACCCTGCTGGCGAGCCTGAACGGCTACGCGCCGGCGCTGGCAGTCGAATTCGGCCGCAAGGTGCTGTACTCGACCGAGCGCCCCACCTTCGCCGAACTCGAAGAGCACATCAAGAAGAAGAAGTAAGCCGTGATGCTTTCCATTCAACCGCAGGGCCTGACACGAGGAGGGGACCATGGCTGACGACAATATGCGTCCCATCGTCGTCAAGCGCATCAAGAAGGTCGCCGGCGGCCACCACGGCGGCGCCTGGAAGATCGCGTACGCCGACTTCGTGACCGCGATGATGGCCTTCTTCCTGCTCATGTGGCTGCTCGGTTCGACCGCCAAGGGCGACCTCGAAGGCATCTCCGAATACTTCAAGACCCCGCTGAAGGTCGCGATGTCGGGCGGCTCCGGCGCCGGCGACGCCTCGTCCGTGATCAAGGGCGGCGGCACCGACCTCACGCGCCGCAACGGCCAGGTCAAGAAGGGCGACATCGACCCGACCTCGAAGACCTACAACCTGGAAGCGGCCAAGGCCCAGGTGGCGCGCGCGGAAGCCGAGCGCCTGCAGTCCCTGAAAGCGAAGATCGAATCGATCATCGAGGTCAACCCGCTGCTCAAGAAGTACAAGAACCAGCTGCTGCTCGACATCACCAGCGAAGGCTTGCGCATCCAGATCGTGGACGAGCAGAACCGCCCGATGTTCGCGCTGGCCAAGGCCGAGCTGCAGCCCTATACGAAAGAAATCCTGAACGTGATCGGCATGGTGCTGGGCGAAGTGCCGAACAAGATCGGCCTGTCGGGCCACACCGACGCCACCCCGTATTTCAGCGAAGCCGGCTACAGCAACTGGGAGCTCTCGGCGGACCGCGCCAACGCCTCGCGCCGCGAGCTGGTGAAGGGCGGCCTCCCCGACGACAAGGTGCTGCGCGTCGTGGGCCTGGCCTCGGCGGTCAACCTGGACCGCACGGACCCGTTCAACCCGATCAACCGGCGCATCAGCATCATCGTGATGAACAAGCGCACCGAGGAAGCGGTCCAGCGCGACGCCGCCGCCCTCGACGTGCCGGCACAGCAACCGCAAGCCGCGGCGGAGGCGACAGTCGCCGCCGCCGGCGGTCGCTGACGTCTGGTCCTGGAGACTCGAATGAAAAGAAAAAAGATACTTGGATCGCACGTGAAGCGCCTGCTGTCGGGCGTCGCCATCCACGGCCGCCGCCACCTGACCGAGGTCGAGACCGACCTGCTGCAGACCGAGCTGCTGCTGGAGGAGGCGATCGACAAGCTGACCAGCAGCTTCATGGCGATCCACAGCGCGGTGGGCGCGCGCCAGGAAGCGATCGACCGCCTGCTGGCCGGCGAGAAGCCGAGCGCCGAGGACAGCGCGCGCCTGTCGGACATGTCGGGCGAGATCGGCCAGCACGTGAACACGGCCATCACCAGCATGCAGTTCCAGGACATGACCAGCCAGCTGATCGACCGCACGCTCAGGCGCGTGGCCGGCCTGCGCGAATTCCTGGGGACGCTTTCCGAACATGGCGCGGAAATCGCGCCCGAAACCGACAGCGAGGAAATCGTGGAACGCCTGGGCAAGGTCAGCATGGCCCTGGCGATCCAGTCGCTGGAGCTGCGCAGCATGCTGCGCAAATCGGTCGACCAGCATCATCTGGAAAGCGGGGACATCGAGCTTTTCTGAGCTTGCCCCCCGCATCATGACGCACTATTTAGCCACTTAACATTCAACCGGCACAGTCCGGACTTAAAACAGCAGGAGCAAAACATGGCAAAAACGATTCTCGCGGTCGACGATTCCAGTTCGCTGCGCCAGATGGTCGCCTTCAGCCTGAAGGCGGCTGGCTACAACGTGGTGGAGGCGGTCGACGGCCAGGATGGCCTGGACAAGGCGAAGCAGCAGAGCGTGGACCTGGTTCTCACCGACCAGAACATGCCGCGCATGGACGGCCTGGCCCTGATCAAGACCCTGCGCACGCTGCCGAACTACGCCAAGACCCCGATCCTGATGCTGACCACCGAATCGTCCGACGAGATGAAGTCCAAGGGCCGCGCCGCCGGCGCCAACGGCTGGCTGGTCAAGCCTTTCGATCCGCAGCGCCTCATCGAGGTCGTGAAAAAAGTCATCGGCTGATGGACGCACCGAAAAACCTACTGCGCGTCGCATTCGCGGCCTGCGATGCTCACCGTACTTCCGTACGGCTGCGCTTCTCGACCGCGACTGCTTCCGCTCGCGACGGTTTTTCGGCGCGTCCGGGACAAGCTAATTACCGGTACACATCATGACGATCGACATCAGCCAGTTTTACCAGGTCTTTTTCGACGAAGCAGAGGAACTGCTCGCCGAAATGGAGCGGCTGCTGCTGGGCGTCGACGTGGCAATGCCCGATCCGGAAGACCTGAACGCGATCTTCCGCACCGCCCACTCCGTCAAGGGTGGGGCATCGACCTTCGGCCTGACCGACATGAGCGAAGTCACGCACGTGCTCGAGTCGCTGCTGGACCGCATCCGCAAGGGCGAGATGGCGCTGACCTCGAACCACGTGGACGCCTTCCTCGCGGCCAAGGACAGCCTCAAGATGCAGCTCGACGGCCACCGCCACGGCGCCTCCGTCGACCAGGAAGCGGTCGCCAACGTGCGCATGGTGCTGCACGACCTGGCCGAAGGCCTGGTGCCGCAGGCGCCGGTGGTGGCGCCGTCCTACCTGACGGCGGAGGCCAAGAGCCAACACCCCACCGAGGGAGCGCACCGCTACAAGATCGAGCTGCCGCACGTCGAGCAGCGCGACATCAGCGCCCTGGTCGATGAACTCGGCCTGATGGGCCGCGTGAAGGTGACGCCGCTCGACGGCGGGCGCAGCGCAATCATCATCACCACGCACGAGAGCCTGGAAGACATCATCGCGATCTGCTCCTTCGTGCTCAACCCCGAAGACCTGAAGATCTTCGAGGCCCCGGCGCTCACGCCCGAGCAGCGCGCCATCGAGGCCGCCGAGCGCAAGCGCATCGAGGACGAGCAGGGCTGGGGTTTCTTCGACATGGACGAGGAAGCCGGCGCCGCCGCCAGCGAGGACGTCTCGGACGACGAGCGCGGCTACGGCTTCTTCCAGCCGATCGAGCAGATCCGCGCCCTCGCGGGCATTACCAATGAGGCCCCGCAGCCGGCAGCCCAGCAGCGCCCGGACCCGATCGAGGCGAGCGAGGTCGCGGCCGAACAGGCTGCCGAGAAAAAGGCGGCGAAGAAGGACCCGCACGCCGAATCCTCCTCGATCCGCGTCTCGGTCGAGAAGGTCGACCAGCTGATCAACCTGATCGGCGAGCTGGTGATCACCAATGCGATGCTCGAGCAGCGCTCCAGCACCCTCGACCCGATGGGGCACGAGCGCCTGCTGAACTCCATCAGCCAGCTGGGCCGCAACACCCGCGAGCTGCAGGAAGCGGTCATGTCGATCCGCATGATGCCGATGGACTTCGTGTTCTCGCGCTTCCCGCGCATGGTGCGCGACCTGGCCGGCAAGCTGGGCAAGAAGGTCGACTTCATCACCAACGGCGCCGCCACGGAACTGGACAAGGGCCTGATCGAACGCATCGTCGACCCGCTGACCCACCTGGTGCGCAACTCGATCGACCACGGCATCGAGATGCCGGCCGCGCGCGTCGCCGCCGGCAAGTCGGAAGCGGGGCGCCTGTTCCTGTCGGCCGGCCACCAGGGCGGCAACATCGTCATCGAAGTGTCGGACGACGGCGGCGGCCTGAACCGCGAGCGCATCCTGGCCAAGGCATCGGAAAATGGCCTGGCGGTCAGCGAGAACATGACGGACGAGGAAGTCTGGCAGCTGATCTTCGCGCCGGGCTTTTCCACCGCCGAGCAGGTGACCGACGTGTCGGGCCGCGGCGTCGGCATGGACGTCGTGAAGCGCAATATCGCCTCGATGGGCGGCACGGTCGACATCCGTTCGGCGCGCGGCTTCGGCACCACGATCTCGATCTCGCTGCCGCTCACGCTCGCCATCCTGGACGGCATGTCGATCAGGAGTGGCGAAGAGATCTACATCCTGCCGCTGTCGTTTGTCGTCGAGTCGCTGCAGCCGGCACGCGAGGACATCCGCGACATCGCCGGCCGCGGACGCGTGCTGAAGGTGCGCGGCGAATACCTGCCCCTGATTCCGCTCTACCAGATGTTCGACATCGAGCCGCGCATCACCGAGCCGAGCGAAGGCATCGTGGTGATCCTCGAGACCGAGGGCAGGAAGGCCGCGCTCTTCGTCGACGAGCTGGTGGGCCAGCAGCAGGTGGTGGTGAAGAACCTCGAAGCCAATTACCGCAAGGTGGCCGGCATCTCGGGCGCCACCATCCTGGGCGACGGCGGCGTCGCCCTGATCCTGGACGTGGCCGCGCTGGTGCGCTCCTCGCGCCAGCTGCTCGACGACGCCATCGTTTCATAAAGACTTAGCAACCCCAAAACCAAGAGGACTCACCATGTCTACTGTACAGAACAACAAGCCGGTCGAGAGCACCGTCGAAGGCGCCGGCAGCGAATTCCTGGCCTTCACCCTGGGCTCCGAGGAATACGGCATCGACATCCTCAAGGTGCAGGAAATCCGCGGCTACGAAGCCGTGACCCGCATCGCCAACGCGCCCGAATTCATCAAGGGCGTGATCAACCTGCGTGGCATCATCATCCCGGTGGTGGACATGCGCATCAAGTTCAAGCTCGGCACCCCGGTGTACGATCAGTTCACCGTCGTGATCATCCTGAACATCGGCGGCCGCATCATGGGCATGGTGGTGGACAGCGTGTCGGACGTGACCACGCTCACCCCGGACCAGATCAAGCCGGCCCCGGAAATGGGCACCGCCTTCGACTCGAACTACATGATCGGCCTGGGCACGGTGGACGAGCGCATGCTGATCCTGGTCGACATCGACAAGCTGATGTCGTCGAGCGAGATGGGCCTGATGGACAAGCTGGCAGCATAAGGTACGTAGGGTGGTCGGCTTCGCCGGCCGCGCGTCCAACTTCCGGATGCGCCGTGACACGGCATGATGTAGCTGAACGCGCGGTCGGCAGAGCCGACCACCCTACAACGGCACAAGCAGAACAGAATCAGATAGCAACGAAGAGGCAAGCAAGTGCCGCAGCAGAAAACCGATACGGTCAAGGAATTCGACTTCACGCGCAGTGATTTCGAACGGGTCCGCGCGCTGATCTACCAGCGCGCCGGCATCTCGCTGGCCGAGAGCAAGCAGGAGATGGTCTACAGCCGCCTCGCGCGCCGCCTGCGCGCGACCGGCATCCAGTCCTTCGCGCGCTACCTCGACGACCTGGAAGCGGGCCGCATGGGCGCGGAGTGGGAAGCCTTCACCAATGCGCTGACCACCAACCTGACCTCCTTCTTCCGCGAAGCCCACCACTTCCCGCTGCTGGCCGACCACCTGGGGGCCTTGCGCCGCCGCGAGGGCGGCCCGATCACGATCTGGTGCTCGGCCGCCTCCACCGGTGAGGAACCCTACTCGATCGCGATGACCGCCTGCGAGGCCTTCAACACGCTCACCCCGCCGGTGCAGGTGATCGCGACCGACATCGACACCAATGTCCTGGCCACCGCTTCCAACGGCGTGTATCCGATGGAGCGGGTCGACAAGGTGGGGGCCGAGCGCCTCAAGCGCTTCTTCCTGAAGGGAAAGGGCGCCAACGAGGGCATGGCGCGCGTGCGTCCGGAGCTGCGCAAGCTCGTGGAATTCCGCCAGCTCAACCTGCTGGCCGATGACTGGCCGGTGTCCGGGGCTTTCGATGCGATCTTCTGCCGCAACGTGATGATCTACTTCGACAAGAACACGCAGCGCAAGATCCTGTCGCGCTTCGTGCCCCTGATGAAGCCGCACGCCCTGCTGTTCGCCGGGCACTCCGAAAACTTCCTCTACGTGTCCGACTCGTTGCGCCTGCGCGGCAAGACCGTCTACGAGCTCGACAAGGTGGGCCGCGGATAGCGGCGAGAACCATGAACAACCAGTTTGCCACCAACGTCTATTACGACCGCACCTTCGACTGCGACGCGGCGAAGATCCTGCCTGGCGAGTACTACTACACCGGCAAGAACATGCTGATCGTGACCGTGCTCGGCTCCTGCGTCTCGGCCTGCATCCGCGACCGCATCACGGGCATGGGCGGCATGAACCACTTCATGCTGCCCGACGGCGGCGGCGACGGCGGCAGCCCGGTGTCGGCCTCGATGCGCTACGGGAGCTTCGCGATGGAGATCCTGATCAACGACCTGCTCAAGGCGGGCGCGCGGCGCGAGAACCTGGAAGCCAAGGTGTTCGGCGGCGGCGCGGTGCTGCGCGGTTTCACGGCCATGAACGTGGGCGAGCGCAATGCGGCTTTCGTCACCAGTTTTCTCAAGACCGAGCGCATCCCGGTGCTGGCCTCGGACCTGAACGACATCTACCCGCGCAAGGTGTACTTCTTCCCGAAGACCGGCAAGGTGCTGGTGAAGAAGCTGATGCAAACCCAAAACGATACGCTGGCAAAGCGCGAACTCGATTACGCCAAACGACTCAAGGTCGAACCGGTCGGCGGCGACATCGATCTGTTCTAAGGCTTGCCTGCCCAATAAAAAAGACCTGAAAGGGGCGACTCATGACAATCAAGGTACTGATCGTCGACGACTCTGCGCTGATCCGCAGCGTGATGAGCGAAATCGTCAACTCCCAGCCCGACATGGAAGTGGTGGCCACCGCCCCCGACCCCCTCGTCGCGCGCGAACTGATCAAGAAGCACAATCCCGACGTGCTGACCCTGGACGTCGAGATGCCGAAGATGGACGGCCTCGACTTCCTGGAGAAGCTGATGCGCCTGCGCCCGATGCCGGTGCTGATGGTGTCTTCGTTGACCGAGCGCGGCTCCGAAATCACCATGCGCGCGCTGGAACTGGGCGCGGTGGACTTCGTCACCAAGCCGAAGATCTCGATCCAGACCGGCATGCGCGAATACACGGAACTCATCGCAGACAAGATCCGCGCCGCCTCGCGCGCCCGCATCAAGCGCGCGGTGCCGGGCAGCGTGCCCGCGCCGCAACTGTCGGCACTGCGCAGCCCATTGATCTCCTCGGAAAAGCTGATCATCATCGGGGCGTCGACGGGCGGCACCGAGGCGATCCGCGAATTCCTGATGCAGATGCCCTCGGATTGCCCGGGCATCCTGATCGCCCAGCACATGCCGGAGGGCTTCACCAGCTCTTTCGCCAAGCGCCTCGATTCCCTGTGCAAGATCAGCGTGGTCGAGTCGCAGGGCAATGAGCGGGTGCTGCCGGGCCATGCGTATATTGCTCCGGGGCATTCGCACCTGCTCCTGACGCGTTCCGGCGCCAACTACATGACCAGGATCGAGCAGAGCCCGCCGGTCAACCGCCACCGTCCTTCGGTGGACGTGCTGTTCCGCAGCGCGGCCGAAGCGGCGGGCAAGAACGCGGTTGGTGTTATCCTGACCGGCATGGGCAAGGACGGCGCGGTGGGCATGCTGGACATGCGTAACGCGGGCGCGCACAATTTCGCCCAGGACGAGGCGAGCTGCGTCGTATTCGGCATGCCGCGCGAGGCGATCGCCCTCGGCGCGGCCCACGATGTAGGGCCTTTGCAGGCGCTTCCGCGCATGGTGCTCGAGCATCTGGCTGCCCAAGGCAGCCGAGCGTTGCGCGTTTGATCCGAATACCGTCGTATTGATGCTGTTTTATCGCCGTACGGCAACAAAAATGCTATTCTGGAGGCTGTTATGCAGTCTTCATCCAATAACCCAAAGTACAAGATTCAAAACGGAGTAATTCATGGCTGATCCAAAGATGCGTTTTCTGGTTGTTGACGATTTCTCGACGATGCGACGCATCGTCCGGAATCTGTTGAAAGAACTGGGTTATGCCAATGTCGACGAAGCCGAAGACGGCGTGATGGCGCTTGCCAAGCTGCGCAGCGAGCAATTCGATTTCGTGGTGTCCGACTGGAACATGCCGAATATGGACGGCCTGACCATGCTGCAGAACATCCGTGCCGATCCCGCACTGGCCAAGCTGCCGGTGCTGATGGTGACCGCCGAAGCGAAGAAGGAAAACATCATCGCCGCCGCACAGGCCGGCGCCAGCGGCTACGTGGTGAAGCCTTTCACGGCCGCCACGCTGGACGAGAAGCTGAACAAGATCTTCGAAAAACTCGACAAAGCCGGAGCCTGAGATGCTGGAGCAGACCGCCGAGCAGGCGCAGGGCTCCCATGAGGAGGTCCTGAGCCGGATCGGGCACATGACCCGCGCGCTGCACGAAAGCCTGCGCGGACTCGGCCTCGACAAGCTGATCGAGAAGGCAGCCAGCGACATCCCGGATGCGCGCGACCGCCTCGACTACGTCGCGCGCCTGTCGGAACAGGCGGCCAAGAAGGTGCTGGACGCTACCGACGCCGCCGGTCCCGTGCAGGACGCGATCGAGACCCGCTCGGCGGAGCTGGCCGGCTCCTGGCAGGCGCTGCTGGATAATGGCGCCTCGGACGCGGACTGGCGTGCGCTGGCGCAGCGCACCATCGCCGGCCTGAATGAATCGCGCGCCGGCGCGGCCGCCACCCGCGGCCAGCTGATGGACATCATGATGGCCCAGGACTTCCAGGACCTGACCGGCCAGGTGATCGGCCGCATCACGGGCATTGCCCAGAACCTCGAGAAGCAGCTGGTGCAGGTGCTGATCGACTTCGCGCCGAGCGAGATCAAGCGCGAGATCGACAACGGCCTGCTCAACGGTCCGCAGATCAACCCGGAAGGCAAGAGCGAAGTCGTGGCCGACCAGGGACAGGTCGACGACCTGCTGGACAGCCTCGGCTTCTGATCCGCGCCGGGCCGCGCCGCAGTGCCGCTTTCTCTGCATCAGGTTTCACACACGCGCCCACATGCACCAAACCAACTTTATCGTTCGTGAACCGCTGCTCGATCCGAAGCAGCGGGTCATCGGCTACGAGCTGTCGTGGCAGCACCACGACGGCAAGACCCCCAGCGACCAGGAGCTGGAAGACCTGGTGGCTTTTGTTGCCGAGCACGTCTGCCATGAAGAGCATGGCTGGCTGCTGCGCGACAAGCTCCTGTTCCTCGACGCGGTGCCGGAAATGCTGTCCACCGACGCATTGCACTGCCTGCCGCCGGAACGCACCGTCCTCACCCTGAATATCCGCAAGCTGACCGATCCGGACGTGCGCGCCGCCGTCCAGGCCGTGCGCGTGGGCGGGGTGGGGGTATCGATCCGCGGCGCCGACATCAACCTGCTGGGCCGCAACCTGTCGCCCTATGCCTCCTATGTCGAGGTGCAGTTCGCCGGCGTCGACGTGGCTGCCCAGGCGCGCACCTATGCGGCCGCCAAGCACGCGGCGGTGCGCATGGTGGGCCGCCCGGTGGCGACCTGGGCCGATTTCGACGCCTGCGCCGCCCTCGGCCTGGATGCCTTCGTCGGCAAGCTGCACCTGACCCCGCGTCCGGGCAACCCGGTCAAGGGCATGAACCCGACCCAGAGCACCATCCTGCAGCTGATGCAGATGGTGCAGAACAACGACGACGTGCCGAAGCTCGAGAACGTCCTGAAACGCGATCCGGCGCTGACCTACAAGCTGCTGAGCTATATCAACTCGGCAGGATTCGGGGCCGCGCGCCGGGTGGAGTCGCTGCGCCAGGCGATCGCCCTGATGGGCTATGCGCCCCTGTACCGCTGGCTGGTGCTGCTGCTGGCCACCGCCAGCACCAGCGGCTATTCGCCGGTGCTGATGGAAACCGCCGTCGTGCGCGGCCGCCTGGCCGAGCTGCTGGGCTTGACGTCGCTGCGCGGCGAGGCGGAAAACCTGTTCGTGGCCGGCATGTTCTCGCTGCTGGACCGCCTGCTGGGCCTGCCGATGAAGGAGGTGCTGGAGACGGTGCCGCTGCCGGAAGAGGTGGTCAAGGCGCTGCTGGGACGCGAAGGGATCTACGGGCCTTATCTTGCGTTGGCCGAAGCCTGCGAGCTGAACTCCAACCTGGTGGCTTCGCTGGCGGCCTCGCTCGACATCAGTCCGCACGATGTGAACAAGGCGCACCTGTCGGCGCTGGCCTGGGCGCAGAGCGTCGCGGCCTGAACCGCTCCTCCAAAAAACAATCGGCCCCATTGGGGCCGATTTGCATTGGAGCCTGTCCTTCAGCGCGCCTGCGCGCGCCGCTCCACCGCCCCGCTGGTGACGAAGCGCTCCAGCGTCTGCTGCATCTGCATCGAAATCGCCGCGAAGCTGCAACCGATCTGCACCTGCTCGCCCAGCAGGAAGGTGCGGAAGGGGCGCATCAGGCGCACCTCGAGGTCGGCGGTGAGGATCAGGTTGGGGCCCAGCTCCAGCCGCACGCCTTCGAGCTTCTTGCCCACGTGCAGGCCGAAACACTCGTCGGGCGTGGCGCGCAGGCCGACGCCACCCTGGGAGAAGTCGTACAGGGGCAGGTTGTACTGCCGGCCCTGCACCCGGAAGCTGGCGGTGTAGTTCACGCCGACCGGCGTTTCCACGCGGCGCGCGGCGCGACGGTTCAGCACCAGGCAGGCTTCGGGAAACTCCGCCGCCACGTGCATGGGATTGGCCGGCAGCGGCGTCCAGGACTGATCGAGCTCGAATTGCAGCTTGGCGTTGCCGCCCAACGAGGCAACCAGGATCGCCTTGCCGCCGGGCGGACGTTCGCTGCCGGTGAAATCGATGACGAAATGCGGCAGTTCCGGGTCGACCGATTCGATGCGCGCCAGCAGCGGCTCGATCCAGCCGGCGGGGAAGACCGTGACCGGCTCCCCCGACTCCGCGAGGGCCGTCAGGGCCTCGCCGATGTCGAAGGGGTCGCGCATCTCGTGGGGCTGGGCATTGCCACCGATGCGGCTGAGGGCATCGGACGGCTTGGGCGGACCTTTGCGGATGGAGGGAGCGGCAGTTGCGTTCACGGCAAGGGTTCCTCAGGGTTTGTGCGCTTGTCTGGATGAAGGCATGAAAGCGCGACAAGTATAAGCCCAGACACTCTAAAGTTGCAATTTCGCAAGCATAAATATTGTTTTGTTATCGCCTCAGATTTCCAGATTGTCGATCAGGCGGGTGTTGCCGAGCTTGGCGGCAGCCAGCACGACGAGGGGTGCGCCGGCCTCGAGGTCGGCAGCGCCCGGCGCCTGCAGATCGATGCGCTTGCGTACCGAGACATAGTCCGGCTTCCAGCCGCGGCCGGCCAGGTGGGCCATGGCCTGGGCTTCGACCGCCGCCACATTGCGCTCGCCGCCGCGCAGCGTGTCGGCCACGGCATTGAGTTGCTGGAACAGCACCGGGGCTTCAAGCCGCTCTTCGCTCGACAGGTAGCCGTTGCGCGAGGACAGGGCCAGGCCGTCTTCCGCGCGGAAGGTTTCGGCGCCGATGATCTCGGTCGGCAGGGCGAACTGGCGCGCCATGTTACGGACGATCATGAGCTGCTGGTAGTCCTTCTTGCCGAACACGGCCACGCGCGGCTGCACGCAGGAGAACAGCTTGGTCACGACCGTGCACACGCCATCGAAGAAGCCGGGGCGGAATTCGCCTTCCAGCGTATTGCCGAGGCCGTCCGGCGGGCGCACGCGGTATTCCTGCGGCTCCGGGTACATGTCCTTCTCGGTCGGGGCGAACAGTACGTAGACGCCTTCCTTTTCCAGTTTCTCGACGTCGGCCTGGAAAGTGCGCGGGTATTTGTCGAAATCCTCGTTCGGGCCGAACTGCAGGCGGTTCACGAAAATGGAGGCGACCACCGGGTCGCCGTGCCTGCGCGCCAGGCGCATCAGGGAGAGATGGCCTTCGTGCAGATTGCCCATCGTCGGCACGAAGGCGGTGCGCAGTTGCCCGCGCAGCTGGTCGCGCAGTTCGTCGATGGAGGAAATAATTTTCATGGGTAATCGAAAGGGTTAAAGTAACCGGCTTCTCAAGCCGGGGAATAGGCCAGGCGCACGTAGATCGGCGCGAAAGGTTCGGCCTGCGTGATCTCGATCAGTGTTTCCTTTGCCAGTTCGAGCATGGCGACAAAGTGTACAACCACAATCGGAACCGTGTGCTGGCCCGCAAACAATTCGGAAAACTCGACGAAGCGCTGCGACTGCAGGGTGCGCAGGATGGCGGACATGTGCTCGCGCACCGACAGCTCCTGGCGCGAGATGCGGTGGTGCTGGGTCAGTTTGGCCCGCCGCATCACGTCCAGCCAGGCGCGCTGCAGGTCCCAGGGATCGACGTCGGGGAAGACGGGCGCCAGGCCCTGTTCCACGAACAATTGCGGGCGAACGAAGTCGCGTCCTTCCTGGGGCAGGGCGCCGATCTCCAGCGCCGCCACCTTGATCTGTTCGTACTCCAGCAGGCGGCGCACCAGCTCGGCGCGCGGGTCGCCGACGTCCTCGACCAGGTCGTCCTGCCTTTTGGGGAGCAGCATGCGTGACTTGATCTCGATCAGCATCGCCGCCATGAGCAGGTACTCTGCGGCCAGCTCCAGGTTGCGCTGGCGGATCTGCTCGACGTATTCCAGGTATTGCAGGGTCACCTGCGCCATCGGGATGTCGAGGATGTTGAAGTTCTGCTTGCGGATCAGGTAGAGGAGGAGGTCGAGCGGACCTTCGAAGGCGTCGAGGAAGACCTCGAGCGCATCCGGCGGGATGTACAGGTCGTTCGGCAGGCGCGTCAGCGGCTCGCCGTACAGGCGTGCGATCGCCCCCTCGGCTGCCTCGGCAGCCGCATTCAGGGCGGCATCATCGAGTGGGGGAGACGCCCCGTCCTGCTGGGGACCGGCCGGCACCTCGGGTGCGGCCTGCTCTGGCAGCATGGGGCGCGTCCCTGGGAAATCAGACCTTGGTCTGGTACGGATAAGCCTGCTGGCGCA
The DNA here is from genome assembly GCF_024753255.1 of Massilia agri. Taxonomy (GTDB): domain Bacteria; phylum Pseudomonadota; class Gammaproteobacteria; order Burkholderiales; family Burkholderiaceae_D; genus Telluria; species Telluria agri. The sequence continues at coordinate 20,435 of NZ_JANUHA010000029.1, forward strand.
GGCGCGACTGCTTGATGCGCTCCTGCTCGTCCAGCGACAGCGGCGCCTTGTCCCACAGCAGGGAGCGGCCTTCGACCTGGCGCTCTTCCATGCCCGGCGTCTTGGCCTTCAGTTCCTTGATGAACTTGGTGTGCTCGGATTCGTACAGCGAGTGTTGTTTCTTGAAGATCATGAAAATTCTAAGTAAGAAAGAGTTGGGAAGCCCCGGCAGATTCTTCTGCAGCGGGGCGGCTGCGTCAAGCTTACTTGTGCAGTTCGTTCAGCTGGCGCGCGATGATGTCGTGGCTGAGCCACAGCACCGGCGAAATCTTTTCCGATGCGCCATGGAACATCAGGGGGCCGGCGCCTTCCAGCACCAGGCTCGACAGGTGGTCGGTGATCAGGGCCTTGCGGTCCTTGTGCATGGCGGTCATCTCTTCCGAGGTGCCGATCATGACGTCGGCCAGTTCCGGCGTGTTGTCCATCGGCCAGGCTTCGAAGTTGCGGAACTGGGCGCTGGTGGCGTCGTTATTGTACTGTTCGATCTTGTCGAGCAGCGATTGCAGGGACACGCCTTCGCCCAGCAGGTCCTGGCAGATCTGCCATTGCTGATCGGCCCAGGCGCCGCCGCCTTCCTTCTTCAGTGCGGTAAGCAGGGGGAAGAGCGACAGCTCGACGCCAACAAAAATGTCGGAGGAATTGGTGCGGATTTCCGGGCAGTTGAAGACGGTCGCGTAGATGCCTTGCTTCCAGGCCGCTTCGGCGATCGACTCCAGGCGCATCTTGGCGTAGCCCTGGGTGTAGTTGGTGTAGGTCTGCCAGACGTACTTACCGCCGATCAGGATCTCGGTGCCATGGTAGCCGTAGGCGGTGTAGCGTACTTCGCCGCCGGCCTTGGTCACGCGCTCGCGGATCGGGGCGGACGCATCGATCAGGTACTTCAGCGTATTGGCGGTGACTTCGTCGAAGTTCATCAGGATCAGCTTGCCCAGGTCGCTGTCGAGCAGGGCGCGCGAGGATTCGAAGCGGTCGCCGCGGCCCTTGTAGATGCGGTTGGCGATGGCCAGGAAGGCCTTGATCTTCGGGATGCCGCCGGCCATGGTGTGGGCAAAGAAGACGTTGGCGCCTTCCGGGATCAGCTTGTCGATCTCAGCCATCGCCTGGGCGGCGCTGGTGGTGAAGCGGCGCACGCCGGCTTCGCGGCAGCGCTCGATCTTTTCCCAGTCCAGCTTGTCGTCCTGCCAGGTCTTGAGCTTCACGTCAGCCAGCAGCTCGGTCGGGTTCTGCTCGCCTTCCGGGGCGTCCATGTCGAAACCGGCCATCAGCGGCACATTGATGATCTTGCCGCCCAGCTTCTCTTCTGCTTCCGCGTGTTCCTCGGCGGTGAGGGCGCGCAGGGCGCCGGTTTCGTCGCGGCGGCCGACGGTGATGCCGACGATGGTCATGCCGGCAGCACGCGCCTCGTCGATCAGGCCATTCACATAGCCACGGCCGAACAGTTCGCCGAACAGGACGAAGACGTCGCCCTTGCGGAACACATTGGCTTGGGGAATATGGCGGAGAGGGGTGAATTCGGTCATCTTATTATCTACCTATCTTTTATAAGTCTGAAGGAAGGCCTGCCGGCAAGGGCCGTAGGGGCACGAGTTTCAGAAAAAACATGCCATTATAACGCCGCAAAAGGGCGTGGGATTGATTTTGGCGGAGGCTGGCGGGAGGCTGCGAGGATGGGGCAGGGCAGGTTCCCGCCTGGGCGGGAACCTGGGTTCTTCAATCAGCGGATGCGCATGCCCGGCTGCGCGCCCGGCATCGGATCGAGCAGGTAGAGGCCTGGATTCGCCTTCTCGTCGGCCGCGGAGGCGCACAGCACCATGCCTTCCGAGACGCCGAACTTCATCTTGCGCGGCGCCAGGTTGGCGACCATCACGGTCAGCTTGCCGACCAGGTCTTCCGGCTTGTAGGCCGACTTGATGCCCGAGAACACATTGCGGTAGCGGCCTTCGCCCACGTCCAGGGTCAGGCGCAGCAGCTTGCCGGCGCCTTCCACGTGTTCGCAGTTGACGATCTTCGCCACGCGCAGGTCGATCTTCGTGAAATCGTCGATCGAGATTTCCGGGGCCAGTTCTTCGATATCGCCGGCGGCGGGCGCATCGACGGCCGGGACAGCGGTTTCGGCGACGGGCGCGGCGACGGCGGGCGCGGCCGGCTTGTCGAACAGGTTCTCGACCATCTTCGCATCCACGCGCTGGATCAGGTGGCTGTAGGCGCCGATGCTGCGGCCCAGCATCGATTCGTAGACGGCGGCGCCGTGGGTATCGCTCCAGCTGAATGCGCTGTCGCCCAGGAATTCGCTGACGCGCGCGCCGATGTGCGGCAGCACGGGCGAGAGCATGATGGTCAGCTGGCGGAACAGGATCAGGGCGGTGGTGCAGACGTCGTGCAGCTCGGCCACTTTGCTCTCGTCCTTGGCCAGCAGCCAGGGCTTGTACTCGTCGACGTACTGGTTGACGACGTCGGCGATCTCCATGATCTCGCGCAGGGCGCGGCCGTACTCGCGCGCTTCGAAAGCGGCTGCGATGCTGGCCTGGCGCTCGGCGCCGTCGACCATCAGGGCCTTGCAGATCCATTCCTTGGCGGTTGGCGACAGGCTGTCGGCCAGCTTGCCGTCGAATTTCTTGGCGATGAAGCCGGCGCAGCGGCTGGCGATGTTGACGTATTTACCGATCAGGTCGCTGTTCACGCGGGCGACGAAGTCTTCGCCGTTGAAGTCCAGGTCCTCGACCTTGGCATTCAGTTTGAAGGCCAGGTAGTAGCGCAGCCACTCCGGGTTCATGCCCAGTTCCAGGTAGCGCAGCGGCGAGATGCCGGTGCCGCGCGACTTCGACATCTTTTCGTTGTTGACGGTCAGGTGGCCATGCACGGCCACTTTCAGCTTGTCGATGATCGGGTGGCCGCTGAAATTCAGCATCGCCGGCCAGAACAGCAGGTGGAAGGACACGATGTCCTTGCCGATGAAGTGGACCTGCTCGGCGCCCGGATCCTTCAGGAAGGCCTCGAAATCGATGCCCTTTTTGCTGAAATAGTTCTTCAGCGAGGCCAGGTAGCCGACCGGCGCATCCAGCCACACATAGAAGAACTTGCCCGGCGCGTCAGGGATCGGGATGCCGAAATAGGGTGCGTCACGGGAGATGTCCCAGTCGGCCAGCTTTTCGCCGGATTCGCCCAGCCATTCCGACACCTTGTTGACCATCTCCGGCTGCAGGCGGCCAGGGGTGTTCAGCCATTCCTTCAGGAAGGTGAAGCAGCGCGGGTCGGACAGCTTGAAGAAGTACTGTTCCGACGGTTTCAGGATCGGGGTCGAGCCGGTGAAGACCGAGAAGGGGTTGATCAGCTCGGTGGGCTGGTAGGCGGCGCCGCAAACTTCGCAGTTGTCGCCGTACTGGTCCTTGGCGTGGCAGACCGGGCACTCGCCCTTGATGTTGCGGTCGGCCAGGAACATGCCCTTGACCGGGTCATAGAAGCGGTCGACCGTCTTGGTGACGATCAGGCCGGCGTCGCGCAGCTTGCGGTAAATACCCTGCGACAGTTCGACGTTTTCCGGCGAATCGGTCGAATACCAGTTGTCGAAGGCGATATGGAAGCCGTTCAGGTATTGCGGGCGGCCGGCGGCGATCTTGGCCACGAATTCCTGGGGCGTGATGCCTTCCTTCTCGGCCGCGATCATGATCGGCGTGCCATGAGTGTCGTCGGCGCAGACGAAGTGAACCTGGCGCTGTTGCCCGTTGTCCTTCTGCATTCGCTGGAAGCGGACCCAGATGTCGGCCTGGATGTACTCCATCATGTGGCCGATATGGAAGGCAGCGTTGGCGTAGGGCAGGGCGGTGGTGACGAACAGCTTGCGGGTCATGGTCGAAGCGCTAGTGGTATATGAAAAGAAGCATTTTAACAGCGGAAGGCCCACCATGCGCAGGGGGTATGGCAGTACGCCCACGGCGACGATGCATTTTGCGCTACACTTCGCCCCAATCACATTGGAGAAACACATGAGCATCACCGAGAACGATATCAAGACGGCATTGTCGGCGGTCATCGATCCTAACACCGGGAAGGATTTCGTCTCTTCCAAGTCCATCAAGAACATCAAGTTCGACGGCGACCATGTCAGCCTCGACGTCGAGCTGGGCTATCCGGCCGCCAGCCAGGTCGGCACGATCCGCGAGCAGGTCCTGGCCGGCGTGAAGGCGCTGCCAGGCGTGGGCAACGTGACCGTCAAGGTCTATAGCAAGATCCTCTCGCATGCGGTCCAGCGCGGCCTGAAGGTGATGCCGAACGTGAAGAACATCATCGCCGTCGCCTCGGGCAAGGGCGGGGTGGGCAAATCGACCACGGCCGTCAACCTGGCCCTCGCCCTGGCCGCAGAGGGCGCCAGCGTCGGCATCCTGGACGCCGACATCTATGGCCCCTCGCAGCCCATGATGCTGGGGATTAATGCGCGTCCCGAGAGCCGCGACGGCAAGACCATGGAGCCGCTGGAGAACCACGGCGTGCAGGTCTCGTCGATCGGCTTCATGATCGACCCGGACGAGCCCATGGTCTGGCGCGGCCCGATGGTGACCGGCGCGCTGCAGCAGCTGCTCGAGCAGACCAACTGGCGCGACCTCGATTACCTGATCGTCGACATGCCCCCGGGGACCGGCGACATCCAGCTGACCCTGTCGCAGAAAGTGCCGGTCACCGGCGCCGTGATCGTCACCACGCCGCAGGACATCGCCCTGCTGGACGCGCGCAAGGGCCTCAAGATGTTCGAGAAGGTCGGCATCCCGATCATCGGCGTGGTCGAGAACATGAGCACCCACATCTGCTCCAACTGCGGCCACCACGAGTCGATCTTCGGCGAAGGCGGCGGCGAGAAGATGTGCCGCGACTTCGGCGTCGACTTCCTCGGCAAGCTCCCTCTCACCCTGTCGATCCGCGAGCAGACCGATTCCGGCCGCCCCACCGTCGTGGCCGATCCGGAAGGCCCGGTCGCCACCATCTATAAAGAGATCGCGCGCAAGGTGGCGGTCAAGGTGGCGGAAAAGGCGAAGGACATGAGCAGCAAGTTCCCGAGCATCGTCGTCAAGAACGACTGAAAAGGTGGGGGAAAGAGCGTGCAGCTGAGCGGCATCCGCGCACGCCTGGCGGCGCTGGGCGCACTGCCGCTGCACCAGGAGCGCGTGCTGCGCGACTGGGTGCAGGGCGCGGCGCACGAGCGCGGGCGCCGTCCGGCGTCCGACTTTCTTCCCAAGCCGGTGCGCGAGGCGCTGCCACTGCTTGACGCGGAGCTGGCGGGGATGACCCGCCTCGTGTCCGCGCATCCTGCCGAGGACGGATCGGAGCGCCTGCTGGTGGCATTGAACGACGGCCAGATGGTCGAATCGGTGCTGCTGCCGCGCGACGGGGTCTGCGTTTCCAGCCAGGTCGGCTGCGCGGTGGGCTGCCGCTTCTGCATGACCGGGCGCGAAGGACTGCTGCGCCAGGTGACGAGCGGCGAGATCGTGGCGCAAGTGGTGCTGGCGCGTTCGCGCCGCTCCGTGAAGAAGGTCGTCTTCATGGGCATGGGCGAACCGGCCCATAACCTCGACAATGTGCTGGAAGCGATCGAGCTCCTGGGCATCGAGGCGAATATCGCGCACAAGAACCTGGTGTTTTCCACCGTGGGCGACCTGCGCGCCTTCGAGCGCCTGGGGCAGGGGCGGGTCAAACCCGCGCTGGCCCTGTCGCTGCATACCACGCGGCTTGAGCTGCGCAGCGAGCTGCTGCCGCGCGCGCCGCGCTTGACGCCCGAGGAACTGGTCGACCATGGCGAACGCTATGCGCGCCTGTGCGGCTATCCGATCCAGTACCAGTGGACCCTGCTGGAGGGCGTCAACGATACGCCGGAAGAACTGGACGGCATCGTTGCCCTCCTGCGCGGCAAGTACGCCATCCTGAACATGATCCCCTATAACAGCGTGCCCGACCTGCCTTATAGAAGGCCGAGCTGGGAGCGGGCGCGGGCGATCGCGGCCGGCCTGCACGCGCACGGGATCCTCACCAAGCTGCGCGACTCGGCCGGCCAGGACGTCGACGGCGGCTGCGGCCAGCTGCGCGCGCGGGCAGGGCGCACCATCGCACTGCGGCGCGCCTGAGGAGGAAGGAATGGCATTCGATCTTTCCGAAGAGTGGGTCATCGAAACCGAGGCGCAGCTCGGCGCGCGGCTGCCGGCCGGCTACCGCGCCGCCATGATGCGCCGTAACGGCGGCGGCATCGTGCTGGACGGCGAGGATTGGGCGCTGTACCCGATCCGCGACGCCAGCGACCGCAAGCGCATCGCGCGCACCTGCAACGATATCCTGCGCGAAACCGCGGCTTGCCGGGCGTGGGGTGGCTTTCCGCCATCGGACTTGGCGATCGCGGGTGATGGCAGTGGCGACAAACTGGTCTTTCTGCGCAACGGCGACGCCTACGGACCCGCCCCGGCCATATGGCGGCACGAAACGGGCGGCCTCATCGCCCAGGCGCCGGACATCGGCGATCTGTCATCTGCCTTGGGAGCGTGAGAGCATGCCAGCCGATATCCTGTACGTCGCCATCGAGAATCCTGGAGAGCGTAGCGACTTGTTGGAAGACTGGACCTGGCTCGTCGGCGCGGATCTTCAGCCCGTCAAGTTCACCGCCTGCGGCGACGTGTTCCTGCGCGACAGGCGTGACGGCGCCATCCATTTCCTGGACGTGAACGGCGCACACCTGTCGCGCGTCGCCGAAACGGTGCAAGGCCTCGAGGACAAGCTCGCCGACCCCGCGTTTGCCGGCGACTACCTTGCCCCATCGATGGTCGACACGCTGCGCAAGCACGGCAAGTTGCTCAAAGCGCAGCAGGTGTACAGCTACCGGGTCCCGCTCGCTCTGGGCGGCGAGGTGGCGGTGGCGAACGTCGACGTAAGCGATCTCGCGGTGCATCTATCCATCACCGGCCAGATCGCCCGCCAGCTGAAGGACGTACCGGACGGTGCGCCGATCGGCAAGCTCGATGTCCGGATCCCATCGCGTAAGCCCTGGTGGAAGTTCTGGTAACAGCCTTGGCTATTTCAAGACTTTCTGCTCGAAAATAAAAACTCTCGGAATTCCCCTGCATACACTAGGAGTTTGGAGCGTATGCAAGCGGGATTCCGATGAGCGAGATCAGTCTCACAGGCAGTCCACAGCGCTGGCGCGGCCGCTACCTGGACGCCGCCGACCTGTTCGTCCCTGGCCGGCTGCGCCAGGACGCGGCCCTGCGCGCACGCGCCGAGAACGTCGTCAACGCGGCCCTCATGGCGGCGACCGCCGGACCCTTTTATGCGCTGGTCTACTGGCTGCTGGACTTGCGCGTCGCGGCTGTCGAGATACTGGCCTGCTGCCTGGTCATGCTGCTGGCGCCGCCCGTGCTGCGCCTCTCCGGCAGCATCGTGGCCGCGCGCGAGCTGTTCCTGTGCGCGCTGTTCTTCAATTTCACCTGGCTGACCTGGCACCTGGGCGGCAGCGCGGCGCCGACCGCCAGCTGGCTGGTGACGGCGCCCGTGGTGGCGATGTTCCTGGGCGGTGTCGCGAGCGGCGTGTTCTGGCTGGTGGTGAGCTGCCTCGCGGCGGGCGCGATCTGGCTTGCGCCGACCCTCGGCCTGGCGCTGCCGCCGGCGCCGCGGGTGGACATGCCGCTCCTGCACCTGGTCTGCGACCTCGGGCTCTACGTGGTGGTGCTGGTCTTCGTGCTGCTGTTCGAGCTGACCAAGACCGAAGGCTTCGTGAAGCTGAAGCAGGCGCTGTCGACCATCAACGAGCTGGCCATCCGCGACGAACTCACGGGCAGCCATAACCGCCGCTTCCTGCTTGGCCTGGTCGACCGGGAAAAGGAGCGCAGCGACCGCAACGGCCACCCGTTTTGCCTGTGCCTGTTCGACCTCGACTTCTTCAAGCGCATCAACGACAGCTTTGGCCACGCGGCGGGCGACGCCGTGCTGCGCGCCTTTGCCCAGGCGGTGCAGGGGCAGATCCGCGCGACCGACGCCTTCGGGCGCTATGGGGGGCGAGGAGTTCCTCCTGATGCTGCCCGAAACACCGGCGCCCGACGCGGTGGTGCTGGCCGAGCGGGTGCGGCGCGTGGTCGCCGCGCTGCGCTGCGTGCATGAGGGCCGCGAGATCACGATGTCGGTGTCGGTCGGCGTGGCCGAGTACCGACTGGGCGAGGCGGCCGCCCAGGCGATCGCGCGCGCGGACGAGGCCCTGTACGGGGCCAAGTCGCTGGGCCGCAACCGGGTGCAGTGCCACGCTGCCGACCAGCGCCAGCCGGTGGTGGCGCCGGCCGGCGGCGCCGGGCGTGCCGCTGATGACGCGATCCGCGCCAGCAGCGCGCGCTTGCCACGCGGCGCCCAGTGCGACCAGCTCACCGGCCTGCTCAATCGCAGCCTGCTGCGCGACCGCCTGCGCCATGCGATGGACCGCGCCAAGCGCAACCGCCGCATGGTGGCGCTGCTGCTCCTGAACATCAACCGCTTCAAGGAGATCAACGACGAACTCGGCATCGAGGCCGGAGACGCGCTCCTGAGCCAGGTCGGCGCCACCATCCGTTCCACCTTGCGCGACGCCGACACCGTGGCGCGCTGGGGTGGCGACGAGTTCATCGCGCTGCTGGAAGACCTGGGTTTCGAGTCGGATGCGCACCGGGTCGCGGAGAAGATCCTCGACCGTTTCGGCCTGCCCGTGCCGGTCGCGGGCCGCGAATGCTTCGTGACGCTGGCGGTGGGCGTGGCCCTGTACCCGGCCGCCGACTGCGACCTCGACGCGCTGCTCAAGCGCGCCGACATCGCCATGCGCGAGGCCAAGCGCTGGGGCGAGAACAGCGTGCAGCTGTATTCCTGCGACACCGCGCAGCCGCAGAGCGAACGCCTGGCGCTGAAGAACGGCCTGCGCGAGGCGCTCGCCAAGGGCCAGTTCTTCCTCGAATACCAGCCGCAGATCGCGCTGATTCCGCAGATCGATCCCCGGATGCCGGAAGCGCGCCGCGTCATCGGCGTGGAAGCGCTGCTGCGCTGGCAGCACCCGGTCTACGGACGGATCGATCCGGGGCGCTTCATCGCGCTGGCCGAGGAGACCGGCATGATCGTCCCGATCGGGGACTGGGCGCTGCGCACCGCCTGCCTGCAGAACCGCGCCTGGCGCGAGGCCGGCCTGCCCGCGATCAAGCTGGCCGTGAACCTGTCGGCGCGCCAGCTCAAGGAGCCGGGCCTGGCGGCGCGCGTGCTCGCCATCCTCGAGGAAACCGGCATGCCGGCGCATTGCCTGGACCTCGAGATCACCGAGGGCATGCTGATCGAAGACCTGGCGGCCAACTGCACCCTGATGAACGGCTTGCGCGAGAGCGGGGTGCTGGTGTCGATCGACGATTTCGGCACCGGCTACTCGAGCCTGAACTACCTGTCCGAGCTGCCGGTCGACATCCTCAAGATGGATGGCCTGTTCGTGCGCCGCCTCGGCGCGCAGGAACGGGGACGTCCCTTTGCGATCGCCGAATCCATCGTCGACATGGCGCATCGACTCGGCCTGCAGGTGATCGCCGAGGCGGTCGAGTTGCCAGAGCAGCTGGCCGACCTGGCGGCGATGGGCTGCGACGCCGCCCAGGGCTACCTGTTCGCACGCCCGCTGCCGCCGGACGAGGTGGCGGCCGTGCTGGCACGCCAGGACGAGGCCGGGCCGGCGGGTGCGCGGCCAGCGCCACCCTTGCTCGCGCCCTTGCTGAAGTAAGCAGTCGCACCCATACCGGAGAATCCCATGCAGAACGAAGCCATCCCTTTCGATCCCTCCCAGGACCTGCCGGCGCTCGCCGCCTCCGGCGCCCTGGGCGGCAACGTCGCCCTGTTCCGCCAGCCGCGCGGCCCCGACCTGATGCGCCGCGCCCAGCCGCTGGACGAGTGGTGCGCGCTGCGCGCGCGCCACGGGGTCTGGCCCTACAACCGCCGCCTGGAAGGCGCGCCGACGCCGCTCAGCAGCGTCGAGGGCGATGGGCTCGCGGCGGCGCGCGGCATCAACTTCGCCTCGCAGGACTACTTGTCCCTGGCCTCCCACCCCGATGTCCTGGCGGCGGCGATGGCGGCGCTGGCCGAATGCGGGCCGCACAGCGCGGGTTCGGCGGTCCTGCTGGGGAACAGTCGCTATTCCAGCGCGCTGGAAGGCGTCATCGGCGAGCTGCTGCGCTGCCGCCACGTGGTGCTGTTCCCGACCGGCTGGGGCGCGGCCTTCGGGGCCGTCACCGCGCTGGTGCATGGGGCCGACCACGTGCTGATCGACCAGCTGGCCCATGCCTCGCTGCGCCAGGGGGCGATGGCGGCCACCCGCAACCTCACGCCTTTCCGCCACCTCGACTGCGACCATGTGCGCGAACTGCTGGCCGGCATCCGCGCCGTCGACAGCCAGGGCGCCATCCTGGTCGTCACCGAAGGCCTGTTCAGCATGGATGCGGACAGCCCCGACCTGCCGCTCCTCCAATATCTGTGCCACGAGTACGGCGCCACCCTGCTGGTGGACGTCGCCCACGACCTGGGCGCGATGGGGCCGGGCGGCGGCGGCGTGATCGCGGCCCAGGGCATGCTCGGCAAGATCGACGTGGTGATGGGCGCGTTTTCCAAGACCTTCGCCTCGAACGGCGGCTTCGTCGCCTGCGACTCGGCAAGTGTACGCCGGCAGCTGCAGCTGTTCGCCGGGCCGCACATGTTTTCCAATGCCTTGTCGCCGGTGCAGGCGGCCACCATCCTGGCCTGCCTGCGCATCGTCGCCAGCCCGGAGGGCGAGACCTTGCGCGCCGCGTTGATGCGCAACGCCGTCGAGCTGCGCGCCCTGCTGAAAGAGGAGGGCATGCGCTGCATCGGCGAACCCTCGCCGATCGTGCCGCTCTGGACAGGGACCGAAGCCACCTGCCGCATCGCCGGCATGCTGCTGGCCCGCGAGCAGGTCTTCGTGAACCCGATAGAGTTCCCGGGCGTGCCGCTGGGCGCGGCGCGCCTGCGCCTGCAGCTGATGGCCCAGCACACCCCGGCCCAGATCCGGCGTGCGGCGCCCCTGCTGGCGCAAGCGGTGCGCAAGGCCGATACGGCGCCACGGCCGGCGCCGGCGGCATCAAGGCAGGGCTGAGCCGGGAGAGCGGACGGGCAGGGCGGTCCTGCGGTGTGGTGCCGGTCGGGCGACGGGGTAAAATAACTCCTTTACCTATTTCGCATCTCTCACCATGACCGTCCGCACCCGATTCGCACCCAGCCCGACCGGCTACCTCCACCTCGGCGGCGCCCGCACCGCGCTGTACTCCTGGGCCTATGCCCGTCACTTCGGCGGCACCTTCATCCTGCGCATCGAAGACACCGACCTGGAGCGCTCGACCCCGGAAGCCGTGCAGGCCATCCTGGACGGCATGCAGTGGCTCGGCCTGTCGCATGACGAAGGCCCCTTCTACCAGATGCAGCGCATGGACCGCTACCGCGAGGTGGTGGCGGCGATGCTGGAAGCCGGCACCGCCTACCTGTGCTACTGCTCGCCGGAGGAAGTCGAAGCCATGCGCGAGCGCATGCGGGCAAACGGCGAGAAGCCGCGCTACGACGGCACCTGGCGCCCGGAGCCGGGCAAGCTACTTCCGCCCGTGCCGGAAGGCGTGAAGCCGGTGGTGCGCTTCAAGAATCCGCTGGACGGCGAAGTCACCTGGATCGATGTGGTCAAGGGCCCGATCACCATCGCCAACAAGGAGCTCGACGACCTGATCATCGCGCGCCCGGACGGCACCCCGACCTATAACTTCTGCGTGTCGGTGGATGACTGGGACATGAAGATCACCCACGTGCTGCGCGGCGACGACCACGTGAACAACACGCCGCGCCAGATCAACATCCTGCGCGCTCTCGGCGCCGAGCTGCCGCAGTACGGCCACCTGCCGATGATCCTGGGCGCCGACGGCCAGAAGCTGTCCAAGCGCCACGGCGCGGTCAGCGTGATGCAATACCCGGAGCAGGGCTACCTGCCTGAAGCGATGCTGAACTACCTGGCGCGCCTGGGCTGGAGCCACGGCGACGACGAGATCTTCTCGATGGAGCAGTTCACCGAGTGGTTCAATCTCGAACACCTGACCGCCTCGGCGGCCCAGTTCAACCCGGAGAAGCTCGCCTGGCTGAACAACCATTACATCAAGCAGGCGGACAACGAGCGCCTGGCCGGCCTGGCCCGCCCGGTGCTCGAGCGTGAAGGCGCCCAGTTCGAAGGTGCGCCGGAGCTTGCCACCGTGATCGCCCTGGTGAAGGACCGCACCAATACCATCAACGAGCTGGCCGATACCGCCATGCTGTTCTACCGCGAGCCGAAGCCGGATGCGGCCCTGCTGGCCCAGCACCTGACCGACGCGGTGCGCCCGGCGCTGGCCGCCTTTGCCGAGCGCTGCAAGGATGTGGAATGGAACAAGGCCGCGATCGCCGCCATGTTCAAGGAAGTGCTGGCGGCCCACGGCCTCAAGATGCCGCAGATCGCCATGCCGCTGCGCCTGATCGTGACCGGCCAGCTGCAGACGCCGGCCATCGATGCGGTGCTCGAGTTGTTCGGGCGCGACGTCGTCCTGGCGCGTGTGGCAAAGTATTTGTAATGGCCTGTTTGCGGAGCGCGCATTTTCTGAAAACAGGTATTTGCGAAATGCAAGGCGCTCCGCTATAATGCTCGCACTTCAGCAGCACACGGTAGCAAAGCAGCAGTAGCTACAGTGTGAAAAGAGGGGGTATAGCTCAGCTGGGAGAGCGCTTGCATGGCATGCAAGAGGTCAGCGGTTCGATCCCGCTTACCTCCACCAACACTCTGAAGTGCAGTAAGTAGTAAGCAGTACGGTAGTTCCAAGGTCCCCATCGTCTAGAGGCCTAGGACATCACCCTTTCACGGTGAGTACCGGGGTTCGAATCCCCGTGGGGACGCCAGGAATCCGGAGCGATTCGATTCTGGCAAAGCGCGCACCCAGCAGCGCGCGAGTAGTGGAAGTAAATGCAGTATGTTAGAATGTTGTTTTCCCGTAGGGGGTATAGCTCAGCTGGGAGAGCGCTTGCATGGCATGCAAGAGGTCAGCGGTTCGATCCCGCTTACCTCCACCACGTAGGAAAAAACAACAGTTCTGACCGTCCGGGTCCCCATCGTCTAGAGGCCTAGGACATCACCCTTTCACGGTGAGTACCGGGGTTCGAATCCCCGTGGGGACGCCAAGAATTTGGTAAGAAGCTGATGCCGCGGTGCGGCGCAGCAGTAGTAAGCAGCAAGTACAGTTCATAGGTCCCCATCGTCTAGAGGCCTAGGACATCACCCTTTCACGGTGAGTACCGGGGTTCGAATCCCCGTGGGGACGCCAGCATAAAACCGGAGTAGACCAACGCGCGTGCGCGGAGAGGTGCTCCGGTTTTTCATTTTGCGCGCCCGATTGCGCGCGCAAGCTGCCTTCTTCTCCCTATCCCGGATACCGTTGCGGCCATCCTGTTTTCCGGTCCCGGTGTTCCCTGTTCGCGCTCCTCCTTTTTCCTCCGTTTCATGCGTTTCGCGTTTTTCCCGGACGTCCGGCGCAGGTATTGCCTATGCCGGCGCCGTTCGCAAGACGCATCGCGAGCGCGAGCCGGCCCGGAAGGCCGCGGGTGAGCAGCACAGCAACGCTGCACCTCGCATCCACCTCGCAGGTGGCACCCACCAGCCCGCACTCACCACGACCACTCACCAGCCCGCAGGCCGCAGCCCTCCCACGCCCAGGCCGAAGGGAAAACCCTGCATGCCAGCCGCCTGCTGGGGCGCGAAGCCGGCCGGATAGCGTACGCCGCCATCGGGCATGCCGGCGAGCATTCCGGCCATCATTCCGGGCGCCATGCCGAATGCGGCCGCCGGCATCTGCCATTGCCCGGCCCCCTGGCCCGCCGCCATCGACAGGCCGAGCGCGACCAGCGCGTCCGGCATGCCGTAGCCGACCCGGGCCGGATCGCCCAGCGTGACCGGCCGTGCGCTCATCCGCAAGACCTGGAACAGGCGCTCGACCCGTTCCGCCGAGCGTGCGCGCAGCGCGCCCTGGAATTCCGGACGATGCGCCAGAACGAGGGCGGCCAGGCCGGTCACGTGCGGCGCCGCCATCGAGGTGCCGTCCCAGGCGGCGAAGTTATTCGGCGGCACCGACGACACCACCGCCACCCCGGGCGCGCACACGTCCACTTGCGGCCCGACGCAGCTGAAGCGGGCGGTGAAGAAGCCTTGCTGGTCGATGTCCTGGCCGATGGTCTCGGCGTGGTAGCTGTCGGGCGGGAACTCGTCGACCTTGCCGACCGCCGCCACGGCCAGCACGTGCGGCGAGGCCGCCGGATACTGGACCGCTCCGCCGGAATTGCCCGCCGCCGCAATGCAGGCGACACCCGCCTGCTTGGCGCGCTGGATCTGGCGCTCCAGCGCTTCGGATGGCGCGCTGCCGCCCAGGCTCAGGTTGACGATGTCGATCTGCTGCTCGATGCAGTACTCGAGGGCGTCGATCAGCTGGCTGATCTGCCCGCCCGGGAACAGCTTGCACACGTGGATCTCGGCTTCCGGCGCGAAGCCGCGGATGCCCCAGCTCGGGTCAGCGCCCGCGATCACGCCAGCGCAATGCGAGCCGTGGCCGAGCGTATCGCTATTCCAGGTAGTGCGGTCGATCTGCTTGTTGATGACGTCGAAGCCCGCACGGATGCGGTTGAGGTTGCCATGGGTGGTCGCGACGCCGGAATCGATGACGGCGACCTTCACGCCCAGTCCGCGCAGGGGAGGCGGCACCTGGTCGAGGCGCATCGCGCGCGCGCCCCAGCCGAGCGCGTTCTGGCGCGGCAGGTTCTGCAGGGCCGGCCAGTCCGCCAGCGCACGCAGCATGACGATGTTGGATTCGCTGGTGCTGAGGTCCGGGTCGCGCTGGTAGAAGCTCCAGTAATCGCCGCGCGGCTTGACGTACAGGCCGCTGATCGTGTGCACGTCTTCGCCGTAGAGGCGCAGGCGCGCGGTGCCGTCGGGACCGGTCACCGCCGTGCTCGGCAACAGGCCGCCGAACAGCGAGACCTCGGCCTCCGGCAAGGGCGCGCCGTCCTTGCCCACCACGGCGACCACGACTTCCACGCTCGGTCCGCTGTAGGGCGTGAGAGAGCTTACGAGGTCGGGCCGGCGCAGCATCGGGTCGAGCAGTTGCAGGTGCTGGTCGCGTTCGACGATCAGGCGGCCCTGGCCACGCTGGTGCAGTTCGCCCGCCTTCTGGTCGGTCATGCGCGCGACGATGACGCCATCCGCCTGGCCGCCGAGGCTGGAGGCGCCGAAGCCGCCCTGTCCCCCGACGGTGTCGACGATGTCGATGTCGCCGATCCCCTGCAGCACCTGCTGCACGGAGGACAGTGAGAGCGGCGCCATCAGCGCCGACGGGGACAGGAATCCGGCGGCGGCAGGCAGGCTGCGCGGCGCCACCAGGTATTTTTTCTTGCGCTCGGCAACGGCGCGGCCGCGCGGGGCTTCGCGCGCGGCCTCACGGGTGCGAGCGGTGGATGAATCCTCGGCGCTCGGGCGGCCGTCGGGGCCGTCAGGCGGCTGTCCCGGCTGCTCGCCTGCGCCCGGTGGGGTTTTTGGCATGTCGTCTCCTTGCTTGATCGCCGGAGGCGCTAGTCGAACAGCGACAGCGGCTGATCCGGTTCGATCGTTAATTGGTTGAGGTTGCGTCGCCGGAGCTGCTCGGCGATATCGGGATCGGTTTCGACCACGACGGTATGCGGTGGTCCGCCGTCCGGTCCGACCGTGTCGACCAGGCGGACGGCGGGATTGGCGGCGAGCCCGTCGATGAAGGCACTCAGCGCGCTGCCGTCGGCGACAGCCTGGACGATGTAGCGGCTGATGGTGCGACCCTCCTTGGGGTCGCTGGTGGAACTCGGCATAGGCGTGACCTTTCGCTTGAAAACCGCCTCCCGGCGGGGGAGGCGGCATGATGGCAAGGCGGGATCAGTGCAGGGTCTGCTGAGCCCCGAGCTGCGCCTGCTGCTGGGCATAGGCCGTCCACGGATCGGCCGAGAAAGGCAGCATGCCGCCGATCTGGCCGGCGATGCCGCCGATGGTGGTGCCCAGGTTCCTGTTGCCCAGCTGGCCGCCGATGAAGCCGCCGACCGGCTGCGCGACCCGCTTGATCGCATTGCCCAGCCAGCCTTGCGGGACCATCTGGCCTCCCTGCTGTTCGGCGGCCAGCTGCTGTTGCAGCACCGCCTGCTGTTGCTGGATCTGCTGCAGCGCCTGTACCAGTTGCTGCTGTTGTGCCTGCAGTTGCTGCAGTTGCTGGACGATCGGGTGCTGCTGTACCGCGGCTCCCTGCGGGCCGGCGCCGAAGGGCAGCAGGCCGCCCAGGCCCGAGAGTACGCCACCGGTGATATTGCCCAGCGTGGAATTGCCAGTGATGTCGCCGAGCACGTTGCCGGCGCCTTTGCCGTACTGGCTGAACAGGTCGCCGACAAAGCCCTGCGGCGCCAGCTGGCCCTGTTGCTGCTGCAGCTGCTGCTGTAATTGCTGTTGTTGCTGGATCTGCTGGAGTTGCTGGAGTTGTTGCAGTTGCTGCAGTTGCTGGGCCTGGCCCGTGGGATCGGCGCCGAAGGGCAGCAGGCCGCCGCCGATGCCGGCGGCGACTTCGCCGATGCGGCCGCCCAGGTTCGGATTGCCGAAGATGGTGCCGATGCCGCGGCCGATCATGCCGCCCAGCGAGCTGCCGATCATGCCGCCGAACAGGCTCTGGGGAGCGATCTGGGGTTGGCCGTATTGCTGGTATTCGTACATATTCAACTCCTTTGTGATGTGTTGCGTCCGCGCGCAACGGTTCGGCACCGGGTGCAGGGCACAAGATGCCGGCGCCCTTACGCGCCCGTGATATGGCTGATACGCGCGGCAGCGACCATGGCATCCACATACCGGGTAAGGTCGGTAAGCGAACGGAGGGCAGGGGCCGGGTTTGCTCGGCCGGGCTCCCAGCAGGTAGGCGTTGGACTGGGGTCGCACCGCGAAGTTTGGGGCAGGGTGGGGCGCATTTCCCCTGACGCGCGATTGCTTGCGATGGCGCAGACAAGCTGCTGCCAAGGCTTGCAAACGAGCGATTTCGGGTGGCTCTTTCAACGCTCTCTTCCCGAGCGCGTGCGCATGAAATCGCTTAGAATGACGCCCTTCCTTCCGCAGCCCTTCCCGCATGAACCTGCCTGCCACCTCGCGCGCTTCCACCACCCTGGCCCTCTTCTGCAAGGTCGTCGACAACTATGGCGATATCGGCATCTGCTGGCGCCTGGCGCGCCAGCTGTGGCGCGAGCACGGCGTGCACGTGACGCTCTGGGTCGACGACCTGAAGAGCTTCCGCCGCATCTGCCCGCAAGTGGACGTGGCCGCCGCCGAGCAGGACGTCGAGGGCGTGCGCGTGCGCCACTGGGTGGACCAGGAGGGCAGCTTCGCAGCGGAAGAGGTGGCCGACATCGTCATCGAATTCTTTGCCGTCGACATCCCGCCGGGCTACGTTGCGGCGATGGCCGTGCGCCAGCCGCGTCCGGTCTGGTTCAACCTCGAGGGCTTGACGGCGGAAGAGTGGGTCGAAGGCTGCCACCGCCTGCCCTCGATGCACCCGCGCCTGAAGCTGACCAAGCACTTCTTCTTCCCGGGCTTCACGGACAAGACCGGCGGCCTGCTGCACGAGGCCGGCCTCGATGAAGCGCGCCTGGCCTTCCAGGCGGACCGCGCGGGCATGGCCCGCTTCCTCGCGCCCTTCGGCGTCAGCGAAGAGGAGATGGACAGCCTGAAGGTCTCGCTGTTCTGCTACCCGCATGCCCCGGTGGGCGCGCAACTGGCGGCATGGGCCGATGGCGGCCGGCCTGTTACCTGCCTGGTGCCTGAAGGCGTGGCGCGCGAGGCGGTCCAGGACTTCATCGGCGCCCCGGCCGTGGCCGGCGCCGGCGCCACGCGAGGCGCCTTGACGGTGCGCGTGCTGCCCTTCGTGCCGCAGCCGGACTACGACCGCCTGCTGTGGGCATGCGACCTGAACTTCGTGCGCGGCGAGGATTCCTTCGTGCGCGCGCAATGGGCTGGCCGGCCTTTTGTCTGGCACATCTATCCGCAGGACGAGAACCTGCACCATAAAAAGCTGCGCGCCTTCCTCGGCCGCTACGCCGCCGGGCTGGACGAACTGAGCACCTTTTCGCTGGGCTGGAACGGCGCCTGCGAGATCGCATCCTGGCCGCAGGCGTGGCAAGACCTGCAAGCTTCGCTGCCGCGCATTGCCAATCGTGCAGAAGAATGGCGCGGCGAGGTGCTCGCGCATGGCGAATTGACGACGAAGCTGCTCGAATTCGCCCGCGAGCTAGGGTCTGCGCATGAAAATCCGGTATAATGCGCGGTTAGTCTGTAAGGAATCAACCACGATCAGATGTAGGCTGCAAAGGCTTCTTCGCTCACTGGCCACCGCTGATTTAATGCAACTACCTTTTTACGAAAACACCTATGAAATTCGCTAAAGAAATCCGTGTTGGCAACATCATTATGGTCGAAGACAAGCCGTTCATCGTGCTGCGTTCCGACGTGAACGGTTCGAGCCGCACGGGCTTCACCTACAAGTGGAAGATGAAGAATCTTCTGACCAATGCTCCGCTGGAAAACGTGTTCCGCGGCGACGACAAGTTCGACGTCGTCGTCCTGGACAAGAAGCCGGTGACCTACTCGTACTTCGCCGACCCGCTGTACGTCTTCATGGACGAAGAGTACAACCAGTACGAAATCGAAGAAGAGAACATGGGCGACGCCATCAACTACCTGAAAGACGGTATGGAATGCGAAGCCGTGTTCTACGACGGCAAGGCGATCTCGGTCGAACTGCCGACCACCATCGCACGCCAGGTCGTGTACTCGGAGCCGGCCGTCAAGGGCAACACCTCGGGCAACGTCCTGAAGGAAGCCAAGATCGAGAACGCCATCGAAGCCAAGCAGCACATCGTGATGGTGCCGCTGTTCGTCAGCACCGATGACACCATCGAGATCGACACCCGCACCAACGAATACAAGCGCGTCGTCCGCAACTAAGCAGACCCCGCTTGATGAAGAAAGCGCTGCCTCGGCAGCGCTTTTTTT